>JBNKVT010000037.1:0-9064 GCA_050299335.1 Paracoccaceae bacterium | reverse complement strand
GGCGCTGGCTATCGCCAGCACCGTGGTCTTCGAACTGATCGGCCCGCCGATCACCCTTGCCGCGATCCGGCGCAATGCCAGGGATGAGAGCGATCAGCCGTAACGCAGGAAGACCCCGAGAAGGTGAGCGCGGTCGAGCATTCCGACAAGCTCGCCATTGCTTGTGACCGGGAAGCAGCGATAGGGATGATCGAGGAACGCGTTCGCTGCCGTGACGACGTCGGTTTCGGCGTCAAGCGTCGCCGGATCGGGGCTCATCTGTCCGGCGACCGTCCCGTCCCATTGCTGGTAATAGCTGGCGTTCAGCGCCGGTCGGAAACAGTCCTTCTCGGTCAGAATGCCGACCAGGCGACCGGATGCGTCTACGACCGGGGCCGCCGAAGCCTGAGCCCTGGTCAGCCGTGCCGTCGCCTCGCGGATGGGGGTGTCGGGTGCGAGCGTCAGATAGTCGGTCTGCATGATCGCGGCGATACTGTCTTCAGCCATCGGGTCCCGCCTCCTTGCTTGCGCGGCGCGGGCAGGTGGCGCAGGCACCGTTGCAGACAGCACCGCCGCAGGACGCCCTGAGGGGCCGGTCCTTCAGGATCAGCCCGATCGCCAGCCCGGCAACGGCCGCGAGGACGATCAAGAGCGCGAGGATCAGTTCCATCGGTTCACCTCAGCCAAGGACATGCGCATCGAAGCCTCCTGTTGCGATCCGCTGCCGCGCCGGTCCTTCCCCGGCCAGAAACAGCGCCGAGATCCCGTGGCGCTGGGACATCTCGGGTCCCCGGATCTCGCCTGCTGCCATCAGTGCGGTCGCCCAGCCGTCCGCCATCATGGCACTCTCGGCGATCACCGACACCGAGACCAGCGCGGTTGCAACCGGCTGCCGGGCGGCGGGATCGACGATATGGCTCCAGGTGCGATCCCGGAACCGCACCCCGTTCCACCTGGAGCCCGAGGTCGCGATGGCCCGGTCTCTGAGCGCCACGACACCTGCGAACCGATCCTTTCCGCTTCCGGGCTCCTCGATCCCGGCCTGCCAGGCGCGGCCTGCCGGGTTCATCCCCGAAGCGCGCAGCTCGCCGCCGATATCGATCAGGAAATCCCCGACGCCCGCCGCCTTGAGATGATCAGCGATCAGATCCAGTGCCCGCCCCTTGGCGATGCCGCAGAGATCGACGGTCGTGCCGTCCGTTGCCTTGGCGAGTGTCCCCCCCGAGACCGCCAGCGCCCGCCAGTCCGACCGGCTGTCGCCTTCGATGGGTCCAAACCCCCAGCGGGCAACCAGCGGTCCGACCGTCGGATCGAAGGCACCGTTGCTTGCTGCCGCAATATCGAGGGCGGCGCGGGTGACATGCAGGGTCTCGGACGGCAGCACATGGGCACCGGCCCGCGCGGCATTGAACCGCGAGATATCGCTGTCCCGGCGCCAGGGCGACATTTGCCGGTCCACCTCGGCAAGCACCGCTTCGATCCCCGGCAGAAGATCGCGGGCGGGGGCATCGGTGGGCAGGCTGACGCGCCAGCCGGTCCCGAAGGCCGCGCCGGAAAGGCGGGTGACCGGCTCGGCTGCTCTGGCGGGCGCGGGCAGGGCCAGGGCAGCACCGGTGAGGGCGGTGAACTGGCGGCGGGTGAGGCAGGTTCTGGGCATGGGTCAGGTCCCGAAATCGTCGTTGAAGATCGACCCGCGCTCGACGCCGAGCCGGGTCAGGGTGGCGATCACCGCCGAGATCATCACCGGCGGGCCGCAGAGATAGTATTCGCACTCGTCAGGCGCTGGATGTTTGGCCATCTCCCGCTGCACCGTCTCGTGGATGAAACCGGTCTCGCCGGTCCAGCGGTCGCCCGGGGCCGGGTCGGACAGTGCCGGGGTCCAGGAGAAATCGGCATTTTCCGCCGCCAGAGCTTCGAATTCCCCGACATAGAACAGATCCGCCCGGGTCCGCGCCCCGTAGAAATACCGCATCCGCCGTCCGCTGACGATCTGTTCATGGATCATCGCCCTGAGCGGCGCCATCCCGACGCCGCCGCCGATGAAGACCATCTCGCGGCCGGTGGGCTGGGCATGGAACTCGCCGAAAGGACCTGCGGCGGCCACGGTCTCGCCCGGAGCCAGCGCGAAGAGATAGGAGGAGACCAGCCCCGGCGGCACCTCCTGTTCCTGCCCGGCGGGCGGGACGGCGAGACGGATGTTGAAGACCAGCTTGCCCTTGTCCTCGGGCCGGTTGGCGATGGAATAGGCGCGGGTGACGGGCTTGTCGGAGGCGACCCTGAGGCCGGTCCATCCGGCGATTTCCCATGCCTCGGCGAAGGGTTCGGGGATGTCGAGACGCGAGAAGTCCAGGCCGTAGGCCGGTGCCCGCAACTGCATGAACCCACCAGCGTGGAAGGCGATTTCATGGCCCTCGGGGACCTCCAGGACCAGTTCGCGGATCAGCGGGGCGAGCATGCGGTTCGACAGGACCCGGCACTCGAAATCCTCGGCATCAAGGGTTTCGGCGGGCACCGTCACTGAAACCGGACCGCGGAGCGAAACCTGACAGGCGAGCCGGACATGGTCCTTGCGCTCGCGCGGGCTGAGGATGCCGCGCTCGGTCGCCACAGGCGCGCCGCCGCCCTCGCCCGCCACCGTCACACGGCAAAGCCCGCAAGTGCCCTTGCCACCACAGGCCGCAGGGATGGCGATATCGGCACCGTGCAGCACCGCCAGCAGCGTGTCGCCCCGCGCGGCTTCAATGGTCTTCGCATCATTGACGCTGACGCTGACCGCGCCTTGCGGGATCAGCGCCCGGCGCGCGGTCAGCAGACCGATGGTGAGGACCAGAACAAGGCCGATCAGCAGCAGGCTTCCGATGACGATTTCGGTCATGATGCCACCATCTGGGCGAAGGCGGTGAAACCGAGCGACATCAGCCCGGTCAGGATGAAGGCGATGCCGAGCCCGCGCAGACCGCCCGGCAGGTCGGCATAGGCGAGCCGGGACCGGAGCGCGCCGAGCAGCAGCACTGCCAGCGCGAACCCGGCCCCGCTGCCAAGGCCGAAGGCGACGGACTCGACAAAGTCGTAACGGCGCTCGACCATGAACAGGCTGCCCGCAAGGATGGCGCATTGCACGGTCAGCAGCGGCAGGAAGACCCCGAAACTGGCATGCACACTGGGGAGAAAGCGTTCGAGCAGCATTTCGAGCAACTGCACGGTTGCCGCGATCACGCCAATGAAGGCGATCAGCGAGAGATAGGAGAGGTCGATTTCCGGGTGCCCGGCCCAGTCCAGCGCGCCAGGGGCGAGAAAAGCGTGATAGAGAAGGTAGTTGATCGGCACGGTGATGCCGAGGACGGCGATCATCGCGATGCCGAGACCGAGGGCCGAGCCGGTGCGCCGGGACAGGGCAAGGAAGGTGCAAAGCCCGAGGAACAGCGCCAGCGGCATGTTGTCGACGAACATCGCCCTGAGGAACAGCTCGCCCGCTCCGCTCATTGCGGGGCCTCGGCGGTGTGGGGTGGTTCGAATTCATGGGCCTCGACCTGTTCGGGGCGCAGGGACCGGATCGCCCAGACCAGCCCGCCGAGCAGGAAAAAGGCGCTCGGTGCGAGCAGCATCAGGTTCAGCGGTTCGAACCAGCCGCCCTGGTCGGTCGTCGGCAGGACGCGGAGACCCAGCAACTGCCCGGTCCCGAACAGCTCGCGCACCGCCCCGACGAGTGTCAGCACCAGCCCGTAGCCCAGCCCGTTGCCGAGCGCGTCGGCCATCGACAGAAGCGGCGGGTTGTTGCGGGCGAAGGACTCGGTGCGGCCAAGGACGAGGCAATTGGTGGTGATCAGGCTGACATAGACCGACAGCCGCTGGCTGATGTCGAAGAACCAGGCCTGCAGCACCTGGTCGATGACGATGACCAGCGAGGCGACGATGACAATCTGCACGATCAGCCGGATGGTGGCGGGGATATGCCGCCGGATCAGGCTGACGATCCCGGCGGAAAGCACGATGACCACGATCAGCGAGGCCGACATGGTGAGCGCGGTGTCGAGCCGGGTGGTCACCGCAAGCGCCGAGCAGATGCCGAGGATCTGCAAGGTCACCGGGTTCTGCCGCAGCAGCGGTCCGGTCAGGCGTGCGAGGAAGCCGTCAGCCATCGCTCAGAACTCCCCGCGCCTTGCCGCGTCGATCAGCGGCCCGTAGCCCAGGGGACCGGCCCAGAAACGGACCATCCGCGTGACGGCGTTGCTGGTGCGGGTGGCCCCGGTGATGCCATCGACCTCGTATTCGGTCGCCGCCGGTCCCCGCGCCACGGTGAAGCGCAACTCGCCCGCCTCATCGACCAGCTGCGTACCGGCGAATTGCGCCTGCCAGGCTGGTTCCTCGATCCGCGCACCGAGGCCCGGGGTCTCGGACTGGTCGATGATTGTCAGCCCGGCGATGGTGTTCATGTCGCCCCTCAGGGCCAGCATGGCGCGGATCGGGCCGTTATAGCCCGAGCCCAGAACCGGCAGGATCATCAGCGACACGCGGTCGCCGTCGCGCAGGATATAGACCTGCGAATAATCGGGCCGCGCACCGATCCCCGCGATGTCCTCCTCGGGCGCAAGCTGGGTCCAGTTGGCGGGATCGGCGAGGGCGGCATCCAGCGTCGCCGGGGTCAGCTCCGACGCCGCACGTCCGCTGTCGAGATCCACCACGACGGTGGTCAGCGCGCTACCACCAGCCTCGGCGACGATATCGCTCATGCCGGGGATCGAGGCCAGCAGCGTTTCGAGCTTTGCTGCCTCTTCCGCCGCGCGGTTGGCGGCCTGGATCGGGCGTAAAAACACCGTTGCCGAGGTGACGGCGGCAGCGCAGATCGCCGATAGAAGGAAGGCGACGACAAGGGTCTTGGTGCGGCTTTCATTGGGCAGCGCCAGCAGCCGTTTCCAGGCGGTGATCGGGTTCAGGTCAGCCAAGACGACGTCTCCTTCGGGCGAGCCAGATTGTCACCGCCATCTCGTCAAGCAGCGGTGCGGCGAGCGAGACTAGCAGGGCGGCAGAGACCGCCACCTGCGTCGCTGCGGCCCCGGTCCATGTGGCATGAAACAGCGCCACCAGCCCGGCATAGAGTATCCCCGACAGCCAATGCCCGAAAGGCGTCGCGGCGCTGGCGACCGGGTCGGCGACCAGCAGCACCAGCACGATCACGGTGGCGGGCCAGAGCGACAGCAATCCCGGGTCCAGCCAGGCTCCGGCGGCGAAGACCGCTACGGCACCCGTCAGCAGCCGGGCCGGAACGATGCCGAAGAGAAGGCCGAGAAGCCCCGCCGGGATCGCCGCCCAGCCGAGTTGCAGCGGCAGTTCGGGCCAGGGGGCGGCGGGAAATCCGAAGCCGATGAAAGCCAGCGTCACCGTCGCCGGATGCAGGATGTTCCGCCCCCAACCGCCGAAGGCCAGTTCGCCGAAAACGATACCGAAGCTGAGCCCGAGGAGCAGCGGCAAAAGGCCAAGCTCGGGCGGGGCCAGCATGGCGACGGCCAACGCGGTGACGAGGCCGGCGACCGATGGCGGCTGCGCGCGTGCCAGAAGCCAGATCAGTTGCCAAAGGGCGATGCAGATCAGGATCGGAACAAGCCGCGCTACCGAAGAAGGGCCCTCGTACTGCAGCCAGGCGACCGCGAGGGGCAGCAGCGAGGCCGAAAGCAAGAGGGCGACGGTTTCGCGGTTCCAGAGGCCCCGGATCATGCGGCGGCCTCCTCGATGGCGATGTCGTCGAGCAGGGCCGAGTGCAGCGCCGAGAACCGCGGCTCGGCACCGGTCACGTAATCGGCCAGCGCAAGGTCTTCGGCGACAAGAGACAGCGCCCCGAGATTGACCGCCGTTTCGCGGTCTCCGGCGGCGAGGGCGCGGAGCAGCAGCGAGGCGGGGAGCGCACCGCCAAACGCATGCTCAAGGGCGGCGGTCGGGATCAGCGGCGTGGGACGCGCGGCACGGGTGAGGGCGGCGCCGAACCAGTTCCGTTTCGAGGGCCCAGGCGTTGCGTGCAGCACCGTGACCTGCCGGTCCCGCGCCCCGAGCCACCGGGCCCGCCTTCCCTCCAGCGCCGAGCCCGAACAGATCACATGGGGGCCGGGCACGACCCGCCCGTAGCTGAGGCTTCGAAGGTCAGCTCCGGGCTGGCACCGCGCCAGCCGCGCCTCGGTGCAGGCCGGTCCCGAGACCGATACGAGCCGGGTTTCGGCGACCAGCCTGGTCGCGAGCAACCCGCCGATATCGGCGACGTCCTCAAGGTGAATGTCCCAGACCGGCCGCTCCGGTCCGGCGGGGAAATGCCGGTGAATGAGGAACCCGGCGAGCCCCCAGGGATGGACCGGTGCCACCTCGACCGTCCTGAGCCGTTCATGGGGGTCGATCCCCGGTAGGGGGGCAGAGCCACGCGCCGTGCACAGGTGCACCGGTCCGCCGCTCAGCCGCAGGAGTTCGCGCATTCCGCGCGCCAGCTGCTCTTCCCGGCCCGCCACCGCGCGGCGCGGATCGGGGGCGCCCGGCCCGGTGTCGAGCCCCATGACAAAGATGGCGGCAGGCGTCTCGCCGGTCGCCGGGAGACGTCCGAACGGCCGGGAGCGGAACGCCCGCCACATGCCGCTGGATTGCAGGAGCGTCCGCAGGTCCGTGTCCGAGCTTTGGGCGGCGGCGGTGTCGAAGGCGTGCCGCCCGGCACCATCTTCGCGGAAGAACCGCATTTCCGACAACCGGCGGCCGGGGGCCAGCTTGACCTCAGCAATCCGTCCCGCCATCGGTGCGGTGAAGACGATCTCAGGCTGGTGCCGCAAACTCAGGACCGGTGCGCCCTGTTCGACGAGCGAACCTTCCTCTGCCAGCACGGTCACCCGCAGATCGTCACCTTCATCGGCAGTGAGCGCGGCTTCCTCGGAGAAATGTGGTTCAGCGGCATCGTCCGGCCCCGGTACGGGTCCAGCGATGCGAACCGGCAATCCTGTCTGCCCACCCCAGAACACGCCTGCCTCCTGGCTTCGACCGTTGGAAGGGACGCGGCATTGCGTCATCCTTCCAAAGCGGTCATTTCATGCTAGTCTTAACCCCGCACAAGCTTCAAGCCTCTCAAGGGAGTGTGACGCCATGTCGCGAATCGCCAGTGCCGCCTTCTGTGTTTTATTCCTTACCTCCCTCTCGCTCGCCTGGTTCAGCCTTGAACAGGCAGGCCACGCCCAAGAGGCCGGGACGTCCGAAACGGCGTCCGATCAGGACCCGCCGGTCTTTACCATGCCGCAAGGCGGGCCGTTCGCGCCCGAGAGCATCGCGATCCCCAATGCCCGCGCTATAGCCGAATGGTCACGCTCGGGCCATGCCGATGCGTCTTCCGAAGCCTTCGCCCACTGGAACGATGAAGGAGAGATTCCGCCGGCCTGCGCCACCTGCCATTCCGGGATCGGCTTCCGGATCTTCCACGGTATCGACGGCAGGCCCGGCGGTCTGCCCGAGCATCCCGTCCCCATAGGCGGCGTGGTCGATTGCGAGACCTGCCACAATCCCGGCCTCGCCGCGGTCACCGAGATCGCGCTCTCGACCGGTGCCATGCACCCGGTCACCGGCGGCGAGGTCTCCTGCGTCACCTGCCACCAGGGCCGCGCCAGCGGTGCGGATGTCGCCAAGGCCGTGGACGGCATCGGCGAGGACACGCCCGACCCTTCGCTGCGCTTCGTCAACCCGCATTACAACATCGCCGCCGCGACGGGGCTCGGCGGCTACGGCCATCTCGGTTACGAATACGAGGGCAAGACCTATTCCGGCCGCTTCAACCATGCCCGCCCGGTCGACACCTGCGTCTCCTGCCACGACCCCCACAGCCTGACCGTCGCCGAGGCGATCTGCCTGACCTGTCACGAGACCGGCGACCCCGGTGCCATCCGCATCTCGCGGCAGAGCTATGACGGCAGCGGCAATGTCTCGCAGGGCATCGCCCGCGATATCGAGGCGAATGCCGATCTCTTGATGTCGCTGATCGGGGAGTATGCTGCCGAGGTCGCGGGTAAGCCGATGGTCTATGACGGCGCACGCTATCCTTACTTCTTTGCCGATGCGAATGCCGACGGCCGCCCCGACGAATCCGACGGCCGCGCTGTTGCCTATGATGCCTTCACGCCGAGGCTTCTGAAGGCGGTCTATAACTGGAAATTCATCAAGGCCGATCCCGGCATCCACATCCACAACCCACCATATGCGCTGGAACTGCTCTTTGATTCCTCCGAGGATTTGGCAGGGTCGCTGGGAATAGACTTTAGCGAATACAAAACACTGAGGTAGGTCAACAGGTATAGCGACGTATCTGTCAATCGGCATTCAAAGCTGACCCCCTATCGGCATCCAATATTGCCCCCCTTTTTGCAGAGCTGGCCCGGCGCTGCGTAGTCCCCATGTAATGCAGCGGCGGCGGGCCAGCGGGATGCCGTTTGCGCTATGCCCGGTTTTTGAAGCGCCAGCTTTCGTTGCCGGTCTCAACGATCTCACAGTGGTGTGTCAGGCGGTCGAGCAATGCGGTGGTCATCTTTGCGTCGCCGAAGACAGTCGGCCATTCGCCGAACGCCAGGTTGGTGGTGACGATGATCGAGGTGCGCTCGTAGAGCTTGCTGATCAGGTGGAACAGAAGCTGACCGCCGGTCTGGGCGAAGGGAAGGTATCCGAGTTCATCCAGGAGTGAGCCATCGCGTCGCCATGCGTTCGAGACCGATGGCGAACAAGTCGAGGCGGGAGATCAGGTCCGCCGTGCGTCCCTGTCTTTCTGCGCGGGCTTCCGCGTCCAGCTTGTTTACCAGATCGACGACGTTGAAGAACCGCCCCCGGCGACCATTGCGGATACAGGCGCGCGCGATGCTGACGGCGAGATGGGTTTTGCCGGTTCCATTCGCCATTGTCTCTCGGACCAATGGCATTCCAACGGCTCATCGCCGATCAGGACGAGGATGGACCTGTCACGTTTCTGTGCCGCCCCAAGTGCTCGTTTAGGCCACTTTCCTTTCGAAGGCGACAGGGCTTTTCCAGCCCAAAGCTGAGTGTCGCCGTCGCGGATTGTAGAAGCCATTGATGTACTGGAAGATGG
>JBNKVT010000036.1:0-26453 GCA_050299335.1 Paracoccaceae bacterium | reverse complement strand
CGAGGTCTATGACGCGCTGTTCAAACAGCTTGGCATCATCCGCGCCCAGACCTTTGCCGACCTGCTGGATATTCCGGCGGCGCTGGCGCAGGGCCGCCTGATGAAGGGCAAGCGCGTGGCCATCGTCACCTCGACCGGCGGTGCCGCGACCGTAGTGGCTGACAATGTGGGTCTTTCTGGGCTGGATATGCCCACGCCCGACCAAGAGACGGGTGATAAGCTGCAGGCGCTGGACCTCAAGGAGGCCGAGCTTGACCGGAACCCGATCGACGTGACCCTGGCCGGGCTGCGCCCCGACCTGTTCCGCGCGATCCTGAAGATTCTCGTGGAAAGCCCGAGCTTCGACGCGATTGTCGTGGTGGTCGGGTCGTCGTCCATTCCTCGGCCTGATTTGGTGGCGCAGCCGGTGCTGGAATCGTTGGCGCTGACCGACAAGCCGATCCTGGCCTATGTCAGCCCGGACGCGCCCAATATCGTGCGCACGCTCAACACGCAGGGCATCCCGGCCTTTGCCGCGCCCGAAAGCTGCGCCTCGGCTTTGCAAGCCTTGGCCACATCTATCGGCGCGTCGCAGGGCAGCGGCTCGAACGCCAGGGACGTTGATTGCAGCGACATCGCCCCCGGTTCCCTAAACGAGGCGGAGGCGAAAAAGCTGTTTGCCCGGTTCGGCGTCTCCGTCACCCGCGAGGTCACGGCGGAAACCCCCGAGGCGGCCGCGCAGAAGGCCGGGGACTTCGACGGCCCCGTGGTCATAAAGATCCTGTCGAACGAGATCCTGCACAAGTCAGAGATGGGCGGTGTCGCGCTGAACGTGGACCCATCGGAGGTTGGGGCTGAATGCGAGGCCATGCTGGCCCGCGTGCGCGCCGCGACATCGGCCAAGATCGATGGCTTCCTGGTGCAGGAAATGGTCAAGGGCGGGGTCGAGATGATCCTCGGCTTCAACCGTGATCCGCAACTGGGGGCCTATGCGCTGCTCGGCGCGGGCGGCGTGACCACGGAACTCTACAAGGACGCCGCGATCCGGCTCTTGCCGCTGGACCGGTCCAGCGCGCGCGACATGATCGACGAGATCAAGGCGGGTGCGCTTCTGAAAGGGTTCCGGGGCAGTCCCAAGGCGGATATCGAGGCATTGATCGACACGATGATTGCCTTCTCGGCGATGGCTGAAACGTTGGATGGCCGACTTAGCGAAGCCGAGATCAACCCGGTCTTCGTGTTGCCGGAAGGGCAGGGCACGCGGGCGGGCGACAGCCTGATCGTTCTTAGCTGATAGGTTACTCCCCGACTGTTCCGGCGGCGGCCTTGGCCGCAGCCGGAAACTTTCTGCAAGGATTTTGGACATGACTGACGTTTACATCTGTGACTACATCCGGACGCCGATTGGTCGCTACGGTGGCGCGCTGTCTTCGGTGCGCGCCGACGATCTGGGAGCGATCCCTTTGCGCGCCTTGGCCGACCGCAACCCGGGGCTGGATCTGGCCGCCGTCGATGAGGTCGTCTTTGGCTGCGCCAACCAGGCGGGCGAGGACAACCGCAACGTCGCCCGGATGTCCCTGTTGCTGGCGGGCTTCCCGGACAGCGTGCCGGGCACGACGATGAACCGGCTTTGCGGTTCCGGGATGGACGCGGTGATCACCGCCGCCCGCGCGATCAGGGCCGGTGAGGCCGACCTCGTTATAGCGGGCGGGGTTGAATCCATGTCCCGCGCGCCTTTCGTGCTGCCCAAGGCGACGGCCGCCTTTACCCGCGCCAACGAGGTCCATGACACCACCATAGGCTGGCGCTTCGTCAACAAGCTAATGAAGGCGCAATACGGCGTCGACAGCATGCCCGAGACGGCGGAAAACGTGGCCGAGGAGTTCAATATCAGCCGGGAAGACCAAGACGCTTTTGCCCTGCGTTCTCAGCAGAAGGCGGGTGCGGCGATGGAAAGCGGTCGGCTGGCGCAGGAAATCACCCAGGTGAGCATTCCGCAACGCAAAGGCGATCCTGTCGTTGTGGACAGGGACGAACATCCCCGGCCCGCGACCACCCTTGCTGACCTTGAAAGGCTCAAGACCTTCGTCAAGGCAGACGGGACTGTGACGGCGGGCAATGCCTCCGGCGTCAACGACGGCGCAGCGGCGCTGATCCTGGCCACAAAAGAAGCGGCTGAAAAGCAAGGCCTGGCTCCCCTTGCCAAGGTTCTCGGCGGCGCAACTGCCGGTGTCGCGCCGCGCATCATGGGCTTTGGTCCGGCGCCAGCGTCGAAGAAGCTGATGGCGCGGCTTGGCCTGCGACAAGAGGATTTCGCTGTCATTGAGCTGAATGAAGCCTTCGCCTCTCAGGGGCTGGCAACCTTGCGCGATCTCGGCATTGCTGACGATGACCCGCGCGTGAACCGGAACGGCGGGGCGATTGCGCTGGGACATCCTCTGGGCATGTCGGGCGCGCGAATCACCGGAACGGCGATATTGGACCTGCGTGCAGGTGAAAAATCCCTGGCCACGATGTGTATCGGCGTCGGACAGGGTATCGCCATCGCGCTGGAACGGCTGTAGCTATTTGGCCCCGGCTCGGTGTAAACAGGTGATCAGTCGACCGGATGGCGACGCGCGGGAAAGTGCCTCTTGGGCATTCACTTGCATCCGGTCAAGCCTGCTTTCGCGACACCAGTATCGGCAAAACAGAACATGACCAGCCCTATTCCTCCTCTCAATCCCCTACGGACATTCGAGGTTGCGGCACGGCTATGCAGCCTGACGCTGGCCGCTGAAGAATTGAATGTCAGCCAGGTGGCCGTCAGTCGACAGGTCAAGACACTGGAGGATTACCTTGGCGTGACTCTGTTCCGGCGTCTGCACCGGGGGGTCGAACTGACGGACGAGGGGCGCCAACTTTACGAAGGCATCGCGCATGCCTTTCAGGATATCGCCACAGCATCGCGTCGGGTATCGCGGCGTGGGCGGCGCGACATCTTGGCCATTCAGTCGTACACGACATTTTCCCAGCGCTGGCTGATACCGCGCCTGACGGATTTCCACGACAAGCATCCCCGGATCGAGGTGCGCCTGAGCTCCTCCATCGCGCCTGTCGATTTCGAAAGCCAGAACCTTGATGCCGCGATCCGGGCGGGAAAGGGCGACTGGCCAGAGCTGCATTCGGAGAAACTGGTCGATGTCGAGCTGATCCCGATCTGCACGCCGCTCTACCAACAACAGCATGACCTGTTCGAACCGAACGATCTGGCCCGGGCCCGCCTGCTGCATTCCATGGCCCGGCCGACGGACTGGGCCGCATGGACCAAGCGGGTCGGCGCGGATGTCGACACCGAGCCCGGGATACGTTTCGAAAGCTCTGCCTTGGCCTATGAGGCGGCTTCTTTGGACGGCGGAGTTGCGCTGGCTGTCAAGATCTTCGTCAAGCGCCAGTTGCAGAACGGTAACCTTGTCGCGCCATTCGGTGACCTGACCTGCTACAGCGGAGAGGGGTATTTCCTGACCTGGCCCACGAACACCGCGCCATCACGGACCCTGATCAAGTTCCTCGACTGGATGCGGGACCGTATTCAGGCCGAAGACCCTGAACGCGAAAGTGGCGTTACATCTTCGAGCGGGTGAGGCGGCTTTATCGCCGATCCGGCGTAGTTGGCCTCGTCAGGCGCAAAGTGGATACGGATCCAATCGAGGAATTTCAGCAGCGGCGAGGAAGGCGGTTCGTCCTTTGGCCAGGTCAAGTAGTAGCTTTCCCCGGTTCGGCAGCCTTGTTCGAACGGCGCGACTAGCGTTCCGGCACAGAGTTGGGTCTGAACGAAATGGCGGTTCGCAATTGCGACACCCAAATCCATGAGCGCACCCTCATATGCCAGCGCGCTGTTTTCGAACAAAAGGCGGTTTTTCGGAGCGAAACCCGCGCCGACCGAATCCAGCCACGACGACCAATCCCTTGGCCGGGCCATCGAGTGCAGCAGCTTGACCTTGGAGAGATCTTCGATCCGGCTCATAGGGTTTTCGGCGAGGAAGCCGGACGAACAGACCGGGATCAGCTCCATGTCCGCCAGTTTCTCTGCATGCAGACCAGGCCAGTTGCCATCGCCGCCGCGTATCGCGGCGTCCAGGTTGTCAGTGTCGAAATCCGCTGCTTCCGGCGATGACGACAGTCGCACTTCGATGCGGGGATGGGCCTTGTGAAAATCCCCGAGCCGGGGCATCAGCCAGCCGCGCGAAAACGTGACATAGGACTGGATGGCCAAGATATTGCGCTGCCCCCGACGGGACACGGTTTTGGTCGCCTCTTCAATGTCTTGGAAGGCCTGACCGACGCCTTTGAACAACGAGATGCCCTCGCGGGTCAGTTCGATCCCGCGGTTGAGGCGGCGGAACAGGGTGACACCCATGTAATCCTCAAGCACCCGAACTTGTCGGCTGACGGCGACCTGGCTGACGTTCAGCTCTTCCGCGGCAAGGGTCAGGCTGTTGTGCCGCGCCGCCGCCTCGAACGCCTTGAGTGGATTGAGGGGAGGAAGTGTGCGGTTGGGAATAGTTGACATTCCGACATCCCATTCGTTTCGCGATAAGTAAGAGCAAGATTGTTTGCGCGTAGAAAACAGCCAATCGGCATACAAGGCATTCAGTTTGGTCCCTTACTCAGTATTGCGAGGAACATGGATTCGGTCAATGTCAGGCAAGCTTGAATGTATCGATTGGCAGAATCAGCGGGATAGATTTGCTGCAATGCGATGTATTCGTGTCTTGCACGGTAGAGAGGCAAAATGACACATCGTGAATACAATGTATGTAATGTATGCAATATTGTAGTGAGAATGGTGCGAGGCGAATGCCTTCTCCGCACCTGACTAAGGAGATGTCTCGATGTCCGGCCCTGAAATCGAAACGAACGCGCCCCATGACTTGCGCGCCGCGCTGAAGCGCGGGCTTCGCTGCAAGTGCCCGTGCTGCGGCGAAGGTAAAGTGTTCGGGGGCTACCTTAAGGTGCGCTCCGAGTGTGACGTCTGCGGCCTTGATTTTACCCCGCAACGTTCGGATGACGGCCCGGCCTATGTCGTGATCCTGCTTGTCGGACACGTCGTGGGCTTTTCGCTCCCGGTGGCCTTCGAGGCTTTCCGCGACAATCCGCTTTTGCTGGCATGTTTGCTATCGGTGTTCGCAGTCACCCTGTCGCTTGTGATGCTGCCGCCGGTCAAGGCGATGTTCGTGGCGTTTCAGTGGGCCAAAGGGATGCACGGCTTCGGGCTGGTGAAAAGCGCCGCCGTCAGCCAGGAAACCCACTGTGCTGAAGGCTGTTGACCAGGAAGTTGAGATTCGCCCGCAGCGTCTCGCGCGATAGCGATCCGCCAAGGCAGAGGCGAACCACTTCGCCAGGCGTGATGCCGACGCTAAAGGCGTCCGATGGCATGATACCGAGCGGGCGCCCAGCCATGCGGGCGACGATATCGGCTCGCCCCATGCCCTCGGGCAAGGTCAGCCAGATGTTGAAGGCATTCTCGGCGCCCCGGAATGTGAAGCCATCGAGCACCTCGGCAGCAATCGCCTGGCGCGCGGAGGTTTCGGAGCGGATGAATCGGCGGATCTGGTCGGCGGTGCCATCCTCTATCCATTGCGTCGCCAGGGCGGTGGTGATCGGCGAGGCCATGACCGCCTGCACCTTGAGCGCCTGACCCAGCGAATAGGCCAGCCGCCCGGTCGGCGCGACGGTGAAGGCAAGGCGCAGGCCAGCGCCGATGCATTTGGCGAGGCCGCCAATGTGCCAGGTGAGATCGGGCGCCGAGACGGCGATCGGGGCGGGGGCCTTGGCCGGAATGAAGCCATAGGCGTCGTCTTCGATCAGTGGCAACCCGTGCTTGCTCAGCACTTCGGAGATGGCCAGACGCCGCTCTGTCGGGATGGTCAGGGTGGTCGGGTTCTGGAGCGTGGGGTTCAGGTAGAGGACCTTGGGGCCGTGGTTCCGGATGGCCGTTTCCAGCGCGTCCGGCAGGATGCCGTCCTGGTCCATCTCGACACCGACGAGTTTGAGGCCG
Organism: Paracoccaceae bacterium; assembly: GCA_050299335.1. Classification (GTDB taxonomy): domain Bacteria; phylum Pseudomonadota; class Alphaproteobacteria; order Rhodobacterales; family Rhodobacteraceae; genus JBNKVT01. The sequence goes on along the minus strand of JBNKVT010000036.1, from coordinate 20,434 downwards.
CGCCGGCAGGCGATGTTGCGAAAGCCCGGATAGGTGATCTGCTCGCAGAGCACCGTGTCGCCCGGCTCGGTGAGAATCGTCAGGATCGCGCAGATGGTGCTATGCGCGCCCGGCGAGATGACAAGGCGCGCGCTCTCCGGGATCATGCCGCGCAGGCTGAGCCAGGTCGAGGCGGCCGCCTTGTCCTTGTCGGAGCCGGTCGAGGATTGATAGCGCAGGAGCTGCACGAGATTGGCCGACACATAGTCCAGCCCGGCACGCATATTGGCGATCAGCGCCGGGTCGGTGGGCTCGGGCGGCAGGTTCATCGAAAGATCTTCATCCGTCTGGCGCAGCGGGTCGGGGCCGGTGGCCGTTTCTACCGGTTGCGAGATGAAGGTGCCGCGCCCGACATGGCTGGTGACAAGGCCGCGCGTCTGCGCCTCGCTGTAGCCCCGGGACACGGTGGTGAAGTCGATGCCCATCCGTTTGGCCAGATGCCGCTGCGGCGGCAGGCGGGTGCCGGGTGAGAGCAGGCCTTCGCGGATGTCTTGCTCGATAGCGTCGGCAATGGCGATATACCGTGGCTTTCCGTCGCTCTCGGTCCGTGGCGTCCAGTCGATCATGCGGTTCTCCGTTGTCATGCGTTGATAGCCAATGATTCGTGGAGATTGAAGCTCATTGTATGGAGTTCTGCGTCGCTTTTTCACGGTGCCGGGCGTTACGCGGTTCCGGCGCGGTTGAAACTCAGCCGCAGTACCGAAGAAGCCCATAACGACCGCTATTTCTTCGTGGATTACGAAGAAAAGGTCTTTGAGGATGTCACGGCCGATGAAGGCGAGAAGGCGCTTTTGACCTTCCATACAGCGGTGTTTGAGGGGATCCATCGGTCTGGTCGACATTTTGCAGGCAATCCGCTTGCAGCGAATAGGATTCGAGACCTCGATCCTGCTCTAAGGCCCCGGCGTGCCCCCGGGCATCCAGCGCGGTTTTCCCACGCTCGGTGACGAAGCCTTCCCGGGCCACCACAACTTTGCCGCCAAGCTCAAAAGGTTCATGGGCGAGGGCGGCAAGGTCCATTGCTGCCGTTTCGGCCTGTAGGCGCTTCACGGCCATGGCAAGCCGGTGCTGCTGCCGGGGATCGTGCCGATCGCGCCGCAGGACGTGCTCGACTGCATCCTTCTGCACCGCAAAGACGATGCCTTCACCCTTGGCACCCAGTTGGTGTGAGGCGGTTGGAGCCGCGACGCCGGCCCGGCTCCCTACGCACGTTCGTCTACAAAAAGGGGAAAGAGACCATGAGAACCGATATCGTTCGCGCGGCGATGGTACAGATTGCCCCTGACCTGACGGGGCGTGCGGGCACCATTGACCTGGTGCTGAACGCCATCGCCGAAGCGGCCGACAAAAGTGCGCAATTCATTGTCTTCCCCGAGACGTTCGCGCCCCATTGTCCGTATTTTTCCTTTGTGCAGCCGCCAGTCCAGCAAGGGGCGGCGCATCTGGAGCTTTATATAGAGGCGGTTGTCGTTCCCTCGCCGGAAACGCAGGCCGTGGCAGATGCCGCGCGCAAACGCGGTGTTGTCGTTGTTGTGGGTGTGAATGAGCGCGGCCACGGCTCGCTCTACAGCACCCAGCTCATCTTCGACGCCCCTGAAGCGGCGCAAGATCACGCCCACCTACCATGAACGCATGGTCTGGGGGCAGGGCGATGGCGCCGGGCCGAAGGTAGTGGAGTCCAAGGTTGGCCGCGTCGGCGCGCTGGCCTGCTGGGAGCATTGCAACCCGCCCGCTCGCTATGCGCTGGTGACCCAGCACGAGGCGATCCACGCCGCGCATTCGGACCTCGACGAAAAGGAGCGCGCCCATGTCTGACGCCGACCTGATCGACGATCTGCAATCCCACGGAATGCGGCTGGTCGATCCACGCGCAGGCCATGAGGCGCGGCGGGGCCGGGCCGTCGGACCACAAGGCGGTGACCATCGGCGAGACCACAGTGATGGTGCCCGTCCGTACTGCGCCCGCCTTCTCTTCGCCCTTCCTGGTGGAGCAGCCGGATGCCGGCGGGCAGGCGCGGGTGACCCGCGATGGCGTGGAAATCGCGAGGGTGCGCTTTCCCAACCGGCCCCAGTTCTATGATCCGGCGACCGCAGTGGGCATCCCTTACAGCCACATCGCCACGCTGCATTCGCGCGACGTACTGGCGACGACGGTGTTGCAGACCTGCACCCGCTACGAGAGCCGCAAGAAGACTTGCCGCCTCAGGGCCAGTGCGAGCCGCCGGAGGACGATATCTGGCACCAGCGGATAAAGGGTCCAGGCATCGACGCGCTCGGCATGCATCTGGAGGCCGTTATGCCCGAGGTGCGCGCGCATCATGCCCGGCAAGGCGACAGTGCCGCTGGAGAAATACATGTCCAGCTTCGAGGCGGCGGTGAAGGTCTTCGGCCGTGCGCAGGTGTCGATCTATACCCTCGTCGGTCTGGGCGACACGCGCGAGGCGATCCTGGAGATGGGGCAAAAGCTTTGCGACATGGGGGTTTATCCCTTTGTCGTGCCCTTCGTGCCGATTTCGGGCACGCCGCTGGAAAGCCACCCCGCGCCGAAGCTGGAGTTCATGGCCTCAAACCTGCGCCCCTTGGGCGAGATCATCGTGCGGGCCGGCATCCGCTCAGAAGACATCAAGGCGGGCTGCGGCAAGTGCGGCGCCTGTTTGGCGCTCTCCACCTATGAAAAGCTGAAGGTGCAGGCATGATCGTGCTTGAGCACGGGCAGTTCCAATGTCCCGCCAATTCCATTTGCGCGGCTTCCAAACCCTTCGGGGCGGGCGGGGCGGAAAGCTTGCGACGCCGGGCCTTAGTTGTGAAGCAGGATATTTTCGAAGCACATGACCGCGACGAGATCGACCTCGTGGCCACCCATCTCGCAGCGCTTTCGACCTATGCCCGTGAGGCCGATCATGTGGTGGGCATCTGAGCAATATCGACCAAGGCGAGAGGGTACATGTGTTCGACGTGGGGCCGAGGCTTGTCATGACCTGGGACGATGGCGCGCCCATTGCCGCCGTGCGCTCGCTGACCGCGCCGAGCTGAAACAGAACAGGGCACGCCGAGGCATGCCCTGTCTGGGTTCGGTTCCCTTGAGGGGGGATGTGGACCCGGTTACTGCAAGACTCCGGCAGCGGTGAGCTGCTCGACTGCGACATCGGTGATCTTGGAGACGAAATCGGCATATTCCTCCGGTCCCATCCAGGAATCGGTCACCCCGGTGCTGCGGGCATACTCCTGATAGGACTCGGCCCGCATCGCTTCGTGGAATGCATCGGCCACCTTCTGCTGAAGCTCCATCGGCATGCCTGCGGGTCCGAAGACGCCGCGCACCTGGATCCAGCTAGAGTCCACATCCACGCCCTGTTCGACAAAGGTGGGCAGATCAAGCTCCCCTTCCAGGCGCTCGTCGGCCAACACTCCCAGCCCCCGGATGCGGCCGGATTCGAAATACTCGGCGGTCGGGCCAAGGTTTGATACGCCGATATCCACATGCCCGCCCAGCAGGGCGGCCAGGATGTCCGGTGTCGAGGGATAACCGATCCAGTTGAACTTGGTGCCGGTGGCATTCTCCAGCATGGACATGCCGATATGCTGCATCGAGCCAACCGGGCCGAAGCCGCCGATGTTGATGCTTTCAGGATTTTCCTTGGCGGCGGCGATCACGTCGGCAAAGCTCTGATAGGGGCTGTCTTCGCGCACGAAGAACAGGATCGGGTCTTCCTGCACGGAGGCGATCCAGGAGAACTTCTCAGGCGCGAAGGTGCCCTTGAGGTTGGTCTGCATGCCGGTGAAATGGGTCAGCGTGTTCACCCCCAGCGTCAGCCCGTCGGGCTTGGCGGCGATGATCCGGCTCATCTGGTTCGCGCCGCCGCCACCGGGGGCGTTGATGACGATCACGTCTTGCCCGATTGCGGGCTTGAGCGACTTGGCCAGGGTGCGAATGAAGATATCCGAGGTGCCGCCCGGCTTGGTGTGCATGATCACTTCGAGCGGGCCGGCGGGCCAGGCCTCTTCGGCGAGGGCCGGGGCGGGGGTGGTTGCCGCGAGCGTGGCTGCGGCCATCAGCGATGCAAGGGTCTTGGATAGCAATTTCATGTGGTCTCTCCTCCTCTTCGGGTCTTTGTGTGCTGTGCCGCAGACGATGCGACGGTTGATCCGGCCGGTGTCACGCGGTCGGGAAACGGAACCAAGGGGGGCACTCAGCCCGGCAGGCCCCAGGGCAGGGCGACCGGGCTCCGCCCGGCGAATGGGATGACGCCATTCAGCGCATCGACCACCGCCTGCTGCACCGGACGCACAGCGCTATAGGCGTTCACAAAGGTTGGGCAATCAGGCATGTGAAACGTCAGGAAGGGCGAGCCGAGCGAGACGTAGAGCGTCGGCAGGTGTTGCCACATGCGCTGCATCGTCAGGGGAAATGCGCCGTGCAAGCGCTCCCATTGCGGACCGAGGTGCTCTTTGCCCGACAAGCCCTCTTCGGCCATCAGGTAGAGGCCGATGTCCTGCCCGGTGGGGTCGATCGGCTCCCCCGGAATCACGCGGGTGATCTCAAAGCCGAGCGCTTCCAGCATGGCGGGGATCTCCAGGTTCGGCAGGGGGGCCGAAGGGCTGCGCCGGTCGCGCAACTCGGCCAGAAGGATACGGCGGTGCCGTTCAGGCGAGATCGGCAGTAGGCGCTGTGTATCTCTGACGAGAGTCACACAGCCTTCGGAGACGTCTTTCGACCACGAATGATGTTCCTCGGAGCCGAGTAGAGCGCCACGTCGGCTTTCGTCGGACACGGCTGGCCGGCCCAGATGAAGTCCCATCGAGGCCTTGAGCGCCAAGATACGCAGAACCGCTTCGTCCAGACGGGTTTCCGACAGCGCACCGCTGGCCAGGCCCTTGCGGAGAAACTGCATGTCTTCTTCGGCATCGCGCGGGAACAAAAGGATATCACAACCGCTTTCGATGCAGAGCGGAACGATGTCCTCGCGCGCGCCGCAGGAGGTGAACCCGGCCATTCCGGTCGCATCCGAGACGATCACGCCATTGTAGCCCAGTTCGCCGCGCAGCAGCCCCTGAAGCAGATTTGCGTTGAGCGAGGCAGGGAGTGGGGCCTCGCCCAACGCCGCGCCACCCGGGGCCGGGGAGTGGGCCGGAAGAGTGACGTGACCGGCCATGACAAGGCGGACATCCCGCGCAATCGCCGCGGCATAGATCCTGCCGAAGCTGGCGTGCCAGGCGTCCATCGTCATGGTGTTATGGGTGGTGACGTAATGCTGGTCGCGCTCGTCCAGACCTTCGCCCGGGAAATGCTTGACGCAGGCGACGAGGCCGTTGTCCTGCATCCCGTCGATATAGGAGCAGACCATCGAAAGCGTCTGGTCGACCTTGTCGGAAAAGGCGCGGGTGTTCACCGCGTTGGAGCGGAAATTCAACGCGAGGTCGGCCACGGGCGTCCAGCTGACGCCAAAGCCGAGATAGCCGGCCTCGCGCGCGGCGATTGTGCCCATCCGCCGCGCATTTTCCGGGTCACCCGTCGCGGCAACGGCCATCTGGTTGGGAAAGGTGGTGCCGGCCTTGACGCTGGCCTTTTCCGACATCTCGATATCGGCAGTCAGCAGCGGCGGCACGGCGCAGGCTTGCATCAGCCTTTGGGCCGAGCGGCGCAGGTCTTCTTCGGAATAGCTGGGAAAGCGGTGTACGCCGCCGATACCCTGCGCGGCCATCGAGTCGATGCTCTCGTCGGAGAGGTCGCGGCACATCGGCAGGACGAGTTGGGCGATCTTGGCGTCCTGTCCCAGCCTGGCGAACAGGGCCTTGACCCAATCCAGAGCTTCCCGGTCGAGGTGAAAGGGTGCGGCACAGAGCTGCGCATCGGTGAGGGGAAGACTCTTTTCGGTCATTGGCCGGGGGATTTCGTCTGAATTTCAGTCGCCCTTACGATAGCTTATCGCAGCAGATGGCGGAGGACACATAGGTTAGGCACGACCCAACTTTTCGGAATGCGATCAGCATTGATCGCGGCGCGTCCAGTGTCTTCAATACCGGGCAGAACCAGAGTGCACCGCCATCAGCGGATGCCCGCATCCGTTGCAGACGCGGACGGCAGAAGGACAGAGTTGACCCAGATGAAAGCTTTTCAGAACTACCGGGTGATCGATACAACGCATGTGCTGGCCGGTCCGTTTGCCGCCTTCCAACTGGCGACGCTCGGCGCCGAGGTCATCAAGGTCGAAGACCCGAATGAGCCCGATCAGGCCCGTGCCCAAGGCGCTGACCGTGCAATGAATGATGCGGGAATGGGCACGGCCTTTCTGGGTCAGGCGAGCAACAAATCCTCGGTCGCCATCGACCTCAAGACGCCCGAAGGCAAGGAGGCCATGCTGCGCCTGCTCGACACGGCGGATGTGTTCATCGAGAACTACCGGCCCGGGGCCTTCGAGGCACTGGGACTGGGTTATGACGAGCTGCGGCGGCGCAACCCGGGGCTGATCTATTGTTCGCTTTCGGCCTTCGGCTCGACCGGACCGCGCCGGGAATTGCGCGGCTATGACAATATCATCCAAGCCTTCTCCGGATTCATGGCGATGACTGGGGACGACCCGAAAAAACCGTTCAAATGCGGCGCGCCGATCATGGATTACGCGGCCGGAACGACCACCGCCTATGCGATCACCGCCGCGCTGCTGCAACGGGCCCGCAACGGCGGAACCGGCAATTTCGTGGACGTCTCGATGCTGGATGTGGCGATGATGTTCGCCACCTCCCACGTGGCGTCCTATTTCTGGAATGGCAGGGCACCCGCGCCGAAGGGCAACACCTACCCTTTTGCGACCATCGGCATGTATCACGCGAGCGATGTGCCGATGATGGTCTCGGCGTCCAACCTCCGGCAACAGGTGCGGCTCTGGCGCCTGCTGGGGCGGGAAGACATGATCAAGCAGGACAACAACCAGCGGCTCGATTCCCACGCCGAGGAAAGCGCGGCGCTGAGCGCGGCGTTCCTGGCGCGTCCGGCGGCCGAGTGGGAGGAACTGTTGCAGGCGGAGGGCATTCCCTGTGCCCGGATCCGCACTATGGATGAAGCCCTCAGCGACCCCCAAGTGCAAGCCAGACCGGTACTCCACAAATTTGATGGTCCCGAAGGCTCGGTCGAGGGAATGACAACCACGCTGGCCGGATTCCGGATGCAGGAGGATGGCCCGTCGCTCGAGCGCCCGCCCCAACCGCTGGGCGCCCAGACAGAGAAAATCCTGTCGGAGATCGGCTACAGCGGCGACGAGATTGCTCAACTTCGCGCCACCGGTATCATCGCTGGTTGACCACCGCTTAACACGCATCTCCAAAGCAGTCGGCTCCATCGGGAAGCGCTGAGAATATCTATTAATATCAATGGATAATACAGAATGTTTTGGCGCGCCAAATCTCCCGTGCGTTGACCTGAACAGGCTGGGAAATGAAACTGGGACGCATCGAGAATGCTGACGGAATGAGCCGCAGCAGGCGACTGTCAGCGTTCCGGAGGGGCTGCAAGCCCGCACGACTACCGGATCCACAGAGGAGAAGATCATGAAGAAATTTCGGACCGCCGCGCTGGGAGCCCTGATGGCCACCGCTTCGTACCCTGCGCTTGCCGCCGATCTGGAGGTCACACACTGGTGGACGTCCGGGGCCGAGGCCGCCGCCATCCGCGTAATCGCCGACGCCTTCAAGGAAAGCGGCAACGGCTGGACCGATGGTGCTATCGCCGGCGCCGGCGGCGTAGCCCGTCCGCTGATCACCAGCCGGATCACTGGCGGAGATCCGATGGGCGCCACGCAGTTCACCCACAGCTCCGCCATGCGCGAACTGATCGAAGCGGGCTTCATGCGGGACGTGACCGAAATCGCCGAGGCGCAGGGCTGGAAAGAGCAGATCTTCCCGCAATCCCTGCTGGACAGCTGCACCTTCGAAGGCAAGCTCTACTGCGTGCCGTCGAATATCCATTCGCAGCAATGGCTCTGGCTGAACAACGCCGTCTTTGAAGACAACGGGCTGGCCGTGCCGCAGAACTGGGACGAGTTTGTCGCCGCCGCGCCGACGCTGCGCGAAAAAGGCATCATTCCGTTGGCACAGGGTCAGCAGTCTTGGCAGAAACAGCTGATGTTCAACGTGCTGATGGTTTCCATCGGCGGCCCCGAGTTGTTCGAGAAAGTCTACGGAGAGCTGGACGCCGAATATGCCGCTGGGCCGGATGTCGCCAAGGTGTTCAGGGCCGCCGCCGAGGCGCGGGAATTGATGGAAGGCTCCAATGTCCAGGCTTGGAACGAGGCAGCCCTGCTGGTGATTAACGGGCGTGCCGCAGGCCAGATCATGGGCGACTGGGTGCAGGGCGAATTCACCCAAGCGGGCATGACCCCGGGCGAGGATTTCTCGTGCCTGCCCGGGCTTGGCGTGCACGAATACATCACAGCGGCAGGCGATGCCTTCTACTTCCCGAAAGTGGAGGATGCAGAGATCGTCGCAGCGCAGGACGTGTTGGCCGGCGTGATCGTGGCACCGGAGACCCAGGTCGCCTTCACCAAGGCGAAGGGTGCGCTGCCGGTGCGCCGCGACGTGGAACTCACCGACCCGACCCCCTGCATGGAAAAGGGCATGGAGATCCTGAAGGCGGGCCACATCGTGGAAAGCGTCAACACCATGGTCTCGCCCGATACCGTGGGCCGCGTGACCGACCTGGTGGTCGAGTTCTTCGCCGATCCGAGCTTTGCGCCTGAAACAGCGCAGGAAGAGTTTGCCGAGATCATCGCCTCGGCCGACTGACCTACCCGGCGCGGGCCTCCTCACGTCGGCCCGCGCCTCCTTGGCGTTCCTCTAGCAATAGGAGATTTCCAATGTCGCAGAGCGGCAAACCGACAGGACTGTTCAAAAACCTGAGTGCCAAGATCGCCGCCATTCCTATGGTGCTGACAGCGCTTGTGGTCTTTGTCGGCTGCTCTGTCTGGACAATCGTTTACTCCTTCACCAACTCCCGCCTCCTGCCCAGTACCCAATGGGTCGGCCTCGATCAATACGAGCGCCTCTGGGGCACCCGCCGCTGGCTCATCTCGATCGAGAACCTGGCGATCTACGGCATCCTCATGCTGATCCTTGCGCTGGTTATCGGATTCCTCCTGGCCGCGCTGATCGACCAGAAGATCCGCTTCGAGGACGGGTTTCGCACCATCTTCCTCTACCCCTACGCGCTGAGCTTCATCGTGACCGGCCTTGTCTGGCAATGGCTGCTCAACCCGGAATTCGGCGTTCAACATGCGGTGCGCAGCCTGGGGTTCGAAAACTTCAGCTTCGACCCGCTGTATAACCCGAGCACGGTTCTCTACGGCGTGCTGATCGCCGGTCTGTGGCACACCAGCGGCCTGGTGATGTGCCTGATGTTGGCCGGGTTGCGCGGGATCGACGAGGATGTCTGGAAGGCCACCAAAATCGACGGGATCCCTGCCTGGAAAACCTACGTGATGGTCGTCATCCCGATGATGCGCCCGGTGTTCATCACCACGCTGGTGCTCGTCACCTCGGCCATTATCAAGCTCTACGACCTGGTGATTGCGCAAACCGGCGGCGGGCCCGGCCTGGCCTCGGAAGTGCCCGCCAAGTTCGTCTTCGACATGATGTTCGTCTCGCAAAACCTTGCCCAGGGCTTTGCAGCGTCGACCATGATGCTGGTGGCCGTGATCTTCGTCATCATCCCTTGGGCCTATCTCGAGTTTGGAGGCAAGAAACATGGCTAACGCAACCACCAACATGCAGCGCCCGAGTCCGGCGCATGCCTCCGGCCCGAAGCCCCGCCGGGTGTTCAGCCGCAACAACATCGTAATCTACGGCATCCTGATCGTGCTGGCCGTCTACTATCTGCTGCCTTTCTACGTGATGTTGATGACCTCGCTTAAAGGTCTGCCGGAGATTCGGGCGGGCAACATCTTTGCCCCGCCGCTGGAAATCACCTTTGAACCTTGGGTGAAGGCCTGGTCCACAGTCTGCACCGGGCTGAACTGCGACGGCCTGTCGCGCGGCTTCTGGAACTCGGTAAAGATCACTGTTCCCTCTGTCTTCTTCTCCATCGCCGTGGCCTCGGTGAACGGCTATGCGCTGTCGATGTGGCGCTTCAAGGGGGCCAACGTTTTCTTCACGATCCTGATCATCGGTGCCTTCATCCCCTACCAGGTGATGATCTACCCGATCGTGGTGCTGCTTCGCGAGATCGGTCTTTACGGGAACCTCGGCGGGCTGGTGCTTGTGCACACGATCTTTGGCATGCCGATCCTGACACGGCTCTTCCGCAACTACTTCTCCTCAGTGCCCGAGGAGCTGTTCAAGGCCGCCCGCGTCGATGGCGCCCGGTTCTGGACGATCTACTTCAAGATCATGCTGCCGATGGCGGTGCCGATCTTCGTAGTGGCCGTGATCCTGCAGACCACCGCAATCTGGAACGACTTCCTCTTCGGGGTGATCTACACTCGGCCCGAAAACTACCCGATGACCGTGCAGTTGAACAACATCGTCAACTCGGTCACTGGGGTGAAGGAATATAACGTCAACATGGCGGCGACGCTGCTGTCCGGGGTTGTCCCGCTCACCATCTATTTTCTCTCTGGCAAGCTCTTCGTGCGCGGCATCGCAGCCGGCGCCGTGAAAGGATAACGTCATGCAGCCTAGCGTTTCGATCCAGAACCTTAAACTCGATTTCGGCTCCGTATCGGTGCTGCGAGATCTGAACCTCGACATCGGGCAGGGCGAATTCCTCGTGCTGCTGGGCAGTTCAGGCTGCGGCAAGTCCACTTTGCTCAACTGCATCGCGGGCCTGCTGGAGCCGACCGAGGGGTCAATTCATATCAACGGCAACAACGTGACCTGGGCCGAGCCTTCCGATCGCGGTATCGGCATGGTGTTCCAGTCCTACGCGCTATACCCACAGATGACGGTCGAAGGGAACCTGACATTCGGCCTCAAGAACGCAAAGATGCCCAAGGAAGAGATCTCGCGCCGCGTGGCCCGAGCCGCCGAAGTGCTTCAAATCGAACCACTGCTCAATCGCAAACCCGCCGCGCTCTCCGGCGGCCAGCGCCAGCGCGTTGCCATCGGCCGGGCACTGGTGCGCGATGTCGATGTGTTCCTCTTCGACGAGCCGCTTTCGAACCTCGACGCCAAGCTGCGCGCCGATCTGCGGGTCGAGATCAAGCGGCTGCACCAGACGCTTGAGAACACAATGATCTACGTGACACACGACCAGGTCGAAGCGATGACGCTGGCCGATCGGATCGCGATCATGAAGGGCGGCGTGGTGATGCAGCTGGATACGCCCAGCGTGATCTACAACAAGCCCGCCAATAAATATGTCGCCGATTTCATCGGTTCGCCGTCGATGAACTTCTTCGGCACGACCCTGGAAAATGCGGACAGGCCGAAGGTCAGTATCGGGGGTCAGGATTTGCCACTGGCAGGCTACGAGTTCACCCGCCCCGGCGTCAGCGGTGATGTCTGGTTCGGTATCCGGCCCGAACATATCGTGACCGGCGAATTGGCCGACGCGGCCCCGGCACAGTTCGAGGTGAGTGCGGAACTGGCGGAGCCGATGGGGGCGGAAACCCTGGTCTGGTCGATGCTGGATGGGGTGCCAATTCGGTTTCCGGTCGATGGGCAGATGGTGATTGCGCCAGGCGACAGGGTCCGGATCGGCTTCGATCCGGCGCGGGCTTCGATCTTTGACAAGGTCGAAGAACTGCGGGTCTGATCGAGAGAACAGCGACCGGCGCCAATACGGCGCCGGTTGTTTTATTCGCGACCGCGCAGAAAATCCCCGACCGTCGCGTTGAAGGCCTCCGGACACTCGACATTCACCGAATGACCGCCAGGCAGATCGGTGATCGCGACCCTGGGGTGCGCCTCTTCCAGCCAGTTGCGCAGCGGCTGAAATTTCCGCTCGTACTGTCCATTGACCAGCAGGGTCGGCACCGAAAGATCGCCCAGCCGGGCACGCACGGACAGACGCGGCAGCGCCTCCTGCATCAGCAGCGCCAGAGTTTCGGGGGCCACGTGGTCGGCGCCATCCGAAAGCCGCTGGCGCAGGGCGGGTGGAAAGCGCCGGGCATTTGCCGGGTGATAGGGCAACTGGCGCAGCGCGTTCTGGCCGCCCTCTCGGAGGAAGGCGACGAGTCGCCGCCGGGCTTCAAGCTGGTCTTCGCCTTCGATCCCGCGCAAGGCCCCATTCGCGTTGGTGAAGACGAGGCCCATGCAGGCCTCGGGGAAGGCCAGGGCATAGCCCAGGACAATGCCAGCCCCGAAGCTTTGGCCGCAGAGATGCCAGTGCGCAATACCAAGCGATATTCGTATTTGGTCGAGTGCGCGGACGACACTGTCGGGATTCGCCTGTTCAGGGCTTTGCGGGGCTGGGCTGTCCCCATGCCCGGGCAGATCGACCCGGATCAGCCGGAATTGCCGCGACAGGGCGAGGTTCGGTTGCCAAATGTCGCGGCTGACAAGCAGCCCATGCACCATGAGCAAAGGCGGCAGTCCGGTGTCGGGCGCCGCCTCATAGGCAAGTGTCAGTGGGCGGTCCGGACTCAAATAAGCGCCCGGTCCTGCAACCAACCGCGCACCGCTCGCGCGACGGCCTCGGGTTGTTCGAACGGCAGCAGGTGCCCGGCCCCGTCAAGGACCACCGATTTCGCATCGGGGATCTGCGCCGCGATGGCGTCATGCACCTCTTTGGTAGACAGGTGATCCTCGGCGCCCGTGATCAGCAGCACGGGAAAGGGAAAATCGCCGATATAGGTCGTTGCGTCCGGGCGGTGGAGCAGGGCCAGATTCTGGCGTTCGTGCACTTCGGGACCACAGTCGATGACCATCTGGCGGATACCCGCCACAAGGGCGTCATCCTGGGCACCCGCTTTGGACAAGACCTTGGGCGCCCAGTTCTGCGCATAGCCGATCATGTCGGCATTGGCCGCGTCGATGCGCGATTGCCGGTGCGCCTCCTCGCCTGCGCCCGGGCCTTCGGTGCTGGTGCTGGAGAGCACCATGGCCTTGATTCGCTCGGGCGCCTGGCGGCCCATTTCCATCGCCACGCGGCCGCCCATGGAATGCGCGATGACGATCAGGTCGCCCTCGGTCGCCGCCAGCGCCCGGCGCGCCATCTCCTCCAGCGTCGCATCGCGGGTGGTATCTGCCACATGCACGCCGCTCACCGAGGGCGCCAGTGCTTCGGCGACCGGCGCCCAGGTGCGCGCGTCTGACATGATGCCGGGAACGGTGACGAGGGTGACCATCGGAAATTCCAATCTTGTGACTGCTTCAACAGGGGTTCGGGGACCATGTTATCAAGCGCGGCGCGATTCAGAACCTGATCAAAGGTTAGTGCCGTTCAAACAGAAAAAACCCCGGCGCGGGAGGGTGCGCCGGGGTCTAGAGCCGAGCGACAGCAGAGCCGCACCCGACGGGGAGTGGTTACTTGATGCCCGCGGCCTCAAGGCCCTTGACGGCTAGGTTGTCCAGCTTCCGGGCGAAGGCCTCGTATTCATCGGGGCCAAGGAAGCGCGGCACGACGCCTGAGATCGCCTCGTAGTCCTTGAATTCTTGCGAATCCACGGCCTCGCGCAGGCCGGCGGCCAGTTTTGCCTTGATCTCGTCGGGCACGCCAGCCGGGGCCACCAGACCACGGATCTGCTGCCAGTCGGTGTCCACGTCATAGCCCAGTTCGGTATAGGTCGGGGCGTCGGGCAGGGCGGGGTTGCGCTGATCGGCCAGCACGCCGATCACCCGGACACGGCCCGCCTCGACAAACTCGCGCAGCGATCCGGCGTTGGCCGAGCCCACGTCGACATGGCCGCCCAGCACGTTTGCAATGGTGTCGGCGGTCTTGTTGTAGCCGACCCAGTTGATGTCGATGCCGGCGGCATTGGTTGCCAGCTCCGAAGCCACATTCGAGACCGACCCGATAGACCCGAAGCCCCCGACATTCGGCAGGTCGCCGGAACTCTTAACGGCGGCCACGAAGTCGTCGAATGTCTGGTAGGGGCTGTCGGCGGAGACGAACAGCATGTAGCTGTCTTGTTGCAGCATCGCGATCCAGTCGAAATCGTCGATGGTGAAGACGCCCTCAAGGCTGGTCTTCATCGCCGTGAACTGGGTAAGCGTGTTTACCCCCAGCGTGTAGCCATCGGGTTTGGCCGCCTTGACGATCGTCATCTGAGTAGCGCCGCCGCCGCCCGGCTTGTTGACGACAACAACCTCCTGGCCGAAGACCGGCTCGGCGGCGCGCGCAAGGTTGCGTGCCAGAATGTCGGTCGGGCCACCGGGGCCGTTCGGAATGACGATTTCGATAGTTCTGCTGGGCCAATCGGCCGCATTTTCCGCGCCAGAGGCGGTGGCGGCGACGAGCATGGCCGCAGTGAGTGAGACACTGCGCAGCAAGGACTGCATGTTCATTGATCTTCTCCCTCTATTTGTTGCACTCACTCATTGATTGAATGCATGCATTAGCCTGATCGAAACCTGACATTAGTGAAGTGCACTTCAAGTTATGGCAGTGCAAACAGATCGTGCGGGCAAGAGGCAGTAACGTTTATTGCCTGATTGCGACCTCTGCCCCATAGTGGATCGGACTCTTTGAAGGGTAAATGTTGCAGTGTGACTGCATTTTTAAGGCCGCCGCACCCGCCAAGGTGGGGTCATCGGGTCGACATGAAAGAACTGGGAGATATCAAATGGAAACCGCGAAGGAAGGCCGCGCTTTTGTGCTCGTTCACGGTGCTGGGCACGGTGGATGGATGTGGAAACGGGTCAGGGACCAGCTGCATGCGAAGGGCCACCGCGTCTTTACCCCGACGCTGACCGGGCTTGGTGAACGCTCGCATCTGATGAGCGGCGATATCACCCTGCAAACCCATATCGACGACGTGGTGAATGTCTTCAAATGGGAAGATCTGACGAATGCGGTTCTGGTCGGCCATTCCTATGCCGGCTGGGTCGTGACCGGTGCGATGGAGCAACTTGAAGACCGGGTTTCGGGGCTCGTCTACCTTGATGCCTTCCTGCCGGATGACGGGCAGCGCGGCGTCGATTTCCTGAACGAGCAGCAGACCGCCGCTTTTGAAGAGGCGCGCGCGAAGGGCGAGGTCTCGCGTCCGGGGCCGAACTCCAAGGCGCTGCGGATCCAGTCAGAGGAAGACGCGGCCTGGGTCGATGGCAAGATCACTCAACAGCCGATTGGGGTGTCGCTCCAGGCGCTCGAATTGACCGGGGCGCGGGAGCGCGTTGCCAAGAAGCTCTACGTGCGTGCGCCGCTGTTCCCGCAACCACGCTTCGACGCGGCGCTGGAGCGGTGCCAGGCGGATGAGAGTTGGAAGACCATCGTCATGGAAAACTGCGGGCACGACCCGATGATCGATGATCCGGACGCGGTGACGGCCATGCTTGAGGACATGCTTTGAGCCAGGCCCCGGTGAAAATTCTGGCGCCGGGAGCCTTCGCCGCTGCGTTGGAGGCATTGGCCAAGGAGATGGAGCCCGGCTCGGTCTCCTTCACCTATGGCCCCGCCACCGGGCCCGCGCCGGAGAGCATCACCAGCCGGTTGCAGGCCGGGGAGCGGTTTGACCTTGTCCTGTTGCCCGAGGCGCTGGCCCGGGCAGAGTTGTCGGACGGGCGGCTCCTGGGCTCGCCCGAACGGGTCTTTGCCTCGACCGTCGCGTTCTGCGTGCCGACGGGGGCGGACGTTCCCGACCTGTCGACCGAGGCGGGGCTCTGGCAGGCGCTGACACAGGCCCCCTCCATCGGCCTGTCGGCGGCAGGGAGCGGCAAGTTTTTTCGCGAAGTGCTGCTGCCCCGGTCCGGGCAGGAGGCCGGGCTTGCGGACAAGCTGCGGACCATCACCGACCGCCCGGTGGGGCAGGCCGTGGCCGAGGGGATCGCCGCCCTCGGGTTTCAGCAGAAGGCCGAACTCTTGGAGGCAGAGGGGATCGCGGTGATCGACGATCTGGCCGGGATCGCGCGCAACGACACCTGGATTGCGCTGGCCCGATGCGCGGGCAGCGATACGGTCGAGGCCGGGGCGACCCTGGTCGAGCACATGCGCGCGCCACGCGGCCAGCAGGTGCTTGTGGCGCATGGCCTGACGCCAGCGCCCTGATCCGGGCGGCGCTACCCGGCACCCATCTCCCGGGGTGGGCGCTGGTCGAAGCGCCGACCGAACACCCCTTCGGCAATGCGGTTCTTCAGGATCTCGATGGACCCGCCCGCGATCATCCAGCCACGCGTGCGCCGCAGGCAGTATTGCGCGGTGCTCTCGTTGGAAAAGCCCAGGCCGCCAAGGATCTGCACTGCTTCGTTGGCAGCGAAATAGCCCGCCTCGTTGCAGGCCAGCTTGGCCAGCGCGGTGTCTTGCGCCGAGGGCAGCCCGTCGGCGCTGTTCACCGCCGCCCGCATCAGCAAGAGCTGCGCGCTTTCCAGCTTCAGTTCCATCTCGGCGAACTTCCATTGCAGGCCCTGAAACTCGCAGAGAGGCCGCCCGAATTGCCTGCGTGTCAGAGCGTGCTCGCGGGCAAGGTTGAAAGCGTGCCGCCCAACAGCCACCGCCCGCGCCGCATTGCCCAGCCGTTCGACGTTGAAGCCTGCGATCTGCTTCTTGAACCCGCCTTCGCCCAGAAGAACGTTTTCCTTCGGAATCCGCACATCGTCGAAATAGAGCTGGCACCAGTCCTCGCCGTTCATGAAGCTGGAGGGCCTGCCGATCTCGAAGCCGGGCGTGCCGCGCTCGACCAAAACCGAGCCGATCCCGCCGGTGCCGGGACCGAAGCGGACATAGACAAGAAACAGATTGGCCAGACTGCTGTGGGTGCCGAAGATTTTGGTGCCGTTGATGATGAAATCATCGCCGTCCGGGGTTGCCGTTGTCGTCAGTTCGGTGGCGGCAGAGCCTGCGCCGGGTTCGGTCATCCCCAGCGAGATCAGGGCTTTGCCCGCGAGAATATCCGCCAGATAGCGCGCCTTCTGCTCTGGCGTCGCGTATTCGACAAAGGTCCTGACCGGGCCGAAATTGGCCGCCTGAATCACGTCGCCCGACTTCGGGCAGACCTCGGCCACGGCCTGGATGGCGATGATCGCATCTACCAGCGTGCCGCCGCTGCCGCCGTCGGCTTCGTCGAAGAGGATGCCCAGCAGACCCATCTCCGCAAGTCTGGCGGCGACATCCCAGGGATAGTCCTCTGACGCGGCGCGTTCGGCTGCGCCGGGGGTCAGCTCGGCCTGTGCAAAGCGGCTGACCATGTCACGGAACAGCTGCTGTTCCTCGTTCAGATTGAAGTCCATCAGGCGGAACCCTCCCTACATGATGGTTTCAAACCTAGCGCAACCTCCGAACGCGCTTAACTGACCAGTGGTCTGCTTCCGGAAACAAAAACTTGTGCCAGAGCCGACCGGGGGCGGCTCCCGCTGCGTGCCCCCGCCGCAGAACCCCCGGCCGCCACGGCCGACCAACAGTTATCCCAGTCATAACTTATGGTTTCTGTGTGGGGAAATTGTCTGCAGCTATTGTGGGGTCAGAACACATACAAATTGCTTCAATTTGGAGCAAGTCGAAGTGCCGAAAGCAGGGGTGGGCGGCCGTTTGGCCAAAGGCCTTTGCCTATGGGAGGGGAACATGAAGTCTGCGCTGCTTATCCTCGATATGCAGAACGAGCTGATCCATCCGCAGGGAAAGGTCGGTCGAAACGGCTTTGCCAAGACCGCGGCAGAGTTGCACTTGGTTGAGAAGACGGCCCGGGTCGCCCAGGCGTTTCGGGACCGGAACCTGCCTGTGATCTTCGTCAATGTCGGGTTCGAAAAGGGATACATCGATGCGATCAGCAAACAGTCGCGGCTGGCGCATCTGAAGGAGACGGGTGCCCTGGTGATCGGCGAGTTCGGCACCGAGTTTCCCGAGGAGCTTGCGCCGCAGGAGGGCGATTTGGTGGTGACAAAGCGGGCGGTCAACCCGTTTCACAACACCAATCTGCTCAACTGGCTGACGGCCAACAAGGTCGAGCGCATCGTTCTGGCCGGGGTCTACACTCATATGGTGGTCGACAGCACCGCGCGCCACGGAGACGATTCCGGGCTCTTCGTGACGGTGCTGGAGGATTGCTGCGCCTCGCCGGACATGGAGCTGCACCGGATCGAATGCGACAAGATCCTGCCGCTGTTCGGCACGGTGACCCGGTCGGAGGACTTTCTGCAGACGCTCTAGGCGAAAAAGGGGCCATGCAAGACGTCAGGACATCATCATTTTTTTATAGGGAGGAGAAACCATGAAAATGAATACGCTCGCGGGCGCGGCGGCCTTTGCCGTCTTCGGACTGGCCGCCACTCTGGGCCATGCCGCCGACTACACCATCCGGGTCGGCAACTGGAACCCGAACCCAAACCATGCCGTCGTCAAGGCCCTGGAGGAATGGGCCGCTAAGATCGCCGAGGAATCGGACGGTCGGATCGAGGTTTCCATCGACAAGGCGATCATCGGCAAGCCGGCGGGGCAGTATGACCTGATCCGTCAAGGCGTGGTGCAGGCCGGTTGGGGCGTTCTGGCCTGGACGCCGGGCCGCTTCGAGCTGAGCCAGGTCATCGAACTGCCGTTCCTTTCGCCCAACGGCGAGGAGGGCAGCCGCAAGATCACCGAAATCTGGCAGGAGAACTTCTCTGACCAGGAGTTCACCGATACCAAGCTGCTGGCGCTGCATGTCCATGCGCCCGGGGCCCTGCACACCAAGATCAAGATCGGCACGCTCGACGACCTGAAAGGTCAGAAGATCCGCACGCTTGGCTCGGGGGTGGAATGGGCCGAAGCCCTGGGGGCGACTGCAGTAGTGATGCCCGCCAGCAAGGCGCATGAGGCCCTGGCACGCGGCGTGGCCGACGGGATCCTGTTTCCCTTTGACGCCATTCAATCCTACCGGCTGGAAGAGATCCTGCCCTATCACCTGGAAGTGCCGAACGGGCTTTACACGATCACCTTCTTCTTTGCGATGAACAAGCGCTTCTACGACTCGTTGCCCGACGATCTGAAAGCGGTGATCGACGCCAATTCCGGCCCCGACCTCGCTGCCAACATCGGCCGGCACTGGGACGAGGCGGCCGCAGTCACCCGCAAGGCGCTGGCCGATGCCCCCGACCATGAGGTCGCCACGGCGGATGCGGCGATGATGGAAGAGCTGAAGGCACGCTCCGCCGACGTCTTCCAGGCCTGGAAGGACATCGCTGCCGCCAAGGGTGTCGATGCCGAGGCGATCCTGAGCGAGTTCCCGACCTCGGGACACTGACATGACGGCCTTGTTCAAGCTCATTGAACGGTTCCGCCAGATCACCGTCGCCTTCGCGGCGGTGGTCATGGCGGGGCTGGCTTGCCTCGTCTTCGTCGATGTGACCGGCAGATATGTCTTTTCGGCGCCGCTGCCCGGAACGGTCGAACTGATCGAGGGCTTCATGGCCATCGTCATGTTCGGCGCGCTGGCCGAGGCGACCCGGCACCGCGAGCATATTCGCCTTGATTTCCTGCTGGTGAAGTCGAGCGGGCGCGTGAAACAGGTGCTGGAGATGCTGAGCGATCTGGCGGTGCTTCTGCTTGTGCTGGGCGCGACCTGGGGCGTTTTCGAGCGCACCCTGTCGCTTTACGATTCCGGGGATCTGACACCCATTCTCGACCTGCCCCTTTACATGATGGCGGCACTCGCGCTGCTGACTTTGCTGGTCGCCTGCATTGTTGCCGTACAGGTCCTGGTCGGTGGTGCAGGCAACGACCGGCAAGACGGAGACTACTTGCCATGAGCGAGCTTGAAGTCACTGGCCTGGTAATCGGGCTGCTGCTGGCGATGATGCTGCTCAGCGTGCCAATCGGCGCGGCCATGGCGCTCTCGGCCTTCACCGGGATCATGATCCTTTACGGATCGGGCACGGCCTTTTTCATGGTTGGTGAGGTCGCGATGGAGGTCGGGTTCAATTACGAACTTTGCATTATCCCGCTGTTTATCCTGATGGGTAACCTGGCGACCAAGGCGGGCATGTCGGCCGATCTCTACCAGGGTTGCGCCCGCCTTTTTGGCGGTGTGCGGGGGGCGCTGGCCATGGCCACGATCCTGGCCTGCGGCTGCTTTGCTGCGGTATCGGGTTCGTCGCTTGCCACGGCGACGGCGCTTGGACGGGTTTCGCTGCCGGAGATGAAGCGCAACAACTATAGCGACTCGCTCGCCACCGGCTGCGTGGCCGCTGGGGGCACCATCGGCGTGCTGATCCCGCCATCGATCATCCTGGTGATCTACGGCGTTCTCACCGAAACCTCGATCACCGATCTCTTTGTCGCCGCAGTCATCCCCGGTCTGATGCAGATCGTGATCTATGCCGCGACGATTGCCCTGATCGT
>JBNKVT010000035.1:0-139013 GCA_050299335.1 Paracoccaceae bacterium | reverse complement strand
GGCCGCGCCGAGATCAGGATGCCTTCGTCGCGCCAGTCCATGGGCTCAGCATCCCGGACGCGGGCCTCCCCCCTGACCCCCCTCCCAGGGGGAGGGGGGAAGAGCGGAGGGTGCCGCGATACGCCCCACTCTCCTCACTGTGGGGAGGGCACGCGGTTATACCGGCGTCAGACATTGAGCAGCAGGTGCTCGCGCTCCCAGGGCGAGATGACGGCGAGGAAACTTTCGGCCTCGTGGCGTTTCAGCGAGGTGTAGACGGTGCAAAACTCCTGGCCCAGCAGACGTGCTATCTCGCTGTCGAGGTCGAACTGCTCGATGGCTTCCAGGAGCGACCGGGGCAGCGAATAGTCGCGATCATAGGCCTCGCCCTTGACCGCCTTGCGGGGCTTGTGGCCCTTCTTGAGGCCGAGATAGCCGCAGGCGAGCGTCGCGGCCATGGCGAGATAGGGGTTGCAGTCCATGCCGACGATGCGGTTCTCGATGCGCCGCGCCGCGGGGGACGAGATCGGGATGCGAAGCCCTGTGGTCCGGTTGTCGGCGGCCCATTCGAGGTTGATCGGAGCCGAGCCCGAGGCGACATAGCGGCGGTAGGAATTGACGTAAGGGGCCAGCATGCAGATGACCTGGGGCATCCATTTCTGCAGCCCGCCGACATAGTTGTGGAAAGCCGGGGTCTCGCGGTCCTTCTCGTCGTTGAAGATGTTGCGGCCGGTGGCGATCTCTTCGACCGACTGGTGGATATGCATCGCCGAGCCGGGCTCGTGCTGCATCGGCTTGGCCATGAAGGTGGCGAAGCAGTCGTGGCGCAGGGCCGCCTCGCGGATGGTGCGTTTGAACAGGAACACCTGATCGGCGAGCTTCACCGGGTCGCCATGCAGGAAATTGATTTCGATCTGGCCGGCGCCACCTTCCTGGATGATGGTGTCGATCTCGATGCCCTGCGCATCGGCAAAGTCGTAGATGTCGTCGATCACCGGCCCGTACTCGTCCACCGCCGACATCGAATAGGCCTGGCGTGAGGCGGCGACGCGGCCGGTGCGCCCGACCGGCGGCTCGATGGGGATATCGGGGTCGGTGTTGGGCCTGGTCAGATAGAACTCCATCTCGGGAGCGACGATTGCCCGCCAGCCCTCGGTTTCGTAGAGTTTCAGGATGCGTTTCAGCACGTTGCGCGGCGCCAGCGAGATCGGCTCTTCCTGGAGGTTGCGCACGTCATGGATGACCTGAAGCGTCACGTCATCCGCCCAGGGCGAGGCGGTGGCGGTGGTGTAGTCGGGGACGAGGACCATGTCGGTTTCGGTCCACTGGTGCTTGATGTCCATGTCGACATAGTCGCCGTCGATGGTCTGGTAGAACACCGACATGGGCAGGAACAGCCGGTCGTTGCGGGCGAATTTGGCCGCGGGCATGGCCTTGCCGCGGGCGATGCCGGCGATGTCGGCGATGACGCATTCCACCTCTTCGACGCGGCGCACGCCCAGCCAGTCGCGGGCGGCCTGGGGCAAGCGATGGGTCCAGTCAGCGGGAGCGTTTTTCATGTGTCACCGTTCAGAGGCGGCCGATGGGGTTGGGCCTTGCCCCCTTTTGGGCCGCGAGGAGGCAGAGCCAGTCATGGGCGAAGGTCGCCGCAGCTATAGCGGTTATTTCTGAGACGTCATAGGGGGGCGAGACCTCGACGATGTCCATGGCGGCGAAGGTCAGGGGGCCGAGACCGCGGAGGATTTCGAGGGCCTGCCAGGACGCCAGCCCGCCGGTGACCGGTGTACCGGTGCCCGGTGCGAAGGCCGGATCGAGGACGTCGATGTCGAACGAGAGGTAGACCGGGCTGTCGCCGGCGCGTTCGGTGGCGATGCGGATGGTCTCGTCGATGCCGTTGCGGTGGATCCAGGGGGCCGTCAGGATTTCGAGGCCCATATCGCTGTCATGGAAGGTGCGGATGCCGATCTGGGTCGATTTCGCCGGGTCGATCAGGCCCTCGCTGATGGCGCGGCCCATCATGGTGCCGTGGTCGAGGCGGCCGGGGTCGTCGGGCCAGAGGTCGCCATGGGCGTCGAACTGGATGAGGGCGAGGGGGCCGTGTTTTGCGGCGTGGGCCTTGATCAGCGGGTAGGCGATGAAATGGTCACCGCCGAGGGTGAGGAGCTTGGTGCCAGTGGCGATGATTTCGGCGGCATGGGCCTCGATGTCGCGCGGGACGGTTTCGGGGTGGTGGGGGTCCATGTAGCAGTCTCCGTAATCGATGACGGAGAGCGTTTTGAACGGGTCGAAACCCCAGGGGAAGCTGTCGAGTTCGGCGAGGGTGGCCGAGGCAGCGCGGATGGCGCGGGGGCCGAGGCGGGTGCCGGGGCGGCCGGTGACGGCGGCGTCATAGGGGATGCCGGTGACGGCGACGTCGACGCCGGTCAGGTCGCGGGTGTAGCGGCGGCGGAGGAAGGAGGGGACGCCGCCATAGGTGTTCTCGGGCCAACGCTCGGTGTTGGAGGTGGCGCGGAAGGCCTGATCGCCTTTGGTCATATCGGTCCTGTTGCGTCTTTCGTTCGGTTGCGGAGGCCCTCTCCCCCGACCCCTCTCCCGGAGGGAGAGGGGAGAGGCCCAGTGGCGATGCCGGGATTCCCCCCTCCCTCTGGGAGGGGGGTCAGGGGGGAGGTTCTCGACAAGATCATTTTGGCCCCTTCCTCGCAAACCATGCCGCCAGTGCGATGCCGGTAGCGACCACCGCGATGATGAGGGTGGCCAGGGCGTTGATATCCGGCGACACTCCGAGACGGACCTTGGAGAAGATCACCATCGGCAGGGTCGAGGAGCCGGGGCCGGAGACGAAGCTGGCGATCACCAGATCGTCCAGCGACAGGGTGAAGGCCAGCAGCCAGCCGGAGACCAGCGCCGGTGCGATCACCGGCAGGGTGACGTCGAAGAAGACGCGGACGGGCCGGGCGCCGAGGTCCATGGCGGCTTCTTCGAGGCTTTCGTCCATGTCGACGAGGCGGGATTGGACCACCACCGCGACATAGGCCATGCAGAAGGTGACATGGGCGATGATGATTGTGGTCATGCCGCGCCCGGCGGGCCAGCCGATGGCTTGTTCCATCGACACGAAGAGCAAGAGCAGCGACAGGCCGGTGATGACCTCGGGCATGACCAGCGGGGCGGTGACCATGCCGGTCAGCAGGCTCTTGCTGCGGAAGGGGCCGAAGCGGACGAGGACGAGGGCGGCGAGCGTGCCGAGGATGACGGCAAGCGTGGCCGAGATCAGCCCGATCTTGAGGCTGATCCAGGCCGCGCCGAGGATCTGGGGGTCGCGGAGGAGTTCGCCGTACCATTTGGTCGAGAAGCCGCCCCAGACGGTGACCAGCTTCGATTCGTTGAAGGAATAGATCACCAGCGACAGGATCGGGATGTAGAGGAAGGCGAAGCCCGCCCAAGCCGCGACGGTGAGGAAGAGCGAGCGTTTCATGCCGTCTCCTCCTGCACCCGTCGCAGCCACATGATCGGCAGGACGATCAGGAACAGCATGACGATGGCGACCGCCGAGGCGACGGGCCAGTCGCGATTGGAGAAGAACTCGTTCCAGAGGACCTGACCGATCATCAGGGTGTCGGGGCCGCCGAGCAGTGCCGGGATGACAAACTCGCCGATGGCCGGGATGAAGACCAGCATGCAACCGGCGACGACGCCAGGCAGCGACAGGGGCAAGGTAATGCGGAAGAAGGTGGAGGCGGGGCGAGCGCCGAGATCGGCGGAGGCCTCGAGGAGGGCGTCGTCGAGCTTCACGAGATTGGCGTAGAGCGGCAGGATCATGAAGGGCAGGTAGGTGTAGACGATGCCGAGATAGACGGCGAAATTGGTCTGCAGCATGACCAGCGGCGTGTCGATGATGTGCAGCGAAATGAGGATCTGGTTGACGATGCCGTCTTGTCTGAGCAGCCCCAGCCAGGCGTAGACGCGCAACAGGAACGAGGTCCAGAAGGGCAGGATGACCAGCATCAGGAGGATGGTGCGGCGGGGTTCCGGGGTGCGGGCGATGTAGTAGGCCAGCGGGTAGCCGATCAGGAGGGCAAAGAAGGTGGCGATGGCGGCGGTCTTGAGCGACGACAGGTACGCCTTCACATAGAGCGCGTCGTCGATCAGGTAGCCGTAATTGCCGAAATTGGCGGTGACGATCAGCCGTCCTTCGTCCCATTCGGTCAGCGGCAGGTAGGGCGGCCGGGCGATGGCGGCCTCGGAAAAGGAGATCTTGCCGACGACGAGGAAGGGCAGGAGGAAGAACAGCAGGAGCCAGACCAGCGGCACGGCGATGACCAGCGCCCGTCCCGTCAGGCCGAAGGTGGCGAGGCGGGTCATGACAAGAGCACCACGCCGGATTCGCCGCCCCAGCCGACATGGACGCGCTCGTCCCAGCGGATGCCGCCGTCGCGCCAGCGTTCGGTGTTGGACTGGGTGACCCGGATGATCCGTCCGCTGTCGAGCCGGATGCGAAAGACCGAGGCGTTGCCCATATAGGCGATCTCTTCGACGGTACCCATGACAGCGTTCTTGCGGCCAAGCGGTTCGCGCGAAATGTGCATCTTTTCGGGGCGGACGGCGTACCAGAGCTGCTGGCCGACGGTGCAGGTCACACCGTGGGCGACGAAGATCTCGCCGCCATAGTCGTCCGAGGCGATCTTGATATGGTCGTGCTCGTCCTCGGTCACCCTTCCTTCGAAGATGTTCACCGAGCCGATGAAATCCGCCACGAAGCGGGTGCGGGGGTATTCGTAGATCTCCGAGGGCTCGCCGACCTGCACGATCTTGCCCTCGTTCATCACCCCGATGCGCGAGGAGAGGGTCATCGCCTCTTCCTGATCGTGGGTGACGACGATGAAGGTGACGCCGAGGGTCTCCTGGATGCGGATCAGCTCGAACTGGGTCTCCTCGCGGAGTTTCTTGTCGAGGGCGCCGAGCGGTTCGTCGAGGAGCAGCAGTTTGGGCTGCTTGACCAGCGACCGGGCAAGGGCGACGCGCTGGCGCTGGCCTCCCGATAGCTGATGGGGTTTGCGGGAGGCGAATTTCTCCAGCTGGACGAGTTTCAGCATGTCGGCGACTTTGGCCATCGCCTCGTCGCGGGCCATGCCGTCGCGCAGCAGGCCATAGGCGACGTTCTTTTCCACCGACATGTGGGGGAACAGCGCGTAGGACTGGAACATCATGTTGGTGGGCCGCGCATAGGGTGCGATGCCGGCCATATCGTGGCCGTCGATCTCGATCTTGCCGGAGGTCGGGGTCTCGAAGCCTGCGAGCATCCGCAGAAGCGTGGTCTTGCCGCAGCCGGAGCCGCCGAGGAGGCAGAAGATTTCACCGGCGAAGATGTCGAGCGAGACGTCATCGACGGCGTAGAAATCACCGAAGGTCTTGGTGATATTGGCAACACGGATCAGCGGCGTGCTGTCGGCATGGAGCCAGGGTTTGGTGTCTGTCGCATTGGAATGCTCGGTCATGCGCGCCCCTTGGATACGGTCGCCGCCGAAGGGCCGCGTTTGGTCCGGTCCCGCTCTGGATGAAACTGCGCGAACCCCACTCCCCCCTACCCACACCCACGGGGAGAGGGGCGAAGCCCAGCGGCGAGATCGGACAGCCCCCCTCCCTCTGGGAGGGGGGTTGGGGGGAGGTTTGGCCTGAGATCAGGCATGGTTCCGGGATCGCGTGACAAGCCGGATGTTACTGACCGGTCTTGATCTCGGTCCAGAGGCGGGTGATGCCCCGGTCGAGACGGGCGTCATAGGTGACGGAGTTCCAGAGGCGCTCTTTCGCCGCCGCGGTCGGGAAGATACCGGGGTCGGAGGTAATCTCGGGATCGACCAGCGGCAGCGAGGCCTCGTTGGCGTTGGCGTACCAGACATAGTTGGTGATGTCGGCGGTGATCTGCGGATCCATGATGAAGTTGATGAACGCGTGCGCCGCGTCCGGGTTGGGCGCATCGACCGGGATCGCCATCATGTCGAACCATTGCAGCGCGCCCTCGTCGGGGATCACATAGCCGATCTCGACACCGTTCTCGGCCTCCGCCGCACGCGCCTGGGCGATGAAGACGTCACCCGACCAGCCGACGGCGACGCAGGTCTCGCCATTGGCCAGGTCGTTGATGTACTGCGAGGAATGGTAGTAGCGCACGGTCGGGCGCAGTTCCTTCAGCAGCTCGGCCGCCTTCTCGAAATCGGCGATGTCCTTCGAGCGCGGGTCGAGCCCGAGATAGTTCATCGCCGCAGGCAGGATCTCGACCGGCGCGTCGAGATAGGAGATGCCGCATTCGGCCAGCTTGCCGGCGATTTCGGGGTCAAAGACGAGGTCCCAGGAATTGACCTCGTAATCCTCCCCGAGGATCTCGGCCACCTTGCCCACATTATAGCCGATCCCGGTGGTGCCCCACATGTAGATCACGGCATGCTCGTTGCCCTCGTCATAGGCCGCCGCACCTTCCATCAGCTGGGCGTCCATGTTGGCGAGATTGGGCAGCTTCGACTTGTCGAGCGGGGCGTAGACACCGGCTGCAATCTGGCGCTGCAGGAAGGACGAGGTCGGCACGACGATGTCATAGCCCGAGTTCCCGGCCAGCATCTTGGCCTCCAGCACCTCGTTGCTGTCATAGACGTCGTAATTCACCTCGATCCCGGTCTCGGCGGTGAATTTCTCCAGCGTGTCCTCGGCGATATAGTCCGACCAGTTGTAGACGTTGAGCGTTTGCGCGGTGGCAGGCATGGCGAGGAGCGCGGCGAGCGCGGTGGCGGTGACCCTGTTGTACATGGGGGATTTCCCTTTCAAGATGTTCATACACCCAGTTTGTCGCGGAGGCCGTACCACCAGGAGCCGATGACGGAATACGGCACGCGGAATGTCTTGCCGCCCGGAAACGGCATCCATTTGAGATTTGCAAATGTATCGAAGCGCGACAAGTCTCCATCTATCGCCTCCGCGAGGATTTTTCCGAAGAGATGAGAGCCGGTGACGCCGTGGCCGGAATAGCCGTGGGCGAAATAGGTGTTGGCCCCGATCCGGCCCATTTGGGGCACGCGGGTGAAGGAGATGGCGAAATTGCCGGACCAGGCGTGGGTGATGTTGACGTCTTTGAGCTGCGGGAAGACCTTTTCGAGGTTCGGGCGCAGCTTGGCCTTCACATCCGCCGGGTCGGTGCCGCCATAGACGGTGCCGCCGCCGAAGATCAGCCGCTTGTCGGCAGAGAGGCGGTAATAGTCGAGGATATAACGCACATCCTCGACGCAGAGATCGGTTGGCAGGAGCGCGTCGCCGGCCTCGCCCAGCGGCTCGGTGGCCATCATCTGGGTGGAGGCGGGCAGGATGCGGCGGGAAAGCTCCGGCAGGGCGTCGCCGAGATAGGCGTTGCCGCAGATGACCAGGGTCTTGCAGGTGAGGATGGCATCGTCGGTGGTTACCCTGGGCATGGCGGAGGTGGTGTCGATGGCGGTGACGCGGGTGTTCTCGTGGATATTGCCGCCGAGGGATTCCAGCGCCGCGGCCTCGCCGAGGGCCAGGTTGAGCGGGTGCAGATGGCCACCGGTCCGGTCGATCATGCCGCCGGCATAGACGTCCGAGGCGACATGGGTGCGCATCTCTTCGCGGCTGACCATCTCGTGGTCTTTCATGCCGAAGCTTTCCCAAAGCGCCTTCTTGGCTTCGAGCTCGCGCAAATGGGCGGCGGTATAGGCGGCGAAGAGGTTACCCTCCTTGAGGTCGCAGTCGATCGCGTAGGTGGCGATGCGTTGGCGGATGATGCGGCCGCCTTCCTGGACGAGGGCGCCGACGAACCTCTGGGTGTCGGGCCCGAAGATCCTGCCGATACGGTCGAGCGAGGCGTTGAGGCCGTTGACGATCTGGCCGCCATTGCGGCCCGAGGCGCCCCAGCCGATTTTCGCGGCTTCAAGCAGTGTGACCTTGTGACCGGATTCGGCCAGATGCAGCGCGGCGGAGAGGCCGGAGTAACCACCGCCGATGACGCAGACATCCACCTCGGCCTCGCCTTCGAGCGGGGGCCTCTCGGGCGCGGGGTTGGCGCTTGCGGCGTAATAAGAGGGGGGATAGGGCTGGAGAGCGGGCTGTGATGTCTTCATCTGACTAACGGAGCGCCTGCGGCGCACACCTCCTGAGCGCCTGCGGCACGGTGGGACTTGTGGCCGAGAATAGCGAAAAGAAGGAAATGGGCCAGTGTCTCCGGCGGCGGCGCAGAAAATTTTTTAGTAGGCGCGGGCACCGGGTCAGGGATCGAGGAAATTGCGTTCCCAGGTGCGGCGGAGGCGCTCGCCGACCATGCAGTCGGTGGCGGAAACGCGGCGGAGCGCGGGATCGGGGGGCGATGCGGGAAGACCGGCGATTTCGAGGACGAGTTTCTGGCGGATTGAGATGACGAGGCGCTCCATCTCGTAGACCGGGATGACGAAAGCGTTCTCGCCGGAGATGACGCAATCCTGATAGTAGAGATCGAGATCGGGAATCGAGAACGGGCCTTCGGGACGCTTGATCATGAAGGGCAGACCGTTGATCGTGATGCCGTTGGCCGCCGCGAGGTCGCGGGCGAAGGTGACCGAGCGGCCGGAATTGTTCGGCCCGTCGCCAGAGATGTCGATGACGCGGCGGGTACCGTCATAGCCATTGCGCACGATCATGTTGATCCCCCATTCGATGGCCCCCGAAATCGAGGTGCCGCGCTGGCCGTGGACCGGACTGGCACGGAGGATTTCGGCGACCCTGGCGGCGTCCTCGGGTCCTTCCAGCACCGTCCAGTCCACCAGCATATTGACCTGGCCCCGCCCGCCCCATTCGAAATAGCTCAGCGCCACGCGGCCATGGGGTCCCATGGAAAACACCGATGTGACGGCCGGGTGCTCAAGCGCCGCCGCGTAGCCCTCGCGCTGGATTTCCAGCTCGTCGAAATCCATCGACCGGGAGGTATCGACGGCGAGGACCAGTTCGACGTCGACCTTCTCGCCCGCTTGCGCCGTCAGGGCAGCGAGGGCGAGGGCAAGGACGCAGAGTAGGGCGCGAAGAGGTTTCATCCTGGGACGAGACTAGCACCGGTTTTCGCCACGCGGTCACCTCAATTTTCCGTCACTCCTCGGCGGTGAGTTCCAGGGACGGGGCCGCGGTCAGGCGCAGATCGTCGGTGGAGAGCGGCGCCTCCGGGCGGGCGAGCATGTAGCGGGTGACCCAGATCAGCCGATGTTCGGCCCTTGTGATGGCGACATAGGCGAGGCGTTTCCACAAAGGCAGGCCGGCCTCCTCGCGACCGGATTTGAAGGCGGCAAAGATGTCGGGGGCGAAAAGCTGCACCTCGGGCCATTGCGACCCTTGCGCCTTGTGAATGGTGACGGCGGCGCCGTGCAGGAAGGTGGCGCCCATGCGGGCGGCCGAGGGGATGAAGGGCTCTTCCTCGCCGGGCATCTCGATCTTGATGATGGTGGCGGCGTTGACCTGCGGGTCCTCGGCGCCGACGACATGCAGGCGCGAGAAGCCCGGTTTGCGGCCCGGCCCGAGAAACACCACCTGCGCGCCCTTGATGAGGCCGCGCGCTTCGAGGTCGATGCGTTTCTTGCGGTGCTTGAGCGGCAGTTCGACGCCGTCGCAGATGAGCGGTTCGCCGGGCAAAAGGTCGTCCACGGGCGCGCCGTGGGCGTTACGAAAGGCGTGGATCAGGCGGATGCGGGTGGCATTGCGCCAGACCAGCACCGGCGAACGCGCCATGAGAGATGCATTGACGCGGGGCGCATAGACGACGCGGTCGTCCTTGGCCGCCGTTTCCTCGACCATGCGTTCGAAGGCACGGTAGTCGAGTTCGGGGTCGCCCAGAGCGTGGGCAAGGTCGAGGATCGGGTTGTCGCCGGACTGACGGTGGATGCGGTGGAGGTGGAGCTTCTGACGGTCCGGCAGAGCGTCGAAGGTCATGTCGCCGGACTGGCCAACAGGCGCCAGCTGTGCGGGGTCGCCGAAGAGGATGAGGGTTGAGAATATCTCCATCAGGTCTTCGAGCTGCTTGTCGTCGAGCATCGAGGCCTCGTCGACGA
This sequence comes from Paracoccaceae bacterium, assembly GCA_050299335.1. Taxonomy (GTDB): domain Bacteria; phylum Pseudomonadota; class Alphaproteobacteria; order Rhodobacterales; family Rhodobacteraceae; genus JBNKVT01. Next base: position 128,967 of record JBNKVT010000035.1, on the reverse strand, counting down.
AGCCGATATCGAGGGGGTCGTCGCGGCGGCTCCAGCCGGTGATGAAGTCCGAGCCTTTCAGCCCTGCCGTAGCCAGCGCCCCAGGGACGGAGGCATGGGTATCGAAGAACGCTTTGGCTCGGTCGAGAGCGGAGTCGGTGAGGCCTTCGATCTGCGGCTTGGGGCTGTCACCGACCAGCCATTCAGCGATCTTTTCGTATTCGGGATCGTAGACCGGCGTGTAGATGATGCGGTGGATGGTGGTCGCCGGGACGCCGCGATTGCGCAACACGCTGGCGGCCTTGTTGGTGGGGGCGAGGACAGCGAAGCTGCGGCGGTCGCGGCGCCTGCGGCTTTCGAATTCCGACGAGATGGATTCAAGGCCGAGATCGGTCAGCGCCTCGACGAGATGGGCCAGCAGCATGGTCTTGCCCGACCCCGCCTTGCCAAGGACGGCCATGACCCGGCAATCGCCACCCTCCTCGGCGGGGGTAAGGGTCTCGTCGACGAGGTCGACCCCGGCGGCCTTCAGGGCCTCGGTCAGGGTGTCGTAGACTTGGGCCTGATCCTCAGAGAACTGCATCGGGCATTCTTAGAACAGTTTGACGCGAAGCTGAATCGTCAATCGCGGATTCCGGGCGGTCGAATGTCGCTTGGCCTTTGAAAACGGTGATTTCCGCGGCGGCGATTGCGGGTAGGATGCGCGGCTGCCGCGGCAGCGAACAAATTGCCGGCGGGTGTATTGGCGCCCGATGCGCGGCCCGCCGCTTCAGATTACCTCGAAGGATACAGGCACGGGGTGCAGTTCATCGCCGACGAGCTGCATCTGCTCGGCGCCTTCCAGAACCAGGCAGCTGAGCGTGCCGCCAAAGGCCGCGCCGGTGTCGATGCCGATCCGGTTCCCGCGATTCTCGATCTCTTCGACGACCGTATGGCCATGGACCACGACCATGCCGTGGTCGGCGGTGGACAGAAGAAACTCGTTCCGGATCCAGACGAGATCGTCCTCGATCTGATCCTCCAACGCGATGCCGGGCCGGATCCCGGCATGAACAAAAAGATAGGACCCGATGCGCTGCCAGAGGTCGAGGGTCTCGAGAAAGGCGACATGCATCGCCGGGACGGCGGCGCGGAAAGCGGCGTGGGACCGGGCGGGATCATCGGGATCGGAAGCGGAGACACCATAGGACCGGAGCGTCTCCATGCCGCCGAGACGGGGCGAGAGCCAGTGGAGATCGGTGACCGACATGACCGCCTCGGGCTCGTCGAGATAACGCAGCAGATAGCGGTCGTGATTGCCAAGCAGGAAGCGCGCGTCTCCGGGGCTCGTCTTCACCTTGGCGAGGTTCTCGATCACCCCGCGCGAATCGGGGCCCCGGTCGATGAAATCGCCGACATAGACAACGGTCGGGTCCGGGTGCGGGCGGCGGTCGAGATCGGCGCGGATTGCGTCCTGCACCGCCTCGAGTTTCTCCAGTTCTCCGTGGATGTCGCCGACCGCGTAGATGCGGCGGCCCTCGGTGTCGGGCGAGGTGACCATGTTTCCCCCAAAGTGGCTGTGGCCGGGATTCTTTTTCCTCAGAATACGTCAAACCCCGAAATACGACAAACCCCCGCGGCGGTCACGCCCGGGGGTCGTCAAGGGGGCCCTGAAGCCCGGTGATCAGAGAACAATGCCTCCCGAAACGATGGCGAGCAGGCCGTTGAGGGACCGGGGCTCGGACATCGCGACCTGTTACGGCCTAAAGCGCGCCTTCGCGTTGCGCTTTCTTGCGCGCCAGCTTGCGGGCGCGGCGGATGGCTTCGGCTTTTTCGCGAGCCTTCTTGACGGAAGGTTTCTCGAAATGCTGCCGGAGTTTCATCTCGCGGAAGACGCCTTCGCGCTGAAGTTTCTTCTTCAGGGCGCGGAGGGCCTGATCGACATTGTTGTCTCGAACCATGACCTGCACGTGTAGTCACCACCTTTCAAGTGTCGTGTTTCGGTTTTCGCAGGAGCGCGCTATATAACAACGCGGACCCGGCCTGTCCACAGGCCATTGAGACGCTTGTTGAGAAGGCTGCCAGAATGCCCGATACCATTGCCGAGACCCGCGCCCGCCTGATGCGGACGATGCGCGACAACGCGGTCTTTGACGGTTGGGGCGAGGCGGCCTTTCACCGCGCGCTCGCCGAAACCGGCATCGATGCCGACACCGCCCGTCTGGCCTGTCCGCGCGGGTCGGTCGATGTGGCTTTGGAATTTCACTTCGCCGGCGACCGGGATCTGGCGGATCTGCTGGCTGGAACCGACCTTTCCGCGCTGCGCTATTCCGATCGGGTGGCCCGGGCGGTCGAAATGCGTCTCGACGTCATGGCCGCCGACCGCGAGGCGGTTCGCAAGGCCTCGGCCTTTTTCGCGCTGCCCCAGAACGCTGGCGATGGGGCCAGGGCGGTCTGGCATACGGCGGACACGATCTGGACCGGGCTCGGCGACAGTTCGCGGGATGTGAACTGGTATTCGAAACGGGCGATCCTGTCGGCGGTCTGGTCCTCGGTGGTGCTTTACTGGCTCGGCGACGAGAGCCCGGGCTTCGCCCAGACCTCGGATTTCATCGCCCGGCGGATCGGCAATGTCATGACCTTCGAGAAATTCAAGGGCCGGTTCCGCGACAGCCCTCTCGGCAAGGCCTTTGCCCGGGGGCCGGGAAGGCTGCTGGACCGGATCGAGGCCCCCGGTTCACGAAGTGACCTTCCGGGGCGAAGCCTCTGACGCAAAAGGGTCTCCGGGGGTATGCGACGCACCATGCGGGGCCCGATTTCCTGGACCGGATGCAGGCGATGGGCCGATGCAATTGAAGCGTTCCGCCTGTTCCCCAATACATGACGTATCCCCAACCCGCGTTGAGATCGATGGATTTCCGCGCAGCGATCGGTGATTCGGGTTCAGGGCGGAATGCGTCAGTCCCTTCGGCCCCGGCCCGCGGATAACCAGGCTGTCTAGATGTGAGCGTGTCGCGCCAGATCGAATTCATTCCTGCCAGCGAACGCAATTGCTACGCAATCGCAGCCTCGCTGGCAGGAATGAATACGTGAATCCGGTCAGGCGCGATACGCGGTAGAGGGTGGGGATTACCTGGTCCCGGCGATCCCCGAGCCCACAACGTTTCGAGAAAAACGTGAGGTATCACGCATCGCCTATCGCATTCGAGGCGAGGCCGAGGGGCAGCGAAGAGGGGGTCGGGTATTTCTCGAAGCGCTACAGGCATTCAATCTCGGCGGGCCTTTGCGTACCAGTCCAGCACCCGCAGCCGGATCGCCGAAGCCAGGCCGCATTCGGTGCCACGCTCGGCATCGATCTCGGCGGCCAGCACGTTGATTGGTTTGCCCATCGCCGCCGCCATGGCACGAAACGCCGCCCAGAAGGGCGGCTCAAGCGAGACGCTGGTGCGGTGGCCGTTCAGCGTCAGGGAATGTTTCTCGGGACGGGAATAGTCACTCATCCAGCTTTTGACCGTCGAGCTTGCCGCTCTCTTGCTCGCGCCGCGCCTTGGCGAGCGCTTTCTCGACGCGGGTCAGCCCGTGCATCGCGGCGTTTTCGTCGGCCTTCCGTTGGGCCTCTTCGCGGGCACGGTCCTTGCGGGCCTTGCCGAGATTGATCACGTCCTTCATCTGCCCCCAGCCGCCTTTCTAGTCCATTGGCCCGATCATCTTCGAGGGCTGCACCACGCGGTCGAAGGTCTCTGCATCGACATAGCCCAGATTGATGGCCTCTTCCTTCAGTGTCGTTCGGTTCTTATGCGCCGTTTTGGCCACTATTGTGGCAGCATCATAGCCGATTTCCGGCGTCAGCGCCGTCACCAGCATCAGACTTTCGCGCATCAGCCTCGAAATCCGCCCCTCATCGGCCTCGATCCCGACCACGCATTTGTCGGTGAACGCCACCGAGGCATCGCCCAGAAGCTGGATCGACTGCAGGACATTGTAGACGATCATCGGCTTGTAGACATTCAGTTCGAAATGCCCCTGGCTGCCGGCGAAACCCACGGCGGCATCGTTGCCCATGACCTGGGCGCAGACCTGCGTCATCGCCTCGCACTGGGTCGGGTTGACCTTGCCCGGCATGATCGAGGAACCGGGTTCGTTCTCGGGCAGGATCAACTCGCCCAGACCGCAGCGCGGACCCGAGCCCAGAAGGCGGATATCGTTGGCGATCTTGAAGAGGCTTGCGGCGATGGTCTTGAGCGCCCCGGACATCTCGACCATGGCGTCATGGGCGGCCAGGGCTTCGAACTTGTTGGGCGCGGTGTAGAAGGGCAGCCCGGTGATCCTTGTGGCGTTTTCGGCGAATATTTCGGCGAAACCCTTCTTGGAATTGAGCCCGGTACCGACCGCCGTGCCACCCTGGGCCAGCGCGTAGATATTGTGAAGCGCCGCCTCGGCCCGCTTGATCCCCTGTTCGACCTGAAAGGCATAGCCGCCGAATTCCTGACCCAGGGTCAATGGCGTGGCATCCTGGGTATGGGTGCGGCCGATCTTGATGATATCCTTGAATTCCTCGGACTTGGCGGCCAGCGCGCCATGCAGTTTCTTCAGCCCGGGCAAGAGGACTTCGTTCACCGCCAGCGCCGTGCCGATATGCATCGCCGTCGGGAAGACGTCGTTCGAGGACTGGCTCATGTTGACATGGTCGTTCGGATGCACCGGGTCCTTGGAGCCGATCACCCCGCCCAGAAGTTCGATCGCCCGGTTCGAGATCACCTCGTTGGCATTCATGTTCGATTGTGTGCCCGAGCCGGTCTGCCAGACCACCAGCGGAAAATGATCGTCAAAATCGCCCTCGAAGACCTCGCCCGCCGCCTCGATAATGGCATCGCCGATCTTGCGGTCCAGTTTTTCCTGCTGGATATTGGCCATGGCGGCCGCCATCTTGATCACCCCGAGCGCGTGGACGATCGCCTGCGGTTGCTTCTCCCAACCGATGGGAAAGTTCAGGATCGAGCGCTGGGTCTGCGCCCCCCAGTATTTGTCGGCAGGGACTTCCAGCGGGCCAAAACTGTCGGATTCGGTGCGGGTTTCGGACATTCTTCAGGGCTCCGTTCTGTGCTTGGCCTGCTCATACCGCCTCGTGCGGCCAAAGGAAAGATCGCCCGAAAGAGCGAGCGCGATCTGCATAGATTGAAATGCCGAGAATTGTCTTAACGACGGCCGGGTTTCTGCCATCTGGAACTCGAAAATTGGCGGGATCCCCACAGCGCCCTCGATTCCCGAGGCCGCAGGGAGGTTATTTGGGCGAGCGTTTCGACAGGATCCGCTGCAGGGTCCGGCGATGCATGTTGAGCCGCCGCGCCGTTTCCGAGACGTTGCGGTCGCACAGCTCGTAGACCCGCTGGATATGTTCCCAGCGCACCCGGTCGGCCGAAATCGGGTTTTCCGGCGGGGGCGGCTTGTCCCCGTCCTGCGACAGCAGCGCGTTGGTGATGTCATTGGCATCCGCCGGTTTCGAGAGATAGTCCGTCGCCCCGATCTTCACCGCCGCCACCGCCGTCGCAATCGCGCCATAGCCGGTCAGCACGACGATCTTCGCATCGGGTCGCTGATCGCGCAGCGCCTCGACGACATCCAGCCCGTTGCCGTCGCCCAGCCTGAGATCGACCACCGCATAGGCGGGGGCCTTGTCGCTGGCGGCCTTCAGGCCCTCGGCGACGCTCTGGGCTTCCTGAACGGCGAAGCCGCGCTTTTCCATGGCGCGGGCCAGCCGCCGGAGAAAGGGTTCGTCATCCTCAACGAGCAGAAGCGAATTGTCCGCTCCGATCCTGTCACGCAACTCTTCGGTCATCGGGCCCGGTCCTGAATTTGATCGGACTTAGACCTAGTCCAAGGGCCGGGGCTGGTCAAACATGTCCTGAAACGCTTTGACGGACGCGGGTCGAAAAAATCATCTTGCCGAACGTTGCGATCAGCAGGTTCCCGAGCGTTTTGCACCTGATCGATTTCGATCTGGCACAACTTGCTATAAAGCAGCATCCCGGTTGTCAGAACCGTCCGAAACGCCGCGCGATACGGGCAGCCCGCACCGCGCCTTTCGTCGTCTTCTGGGTGTTGGCCAGGCGCGCGCGCTGTTCAGGGGTCATGTCCTTCTTGGCGATGAGATTGCCATCGGCGTCGCGCGGCCGCGCCAGATTGTCGGCGCCCTTCCGCAGAAAGCGCAGGCCAAAGCGGAAGATAAGCATCTTGATGAGGCGGTCGGCGCGCATGGCGGGAAACTCCGGCTGGTCGGCTTTCCGGTCTTATAGCAGCGGAAGTCGCGGCCTCCAACTCCCCGCATTGGTCCCTACCGAGACGGGGGTTCGGCGTTACAGACATTCCCCCGCTGTCGACAGTGCCCGGTCCTGCTAACCGAACATGTCGTCCTGGGTATCTTCTTGCTCTTCCTCGTCGGACGGTTCCGAGGCCAGACCGGGCATCATCCCCGGTGGCGGGCGGTTGTCGAGGAGGCCGGCATCGCGCAGTTCCTTGATCCCCGGCAGGTCGCGCGCTGTCTCGAGGCCGAAATGATCCAGAAAGCTCTGGGTCACGATGAAGGTCACCGGGCGGCCCGGGGTCATCTTGCGGCGGCCGAGCTTGATCCAGTCAAGCTCCAGCAGCAGGTCGATGGTGCCGCGCGACACCGAGACGCCACGGATTTCCTCGATTTCAGCGCGGGTGACCGGCTGGTGATAGGCGATGATCGCCAGCGTCTCGATGGCCGCCCGCGACAGGCGACGCTGCTCGACGGTCTCGCGCTGCATCAGGAAGCCGAGATCGGCGGAGGTGCGGAAGGCCCAGGCGTCGCCGATCTTGGTCAGGTGCACGCCACGCCCCTCGTAGCGTTTTTTCAGATGCACCAGAGCCTCGGCGACATCCGCCCCATGGGGCATGCGGTCGGCGATCTGCTTGGAGGTCAGCGGCTCGGCGCAGGCAAAGAGGATCGCCTCGACCATGCGTTCCTGTTCGGCCATCGGCGGGGCTTCGAAGAGGGTATTGAGATCGTCTGGCATCAGGCCTCTCCCTGTTTCTGGCGCACACTGAGGGGTGCAAAGTTCTCGTTCTGGCGGATTTCGAGTTTCCCTGCCTTTACCAGCTCAAGGGCGGCGGCGAAGGTCGAGGCGGTGGCCGAGCGGCGTTTCTTGGGATCGGTCCCCCAACCTTCGGGCAGGAAGGCTTCGAGCGTCTCCCAGTCCATGGCGTGGCCGATCAGGGTTTTCATCCGCTCAAGGGCCTGTTCCATCGTGTAGACCGGCCCGCGTTTCATGTGCAGCGGCTCGAAATCGTCGCGCGTCTTGATGCGGGCATAGGCTTGCATCAGGTCGAGGATCGAGGCCTTGTAGGTGACCTTGCGTTTCGCGGTGACGGTCTCGGTCTGGCCCCGGGCGAAGAAATCCCGGCCCAGCTGGTCGCGGCCCATCAACTGAGCGGCGACCCGGCGCATAGCCTCCAGCCGTTCCAGCTGGAAGGCGAGATGCGCGGCCAGTTCCTCGCCGGACGGGCCCTCGTCCGCAGGGTCGGCGGGCAGCAGCAGCCGCGATTTCAGAAAGGCGAGCCAGGCGGCCATCACCAGATAGTCCGCCGCCAGTTCGATCCTCAGCTTCTTGGCGCGTTCGACAAAGCCGAGATACTGCTCGGCCAGGTGCAGCACCGAGATCTTGCGCAGGTCGACCTTCTGGGTCCGCGCCAGCGTCAGCAGCATGTCGAGCGGGCCCTCGAACCCGTCGACATCGACCAGCAACGCTTCGCTTTCCAGACGTTCGGCGCGGGCGACTTCCGCGTCGCTAAACCGATCCTCCGGCATATTCCACTGCTCCTTCCTTCAGGTCTTCAAGCCTCTTCAATGCTGCCTCAACATCGAATTCGTCCGGGGCCTGCCGGACGGCAAGCGCGTCTTCCGCGCGCTCCAGTGCAGCCCCCCTCAGGGGCGGCAGGTCCTTGGTTATATTGCGCATTTGGCCCAGATGACCGTTACAGTGCAGGACGATATCGCATCCTGCCTCCAGGGCCATCGCGGCCCGTTTTCGGATGCGGCGGTCCAGCGCCTTCATGCAGATATCGTCGCTCATCAGGAGGCCGCCAAAACCGATCTCGTTGCGGATCGTGTCGATGACATCGCGCGACACCGTGGCGGCCTGCATGTCGTCGATGGCGGCATAACGGATATGCGCCGTCATCCCCATCGGCAGGTCGGACAATGCGCGGAAGACGGCAAAATCGGTTTCCTCCAGCGTGCGGAGATCGGCATCCACCAGCGGCAGGCGCCTGTGGCTGTCCACGGTCGCCCGCCCGTGGCCCGGAATGTGCTTCAGCACCGGAAGTACGCCACCGGCCATCAGCCCGTCGGCGACAGCCTGGGAGATGGCGACAACTTCCTCGACGCTCTCGCCATAGGCGCGGTCGCGGATGATCGCGTGGGTCATTGGGTGGATCAGATCGGCGATCGGGGCGCAGTTGACGTTGATCCCCAGCGCCATCAGCTCGCCGGCGATAATCCGGTAGCGCAGGTACATCGCCTCGCAGCGTGTGTCGAGATCGGGATATTGCGCGACGAATTCCCGCGCATCCGGCCAGTCGCGGCCCAGTGGCGGATGGAGCCGTGTCGCCAGACTTCCGCCCTCCTGGTCGATGAGGATCGGCGGGTGGTGCCGGACGCAATCGCGCAGATCCGCCGTCAGTTCCAATACCTGAGCGGCATCGATGATATTACGGGCAAATAGGATGAAGCCCCATGGCTGGACCTGGTCGAAGAGCCACATTTCCTCCTCGGTGACCGACAGGCCCTCGATCCCGAATATGACCGGTGCCACCATCGCTCAGCCCCCGATCTGCACGCAGTCGACCCCGCGCGCCCGCAGCGCCTGGCAGAGCGCGGTCGTCTCGTTGGTACCCTGAAACCCGGAAGCCCGGATACGGAATTCGACCCGATTGCCGGAGGTCACCTTCTGCACCGAGAGCCGCCGCGAGGCCAGAAGGTCGCCATGGAGCGAAGTCAGCTCCTGCAGATGTCCCAGCGCGCCGATCTCGGTGTCGAAAGTTCCAAGTTGCACGCGTACATTCGGATTGGGCTGGGCGGGCTGCGCTGCCTCCTGCTGCTCGCGCAGGGCACGTTCCAGCGCCTCCTGGATTTCGCGGGCCTCTTCCTCGCGCCGCGCGATCTCGGCGGCTTCGCGGTCGGCCTCCTGTTGCTGCCTTGCCGCCCGCTCGCTTTCGGCACGTTGCTGCGATTCGCGGGCCAGCCGCTCGGCCTCCTCGCGCTCCGCCAACTCCCGCGCCTGTCGCTCGGCTTCCTCGCGTTCCGCCGTTTCGCGGGCCAGACGTGCCGCCTCCTCGCGTTCGGCCTGTTCACGGGCCAGCCGCTCGGCCTCTTCGCGGTCCCTTGCGGCCTGATCCGTGGCAGGCGCGCGGTTCGGGTCCGACGGCTCGATGATGATGATCCCGGGCTGCTCTTCGGCCTCCTGCGCCTCGCCGGTTCCCGAACGGTTGTTGAACGGATCGAAAACCACCACCGGGTCGTTGCCGTGTGGCAGATCCACCGGCCCGGGCGGCTGGTCCTCGTCGATCAGCGCCACCGGCGGCGGGGCCGTGCGGCTGCTGTCGGGGATGGATGCCTCTTCGCCTGCCAGCACTTCGTTTACTTCCAGTCCCTGGTTGTCGGCGACCTCGCCGCCCGGATCCTCGGGACGGCTGCGCGCCGGTTCGTTCAAGGCCCGGATCACCGGCAGTTCCGAGGCATCGCGGACGCCGAGCCGGTAGGACCAGAAGACGATCCCGATCACCAGCCCGATCGACAGGGTCGTCGTGAACCACCGCATGGCGAGAGACACGAACCCCTTCACGGCCTCGAGCCCCTCACTCTCAGGTGATTCTGAAAACGAATCCTGCATTCGGTGCCCGTTCCTTGGCTAAACACCCTATCTTGTGTCCGCCCCCGCTCCAACCCCGAATTGTTGTTTTTTAAGCCTACATTTCGTCAACCGGAGTCACGCCCAGAATACCAAGACCTGTCGCTATAACAATAGCGGTGGCCCGGATGAGCGACAGTCTGGCCTTGGTGGCCTCGGGGGCGTCCTCGCGGAGGAAGCGGAATTCGGGTTCCTCGCGGCCCAGATGCTGCAGGGAATGGAAATCGCTAGCCAGTTCATAGAGATAGAAGGCGACCCGGTGCGGCTCATGCGCACGGGCGGCGGCCTCGACCAGACGCGGCCATTCGGCGAGCTTGCGAGCGACGGCGAGTTCCAGCGGATGGCCGAGCGGGGCGAGGTCGTTGGCGGCAAGCGTGGCGTCCGAGGTGTCGAACCCAGCCTCGGCGGATTTCTTCAGCACCGAGGCGATCCTTGCATGGGCGTACTGGACATAGAAGACCGGATTGTCCTTGGACTGCTCCATCGCCTTGTCGAAATCGAAATCCAAGGGCGCGTCGTTTTTCCGCGTCAGCATGGTGAATCGGGTCACGTCCGGACCGACCTGATCGACGACATCGCGCAGGGTGATGAAGGTGCCGGCCCGTTTCGACATCTTGAACGGCTCGCCGCCCTTGAAAAGCCGGACGAGCTGCGTGAGCTTGATGTCGAGCGGCACCTTGCCGTCCGAAAGTGCGGAGACCGCCGCCTTCATCCGCTTGACATAGCCGCCATGGTCGGCACCGAAGATATCGATCAGCTGGTCGAAGCCGCGCTCGATCTTGTCATAGTGATAGGCGATATCCGGCGCGAAATAGGTCCAGGCCCCGTCCGATTTCATGATCGGCCGGTCCACGTCGTCGCCATGGGCCGTGGAGCGGAACAGGGTCTGCTCGCGCGGCTCCCAATCCTCGGGCGTCTTGCCCTTCGGCGGTTCCAGCACGCCCTCATAGATCAGCCCCTTGGCCTTGAGATCGGCAATCGCCGCCTCGATCCGGCCGGTGCCGTAGAGGGACTTTTCCGAGAAGAACACGTCCATCGCGATGCCGAGCGCGGCGAGATCGGCGCGGATGAGGTTCAGCATCGCCCCGGTGGCATATTCGCGGATATCGGCGAGCCAGACCTCTTCGGGCTGATCCACCCAGATATCGCCGACCTTGGCCTTCAGCGCCTCGCCGACCTCGATCAGGTAGTCGCCGGGATAGGTCCCGTCCGGCCAGTCGACGCTGAGGTCGTGGGCCTCCAGATAGCGATTATAGACCGAGCGAGCGAGCACATCGACCTGCGCCCCGCCATCGTTGATGTAATACTCGCGGGTAACGTCGTAGCCGGCGAAGTCCAGAAGGTCCGCCAGCGCATCCCCGAACACCGCCCCGCGCGTATGCCCGACATGCAAAGGCCCAGTGGGGTTGGCCGACACATATTCGACATTGACCTTCTCCCCGGCCCCGAGCCCCGACTTTCCGAAGCCGGTCCCCGCCGCCAGCACCGCCGGGGCAATTCCGAACCACAGCGCGGGATCGAGCCTGAGGTTCAGGAATCCCGGCCCCGCAACCTCGGCGGAGAGCACGCGCGGATCGGCCTCAAGCATCGGGGCCAGCGCCTCGGCGATATCACGCGGTTTCATGCCCGCGGGCTTGGCCAGCACCATCGCGGCATTGGTCGCCATGTCCCCGTGGGCGGCATCGCGGGGCGGCTCGACCGAGACATTGGCGAAGTCGAGGCCCTCGGGCAGGGTCCCGGCCCCGGTGAGGCTCTGCAGCCCATCGAGGATGAGCGCGTGGATATCGGCAAACAGGTTCATCGGTCGTTTCCTTTGGCGTGCCGCCTCTCTCCTAGGTTTTACGCCGGATTTCAAGCTGGTTGCGCAACGTTTGTGCGGGCGCATCCGCTACCTGGAGGTCAGGCGGGGTGAACCCCGCCCGACTTGCCGCCCTTGTTCCAGCGCGGTAGGGCGGGGTTCACCCCGCCCCCCCCCTTCAGGTCAGCAGCATCCGCAACCCCCCGGTCACATCCTGCCGTACCGCCAGCCTGAGCCCCGGCTCATCCCCGGCCCTCAGGGCCGAGATGATCTTCAGATGGTTCATGCTCGCCTGCTGCCTCTGCAGCCGCTCGTAGAGCACCCGCATCGTCGGGCCGAGCTGCAGCCAGACCGTCTCGATGGTCGCGAGGATCGCCGGGGCCTGGGCGCGCAGATAGAGCGTGCGGTGAAACTCCAGATTGGCGCGGATATAGCCCCCCGCATCCCCCCCGGCGATGGTCCGGTCGATGCCGTGATTGATATCCTCCATCCGGTCGATCAGGGCGGTATGGGCGCGCGGCAGGGCCCGGGAGGCCAGTTCCGGTTCCAGCAGCGCCCGCAAAGCCGCCAGTTCCTCGATCCGCTCGTTGCTGAGCACCGGCGTCGAGATCCGACCCGAGGCCGACAGGCTGAGCGCGCCTTCCGCCGCAAGCCGCCGCACCGCCTCGCGGGCCGGGGTCATCGAAACCGGGAATTCGGCGGCGATACCGCGAATCGTCAGCGCCGCCCCCGGCTCGATGGCCCCGTTCATGATCCGGGACCGTAAGGTTCGATAGACGGTTTCATGGACCGTCAATCTGGGATCGGAGCGCTTTTGAGAAGGATTCACGACAGACATGTGAGAAATTTACCAGATTGTTGACATGTTTTGCGCTCATATTGAACGAATCGGAGAGTATCCGCGTGGCTGGTGCTATGCGGGGATGTGTGTGTTGGGATAGAAGTGTGATGAAAAGCCAGTTTTTGTCTGGACTGTTCGGCTATTGTACCGCCACCCTGTTCGTGGTGGCCATTCTGTTGGGCGAGGGCGAGAGTTCCGTCTTCCACCAGTCGCGTGTCGAGCGGGTCAAGGAACAGTATATCGAATTGGCCGCGCTCCGCGCCGAAGCGATGCGGGTCCAGGAGGTCGTGCGCGACGTCGCCCGGATCGAGGCCTCCAATATCGTCGCCATCGCCGCCACCACCGAGGCGCCGGCCCCCGAGCCCTCCCTGCCGCAGGTCGCGGTCGAGACCGGGATCGTCACAGGTTCGGCGGTCAATCTCCGCGCCGGGCCGTCGACCAATTACGACCGCGTCGGGGCGGTTCATGCCGGGGACGAACTGGTCCTGACCGGGGTCAGCGACGGCAACTGGATCGAGATCCAGCACCCGACCAATGGCGGCAAGGCCTGGATGCACGGGAACTATCTGGAGCGGCAATAGCGCGGCTTCGCTCCGCCCCGGAACGGGATCGGAGCAGGCCTCTGCCTCAGCCAAGCCGCTCGCCCCGCCCGACCGCAAAGCCTCTGAGGAAGGTTTCGGCCTCCATGGGTGCCTTTCCGGCGCGCTGCAGGCGGAGCAGCCGCACCGCGCCTTCCCCGCAAGCCACGGTCAGGGCGTCATCGAGAACCTCTCCGGGCGCGCCCTCGCCTTCAGCCGTCGCCGAAAACAGCAGCTTCACCCGTTCACCGCTGATCATTGTCCAGGCCCCGGGGAAGGGCGACAGGCCGCGGATATGCCGGTCGACCGCCGCCGCGGGGCCGGTCCAGTCGATCCGGGCCTCGGCCTTGTCGATCTTCTCGGCATAGGTGACCCCGGCCTCGGGTTGAGCAACGGGCGTGGGCAGTGTCTCCAGCGCTGCGACCATCAGCCGGGCGCCAATCCGGGAAAGTCGGTCATGCAGGGTCGCGGCGGTGTCGTTGGCCCCAATCGGCGTCTCCTCGCGGATCAGCACCGGCCCGGTATCCAGCCCGGCCTCCATCCCCATGATCGAAACCCCGGTCCGGCCATCGCCCGCCATGATCGCCCGCTGGATCGGCGCCGCCCCGCGCCAGCGCGGCAATAGCGAGGCGTGGATGTTGAAACAACCCAGACGCGGCGCATCGAGCACCGCCTGCGGCAGGATCAGCCCATAGGCGACCACCACGGCGGCATCGGCCCCAAGGGCGGCGAAGGCGGCGCGGTCGGGCTCGGCGCGGAAATTCAGGGGCGTGCGGACCTCCAGCCCCAGCGCCTCGGCGCGGCTATGGACCGGCGAGGGACGGGGCTTTTTGCCGCGTCCGGCGGGGCGGGGCGGCTGAGTGTAGACAGCCGCGATCTCGTGCCCGGCTTCGATCAGCGCATCGAGGGCGGGGACCGAGAAATCCGGCGTGCCCATGAAGATCAGGCGCATGTCACGAGGCCCTCCGCCGGCGCTTGGCATGTTTGGCGAGCAGCATCTTTCGCTTCACCGGTTTCAGATGGTCGAAGAACATCCGCCCGTTCAGATGGTCGATCTGGTGCTGCACCGAGACCGCCCAGAGACGCACGAAGTCCCGCTCGACGATCTCGCCAACTTCATCGAGATAACGCACCGTCACCGCCCGGGGCCGGCTGACCGTTGCGAAGAGCCCCGGCAGGTTCGGGCTGGCTTCCTCGTGGTCGCGGAACTCGACCGAGGCGTGCAGGATCTCGGGGTTCGCCATCCGCAGCGGCTGGTCCTTGGTCTCGGAACAATCCACCACGCAGACCCGTTTCGGAACGCCGATCTGAGGGGCCGCCAGCCCGATTCCAGGCATGGCATACATCGCCGCCAGCATTTCGTCCCAAAGCGCGCGGATGGTGTCGTCGATACCGGGCACGGGCGCGGCCACCATGGTCAGCCGCCTGTCGGGCCAGATCAGGAAGGGCCGGCTCACGCCCTGGCCTGCTCGCGCTTGTATTTCTTCATCTTGTTGGTGATCATCGTGCGCTTCACCGAACTCAGGTAATCGATGAACAGCCGCCCGTTCAGGTGGTCCAGTTCATGCTGCACGCAGGTCGCCCAGAGCCCGTCGAATTCCCGCTCCTGCCGCGCGCCATCAAGGTCGGTCCAGGCCATGCGGACCCGCTCGGGACGGGTGATCTCGGCATAGATCTCGGGGATCGACAGGCAACCTTCTTCATAGGTGTTGGTCTCGTCGGAGGTCCAGGTGATCTCGGGATTGATGAAGGCGATCGGCTCCTTGGGCTGTTCCTCGCGGTGGCAATCGGCGACGAACATCCTTGTCAGCACCCCGACCTGGGGTGCTGCGAGGCCGATCCCCGGGGCGTCATACATGGTCTCGAACATGTCGTCGGCCAGCCGCCGCAGCTCGGCATCGACCGAAGCCACAGGGTCGCAGACCTTTTTCAGGCGCGGATCGGGGTGGATGACGAGGGGTTTCAGGCTCATGGCGGAGATTTAGGGGATTGCCGGGACGGGTGCAACCGGGCTCAGGGCGGCGTGTCCGCACCGGGATCGCTGCGGCGCGGACCATAGGCGAGCAGGCGATCCCCGGGGCGGACATCCTTCACCCCGTCGCGGCCGGCGACCTGCAACGCGCCCTTGTCGCGGATGATGCCGAGGATGACGCTGTCCTCGCGATCCTTCAGATATTGCTCGAACCCGTATTCCGCGCCGATCCTGGTACGCGAGAACACCCAGTCCTCGCGGCGCTTCGCGGCGAATTCCTCGAAGGACAACCCGGCGCCGAAGGTCCGCCCGCCGAGGGTCACCGGCATGTCGCGTTCGCCCTCCAGCGCCTCGTGGCGGCCGATCTGAAAGACGTTGTTGCGCCCGAATTCGGGCCCGAAATCGGTGCAGACGAGGGCGTTGTAGCCGTCATTGTCCGTGGCCGCGATCAGCGTCCCATAGCGGTTGATGTCGATCGTGTGCTCGGCGGCCTCCGACAGGATCTCGCCGTGGAAGCTTTCGATCGAGGCCAGCCGCACCGGGCGCAGCCGGAACCAGTTGCGGTCGGCGACCAGCACCGGCAGCCCGGCCTTCTTCAGCTCCTCGGCCATGCCCGCGACCCAGTCCGAGGCACCGACGATCAGCACGCCGGGCGGCTCGGTCGAGGTGAGGGAAAGCGCCCTTGCCAGCGGTTTCATCGAGAAACCGTGCAGCACCACGGTCGCGGCCACCAGCACGAAGGCCAGCGGTGCCAGAAGCGCCCCGTCCTCGATCCCCAGTTCCGTCAGCCGCGCCCCGAACAGCCCCGAGACCGCCACCGCCACCACCCCGCGCGGCCCGATCCAGGCGATCATCGCCTTCTCGGGCAGCGACAGGCCGGTGCCGATCAGCGACAGGAGCACGGTGACAGGCCGGGCAAGGAAGATGATCGCCGCCACGAAGGCCAGTGCCCGCCAGTCGAGCGCGGTGATCATGCCGATATCCAGCGAGGCCGCGAGCAGGATGAAGACCCCCGAGACCAGGATGACGGTGACATGTTCCTTGAACCGCTTCAACTCCTCCAGCGAGGGCAGATGGGCATTGGCGATATAGACCCCCATCACGGTCACGGCCAGCAGACCGCTTTCATGAAGGACGTGGTCGGTGGAGGCATAGACCGCGAGCACCAGCCCGAACAGCACCGGCACCTTCATGTATTCCGGCACCATGCCGCGCCGGAAGGCCGTCGCCACCAGCCAGCCTGCCGCCAGTCCCACCGCGGCGGCCAGGGCGATGCCGAGGATCAGATGGCCCGCCGCCTCGGCTAGGCTGCCGGCGCCGCGCATCACCAGAATGACCTCGAAAGCCAGCACGGCGGCGAGCGCACCGACCGGATCGTTGACGATGGCCTCCCATTTCAGGATCGAGGCCGGACGCGGGCTGAGCCGGGCCTGGCGCAGCAGCGGGGTGATGACGGTGGGTCCGGTGACCACGAGGATGCCGCCGAACACCGCCGCCGCTTCCCAGCTCAGCCCGGCCCCGTAGCGGATGGCAAGCGCCGACATGAGCCAGCCCAGCGGCGCCCCGACAAGCACCAGCCGCCGGACGGCCTTACCGGCATGGCGCAGTTCCTTCAGGTTCAGGGTAATCCCGCCCTCGAAGAGGATCACAGCCACCGCGACCGAGACGATGGGCCGGAAGAGATCACCGAAATCGGCCGCCGGGTCGATCAGCCCGGTGCCCGGCCCCGCGATAAGTCCTGCGGCCAGCATCAGCACGATGGCCGGCATCTGCAGACGCCAGGCCAGCCATTGCGACCCGATCCCAAGGATGCCGATCACCGCGAAAATCAGTGCAGGTTCCAAACCCGTCCCCTTTCCGGCACGTCACCCCACCGCGACGGGCCGGTCTAGCGCGACCAGCATCGGCAGGCGTTCCTCGTCGGTCATACCGAACCAGCCCAGAATATACCACAGCGCCAGCCGGATCATGTTGAAGATCGTCGCCAGCACCTCGCGGGCAAACAGCTGCGCCCCGGCCTCCGGCCCGTCGGCAAAGACGCTGCCGGCACTCAACTGGCCGACGACATCGACCCCGGCCCAGCTGAGTGAGATCAGCGCGCGGCCCATATGGTAGCTTTCGGTGACCAGAATGACGTCGTCCAGTCCTTCGCGCTGCAGGATGTCACGCGAAAACAGGCCGTTCTGCAGGGTCGAACGCGACCGGTCCTCGATCAGCACCGCCGTTTGCGGGACGCCCAGTTCCACGGCCCGCGCCGCCATCAGCGTGGCCGTGGGTGTACGGTCGGGAAACGAGCGCCCGCCGCTGAACAGGAGGCGTGGCGCCTTGTCGGCGAGATAGGCCCGCACCCCGGCCTCGACCCGGCGGGCGGTGGTGGGCGGCAGGCTGTCGTCGTCGTTGATCCCGGCGGCGAGCACGAGAATGGCGTCGGCCTCGGGCAAAGGGTCGAGGTCCTGATATCGCTTATCGTAGAGAAAGGTCGAGATGCTGACACCGACAAACACGCCAATGAACCCCATCGCCAGCAGCCTCGTGAAACCTCTCATGGACTATCGCTTTGCTTCAATGCCCGTCGCATGATCTTACCTGTCGCGGTCATTGGCAAGGCCTCGATGAAGACAATGTCCTTCGGCGCCACATGCGGCGAGAGGCGCTTGCGTACCCGTTCGATCAGCTCCGTTTCCAGCCCGGTCCGCTCGGCCCCCGGCCTCAGCACGACAAAGGCCCGCACCACTTCGGTGCGTACCGGGTCCGGCACGCCGACGGCGGCGGCCATGGTGACGTCGGGATGGCCGGTGAGGCAGGCCTCGATCTCGGCGGGACCGATCCGGTAACCCGAGGAGGTGATGACATCGTCCGAGCGGGAGGAGAAATAGAAATACCCCTCCTCGTCCATATAGCCCTCGTCGCCGGTGCGCATCCAGTCGCCGGCGAACTTGTCGTCCGTCTTCTCCGGCGCGTTCCAGTAGTGCAGGAACATCGCCGGGTCGGGCCTGCGCACCGCAATCTCGCCCATGTCCCCCGGCAGCACCTCATGCCCGCCGCTGTCGATCACCGCCACCTCATGCCCCGGCACCGCCCGTCCCATCGAGCCGGGGCGGACCTCCAGCACCTCATGGGCGTTGGACAGCACCAGATTGCATTCGGTCTGGCCATAGAATTCGTTGATCGTGGTCCCGAAAGTCTCGCGCCCCCAGTCGAGCATGTCGGCCCCCAGCGCCTCGCCGCCCGACCCGACCGAGCGCATCGCCACCCGCTGCGCCCCCGTCTGCCGCATCAGCTTCAGCGCCGTCGGCGGCAGGAAGGCATTCTGCACGCCCTCCTCCCCGATCAGCCGGAAGGCCCGCTCGGGGTCGAATTTCGCCATCCGGTGCGCCACCAGCGGCACGCCGTAATAGAGCGCGGGCAGCATGACATTGGTCAGCCCGCCCATCCAGGCCCAGTCCGCCGGGGTCCAGATCCGGTCGCCCGCCTGCGGCAGGAAATTGTGATGCAGCTCCACCCCCGGCAGATGCCCGATCAGCACCCGATGCCCGTGCAGCGCGCCCTTGGGCGGGCCGGTGGTGCCGGAAGTATAGGAGATGAAAGCCGGATCGTCGGGCGCGGTATCGGCCATCTCGAACCGGTCCGAGGCCCTGTCCATCTCCGCCGCCAGATCGCGACTGCCTTCAGCCGCGCCGTCGATCGTCAGCACCGTTCCAAGCTCCGGCAGCCCGTCGCGGATCGCCGCCAGCTTGCCCAGATTGGCCCGGTCGGTAACCACTGCCTTCGCCCCGGAATCGCTTAGGCGGAACGCTAGCCCATCCTCGCCAAACAACGTGAACAGCGGCACCACCACCGCCCCGATCTTGTAGGCCGCCAGATGGGTCAGCACCGCCTGCGGCACCTGCGGCAACAACAGCGCCACCCGGTCGCCGCGCCTCACCCCATGGGCCACCAGCAGGTTCGCCAGCCGGTTCGAGGCCAGCGACAGGTCGCGGTAGCTCCAGTCCTCGACCCGCTCCCCCAGGAAACGCAGCGCCAGCCGCCCCGGCTCGGCCCGCGCCCAGCGCTCGCAGACCGCCTCGGCCATGTTGAACCGCGACGGCGCGGGCCAGCGGAAGCCCTGCCGCATCTCATCCCAGGATACGGGCTTCCCGATGAGATGCGAGACCTGCATGACCGTGTTACCCAATTCCCCTCAAACCCCCTGAAGCCTGATTGTAACGGTTTGGTGAGCGCGACGAAAGATGCATTCCCGAGAGGGCAATCGACGGATAATCACGCGAATTCAGCATCCTGGGACCTCGACACCTCCCGGTACCGGCCACGACCCGGCACAAAGGGCGCAGTTACCGCCGCTTGAAGGCCGACCCCCGAAGGTCTAGTCTCGGCCCCTGGATTGAGAGGGAAGCCATGTCCGACCAAGCTGCCCGGACCGCGCCGCTGATAGACCCGTTTGCCCGCGCGATCACCTATCTGAGGGTCTCGGTCACCGACCGCTGCGATTTCCGCTGCGTCTATTGCATGTCGGAAAACATGACCTTCCTGCCGAAGAAGGACCTGCTGAGTCTCGAGGAACTCGACCGCCTCTCGTCCCGCTTCATCGCCCTTGGCGTCCGCAAGCTGAGGATCACCGGTGGCGAGCCTTTGGTGCGCAAGGGCATCATGTCCTATTTCGAGGCCATGTCGCGGCATCTGGCCTCCGGCGCGCTCGACGAACTGACCCTGACCTCCAACGGTTCGCAACTGCGCCGCTTTGCGCAGCCGCTGGCCGATTGCGGGGTGAAGCGGATCAATATCTCGCTGGACACGCTGGACGAGCAGAAATTCCGCGACATCACCCGCTGGGGCCGGTTTGCCCAGGTGATGGACGGGATCGACGCCGCCGTCGAGGCGGGGCTGAAGATCAAGCTGAATGTCGTGGCGTTGAAGGGGTTCAACGAGGACGAGGCCCTGAAGATGGTCGACTGGTGCGGGGCGCGCGGCTTCGACCTGACCTTCATCGAAGTCATGCCGATGGGCGAGGATATGGGAGACGGGCTGCGGTTGGACCAGTACTGGTCGCTGAAGGACGTCCGTGCCCATCTGGCCACGGGCTACACCCTGACCGACATCCCGCTGTCGACCGGCGGCCCCGCCCGCTATGTCCGGGTCGAGGAAACGGGCGGCAAGATCGGCTTCATCACCCCCTTGAGCCACAATTTCTGCGAAAGCTGCAACCGGGTGCGGCTGACCTGCACCGGGCAGCTTTACATGTGCCTCGGTCAGGAGGACGACGCCGATCTGCGGGCGGTCCTGCGGGCGTCCGAGGACGACGCAGTGCTCGACGCCGCCATCCGTCGCGCCATCGAGCGCAAGCCCAAGGGCCATGATTTCGACTATTCCCGCCGCGAAGTCGACGGCCGCATGACCCGCCACATGAGCCATACGGGGGGGTGAGCCGCGCCCGGATGACCTTCCAGTGGAAGGTCATCAGCGGCGAACGCGCGCGCAAGCCTGCGAGCGCCGACAGGCCGCGTCGTCTGTTCAGACCAAACAAGCTGCCCCCTTGCCCCGTAAGGTGCGTGATCTCACGCACCGTCCCCCATCAGGTCGCCGCGTCCGGCCAGTCCGCGCTGCGCATCTCCTCCAGCCGCGAGGCCGCCCGCGCAAACTCGAACGCTCCGGCGCCTTCGACATAGAGCGCTTCCGGCTCCGCCGCCGCCGAGCAGATCAGTCGCACCTTTGCCTCGTAAAGCGTGTCGATCAGTGTCACGAAACGCTTGGCCTCGTTATTCCTCGCCCGGCTCAGAACCGGAATGTCGTCGAGGATCAGCACCCTGAGCGCCTCGGCCAGCGCCAGATAATCCCCCGGGCCCAGCGGCTGTTCGCAGAGATCGCCAAAGCGCGCCCGCCCGACCCCATCGCGATATAGCGGCAGCCGCAGCCTGCGGCCTTTCACTTCCAGCTCCAGCGGCGCGCCCTCGCCGCCGGTCAGCGCCTTCCAGGCCGCGTCGAGTGCGGGATGCGCGCCGTCGTCCAGCGGTGTGTGCCAGGTCTCGATCCCCTTCATCCGCAGCCGCCGGTGATCGGTATCCGACGCCAGGTGAAACACGTCCAGCCGCGCCTTGATCAGCGCGATGAAGGGCAGGAACAGATGCCGGTTCAGCCCGTCCTTGTAGAGGTCGTCGGGATGCCGGTTCGAGGTCGTCACCACCACCACCCCCCGCGCGAACAGCGCCTCGAACAGGCGGCCCACCAGCATCGCGTCGGTGATGTCGGTGATCTGCATCTCGTCGAAACACAAGAGCGCCGCCGCGCCCGCGACCTTTGCCGCCACCGGCTGGATCGGGTCCTCGATCCCGGCCTTGCGGGCGGCGTGGATGCCCTCGTGCACCTCTTGCATGAAGGCGTGGAAATGCACCCGGCGTTTCTTCGCCACAGGCGCGAAGTCGAAGAACATGTCCATCAGCATCGACTTGCCGACCCCGACCCCGCCATAGAGATAGAGCCCCGGGATCTCCGACGCCTCGATCCTGTCGCGCCCCCAGCCGAACAGCCCCAGCCCGACCTTCTTAGGCCTGCCCGGATCGTAGCCCTCCAGCCGGGTGGTCAGAAGCTGCAGTTTCTCCACCGCCAGATGCTGCGCGGGATCGTCGCGAAGCGTGCCCGAGGCGATGCGGCTGCGATAGGTGGACACGAGGCTCCGGGTCATGGCGGCTTTCAGTTAGGGTCCGGCAGGTCGGGACCTGTCCTTCCCCGATTTCATCACGAACCGGAATACCCGGCGTCACGGGTTTTCCTTTGACCGGCCCCGGGTTTCAAGTCAATTTGCCCGAACTTCGGAGGCCGGACGGCTCACCGGCCCTCCAACTATTCGCAAAACCTGAAAGTCCGGTTCATGACCCCGCGCTCCGCCCCCCTGTTCACACCGGTCCTGATCGGCGGCTGCGCGATCCTTCTGCTCAGCTTCCTGATCCGCGCCTCCTACGGCGTCTTCCAGATCCCCATCGCCGAGGAGTTCGCCTGGCCCCGGGCCGAATTCTCGCTCGCCATCGCCATCCAGAACCTCGCCTGGGGGATCGGCCAGCCGATCTTTGGCGCGCTGGCCGAGAAATTCGGCGACCGCAGGGCGTTGATTGCGGGAGCCTTGCTTTACGCGGTGGGCCTCGTGCTTAGCGCCTATGCAACCACCCCCATCGCCCACCAGCTTCTGTCGATCCTCGTCGGTTTCGGCATCGCCGGGACCGGTTTCGGCGTGGTGCTGGCGGTGGTCGGGCGCGCGGCCTCGGACGAGAACCGCTCAATGGCGCTGGGGATCGTCACCGCCGCGGGCTCGGGCGGACAGGTGGTGGGACCGCCGCTGGCCGAGTACCTCTTGGGCTACATGAACTGGTCCCAGGTCTTCCTGGTCTTCGCGCTGATCGCCCTGTCGGTGATGCTGTTCCTGCCGATGCTCCGCGCCCCGGTCACTGCCACCCGCGCCGAGCTTGAAATCAGCCTCGGCGATACCCTGCTGCGTGCCTTCAGCGACCCGTCCTACGCGCTGATCTTCCTTGGCTTCTTCTCCTGCGGTTACCAGCTGGCCTTTGTCACGGCGCATTTCCCTGCTTTCGTCGCCGAGGTCTGCGGGCCGATTGATCCGGGCGGGATATTGTCGGGGATCGGCGTGACCACGGGTTCGGCGCTGGGGGCATTGTCGATTGCCGTCATCGGTGCTGCGAATATCGTCGGCACCATCACCGCGGGCTGGCTGGGCAAGCGGTTCACCAAGAAATACCTGCTGGCGGGCATCTATGCCGGGCGGACGGTGACGGCAGCGTGGTTCATCCTCACCCCGATGACGCCGACGACAGTTATCGTCTTTTCGGTCATCATGGGAGCACTTTGGCTGGCCACCGTGCCGCTGACCTCGGGGCTGATCGCCCATATCTACGGGCTGCGCTATATGGGCACGCTTTACGGAATTGTCTTCTTCTCGCACCAACTGGGCAGCTTCATCGGCGTCTGGCTGGGTGGCAAGATGTACGACATCAACGGCAGCTATGACGTGGTCTGGTGGGTCGGTGTCGGGGTCGGCGCCTTCTCGGCGCTGGTGCATCTGCCGGTGCGCGAGAAGCCGCTGGGACCGGCAGCGGTTCCGGCCTGACCCTGGAGCATGTCGCGCCAGATCGAATTCATTCCCGCCAGCGAACGCAATTGCTGCCTCGCTGGCGGGAATGAATACGTGAATCAGGTCAGGCGCGATACGCTCTGAAGCAAAAGCCCGGCGGCAGGTCGCCGGGCCGTTCTGCCGGGAAGGGTTCCGATCACGCAGTCGTGGCGAACTCGATCGGCCCGTACCAGTCCCAGTAATCGTAGAAATCCCCATGGGCGGCTTCGTATTCCGCCTCGGTCAGGATATCGGTCCCGGTCGCGACCCCACCCGAGAAATAGGTGATCTCGAAATGGCCGTCGTCGAAATGGGTCTCGATGCGCTCCAGATCGCCGGCTGCGTCATAATGGCTGTGCTGCGCCGCCCAATCCTCGACATCCGAGCCGTCCTTTTGCCCATGGAACTCCAGCACATCCGTGTCGAGATTGATGTGGCGCAGATCCTCGTCCTGATCGTCGTCGCGCTGGTAGATCTCCTTGCGGCCAAGATCGAGCATGCGCGCCGTCGATTGTTCCTCCCAGCTGCGTTCGTCAGCCACATCAATCACACCTTCGAATTTGACATCGCCAAGTTCATCGAACGGCATGAAGAATTTCGAGCTTAAGTTTTCATTGTCCCAGAAAACCCGGGTGAGGTAATATTTCCCCTCAAACTCGATCGTTTCGATCTCGGCCCAGGCTTTCTCGTCACCGAGATTGCTCTTCCGGGTCACCCGCTCCGCTTCAAGATCGTCAACATCCCACTGGGTCGTCGTCGGCACGAATACCTCGGTCACATCGCCATTGTCGTAATTCTTGACCTGCGAGAGGAAGTCGCCGTTCCCGTCGTAAAGCGTGGTGATGTCGACCCAGTCTACCGCATCATCGGGATCGGTGTCGGTGACCGACACAAGAACGCCGTCTTCCCACAGAACGGTCCTGGTCCGACCGTCATCATAGAGGGTGACACGGGATTCCGCCCGGCCGTTCTCGTCGTAATAGGTCTCGATCCGCTCCCAGGACACGGCGTCTTCATCGTCGGTCTCCAGGATAGAGGTGCGGACCCCGTCTTCCCAAAACTCCTGTTTTTCCCGACCGTTGTCGAGAAGCGTATATTTTCCGGCCAGTTTGCCGTTTTCATCGTAATAGGCCTCGATCCGTTCCCAGGACACGGCGTCCTGGGCATCGGTTTGCACGATCGAGGCACGGACCCCGTCTTCCCAGAGCTCCGTCTTTTCCTGACCGTCATCAAGAAGGGTATACTTCTCGAACAACTGGCCGTATTCGTCGTAATATATCTCGATCCGTTCCCAGGACACGGCGTCCTGGACATCGGTTTGCAGGATCGAGGCGCGGACCCCTTCTTCCCAGAGCTCCTCGGTGCGGATGCCGTCATCCCTGACCGTAGTCTTTTCGGCCAGTACACCGTTTTCGTCATAGCTGCTTGAAATCGTGTCCCAGGACTTGACATCCGCCGGATCCTGCCAGTCGAGCGAAACCAGAATACCGGCTTCCCAGACCGTGGTCCTGATCCGCCCGTCATCATAGACGATTTCTTCGAAATCCTTCTCTCCGACGTCATCGAAACGCCAGGTGATCGTGTCCCAGCCCTTCTTGTCGTTGACGTCTTCGAGGATGATTTCCGTCACGTCGCCGTCGCTGTCGGTCCACGTGGTTTCGGCATACGTGCCATAGTCCGTCAACGATACATCGCCATTGTCCCAGACGATCCGGTGCGAGGTCAGGTTGCCTTCGGAATCGTAGGTCCAGATCTGGCTGTACCAGTCATGGAGCCCGCCTGGGATGGGCTCGTCGGGTTCCCCATAGAGATAGTTGCTGTCATAGATCCGGCGCTCAACCAGTATTTCGTCCTCATAAAAGAAACCATCGAACGTTCCGTCATCCAAGGTGATGCTGATGGCCTGAAGCGTGCCGTCGTCACCGTATTGGTATGTGCGTGTATACCAGTCATAGAGCCCCGGCACCTCGCCGAGTTCGGTGCCCCAGCCGTCCAGTTCCGTGGTCGCGAAAAGCATGCCACCTTCGAAATACTCGATGAACTGGTAGCCATTGTCGTAGTCGATCTGGCTGGCTGTCACTTCGCCACTCTCGTCATGGCGGGTGGCCATCAGCGTCCAGTCGTAGGCATCCTCGATATCCCAATCGATTGCCAGGAGCGGGTTCCCGTTGGCTTGATAGACCTCGTCACGGTAAACCCCGTCGTCAAACCACGTCTCGCGGCGCGAAACCACGGAACCGCCGCTGAAGTAATCAATCTCGACCAAATCCCAGTCATGGGCATCCAGCAGATCACGCCAGGTTACCGAGACCGGCTCCCCCGACTCGCTGAACTGCCCGGTGGCGATCACCCCGTCATCAAACATGACCTCGACCGTGGTCCCGTCCTCGTAGAAGGTCGTGGCGATGGTGTCCCAGTCTTCCAGATCGTCGCTGTCGAGCTGCACTTCCAGCGTCTCGACATCGCCGGTGAAGCTGTTGGAAATCTCCGAACCGTCATTGAGCGTGATCGTGTGTTCGACGGTCACCCCGTCCTCGGTCTGGTCCCAGGTCTGCTCCTGCCAGAAATGCAGGCCATCGCTTTCGGGATCGGCGAAGGTCACATCAGGGAAATTGGAGTCCCAGGCAACGACAAGCCATGACCCGTCGTCCTTCAGCCCCCGGCTGATCTCGGTTGCGTTATCGAACACCCAGGCTTCGCCATGAAGCGAGCCGTCGGTTTCGTGAATGGCCAGGTAGAAGTACCATGGATGGTCTCCGCCATCGGTTTCGGAATCCTTTAGCCAGACATTGGAGACCACGCCATTGGGATGATAGAGCAGATTGTCCCACGCGCCGTCGTCATAATCGAGCACGGACTGAAGCAGGTCGCCACGTAAGTCATAATGCTCGGCATAGGCTGACCAGTTGTGCGCATCGTCTGCATCAACTTCCGATACATATGCACGGTCACCATCCTCGTAAAATTCCTCGTATCGCTCAACCCCGTCGTCGAAAACGGTGGTGATCTCGGACGGCGTCACGCCATCATCATGATAGACCGTCGTGATCGTATCCCATTCTTCAAGATCGTCCGTATCTTCGAGGACCGTCTGCACGACTTGCCCATTCGAATTTCTAACGACGGTTTCGGTCGTGGCACCGAAGGTTATTAGCGTTTCGCTGCCGTTGTCGAAATATGTCCGCTTCGATTCGGCCTCGCCCTCGGCGTTGTAGATTGTGGTCCTCCACTCCCAATCGAAATTGAACCCATTGTCTCTTTCGGTGATGGACGAGAGCGTTCCGTCTGTGCGGAAACTTTCCTGACGATAGAGACCATCATCAAACCGGGTCTCGATGTTTCTAGGAAAATCACCCCAGCTTGACTCATACGACGTGGTGATCTGGGACCAGTCGTAAAGATCGGTCGTGTCCTGGTCGATGATCGTGTAACGGCGACCGTCAGAGCTGAAGAACTCGAATCTCTTCATACCATTGTCGAAGACCGTCGTGATCTCGTTGGGCCGGTCTGGACCGTAATAAGTGGTATGAATTGTGTCCCAGGAAGCATTCCCCGGGACATCCGCAAGAAACGTTTCCCTCAGGTTCCCGGTGCTGCCGAATGTTTCCAGAGAAACAGTGCCATCGTCGAAAAGCGTTTGTATTCTGTATTGAGAGGTCAACTCGTCGGGAGCGAAAGTCACGATCGTATCCCAGACCTCGGTGTTGTCGCTGTCCAGTTCGACGACCATGCCGTCCAGAACGGATTTTCTTCCCGTCAGGCCCCAGTCAAAATCAAAGGTCAGTTCCGTGCCATCGTTCAAAGTGATCACATGCTGGACATCGCCCGTGATCGTGTCCTTGGTCCAGGTCTGCTCCTTCCAGAAATGCAGCCCCCCAGAGGCGACATCCGCCGGGTCGGGATTGAGCACGCCATCGGTGTCTGCCACCACGTGGAACCATTCCACTCCGTCTTCGATGATGTTCGATTCCCAGATGCCGTTGTCAAAAGTGGTCGCCCCGCCGATCACGTCGCCATCGGTGTTGTAATGTGTGTTGCGCGTCTCCCAGTCATACAACCCCGGTGTACCCTCCTCACCGTCGAACTCGATGAGAACCGCGAGAGAGCCGTTGATATACTGGTTGATATAGCCGTAGCCATCGTCAAAGAACTGGCTTTCAGTCGAAAGAGCTCCGTCGGTTTCGTACTGCTCGGACCGACCATCCCAGTCGAAAGCATCGCCTAAATCATACTCGACCCACATTTGCAGGCTGCCATCGGTCCGATAGGTCTCGCGCCGCTCGACCCCGTTGTCGAAGACGGTCACGACCATCGACGGGGTCACGCCGTCCGGGTGATAGGTGGTTGTGATCGTGTCCCAGTCGAATTCATCATCCGCATCGGTCTCGACCGTTTCGTCCAGCGTGCCGGTCGCATCAAAGCTTTCCAGCAGAATAGATCCGTCATCGAAGACCGTCTCCCGGTGGTGCAGGGTGGTGCTGCCTGTATGGTAGAACCGCGCGATGGTGTCCCAGTCTTCCAGATCATCGGTATCGAGGTCGACTTCCAGGCCAACGAGGCTGCCGGAGAAACTGATGGAGGTTTCGGTATCGTCGTTCAGCACGATCAGATGTTCGATCTCGCCGGTACTGGCGTCGCGGGTCCAGTCCTGCTCTTTCCAGAAATGCAGTCCCTCGGGCGGGTCCGCGGGGAAATTCGGGTCGATAACCTGCCCATCCAGGTCCTGAATGCCCCTAAGAAACAGGTGTCCATCCGGGGAGTAGAATTCCGATTCAATGATCCCGCTGTCCCATTCCAGGCCCGTTGCGAAAACCGTCCCATCATCGAAACGGCGGACGCTGCTGGCCTGCCAGTCGAAAAGGTCCGTGTGGTCGATATCGGTGGACAGGCTGAGAATGCCGCTTTCGAAATAGCTTTCCTGTCTTTCCAGCCCGTCATCGAAAAGAGTGACAACATGGTAAGGGGTCACCCCGTCCGGGTGATAGGTGGTTGTAATCGTGTCCCAGTCGAAAGCGTCTTCCTCATCGGTGACGATCATCGACACTTTGAAATTGTTATTGTCGATCTCCTGAAATGTCTCGTACTGGACTACTCCGACGTCGTAGACCGTTTCTCTTGCGTCCACGAAAATATCGCTGTCGGTATAGATCGTGGTGACAGTCTGCCAGAGCTCGTCTCCGTCCTGGTCCGCATCGACCCACCTGTTTTCGATCACGTTCTCATCTGCGTCAAAAATCTCCAGGCGGAAATCGCCGTCATCGAGCAGGGTTACGCGTTGTTCCGCCGTAACGCCGTCGGGCAGAAAGGTGATAATTCTCGTGTCCCAGGGTTCGGAATCAAGGTCATCCCTTTCGACGATCATGCCTTCCAGATTGCCTTGGAAACTGTGGCGCCAGGCCGTGCCATCATTTCCGACGACTTCGTGAACGATCTCGCCTGTGGCGGTGTTCCCGGTCCAGGTCTGTTGCAGCCAGGGATGGTAGCCGCCCTCGCCCGGGTCGGGAACGGGGTCGGGTGGATCGGAGGCAATCGGATCGGGCAGGTAGTCGCCGAGATCGAAGATCGTGTAGTCAAGGTCCGGATCTGGGGGGTCGGTTGGATCCGGATCAGGGGCATTGGTATCTTGAATGACGTGGACGATTGTCCCGGCATCCGGATAGAAGATCGCTTCCCTGACCCCGCCGTCATACAATATGCCCGTCCCCAGCGGTGTTCCGTCTTCCGCGAAGGTTTGCTTTTGCAAACGGCCGTCGTCAAAATCGGTCACCACGATGGCGGGCGACACCTCGTCGTCGTGATATGTCGTGGTGATCGTGTCCCAGTCGAATTCGTCGTTCTCGTCGGTCTGGACAATGGTGTGGGACATGTGGGGCTTCCTGAAATGGCGTTAACAAACGGAAAAACGCAGGCGAATATACTTAACGGACCTACTTAGAAAGCCTCATATAGGCGGAAATATGGCTCGGGCAACCGCCAGTTGCGAATATTCGGTGACAGGTCAGCCGATATGCCGCCCGCCCCGCTTTTCCGCCAGATCGACCTGCCGCTGGCGCTCGCGGAAGCCCTCGCGGCGGGCATCGGAGATCTCCGCGAGGCATTGGTGGCAGCTGACGCCCTTCTCGTATTCGGGCCGCGTGGTGTCTTCGGGCAGCAGCGGCCTGCGGCAGGCGTAGCAGAGCAGATGCGGCCCCTCTGCCAGCCCGTGCCCGACCGAGACCCGCTTGTCGAAGACGAAACATTCCCCCTGCCAGGTGCTGTCGGCCTCCGCCACCTCTTCGAGATATTTCAGGATGCCGCCCTTGAGGTGAAAGACCTCCTCCACCCCCTCGCCCAGCAGGTAGTTCGAGGCCTTCTCGCAACGGATCCCCCCGGTGCAGAACATCGCCACCTTCTTGCCCTCGAAACGGGCGGCGTTTTCCTGCCACCAGCCGGGAAACTCGCGGAAACTGGCGGTGCCGGGGTCGATGGCGCCTTTGAAACTGCCGATGGCGGTCTCGTAGTCGTTGCGGGTGTCGATCACCACCACGTCCTCTTCGCCGATCAGCGCGTTCCAGTCCCGGGGCGCGACATAGGTGCCGACCGAGGCGCGGGGGTCGACATCGGGCTGGCCCATGGTGACGATCTCGCGCTTCAGCCGCACCTTCATGCGCAGAAACGGCATCTCGGCGGCGGAGCTTTCCTTGTGCTCCAGTCCGGCACATCCCGGCAGCGCCCTTATATGGTCCAGCGCCGCGTCGATCCCGGCGCGGCTGCCGGCGATGGTGCCATTGATCCCCTCGCCGGCCAGCAGGAGCGATCCCTTGATCGCAGCCTTCCGGCACAGCGCCAGCAACGGGCCACGGAGGGTGTCAGGGTCGTCGAAGCGGGTGAAGTGGTAAAGGGCCGCAACCACGATCCCTGCCTGGCGCGTGTGCTGGCGGTCATCGGCTGGCAGGGTGGGCGTCACCTGAGGGGCTCCTGATCTGTTGGCTGTCCGGATGCGGCATGGCACGGCGAAAGCCTGTCGATATCAGCTTAGGGCCCCCTTGATCAATGCCGTCAGGCGCTTGCCACTCTGCTGCAATCTTCGCCC
The DNA here is from genome assembly GCA_050299335.1 of Paracoccaceae bacterium. Taxonomy (GTDB): domain Bacteria; phylum Pseudomonadota; class Alphaproteobacteria; order Rhodobacterales; family Rhodobacteraceae; genus JBNKVT01. Next base: position 98,706 of record JBNKVT010000035.1, on the reverse strand, counting down.
CGCCCGCGCGAGCCTGCCCTGACGTTGGACCGGATCCGGACGCGGGCTACACTCCGCCGGAAGGTCGTCGTTCAACAATGCCTTCAGGCGGTCGGCCTTGGCGGTGTCAAAATCGCAGATATCCCGGAAGCCCGGAGCCGTCATCCCGAAGGCCGGGCCCCGCACGCCATCGATGCGGGAATAATCTATATCGGGGAACGTGATCCCATGGGTCTCGCGCAGCCACAAAAGATCGCTCGACGCCCGGATGATCTGTTCGGCAATCTCCGGTTTCAGCACCGACCGGACGCGCAGATCATGCCTGGCCTCCATCGCCGCGATCCGATGCAGAAGCCTTTTCCGCCGGGCATCCGTATGATCGGGAGTTCCGCCGGTCAGGGCGGTCTGCGCGTTCAGGAGTTCGAGACAGGGAATGCTGCAGGTGATATTGGCCTCGCACGACGGGATCAGCGACGGGTCGGGCAGCCATTCGCTCAGATAGCGGTCGCAGAAATCTGCCACGGCATCTCTGTTTCGCAACTTCGTCCGGTCATAGACCGCCAGCGCCAGGGATCCGCCCGAGGCCGCGTGCCAGAATTCCAGGATCGGACGATCCGGGAACGGCGCCGGGGCCGTAGGCTGGGCTGTGGACCACATTCTCTGCATGTATCTGGAATGATACAGATCGGCGGGACTGCGCAGATAGGCGACGACCTGAATCTCTGCGCTCAGTGCCTTCAGCCGTTCCATGAAGGCTGCAGAAGCGGGCATCAGATTTGGTTTCCAGAAGGTTTCCGCACTCAGCACCAGGGCCTTGGGCCGCCGCCGGTGGATTTCGGAAACAACGCCCTCCCAGGACCGTTCGGCGCGCCGGATCACCTCATCGATCGGCATGCGGTGAATGGTTTGGTAGTGGTCAGGGACCTGCGCGGTTTCGTGGCTGAGATAGGGTAGGAAGAAATGTCCGATATCGCCGAATTCCGAAGCCGGATAGAGGATTCCATGATCCAGAAGCGTCTCTCTGGACTGCAGAAGGCTGGTCTGGATCGCGCTCGTGCCGGTCTTGTGCCGGCCAACATGGAGGATGATCTTCAAGTTCCACCTCCCTACCCCGTTCGCAGCGGGACATCCCGGACTGAAATGCCCGAACCCGGGCAAGTTATCAAGCCGTGGCAGGCCGCGGCAGCGCCTCGCTGCCGCGACCGCGAGGTCACGAGGCCGTAATCTGCCGGATTATCCTGCGCCGCATCCGCCTCAGCGCGTTCCGCGCCCGCTTGACCGGCGAGCGCAGTTTCGGCGTTTCGGCCAGCCTGAGACTGTCGGCCAGAAGGCTGTCGGCCAGAAGGCTGTCGGTCAGCAGGGCCCTCAGCCGCGCGGCCTTCTCGATGTCATAATCGCAAATATCCGCGAAACCCGGGTTCTTCATCCCGAGCGCATCCCCGCGCACGCCGTCGATCCGGTCGTAATCGATTTCCGGAAACACCAGCCCATGCCTGTCCCGCAGCCAGTGAAGATCGCTCGAAGCGCGGATGATCTGCTCTTCTATCGCAGGTTTCAGGACCGGGCGAACCGCCAGGTCATGCCGCGCCTCCAGCGCCTTCACCCGCGCGATGAGCCGGCGTGGCAGCGGCTCCCAGATATGTTGCCGCCCGGGTCCCAAGTCCCTGAGTTCGGAAAGAAGATCCAGGCAGGTTACTGTCAGCGCGACATTGACCTCGCTGGGTGGGATTTCGACGCAATCCGGCAGCCGGTGCCGGAGAAACCTGTGGCGGAAATCCCTGACACTGTCGCCACCATGCAACATTTTCCGGTCGAAAATCGCCAGGGTCAGCTGTCCTTCCGCGGCTTCATCCCAGTTTTCCAGGATCGCCCGATCCGGGAATGGCCCCGGACCCGGGCGGGGGGCAAGGGCGAGGCGGGCCTGCTGGTATGTTGACAGATAGAGCCTTGCCGGGTTTCGGAGATAAGCCACCACCTCGATATCCGTGCTGAGTTCCCGGAGCCGTGTCATCACTCCGTGGGCCACTTCCTGCTCGGTCCAAAGCAGCTCGGTGCTCAATAACAGAGTTTCCGGCGGGTTGCGGCGAATGTCATCGACGATCCCTGCCCAGATTTCCCGGCTGCGACTTTGGGCGGCGGCGTCCGTGATCCCCAAGGTGTTCTGGAAATACGTGGGCAGCGCGGCGGTATCGGGGCACAGATAGGCCAGGAAATGGTGAGCGCGGTCGCCGAAATCCACCTGGGGATAGAGTACCCCCTGCGCCCTCAGGTCGTCATGCGCCTCATGAAGGCTGTGTTGGATCGATGTCGAGCCGGTCTTGTGCCGGCCAATATGCAGAATGATCTTCAATTTGCCCCCCGTGCCTAGCGCCAGTTCTGTTCCCACGGAACCGCCGACGGCCTTCGATCGCGGACTTCATGGCGTCGCGGCCCCGCCGAGCACCTGTGGCGCGGTTCCCTCCAGGCGCAATCCGCGCAATCTGAGTGGCGCAACGGGCCGGGATTTTCAAGCCGCCCGACGATTTCCCAGTCGCCCCTGCAATCCCGAAGTCTCGTCTTGACGCCGCCGCGTGCCCATGTTGCATGAGCCCCAGGCAAAATACCGGGCAAGGCTGAGGCGGTCCCGGGCTTGAACTCGAAGTGTCCCGAAAAGGGCGAAACATGCTCAAACGGCTCTATAAATGGACCATGGGAATGGTGGCGACCCGCTACGCGCCCTGGGTGCTCTTTGCCATTTCCTTCGCCGAAAGCTCGTTCTTCCCGATCCCGCCAGATGTGCTCTTGATCCCGATGATCCTCGCCGCCCCGCATCGTGTCTGGATTCTCGCCGGTCTGTGCACCCTCGCCTCGGTTCTCGGTGGCAGCTTCGGCTATCTGATTGGCGCAGGGCTCTTTGAGACCATCGGCGCACGGATCATCGAATTCTACCACGTCACCGATGAATTCACCGCCTTCAAGGAACGCTTCAACGAGCAGGGCGCCTGGGCGGTGCTCTTCGCCGGTGTCACGCCATTCCCCTACAAGGTCATCACCATCACCTCCGGTGCGACGGGTCTCGATTTCTGGGTCTTCACCATTTCGTCGATTGTCGCGCGGGGCTTGCGTTTCTACATTGTCGCCGCCCTTCTGTGGAAATTCGGGAGCCCGATCAGGACTTTCATCGAACGCTGGCTCGGCCCTCTGACATTTCTGTTCTTCGCCCTCCTTTTCGGAGGCATTCTCGCCGTGAAATACCTGGGGTCCACATGATGACTGCCCGCTCCCTCGCGCTTCTTGCCGCCGCCGGTTCCGCCGCCATGCTCGCCGGGGCCTTCGGCTTCGAATATCTCGGCGATCTGGCGCCCTGCAAACTCTGCATCTGGCAGCGCTGGCCCCACGGGATCGCCGCCGCCCTGGGCCTGATCGCGATCTTCGCCTTTTCCCGGCTGATCGCCGCCCTTGGGGGCCTGACGGTACTGGCCGGTGCCGGGATCGGCCTCTACCATGCCGGGGTCGAGCAGGGCTGGTGGGAAGGCCCCAATACCTGCACCTCCGGGCCCATTGGCGGGTTGTCCTCCGAAGACCTTCTCAACCAGATCCTCGCCGCCCCGGTCGTGCGTTGCGACGAGATCGCCTGGTCGCTGATGGGCATCTCGATGGCCGGCTGGAACGCGATCATCTCGCTGTTTCTGGCCGGGCTCTGGATGGCGGCTTATCGTCGCTCTTTAATCCTGAAAGGCCGTGCGGCGGCCGCGCCGAAATGCTAGGCTGAACCCGACACATCAGCCAGAGACACGCCATGCAGCAACAGACCGTCCGGCCCTTCAACCAGAAGATCCGCCTTACCACGCTCCGCGTCGGTGTCCTGCTGCTCTTGCCGCTGCTCATCATCGCGCAACCGGCACACGAGGAGGAAGGGCTTCTCATCGAATCCCTCGAAGTCGTCGGCATTTTCCTCCTGATCGGGGGTGTGCTCGGGCGGCTCTGGGCAACGCTCTATATCGGCAGCCACAAGAACCGCAAAGTGGTCACCGAAGGGCCGTATTCGATCACCCGCAATCCGCTTTACTTTTTCTCGACCGTCGCCACGCTTGGGGCGGGACTGATGTTCGGGATGCTGATCCTGGCCTGCGGGCTGACCCTGGTCGTCGGGACCATCCTGTGGCTGACCGCACGGCGCGAGCAGGCCTTCCTCGAGGCCGAATTCGGCGCCGATTACCACGACTATGCGGCCCGCGTGCCGATGTTCTTTCCCGACCCGTCGCTGTTCCACACCGCCTCGGTGATAGAGGTCAGCACCAAGACCCTCCGCCGAAATCTCCGCGATGCGGCGTTTTTCTTTCTGGCATTGCCGGTTTGGGAACTCAGCGAGTTGCTGCGCTCGAATTTCGAGTTCTTCCATATCACACTTCCATAGGTCCGAGAACTTGCCGGGCCGTTCATCCGATCGGTCTTTGAAGCGCTGAAATTCGCGACAACCGGCGCGGTTCGGGGCCCGGCGAATGGACATCCTGTCGAAGGCTCAGATCGGGGTGTCCAGATGGTGTCCGAGGGAAAAACTCTTCGGTATTTCCGGGTCCCGCCCCTCCACCAGATCCGCCAGCACTTCGCCTACCTTATGCGCGATCCCGAAACCGATCTTGAACGCCCCATTGGCCACGAACACCCGCGCGTGGCCGGGCAGCGGCCCCAGCATCGGGTCGCGCATTCGCGGCCGTGGCCGGATCCCGGCCCAACGTTCGATCACCTCGGCGTCCCGCAAGGCAGGGCAGAAAACAGCGGCCCTCTCCAGCACCCGATCCAGCATCCGATCCGGCCCGTCCACGCGCCAGTCCCGTTCGCTGGTCGACCCCACGGCCACCGTCCCGTCCGCCTGCGGCACGACATAAATCCCGTCATGAAAGATCATCGGCAGACCCTCCGCCGGGTCTTCGGGCCGCAGCAGCGCCGCCTGGCCCTTCTCCCCCTGCCCGGCTTTTGGACTGATCCGTGCGAACCCCTCGACACCGCAAGCCAGTATGACCGCCTTCGCGGCAATGGTGCCGTCCGGCCCGTCGATCCCGCCATCGGAGAAGTCGGTCATTTCCCAGCCCTCGGCAATCTCCGCGCCGAGTTCCCGCAGCGCCCGGGCCAGGGCCGCGCAGGCCCGTCTCGGCGCGATCCGGGCCGAGAGCGTTTCGCGGACGATGCCGAAGGGGGCCGCCCTCTGGTCCAGCCAGTCCGCCGCCATCCCGTCCGTCCATACCGTCCACTCCGCCGACCCGCCCCAGAACGCCCGCGCGCCCGCCGCCCTGTCCTCCGCCAGCGCCCGCGCATGTGCCGTCACCAGCGGCAACAGCCGCCCGACCCGCGCATAGCCGCTGTCCTGTCCCGAGACCTGTTCCACCGCCTGCCAATGCGTCTCCGCCGCCAGCAGCGCCTCGAACTGAAACTGCTTCTTGGGGTTCCACCGGTCCGGCGTGTGGGGCGACAACGCCCCCACGATCCCGCCGCTGGCCCCCGAGGCGATCTCCGCCCTTTCGACCAACCCCACGCGCAGCCCCCGGCGCGCGCAGGCCCAGGCACAGCTCAGCCCGAATATACCGCCGCCGACCACCGCCACGTCCCAGGTTTTTCGCGTTGCCATCGCCGCGCCTTCGACCCATTCTGCCCGCAAGGATAAAACACCGGGCGGCCCGCGATGCCAACACTCACCTGGACCGAGACGGGCATCCCGGTCTCGACTCGCTTCGACGACCCCTATTTCTCGCTCGAGAACGGGCTGGCCGAGACCGAACATGTCTTTCTCGCCGGCAACGACCTGCCGGCCCGTTTCCGCGCCGGGTTCCATATCGCCGAGCTCGGCTTCGGCACCGGCCTCAACGCCCTGGCCGCCTGGGCTGCCTGGGAGGCCTCCGGCATGGAAGGCCCCTTGCGCTTTACCAGCTTCGAAGCCTTCCCGCTCACCGCAGACCAGATGGCCAGAGCCCTCGCCGCCTTTCCGTCCCTCGCCCGCTTCGCCACCCCGCTCCTCGATGCCTGGGATACCTGCAGCAGTGAGGGCGAGAGCGCGGGTCGCCTAAGGCGAGTCCAGTTGTCCTGCGCCGGCAAGCCCGCGGAGCCTGTCAAGGAGACCCGGCAGATCGCCGACGCCGCAGGGTATAGGGGGATGGTATCCGTCAATTGCGAAGCCGCTCCGACTGCCTTCGACCTTACCATCATCGAGGGCGATGCCAATTCCACGCTCCCGGACTGGCCGGGCCTGGCTGATGCCTGGTTCCTCGACGGCTTCTCGCCGGCCAGAAACCCCGGTCTCTGGTCCCGTCCTCTCCTCGCTGAGGTTGCCCGGCACACGGCAGCCGGAGGCAGCTTCGCCACATATTCCGCCGCCGGTCAGGTTCGCCAGGCGTTGGCGGAGGCCGGCTTCGCTGTCGAGCGCGTGCCAGGCTATGGCCGCAAGCGCCATATGACGCGAGGCCGCCTGTGAAGGATAATCCGCGCCTGGGCATCGCGCTGATGGTGGCGACCACGCTGGTCTTCGCCACCCAGGACGGGTTCTCGCGTCTGCTGTCCGAGCGCTACAACGTCATGACCGTGGCGCTGTTCCGTTACTGGTTCTTCGCGGCTTTCGTCATCGCCCTGTCGGCTTCGAAGCCCGGCGGTATCAGGCGCGTGGCGCGGTCCAATCGCCCGAGGCTGCAGATTTTTCGCGGCGTTCTTCTGGCGGCCGAAATCTGCGTCATGGTCCTCGGCTTCGTCCTGCTCGGCCTCGTCGAGGCCCACGCGATCTTCGCCGCCTATCCGCTGATCGTCTCGGCCCTGTCCGGCCCCGTGCTCGGCGAGCGGATCGGCTGGCGCCGCTGGTCCGCCGTCGGGGCAGGGTTCGTCGGGGTGCTCATCATCCTCCGCCCCGGCTTCGCCGTCTTCTCGCCCGAAGCCCTGATCGCGGTGGCCGCCGCCCTCATGTTTGCCCTCTATGCACTCCTGACCCGCATGGTCTCGCGCCATGACACATCCGAGACCAGCTTCTTCTACACCGGCGTCGCCGGCGCCGTCGCCATCACCCTTGTCGCCCCCTTCTGGTGGAACCCGATGCAGACCGCCGCCGACTGGGGCTGGATGGCCGCCCTTTGCGTCTTCGGGGCCTCGGGGCATTATCTGCTGATCAAGGCCCTGGAAGCCACCGAGGCCGCGACGGTGCAACCCTTCGCCTATCTGCAACTGGTCTTCGCCTCGTCCATCGGCATCGTGTTTTTCGGCGACCTCCTGCAGGGCTGGACGGTCCTCGGGGTGGCAATCATCGTCTCGGCCGGGCTCTTCACCCTCTGGCGCGAACAGCGGAGGAAGTCCACCGGCAGATAGCGCCGGCAAACCTCGGGGGACGGGTGGTGATTTCCCGAACCTCTCCCTTCAAGGAAGGATGCCCTTCCGCACGAACCGGAAGGTCTGCCACCGAAATCTTTCGAAGATTTCGGTCGCGTTCTTTGAAAGAACGCGTTGGCACCCCGCCCGACCCCTTCTTTCCCGCCCGGCGCCCCCCGATCCCGCACCCGTGCAGGACCCAACACTCCTATCGCCGCAACAGCACCCGGAAGGCCTCCGATGCCCCCCAGCCGACGAAGAGCGCCAGCGCGATCGAAAGCAGACCGTAGATCAGGGGCTGCTCATGGGCCAGCAAGGTGATCCAGCGCTCCATCCCCTCCTTGCGGACCGAGATGGTGGTCTCCGCGACATGGACCACCTCGCGGGCGCGCAGGAGATACATCCTTGTCTGGTAGTCGCCCTCGGTCAGATTGGAGGGCAGGGCGATATTGGTCGAAAACAGCGTCTCCTCGATCAGTTCGATCCCGCCGCTATGGCGCGCATAGAGCCCGGATTTCTCGTTGATCCGGATCAGCGCCGAGGTGAAGGCCGTTGGATTTCGTATCCCCGCGACCGGACCGGACAGGCGGACGAGGCGGTTGAGGCCGATATCGTGGGCGACCTGCGCCTCGGTGCTCATGATCTCGTCCAGGGGGCCGGTAGTGGCGATGGTGTAGAAACTGGGTGCCGCATCGACCTGCATGGCATGCCGGTTGACCCAGATGCCGAGGATCCGCTCCTTCTGGCGGACCATGACCGGTTTGGAAGGTCCGGTGACGGTGATGATGATGTTGAGGGGTGGTGTGCCCTCAGGCACCGCGAAATCGCGCTTGACGGCACCGAAGACGAAAATCTCCGACCCGTCGAAATTGGCAGTGATCGAGACCTTGTTCTGGCTCAGCTTGCCGATCACGCTCTCCTGTGCGGCGGCTGGCAGGGCCAGGAGGAGGGCGAGAAGTACCCGGATCAATGCCCCGTCTCCCCGATCGAATAGAGCTCCACCGGCTCGACCACGAGGTCGAACAGCAGTTTCCCGCAGACCACGAGAACCATCAGTGCCAGCAGAACCCGCAACTGCTCGGCCTTCATCCTGACCCCGATCCGCGTGCCCACCTGCGCCCCGATCGCGCCGCCGATCAGCAACAGGACGGCGAGGACCATGTCGACGGTATAGTTCTGGGTGGCGTGCATCAGCGTGGTGAAGCCGGTTACGAAGATGATTTGGAACAGCGACGTCCCGATCACGACCTTGGTCGGCATGCCGAGGATATAGATCATCGCCGGAACCATGATGAACCCGCCGCCGACCCCCATTATGGCGGCGAGGATGCCGACCGCCGCCCCGATCAGGAAGGGCGGGATGGCCGAGATATAAAGCTGCGACTGCCGGAACCGCATCTTCAGCGGCAAGCCATGGACCCACATGTGTTTCTTGCGCGCCGGAGGCCGGGCATTGGGGTCACGGGTGCGCAGGATGGCGCGCAGGCTCTCGAGGAACATCAGCCCGCCGACGATGCCCAGAAAGATCACGTAGCAAAGCTGGACCAGCAGTTCGACCTGGCCGAGTTCCTTGAGGATGCGGAACAGCTGGACGCCGAAGAACGAACCGAAAAGCCCGCCTGCCAGAAGCACCAGTCCCATCTTGATATCGACGGTGCGGCGTCGGAAATGCGCCAGCGCCCCGGAAAAGGACGAGGCGACGATCTGGTTGGCTTCGGTGGCGACCGCCACCGCCGGGGGGATGCCGATGAAGAACAGCAAGGGCGTCATGAGGAACCCGCCTCCAACCCCGAACATGCCAGAAAGGACCCCCACCAGCCCGCCGAGCCCGAGCAGAAGAAAGGCGTTGACCGACACTTCGGCGATGGGGAGGTAAATCTGCATTCGGCACGCACCAGGGAACGATATCGGCAGCCTACCGCAGTTGCGAAAATGGGGCCAGTCCCTGACGCCGGTCCATGCCGTTCTGTGGCTCAGGAGATTCAGAAGCGACGCTGGGGCCGGCGTTCAGAGCAGGGTCATCCGTTTATCGCTGCCCGAGAACATGCTCGCGATGACCGAGTGCCGGGTCGTCTTGATCAGGGCGCCTTGCAGGATTTCCGTCGTGCTGAAGACCTTGCCGGATACCGACTTGTTCCACTCGAAGGCGATATGACCCTTCAGCGCGCCGAAACACACCGCGAAATAGGCGCATGCACATTTTTCGGCCTCCAGCAGACGGAGCTCCTTGAGCACGTTCGCCATCGTCACCTCGCCGCCCAGATTGTCATAGAGGGCGGTCGAGTCCTTCGCGCCATGGGCGTGAACGACAATTGTATCACCGAGCTCGCACACGATCTTTCCGCTGTTTCCGGCATAGACGATATAGACATTGTCAAAGTCGGTCAGCTGACCTCCTCTCTCTCTGATTTCTTCGGCGTTTTCACGTATGTCCCCCTTGCCGGTGCCTACGCTGAATGGAACGAACACGACCAAATCGGCCATCACGGACTCCTGTCTGATTCGTTGCGGTCACGAACAGCGTGATACAGACGAGGGCCTGGGTCTGACGTGCAGATGACAAAGCCGGGCGGCTGACCGTCGCAGGCTTGCCGACTGTCGGCGGTTTGTGGCGTTTATCACCAGGTGGCGGTCAGTTCAGCGAGGCAAGATAGCGGCGCAGGACCTTTTCCAGCTTGGCCGCGCCAAGCGGGGCCATGGCCTTGGTGTGTTCGTGGGAGAGCACCTCGGACGACATGCCGGCGGCCATGTTGGTGATGGTCGAGATGGCGGCGGCCTTGAGGCCGAGGAAGCGGGCGAGGATGACCTCCGGGACCGTGGACATACCGACTGCATCCGCACCGAGGATCTTCAGCGCCCTGATCTCGGCCGGGGTCTCGAAGGAGGGGCCGGAATACCAGGCGTAGACGCCGGATTTGAGGTCGATGCCCTCGGCAGAGGCGGCCCCGGTCAGGGCGGTGCGGATGCCGGGGTCATAGGCATCGACCATGTTGACGAAGCGGCGGTCGGTGGCCTCGCCGATCAGCGGGTTGAGGCCGGAATAATTCAGGTGGTCCGAGATCAGCATCAGGTCGCCCGGGGGGATATCCTCGCGGAACGATCCCGCCGCGTTGGTCAGGAGCAGTTGTTCGGCACCGAGGCCTGCGAGGACCTCCAGCGGCAGGCGCATCGCAGTGGGGTCGCCCTTCTCGTAGTAATGGGCGCGTCCGCCAAGGACGGCGACGCGGGTGCCTTCGAGATCGCCGATGACCAGTTTCGGGTTATGGCCCGAGACGCCCGCATGGGGGAAGCCGGGGAGGTCGGTGTAGTCGATGGCGACACCCTGCACGGTTTCCGCCAGATGGCCGAGGCCGGAGCCGAGGATGAGGCCGACACGGACGTGCTCGGCGCCTGCCTTGGCCTGGATGGTGTGGATGAGGTCGGCGGCGCTCATCTAGCGCTCCTTCACGTAGGGGATGCCCCCCGCCTTGGGCGGGATGGCCTTGCCGATGAAACCGGCGAGGATGACGACGACGAGGATATAGGGCAGCGCCTGCATGAACTGGACGGGGATGCCGATGGTCGCAAACCAGTTGCCAGTGATCGAAATCACCGGATAGGCGAGCAGGAGTGCCGTGCCGACTGCAGAGACCGCCAGCAGGGCCTTGTTCTGCCGGACCTGGACCATCAGCGCGCCGCCAAGGACACCGACCCCGAGGATGATGAGCACCGCCGGGACCTGGCTTTGATACTTGGACCCGACCGCTTCGAGGAAGCCGAAGAGCAGGCAGGCGCCGAGGGCCGGGAGGGGTCTCCACTTGGCGAAGATGAGGGCGGCGAGCGCGATGAAGCCCTTGCCGGCGGTCATTTCGCGGACGAAGCCAGCGGCGGAGGTGCCCATGGAAAGGTAGGCTCCGGCAATCCCGCAAAGGAGGCCGGCGATGATGACGGCGGAGTAGCGGAGGCGGACGACCGAGATGCCTGCGGTATCGACGGCGCCGGGATTCTCGCCCACCGCGCGCAGGCGGAGGCCGAAGCGGGTGCGGTAGAGGACCCACCACGCGACGGGGACCATGGCGAAGGCGATGTAGACGAGGATGTTGTGGCCGGAAATCAGCTCGGCATAGATCGGTCCGAGGACCGGGATGTCATAGGCAGCGTCGGCGAAGGGCAGGGTGATGCCGGAGAAACGGGTGTCTCCGACCAGTTGCGGGGTCTGGCCGCCGAGGCGGAACCAGCTCTGGCCGATGACGACGGTCAGGCCGGAGGCGAGGAAGTTGATGGCGACGCCGGAGATCAGCTGGTTGCCCCTCAGCGTGATCGAGGCGAAGCCGTGGAGGAGGGCGAGGAGGATCGAAACGAGGATCCCAGCGAAGAGGCCAATGAAGGCGGCAGACCAGCCCAGGCCGAGGCCGGAGAATTCGCCGGGGAGCGGGTTCTCGACCACCGGGGCACCGGCCCAGGCGGCGATGGCGGCGGAGGTGAAGGCGGCGGCGAGCATCTTGCCTTCGAGGCCGATATCGAAGATGCCGGAGCGTTCCGAGAACAGCCCGGCGAAGCAGGCGAGCATCAGCGGGGTCGCCAGGCGGAAGGCCGAGTCGAGGATCTGGAGGATGGTGGCGAAATCCATGGCTCAGCTCCGCTCGGTGGCCAGCCGGAAGGCGGCGAAGGTGAAGAACGCCCCGAGGGCCGCCTCGATGGGGCGGCGGGCGCGGTGGTAGAGGGCGCGCATGGCGGAGGTCGAGAAGACCAGCGCCCAGAGCCCGTGGCCGAGGAGCGAATTCAGGAACGAGACGGCGACGAACAGCGCGATCATCGGGGCCGGGGCGTCTCCGACACCGCCGAGGGCGGCGATGGCCAGCCAGAAGAAGATCGCCTTGGGGTTGGTGATCTGCAAGAGGAAGCCGGTGGTCCAGTGCTTTGCGGCGGAGCGGGGGGCGATTTCGGCGGGGGTGAGTTTGGGCGGGTTCACCGCCTTGCGGAAGGCGCCCCAGGCGAGCCAGATGAGATAGGCAGCACCGATATAGCGGATCACGGTCATGGCACCTGCGATCTCGGCAAAGATTGCGGCGATGCCGATGATGGTGGCAAGGCAGAGGATGATCGAGCCTGAGGCGATGCCGAGGGTTGTAAGGTAGGCGGCGCGGCGGCCTTGCGCGGTGGCCACGCCGAGGATCAGCGCGACGCCGGGGCCGGGGGACAGGACGCCGGTGATCTGGATCGACCAGGCCAGCAGGAACTGGGGCAGATAGTCTTCCATCACGCCTCTCTCTGCCCGAATTTGAGGAACAGTTTCTCGACCGGCATCCGCACGAGGTTCTCCATCGAGCCGGTGAACAGGATCACCAGCGCCTGGATGGTGAGGATCAGTTCGCGGGGGATCTGCATCTCGAAACTCAGCTCGGTGCCGCCCTGGTAGAGCATTCCGAACAGCAGCGCTGCGAGGAGGACGCCGACGGGGTGGTTGCGGCCCATCAGGGCGACGGCGATGCCGACGAAACCGGCACCCTGGACGCTGTCGAGATTGAGCCGGTGCAGCTCGCCCATGACGGTGTTGGTGGCCATCAGCCCGGCCATGCCACCCGACAGCAACAGCGCGATCATGGTGATCCTGAAGGGGCGGATACCGGCGTAGAGGGCGGCGGGCTCGGACCGGCCGAAGGCGCGGATTTCGTAGCCGAGGCGCGAGCGCCAGATCAGCAGCCAGACGCCCCAGCAGCAGACGAGGGCCAGCAGGAATGAGATGTTGACCGGGGTGCGGGTGAGGCTGATGCCGACCCAGGCGGCCATCTGGTCGATGCGCGGGATGAAACTGCCTTCGGGGAACCGCGCGCTCTCAGGGGCCATGGAGCCGGGGACTTTGAAATACTCGTTCAAGAGATAGATCATCAGCGCGGCGGCGATGTAGTTGAACATGATCGTGGTGATCACGATATGGCTGCCGCGCTTAGCCTGCAGATAGGCGGGGATGGCGGCCCATGCCGCGCCCACGACTGCCGCGCCGATGATCGCCAGCGGGAAGGCAACCAGCCAGTGGATATCGCCGAGGAAGCTGAGGCAGACGACGGCGACGCCGAGACCCGCGACATTCGCCTGCCCTTCACCGCCGATATTGAACAGCGACGCGTGGAAGGCGATGGCGACGGCGAGGCCGGTGAAGATGAAGTTGGTGGCGTAGAACAGCGTATAGCCGATGCCGTAATCCGACCCCACCGAACCCTTGATCATGATGACCATGGCCCGGATCGGGTTCTCGCCGATGAAGAGCAGCACGATGCCAGAGACGATCATCGCCAGCACCAGCGACAGGAAGGGGATCAGGGCGACGTCGGCCCAGCGGGGGAGCTTCATAGCAGCGCCTCCTCGGGCGCTGCGGCCTCCTTGCGGGGGTCGATGCCGGCCATGAGAAGGCCGAGTTCGTTCTCGTCGGTGTCTGCGGGCAGGCGCTCGCCGGAGATTTCACCGGCGAAGAAGACGAGGATGCGGTCGGCGAGGCCGAGGATTTCGTCCAGTTCGACCGAGACGAGGAGGACGGCCTTGCCCTGATCGCGCAGATCGACAAGCTGCTGGTGGATGAACTCGATGGCCCCGATATCGACGCCGCGTGTGGGCTGGCCGACGAGCAGGACTTCGGGATTGCGGTCGATCTCGCGGGCCAGCACGATCTTTTGCTGGTTGCCGCCGGAGAAATTGCGGGCCTCGAGGTCGCAATTGTCGGGGCGGACGTCGAATTTCTCGATCTTGGCCCGCGCGTCGTTGCGCATCGCGTCCAGATCCATCAGGAAGCGGCCTTTCTGATATTCCGGCTGGTCGTGGTAGCCGAAACAGGTGTTCTCCCAGGCGTGGAAGGGCATGATCAGGCCAAGGCGGTGGCGGTCCTCCGGCACATGGCCGAAGCCGGCATGGCGGCGCTCGCGGGCATCGTCGCCGCCTTTCAGGTCGATGGGCTGGCCATTCAAGATGACCGAGCCGCCGCTGGCCTCGGTAATACCACCGAGAACCTCCAAGAGGGCCGACTGGCCGTTCCCGGCGACCCCGGCGATACCGAGAATCTCGCCCTTGTGCAGGTCGAAGGACACGCCCTTGAGGCGTTTGAACCCGCTCGGGTCGGTCACCTCCAGATCGCGGACCTTGAGGACGCGTTCGCCGATTTGCGCGGGTTTCTTTTCGACGCGCAGCAGCACCGAGCGGCCTACCATCATTTCGGCCAGCTGTTCGGGCGAGGTGTCGGAGGTCTTCACCGTATTGGTCATTTCGCCCCGCCGCATGACCGACACGGTATCGGTCACCTTCATGATCTCGCGCAGCTTGTGGGTGATGAGGATGATCGTCTTGCCCTGTTCCTTCAGCCCCTGAAGGATGCGGAACAGATGGTCGGCCTCGGCGGGGGTCAGGACGCCGGTGGGCTCGTCGAGGATCAGGATATCGGCATGGCGGTAGAGCGCCTTCAGGATCTCCACCCGCTGCTGGAACCCGACGGCGAGGTCGCCGACGATGGCATCGGGATCGACTTCGAGCTCGTATTCATGGGCCAGTTCAGTCAGCACATCGCGCGCCTTGGCCAGCGAGGGTTTCAGGAGGCGGCCCTCTTCGGCGCCGAGAACGACGTTTTCGAGCACCGTGAACGGCTGCACCAGCATGAAATGCTGATGGACCATGCCGATCCCGGCCCGGATCGCATCGTCGGAATTGTGAATTTCGGTCTTTTCGCCGTTGATGAAAATCTCACCGGCATCGGCATTGTAAAAGCCGTAAAGGATCGACATCAGCGTCGATTTCCCCGCACCGTTCTCGCCGACAATCCCGTGGATCGTGCCCTTGGCGACCTGAAGCGAGATATCCTTGTTCGCCTGCACCGGGCCGAAGGACTTGGAGATCCCCCTCAGCTCAATGGCAAGCGGAGCGTCAGGAGCGGCCCCCTCGAGCCGCTCCGAATGGTCATCCACCCCGTCCATATCCGGTTATTCGACCGGGCAGGCGCTGTCGGAAGTGTAGTCGTGGACAGAGATTTCGCCTGAGATGATCGCGGCCTTCGCCTCTTCGACCGCAGCGGTCATCTCGTCGGTCAGGAGGCTTTCGTTGTTTTCGTCAACGGCATAGCCGACACCGTCCTGCGCCAGACCAAGCACCTGCAGACCGGCGGTGAAGTTGCCGTCCTGGGCGTCCTTCATCGCGGTATAGGTTGCCACATCGACCCGCTTCAGCATCGAGGTCAGGACCGAACCCGGGTGCATGTAGTTCTGGTTGCTGTCGACGCCGATCCCGAGGATCCCGGCATCCGCAGCCGCCTGCAGAACCCCGCGACCGGTGCCACCTGCCGCGTGATAGACAACGTCAGCGCCCTGATCGATCTGGCCCATGGTCAACTCGCCGCCCTTCACCGGGTCGTTCCAGGCCGCACCGGTGGTGCCGGTCATGTTCTGGATCACGGTGGCATCGGGATTGACCGCCTTCACGCCCTGCACATAGCCGCAGGCGAATTTCCGGATCAGCGGGATGTCCATGCCGCCGACAAAGCCCACGGTGCCGTTTTCGGATTTCATCGCCGCCAGCATGCCCACAAGATACGAGCCCTCATGTTCCTGGAAGATCACCGAGCGCACGTTCGGCAGATCGACCACGGCGTCGATGATGGTGAAGCTGGTGTCGGGGAATTCAGCCGCCACCGTCTCCATCGCCGAGGCCTGGGCAAAACCGGCCACGATGATCGGGTTGGCCCCCTGTTCGGCGAAACGGCGCAGCGCCTGTTCGCGCTGGGCATCCGACTGGATCTCGAATTCACGGTATTCGATGCCGGTTTCTTCCTTGAACCGCTCGGCCCCTTCGAAGGATGCCTGGTTGAAGGACCGGTCGAACTTGCCGCCGAGATCGAAGATCACCGCTGGGGCGAAATCCTGGGCCGAAAGCGCTGTCGCCGAGCCCAGAAGGGCAGCCGCACCGACCAGGGTTTTGAAGAAATTCATGTAAGCCTCCACTGATGGATCCCCGCATGCCCCCAGTTCCGGTCTCTGGCACAGGCCATCATAGGCCCGTCCCGCCAGCTTGGTCGCGGGTGTTCGTGTGCCACAATAAAGGCAAGTCGGTGCCAGAGGGTCAACTGTCTTTTTGGAAAGCCGGGGCGGTCTGCCCCTAGGTCAGTCCGCGGGCGCGAGCAGCCTGCGCATCACGATCGCCGCCGCCTTGGTGCCCCGGGGGCCTTGATAGTAATCCTTGCGATGTCCCGCGCGCTCAAATCCCTGTTTTTCATAGAGGGAAATGGCCGCTTCGTTGTACTCGGAGACTTCAAGCAGCACCTCCGCCGCCCCGGCCACCCTGGCCTCGTCCAGCAGCATCCGCACCAGCCGCCGCCCCTTGCCTTGGCGCCTTTTTCCGGGATCAACGGCGAGGGTCATCACCTCGGCCTCGGGACCGGCCAGCCGGAACACCGCGAATCCTCCCTCGACGGTCAGGAGCCGCACGCCCCTGGCTGCCAGAATCCCCGCAAACTCCTCCGGGCTCCAGGGGCGCGGCGCGGTATCGAAACACCGCGCATGCAGCTCCGCCAGCGCCTCAGGCGTCATCGAGGATCAGGGGCGGCGGATCGTTGGACGGCGCCGCATCCGCCGGACGCAGATATAACGGAGCGGGGCGCATGCCGGTCGGTTTGTCCCTTGTTGCCAGAGCCAGCGCCTCAGGCAGGAATATCGGCAGCGCTCCGGCCCTGGCGCCCAGACCTTCGGCGATCTCCGCGGCCCGGTGACCATAGAGCGTATGCCCCGCCGGGATCGCATCGGCACACGTGTCGAGATCGGCCTGAACCGGCGCGTCCAGCGGCCTGCCGTCTTCGAAACTCTGCAGGAACACCCGCTCGCGCCGCGCATCCAGAAGGATCGTCACCCGCCCCGGCAAGCCATGGGCCAGCGCCTCGAACATCGTCGCCCCGATCGCCGGAACCCCAAGCCCAAGCGCCAGCCCCCGCGCCGCTGCCACCGAAATCCGCACTCCGGTGAAGTTCCCCGGTCCCGTCCCGACCGCGATCCGCCCAAGATCGCGCCAGCCGCGCCCGGCCTCCGCGAGCACCTCTTCAAGCATCGGCATCAGCCGTTCGGCCTGGCCCTTGAGCATCGGTTCGGTGCGCGAGACCAGCACGGTATCGCCCTCAAGCAAAGCAGCCGCGCAATGCGCGGCTGAAGTGTCGAAGGCGAGGGTAAGGGCTGTGTCAGGCGGCAACGGGCCTGACCTCGGTCACTTCCGGGATATAATGGCGCAGAAGGTTCTCGATCCCCATCTTCAGGGTCATGGTCGAGGAGGGGCAACCGGCGCAGGCGCCCTGCATATGCAGATAGACGACCCCGCGTTCAAACCCGTGGAAGGTGATGTCGCCGCCATCCTGTGCGACGGCAGGCCGCACACGGGTGTCCAGCAACTCCTTGATCTGGTTGACGATCTCGACATCGGGCCCGTCATGATCGGCATGACCGACAGCGCCGGTATCGCCTTCCATCACCGGCAGGCCGGACTGGAAATGCTCCATGATCGCGCCGAGGATAGAGGGTTTGATATGGTCCCATTCGATCTCGTCGACTTTGGTCACGGTGACGAAATCCGGGCCGAAGAACACCCCGGAAATCCCGTCGACCGCGAAAATCCGCCGCGCCAGCGGCGAGCTCTGCCCGGCCTCGGGCGAGGGAAAGTCCGCCGTCCCTGCGCTCAGCACGCTCTGGCCGGGCAGGAATTTGAGGGTGGCAGGGTTCGGCGTCGATTCGGTCTGGATGAACATGAGATATCCCCGATTGCTTGGGTCCAATCTGGGCTTCCCAAGCAAACAAGTCAAGTAATCTGGAGTCGTTCTAAATCACCGCTCAATCACCGAGCGGCTTGCCCCGCATCTTTCCCTTATGCGCCCAGGCGTCGGGCGACAGGTCGAGATCGGAAAAGAACTCCAGCAGCACCGAGACATCGTCGGTTTCGATGTCGAACTCGACAAGCTTGCCGGGCTTGTCGGCAAAGAACCCCCGCACGTCGGCAATATGGGTGTGCCAGTCTTCCAGCCAATGGGCCTTGAGGTCCTCAAGGGTTTCGATCCCGAAACAGGCCATGTATTTCTGCGCGTAGAGTTGGCGCTCGTGGGCCAGCCGCGAACGGATCCACCGTTCGGGATCGCGCAGGTTCAACAGGAACCGCGCGTCGGGATAATCCGCAAGCAAATCGCGGAAAAGCTTGTAGCCATCGAACCGGTTCTCGGCGGTATTGCGCTCCATATCGCAAAAGAACACGATGTCGTCATAGCCCGCGAACAATTTGCGCCCGGCGTCCCTGTTGCGCTCCATCGCCTCGACCAGCCGGATGCGCGGACGCTCCCGTCTCGGCACCCGGTAGTGCACCGCCGGATAGCCGGATTGCGAAAAAAGCTGGGCGAAGCTCTTGGTTCCGCACTTGTTGAATCCGATCTGAAAGACCTTTCCAACGGCCTGGGTATTGGCTGTCATGCACGCGCCTCGACTGGTTTCGCCCTACAATGGCATTTTCTCGCCAAATCGAATTCTGCCCCACAAGTGAACGCGCTTGACGTGCAAACGCGGCCGCACGGGTGCGGCCGGATACATGGGCCCGATCAGGCGCAAAACGCGTTATCGGGCAAAACCGGTGGAATTGCAAAGCCGACTTGCGGGTCAGGTGACCGCGAGGATCTGCTCCTTGGTCATCGCACCGGGAACAACGGTGATCGGGATCGGCATCTCGCCACCGCGCCGCCCCACCAGTTCCGAGACCAGCGGCCCCGGCCCCTCACCCTTGGTCCCTGCCCCCAGCACCAGCACCCCGATTTCCGGGTCCGAGCGGATATGCTCCAGAACCTGCTCGGCCTTCTCGCCCTCGCGGATAGCCAGGCTCGGCTCGACGCCCTCCTTCTTGACCATCCGGTCGCGGAACACCTCGAAATGCGCCTCGACCCGCTCGCGCGCCTCGGCCCGCATCACCTCGCCGACCCCGATCCAGTGCTGAAACTCCTCAGGTGCGATGATCGCCAGCAATTCCACCGCGCCACCGGTCTTGGCGGCGCGCAAGGCGGCAAACCGCATCGCGTTCAGACATTCCGGCGTATCGTCGAGCACCACCAGGAACTTGCGCATCACCACCCTCCCTCGGGAGCGCATCTTTGGCCAAACCCCGCCGCAAGGCAAGCCGGAACCCCACCTCCTCCTTCTTGAAAATACTCCCGCCGGAGGCGAAACGTCAGCGCCGGAGGCGGTGACAAGCAAAGGCTTGGCCCGCGTCAGCGGGCCCCCGACAGGCCGTAATAATCAATGCCCGAGAATCTGGCTCAGGAACAGCTTCGTCCGGTCCGATTGCGGGTTGTTGAAGAACGCTTCCGGCTCGTTCTGCTCGACGATCTGGCCGGCATCCATGAAGATCACCCGGTTTGCCACCTGCCGCGCAAAGCCCATTTCGTGGGTCACACACAGCATGGTCATCCCCTCCTGGGCCAGCTCGATCATGGTGTCGAGCACTTCCTTGATCATCTCGGGGTCAAGCGCGGAGGTCGGCTCGTCAAACAGCATGATCCGCGGCTTCATGCAGAGCGACCGCGCGATTGCCACGCGCTGCTGCTGGCCGCCAGACAACTGGCCTGGATATTTGTCGGCCTGCTCGGGGATCTTGACCTTTTCGAGGAAGTGCATCGCCGTTTCCTCGGCTTCCTTCCGGGGCGTCTTGCGCACCCAGATCGGGGCCAGCGTGCAGTTCTCGAGGATGGTCAGATGCGGGAACAGGTTGAAATGCTGGAAACACATGCCCACTTCGGACCGGATCTTGTCGATGTTTTTCAAGTCCGAACTCAGCCGCGTCCCGTCCACCTCGATCGAGCCCGCCTGGTGTTCCTCCAGCGCGTTGATGCAGCGGATCAGGGTCGATTTGCCCGATCCCGAGGGCCCGCAGATCACGATCCGCTCGCCGCGATAAACGGTGAGGTCGATATCGCGCAGCACATGGAACGATCCGTACCACTTGTTCATGTTCCGGATCTCGATGGCCACCTCGTCCGAGACGGTCATCGCCGACGGGGTCGGGGCTTCGCGGGTCATGGTGTCTTCTGTCATGTCAGCATTCCTTAGCGATGCGAGCGATCGAGCTTGCGTTCCATGTGGACCGAATACCGGGACATGCCGAAGCAGAAGACCCAGTAGATCAGCGCGATGGTCAGGTAGCCGGTATAGGCTGTGGTCGGCGTCGACCATTCGGGGTCCTTCAGGGTGTTGTTGAGCGTGCCCAGAAGGTCGAAGATCGAGATGATGAGGACCAGTGTCGTGTCCTTGAAGAGGCCGATGAAAGTGTTCACGATCCCCGGGATCACCGTGGTCAGCGCCTGGGGCATGATGATCAGCCGCATCTGCTGCCAGTAGCTGAGACCCAGCGACATGCCGCCCTCATACTGGCCCTTCGGCATCGCCTGCAGCCCGCCCCTGATCACTTCGGCCATATAGGCCGAGGCGAAGAGGACCACCCCGACCATGGCGCGCAGGAGCTTGTTGAAGTCCACGCCCGGTTCGAGGAAATAGGGCAACATCGCCGAGGCGAAGAACAGCACCGAGATCAGCGGGATGCCGCGGACCACTTCGATGAAGATCACCGAGGTATAGCGGATGATCGGCGCGTGTGACCGGCGGCCCAGCGCCAGCAGCATGCCGACGGGCAGCGAGATCACGATGCCGAAGATCGCCACGACCAGCGTCACCGTCAGCCCGCCCCATTTGTTGGTCTCGACCACTTCCGTGCCGAGCGCGATGTCCAGCACCATGGTCACCAGCGGCAGTGCGCCCCAGAGCGCCAGAAGTGCTGCGGCCATCAGCAGCGCCGGCGCAAAGGCCGAACCCACATCGCCAAGCTTGCCGCCATTGGCCAGCCACCAGCCCGCGAAGATCACCGCCGCCAGCAGCAGCGGGAACCAGGCACCGGCGAAGATATGGCCGAGATCGCCGTTGTCCTCGACCGGCATGCCGTTCAACAGCACGAAGGCGATGATCGGGAAACCGGTCAGCATGAAGGCCGCGACCTTGCCCCGATGCGGCAGCGGGAAGATCAGCCAGGCGGTGCCCGCGGCAAGGATCAGCATGGACAGCTTCACCCGCCAGACTTCCTCGGTCGGGTAGAATCCGAACATGAACTGGTACCATTTGGCCTTGATGAACGGCCAGCAGGCGCCGGTCGCGTTCACGAAACAGGCCTCGCGCTTCAGTCCCTCGGGGTCGCTGAACGTGGCCGAAAATAACGCGAAGTCCAGCAGCACCCAGATCATCCAGATCAGCGCATAGGCGGAAAAGGCCGTCATGAAGGTCATCAGGATCGACCTGACGGCCTTGGCCGGTGTGGCATAATCCGCCATGGAGGCGAAGATATTGTGCCAGAGCCAGCCCCTTATCCCGACCTCGGATGCCGGTGGCTCCAGAAGGGGGGCGTCCTCGGTCCGGACCCAGCTGTCACTCATGTGTTCCTGCATATCTGCCCCCTACCTTTCAACCAGCGCGACGCGGTTGTTGAACCAGTTCATGAAGGCCGAAGTCAGCAGCGAGATCACCAGATAGACCACGATCACGATCGCGATGATCTCGATGGCGCGTCCGACCTGGTTGAGCGTGGTTCCTGCAAAGACCGCGACCAGTTCGGGATAGCCGATAGCTGCGGCAAGCGAGCTGTTCTTGGTCAGGTTCAGATATTGCGAAGTCAGGGGCGGCACGATCACCCGGAAGGCCTGCGGCAGGATGACCTTGCGCATTGCAAGCCCATCCGGCAGGCCAAGTGCTGCCGACGCCTCGGACTGGCCCTTGGGCACCGCCTGGATACCCGCCCGTACGATCTCGGCGATGAAGGCGGCGGTGTAGGTGAAGAGGGCCAGGAAAAGGGCGAGGAACTCAGGCGCTATGTAGCTGCCGACGCCGAACTCGAAGCCCCTGCGGAAGACGGGGCCTTCGGTCACAAAGTTGGGCCACTCAATTCCAAGGGGCCGCCCGGTAACGAGGAAAACGAAGATCGGCAGAAGGATGATGAGGGCGAGTGATACGAGAAAGACCGGCGACCGCTGGCCGGTCTTGTCCTGCCTCTTCTTCGCCCATTTCGCATAGCCCCACGCCCCCAGACAGGCGAGCAGCAGCGCGATCATGGTATAGACGAAACCGTCTTCGACCAGCGGGTAGGGCCCGTAGATGCCCTTGGCATCGAATTGCAGAAACCCCGGGATCAGCGTCGCGAATGTCCCGCGTTCCTGAGGGGCGACGATCCGCAGGACCGCCGTCCAGAAGAAGATCTGCAACAACAGTGGGACGTTGCGC
This sequence comes from Paracoccaceae bacterium, assembly GCA_050299335.1. Classification (GTDB taxonomy): domain Bacteria; phylum Pseudomonadota; class Alphaproteobacteria; order Rhodobacterales; family Rhodobacteraceae; genus JBNKVT01. The sequence goes on along the minus strand of JBNKVT010000035.1, from coordinate 76,126 downwards.
AGAAGCTCGATATAGACCGTTGCGAAACTGCGCAGAACGAAGTTCGGCGACAGTCGGAAGATCCCCAGAAGGAACCCCCAGATCGTCGCGAAGAAAATGCCCGCGATCGAAATGATGAGCGTATTGGCGATGGACAGGACAAAGACGTCCCAGACCGAGCTCGACCCCGGTTCGTAATCGACCAGCCAGGTGCCGAAAGTCGTCAGGATCTGAATGTCGGAGGGCCGGCCGAAGAAATCGAAGCCGAATTCCTTGTTCTGATCGGCGAGGTTCTGGCCGGCGTTCTGCAGTGCCAGCCAGATCATCACGATGATCAAGAGCGCCAGCAGAGCCTGGAAGAAGAGGGATCTGGCGCGGCTGTTGAAGACAAGGGCTGCCAGCCCCGTTCGTTCCCCCGCGTCATTCAGTTCAGCATCGGTTACAGAAGTCACGACCACCCCCGGCTGTTACGATCATTTTAGCACAAAGGGGCGGAGGAGATTCCGCCCCTTTCTTATTGTGTCCGTTCCACTAGCGTCCGGGTCGCTTAGCGGATGGGCGGTGCGTACATCAGGCCACCTTTGGTCCACAGCTCGTTGACGCCACGGGCCAGTTTCAGCGGGGTGCTTTCACCGACATTGCGCTCGTACATCTCGCCGTAATTGCCGACCTGGGCCACGGCCTGGGCGATGAAGTCGGCGCTGAGGCCGAGCGGCTTGCCGTAGTCATTGTCGCCGACACCGAGGATACGCTGCACCGACGGGTTCTCGGAGGACTTCATCTCTTCGACATTCGCCGACGTGATGCCGTACTCTTCAGCCTCGATCACACCGTTCAGCACCCAGCGGGCGATTTTCGCCCACTGCTCGTCACCGGCGCGGACCGACGGGCCGAGCGGCTCTTTCGAGATGGTTTCGGGCAGCACGACATGGGCGTCGGGATCGGCGAGCTTCAGACGCTCGGCGGCAACGCCCGACCGGTCGGTGGTGAAGACGTCGCAACGCCCGGCACCGTAGGCCGCGATCACCTCGTCCGAGTTCTCCAGCGCGACCAGTTCGAAGGTCATCCCGTGCTGCTGGAAGTAGTCGGTGATGTTCAGCTCGGTCGTGGTACCGGTATTGGTGCAGATCGTCGCCCCATCCAGTTCCAGCGCCGAGGTGATGCCGAGACCGGCCGGAACCATCATGCCCTGGCCGTCATAATAGTTCACGCCGACGAAGCTAATGCCGAGATCGGTGTCGCGGGTGATCGTCCAGGTGGTGTTGCGCGACAGGACGTCGATCTCGCCCGAGGACAGCGCCGTGAAACGGTCCTTGGCCGACAGCGAGACGTATTCGACCGCATCGGCATCGCCGAGAACAGCCGCAGCAAGGGCCCGGCAGTAATCCACGTCGATCCCGGTCCATTCGCCGGCGTCGTTGGTTGCCGAGAAACCCGGAAGGCCCTGGCTCACGCCGCATTTCAGCGTGCCGGCGGCCTTGACGTCATCCAGCGTCGCCGCTGCTGCCAGCCCGGCGGTCAGCCCGGCGGCGGCAATCGTGCCCAAGAATACAGATGTTTTCATTTTAACCTCTTCCTGTGGTTGCCCCTTATGTCCGGGGCCTTCGATCCGGCCCAAGGGACCGGGTTGCGATAACCTGTTGTCCCGCCGAGACGGGATCAGCCCCCCTACAATGAAACACTCAGGCCAAAGGTCAAGTGTCGTGTGGGGGGAGGCAGGAGGCTGAAGACTTTGCAAATATGCCGTCATGGTTCTGTAATTATTACCGTTTTTATAGCATGTTACCGGTTACATGCCGACCTTGTGCCGCTGCAATTATGTGCAGCTCAATTCAGAATTTGAAGCGCTTTGAAAGGTCTGAGGACCCATTTCCGCCACTGATGGCCCCTATTCCATCGCGGAATGACGCCGCAGAGAATCAGACCATCCGGTCAAAACCTTCAGCCTGTCGGAAAGGCGAAGACGTGGCAGGTGGTCGAACCGGTGGCATAGAGCTTGCCGTCCTCGACCCCGACAATCCGACCCTCGGCGACACCGGTGCGGCGCCCCGAATGCGAGACCGTGCCGATGGCCCGCACCTCGCCCGAATCGGCAAAGAGCGGGCGGATGATGTTTATCTTGTATTCCAGTGTCGTATAGCCGGTGCCCTTCGGCAGTGTCGTCTGGACCGCGCAGGCCATGCAACTATCCAGAAGCGTGCCGAACCAGCCGCCATGGACGGTGCCCAGAGGGTTCAGCGACGCGAAATTGCAGCGGCCCCGGAAGACCACCTTGCCTTCCTCCGCACTCTCCATCCCGAAATCGAGCGTCTTGCCGATGGGCGGGGCTGGGTAGCGGCCCTCGGCGATGCCCTGGATGAATTCCAGCCCACTGATCGCGGCGATATCCTGCATGGTCAGCAGGTCGGCTTCGGTCTCAGCGTAGCGGATCGTCATCTTTATCGTCCCCCAAAAGCGCCAGCAGCCTTGCCGCCTGCACAAAGTCCTGCCGTTTGGCCCCGGCCAGCGCCTCCGCCTCGTCGTCGCGGCCCCAGAGCGCCGCCTGCCAGGTCTCGTCGACCCGCGACAGGTCCCAGGCGGCCTCGGCCTTCAGTGCCTGCCGCGCCACGGCAAGCCCGAGGATCAGTGACCCCGACAGGGTGACCAGATCATGCAGCCCGGTCAATTCGAACGCCGCGTAACCCCGGACATGCTCCGCCAGCCGCGCCAGCGAGGCGGCGTCCTGCGGATGGTGGATCACTCCCTGAATGGCCAGAAGCGGCGCGCCCAGCTCCCGCCGCGCCCAGTCGAGCCAGGGGTCCCATGCCTCGGCCTGAACGGCGATCAGCTCAACAGGGCTTTCGGCGCGGTAGCACAGGAGGTCCGAGCCGCCATATTCGGCCAGCATCGCGGCGACCTCGTCATATTGCGGCACGACCTTTTCGATGGCCGAGTTCGCCGCCCGTGTCAGCGGCATGGTGGCAGGATTGATCTTGTCGCCCTGCGCTGCCCATTCCGCCGCCACGCCTTCAGCCAGCGCCCGTGTCGGCAGGATCAAGAGCGCCTTTGAAGGCGTCCGCAACTCGCGGTCGTCCAGAAGCACCCGGTAGCCGCCCTCGGCCTCGGCAACACAGGCCTCCTGCCAGAATTTCCGGGACGCTTTCCAGCTCATTCCTCGTCCTCGAACGGATCGAGCGCCGCATCCGCCTCGCGCCAGCCCATGGTCTCCCAGGTCCGGGCCATGTGGTCTGGCAAAGGGGCTGTCAGGGTCAGGGTCTTGCCGGTTTCTGGATGGCGAAAACTCAGCGACCTTGCATGCAGATGCAGCTTGCGGCTGATATCCCCGCCCAACTGCGCCCCCCAGCCGTCCCCTTCATTGGTCTGGCCCGAGCCGCCATATTTCCCATCCCCGACAATCGGATGCCCGATCTCGGCCATATGGGCGCGCAGCTGGTGCGTGCGGCCCGTGATCGGCGACAGGGCGACCCAGGCGGTGCGCTGACCGGCATTCTCGATCACCTTGTAGTCCGACACCGCCCGCTTGGCCCCCGGCGTGTCGTGGACGGCATCGGGATGGATGCAGATCATCTTCTCGCCCGCCCCGTGCGGCCCGTGGCCCGGAGCCTTGACCAGCCCGGTACGGATTGTGCCTTCGCGGGGCGACGGCACACCGGCGACCGCAGCCCAGTAGATCTTCCGCGTCGCCCGCGACTGGAACGCCTTGGCAAGCTTCGCCGCCGCCTGGCCGGAACGGGCGAGCAGCAGGAGGCCGGAGGTGTCCTTGTCGAGCCGGTGCACGAGGCGCGGCTTGTCCGGCAGCCCGAATTTCAGCGCCTCGGCCAGCCCGTCGACATGGCGGCTCTGCCCGGTGCCGCCCTGTGTCGGCAGGCCGGGGGGCTTGTTGAGCGCGATCAGGTGGTCGTCGCGGTAGAGGACAGCGCCCCGGATCATCGCGGCATCGGCCTCAGAGACCCTGGCGGCGGGCTTCGGCACAGGCGCTTCGCCTTCGGGCAGAGGCGGGACGCGGACGGTCTGACCCGGCGCGAGGCGCGTGGCCGGTTTCACCCGCCCGCCATCGACCCGGATCTCGCCCTTGCGGCACATTTTCTCGATCCGCCCCTGCGGAACATGGGCGAACAGCCGGCGGAACCAGCGGTCGAGCCGCTGGTCGGCGCCATCGGGACCGACCTCGATATGCTGGACGCCGCTCAAGAAAGGATCTGCCGGGTCAGCGCCAACCCCAGAAACAGCGACCCGACCGAGCAGACGACCGACGCGCCGACATAAAGGGCCGCCAGCCGCGGCTCGCCACGCTCGATCAACAGTATGGTCTCCAGCGAAAAGGCCGAGAAAGTGGTGAAACCGCCAAGGATGCCGGTCATCAGAAAGGGTGCCGCGTGCTGCAACGAGCCGGTTCCGCGCAGCGCGACCCAGGAGGCGAATACGCCCATCAGGAACGATCCGACGATATTCACGGTCAGCGTGCCATAGGGAAACCCGGTCCCGAGCAGGCGCAGGAGGTTCGACGAGACGAGATAGCGAAGGCTGGCGCCGATGGCACCGCCGAGGGCAATCTGCAGGATGAGCGGCATGGATCGTCTCCGTCTGGTTTTCCCATCCCAAACCGTGCGCAGGCGACGGAGTCAAGCGGGGGCGGGGGATTGGCCGGCCTCAGCTGGTTCGCTTCGCCCTGAGCTTCTCGAAATACATCAGCCGCTTCTGCAACTCGCGCTCGAAGCCGCGTTCCGGCGGGACATAGTATTTCGGGCGCTTCATCGTCTCGGGGAAATAGTTCTGCCCCGAGAACCCGTCCTCGGCGTCATGGTCATAGGCGTAGCCCGAACCGTAACCCTCGTCCTTCATCAGCCGGGTCGGCGCATTGAGGATGTGCTTGGGTGGAGGCTCCGACCCTGTCTCCTTCGCGGCTCGCATCGCGCCCTTGAAGGCGACATAGGCGGCGTTGGATTTCGGGGCCAGCGCCAGATAGATCACCGCTTGAGCCAGCGCCAGCTCGCCCTCAGGCGAGCCGAGCCGTTCGTAGGTTTCCCAGGCCTGCAGGCAGATATGCTGCGCCTGCGGATCGGCCAGCCCGATATCCTCGACCGACATCCGGGTGATGCGCCTTGCGAGGAAACGCGGGTCCTCGCCGCCTTGCAGCATCCGCGCCAGCCAGTAGAGCGAGGCATCGGGATCGGACCCACGGACGGATTTGTGCAAGGCCGAAATCAGGTTGTAATGCTCATCCCCCGACTTGTCGTATTTCGGTGCCCGGCGGCTCAGCCGCCCCTCCAGCCCGTCGCGGTCGATCTTGCCTTCCCAGGTGAAGGCCTGTTCGAGAAGGTTCAACAGCGCCCGCCCGTCGCCATCGGCCATCTCGACCAGCGCGTCGCGGGCTTCGCCGGTCAGGGGCAGAGGGCGGTCCATCAGCTTCTCGGCGCGCGAGGCGAGCTGGTCGAGATGTTTCGGCTCCAGCCGCTTCAGGGTCAGGACCTGGGCGCGGGACAAGAGCGCCGAGTTGAGTTCGAAGGAGGGGTTCTCGGTGGTGGCGCCGACGAGGATGATGGTGCCGTCCTCCATATGCGGCAGGAACCCGTCCTGCTGGGCCTTGTTGAAACGGTGGATTTCATCGACGAACAAGAGCGTCCCCTGCCCGTTGCCGCGCCTGAGCTTCGCGGCCTCGAAGACCTTCCTGAGGTCGGGGACGCCGGTGAAGATGGCGCTGATCTGCACGAAGGCGAGGTCCGTTTCCTCGGCGAGCAGCCGGGCGATGGTGGTCTTGCCGACCCCGGGCGGGCCCCAGAAGACCAGTGAGGACAGGGCGCCGCTTGCCAGCATGTGGCCGAGCGGGGCATCGGGGGCGAGGATATGGTCCTGGCCGATGACCTCGGCGAGCGCCGTCGGCCGCAAACGGTCGGCCAGCGGGCGCGGCCCGGGTGCGCCGGGCGTCGGCTTGTCGTGATCGAACAGGTCGTTCATGGCCCAGAGATAGTCCTTTCCCGGCGTGCGGAAAAGCCGTTCGGCAAAACCCTCCCAAAACCCTCCTGAAAACCCTCCCAACGGGGTCTGTCCGACGACTTGTCCGGAAGGGATCGCGACAGGCCGCTCCCGCCGGTATCGCCCGGCCCTCGACCGGTCGGGATTTCAGCTGCCGAGATAGGCGCGCAAGGCGGGCGGCGGATCGGCGAAGAGCGCTTCGGTGGGCAATGGCGGCTGCGCGGTACCGTCCGCGACAAGCACCGTCCACGACGCGATGCGGCGGGTATCCTCGGGAGAGTGAGTGACCATGAGGAGCGTCATGTCCTGCTCCGCGGTGATGCGGGCGACAAGGTCGAGCATTTCGGATTTGAGGGCAGGGCCGAGCGCGGCGAAGGGCTCGTCGAGCAGGAGATAGGGCTTCCGCCGCAAAAGCGCACGGGCAAGGGCGACCCGCTGCCTCTGGCCGCCGGAAAGCGCGGGCGGCGTCCGGTCCTCGGTGCCCTGGAGCCCGGTCTCGACGAGGGCGGCGATGACGCGGGCACGGTCTTCGGGGGTCAGCTTGAGGTCGGGGCGAAGGCCGAGGGCGGTGTTCTGAAAGACGGTGAGATGGGGGAAGAGATTGTGCTCCTGAAAGAGCAGGGTGACGGGACGGGCGGCGGGTCTGGTGGTCGCCATGTCCTCGCCGTCGATGCGGATCCTCCCGGAGGCAAGCGGCGCGAAACCGGCGATGGCGTTCAGGAGCGTGGACTTGCCGCCACCCGACGGACCGATGATGGCGACCGTCTTGCCTTTTGGGATGGTGAGATCGGCGGTCAGGGTGAAAGTCCCCTGAGTGATGGTGACATGGTCGAATTCAAGGGCCAAGGCGGGCTCCGCGGTCGAAGATCCAGAATAGGGCGAGGGCGAGGGCAAGCAACAGGAGCGCGGCGGCGGCGGCCTCGTCCATGCGGTAGGCGCCCATGAGACGGTACATGTAGAGCGGCAAGGTTGCGCCGTCCGGCGGGGCGAAGAGGGCGATGACCCCGAGGTCCCCGACGGACAGCGCGGCGGCGAGGCCGGTGGCGAAGCCCAAGGGGCGGCGCAGCAGCGGCCAGGTGACATAGCGGAGGCGGGCGAGGCCTTCGATACCTAGCGACGCGGTGAGGGGGGCGTAGTCTCGGCGGGCTTCCGCGAGCGCCGGGGCGAGGATGCGCAGCGCGAAGGGCGTGGCCATGGCGGCGTTGACGAGGGCGGTGACGGGGTAGGCGATGGCAAAGGGTGAGACGAGGGGGTTGAGGATCAGGAAGAGGCCGGTGCCGATGACGAAGGGCGAGGCGGCGATCATCGTGAGGGCGACGATCTCGGGCAGGGGGGCGGCGCGGCGGAGGGAGGCGGTGAGGGCGGCGAGACTGCAGGCGAGGGCTGTGGCCGCAAGGGCCGAGGTCAGGGCAATGGCGAGGCTGGTCAGGGTAGCCGACCAGAGGTCGCCGGGCAGGGCTGTCAGGCGGGCGAGCCCCGGAAGGCCGCGCCAGGCGATGGCCGCCAGCGGCAGGGCGAGAAAGGCGAAACCGGTGGCGATGAAACCCGTGTCGAGGCTGCGATGCAGGCGGCTGTCGGCGTCCCAGCGGCGGACGGGGCCGAGCAGCGCCGGGCCGAAGGCGGCGGGCCTGGTGAGGGTGAGGGCGATCAGACCAGTCGCGAGGCAGAGGGCGAACTGGATCAGCGCCAGCAGGGCGGCACGGGTGAGGTCGAAATCGAAGCGCAGCGCCTCAAAGATGGCGAGTTCCAGAGTAGTGGCGCGGGGCCCGCCACCGAGGGTCAGAGCGACGGCAAAGGAGGTCATGCAGAGCAGGAAGACGAGGGTGAATGCGCCAGGCAGGGTGGCGCGGAGCATCGGTGCTTCGAGACGGGTGAAGATGTCCCTGGGGGTGAAACCGAGTTGGGCGGCGGTCCGGAAATGCTCGGGCGGAATCGCGGACCAGCCCTGTAGCAGCAGGCGGGTGACCAGCGGCAGGTTGTAGAAGACATGGGCGAGGACGATGCCTGTGAGACCGTAGATGTCGATGCGCGGTCCTCCGGCCATCAGGGAGAGGCCCGACAGGAGGCCCGAGCGGCCCCAGATGGCCAGCAGACCGAAAATGGCGACGATGGTCGGCAGGATGAAGGGGGCACCGAGAAGGGTGACGATCGCGGCGCGGCCGGGAAAGCGGCGGCGGGCCAGCGCCCGGGCGAGCGGGATGGCGATGAGGGTGGAAAGGCAGGCCGACAGGATGGCCTGAAGGAGGGTGAAGCGGAGCGCGGACCAGTCGGCGGCGGTGAGGCCGGTGGAGGGGTCGGCAGCAAAAATGAGGGCGGCAACGGAACCGAGGCCAAGGGTCAGGATCAGCGCCAGCGCGAGCAGGCCGGTGGCGAGGGTGACGCCGCCCATCGGTTGGGGGTGGTCAGTCATGTCTGGAGCGCAGTGGCGCGGGGCGGGTCAGGCTATCAACGGCCCGCCTCCGATCCTGAGGCGGGCACCTCCCCCCTGCCCCCCCTCCCAGGGGGAGGGGGGAAACGCAGCCCTCACCGCAGGGCGCCTCCCCTCTCCCCCTGGGAGAGGGGAAGGGGGAGAGGGGCTTTATCTGACCCTGCCGCGTCGCCGCTACAGGGGCGGCAAAACCGGCGCGGGGCACCCGGTTCTGCCCGGTTTTCGTGATGTCTCCGGACGACATCGGGCGGATCACCGGCTGAGGGCCGTCAGCCATGCGTCCAGCGCCGTCTTGCGAACCGCCGGGGTTTCGGCGGCCTGGATCAGCAGCGCCTTGTCCGGCACCACGAGGCTCTCGAATCCGGCCGGCAACCCTTCGGCCGGCGTGACGGCGGGATACATCCAGTTGGTGGTGGGGATCACGGACTGGAAGCCCTCGGTAGTCATGAACCGCAGGAAATCGGCAGCGAGATCAGGCTGGTCGCTGCCCGCGAGCATCCCGGCCACCTCGATCTGCAGATAATGGCCTTCGGCGAAACTGGCGGCGGCCTTGCTGTCGTCCTCCTCGGCGATCAGGTGATAGGCGGGAGACGTGGTGTAGCTCAGCACCATATCGGCCTCGCCTTCGAGGAACAGGCCATAAGCCTCGGACCAGCCCTTGGTGACGGTGACGATCTTCGGTGCGATGTCGGCCCAGAAATCCCCGGCCTCGTCGCCATAGACCGCTTCGACCCACATCAAAAGGCCGAGCCCGGGGGTCGACGACCGGGGGTCCTGGATGAGGAGATCGATGTCAGCGGTCCGCAGCTCTTCGAGGCTGGCGGGCGGGGTGTCGAGCCGGGTCTTGTCATAGATAAAGGCGAAATAGCCCCAGTCATAGGGCAAAAAGATCGAGTCGTCCCAGGTGACGGGAAGCGAAAGGTCCCCGGGAATGCCCGGATGCGGGGCGAAAAGCCCGGTGGCCGCGGCCTCGGCGGTCAGGGTGGTGTCGAGGCCGAGGATGATGTCGGCTTCCGTGCGTGCACCTTCGAGTTTCAGGCGCGACAGGAGGGCAGCGCCGTCGCCGGCGGCAACGAAGCTGAGGTCGCAGGCGCAGGTTGCCTCGAAACTGGCCTCGATGGCGGGCCCGGGGCCCCAGTCCGAGACGAAACTGTCATAGGTGTAAACGGTGAGTGTGGGTTTGTCCTGGGCGGTCGCGGGAATTGCCGCTAGGCTCAGGGCCACAGCCAGTCTGACGAGCATGTCATCTTCCTTTCGCTGCGGCGCAGGAAAAGGCGGGACGAGACCCGGGACCTTCCCTCCGCCGGTATGATCCGGTTCAGGTTCAACGGGTTCGCATCACGCATCTCAGCCGGGTTCGCCGGCACCCCGAGGTGGTGGCGAGACTAACGGCAAGGTTGGAGGATGCAAGGCGATAAAGCGGGGCATTGGCGGGATCGGGGGTGCAGGGTCCTCGCGGAAATACATCCCCGCAGCTGTCGCCGTTTCAACGTCGGTGTGATCCTGGCGCTTGGCCGTGGAACGGATACGGGTACCCGGCGCCCCTGTTCCGAGCGTGGCGTGTTCCCCGAACACCTGCTTTTCACGCTCTTTGATCCGGAGATCATTCTTCCCTGGATGTGCTGGGGACGAACGGAACAGGCACCAACCCTGAGCATGGGGGCCGATCTGCGGGATGTCCGTGATGGCCGGGCAGCTGCAGGGGCTCGAGGTGCTTGGGAGCGAGATCCTTGCCTCTGACCTGCTTCAGGCCCCCGTTTCACGTCTCCACCTATGGCGAACATCGATGACCGGTTTCAGAGGCCTTCGTGGATGGCTGTCCACTGGAGGCAGGCGGACCCCCCGGCACCTGAAACGCCGCGGCACTCGGGCCTTTCTTGCGCTTGCCGGCCAGCACACCGCCATCCAGGACTTGCGAGTTCGGGCCCGGAAGTGACCTTCAATATCCAGCCCCGGCGCAAGCGCGGCCAAAAAACCTCCGGCCTCGGACCACGCTCGAATTCCACATTGCGCGGAAACCTTTGGCCGATATGCTCCGCCTCATGGCGCGGATGACCAGAGACGAAGCCTTCCACCACGCGTATGGCACCGCCGTGCGCCGCCGCCATGTGCTCTATCTGCCCGGCTATGACCCGATGGTGCCGCGCCGCTACCGCGAGCTTTACCGGAGCGAGGGCGAGAAACAGGCGAGGATCTCGGACTATTCCCTGAAGGTCACCGGTCTCACGGGCCAGGAAAACTACACCTGGCTCGCCGAGACGGAAATCGACGGCCAGCGCGCCGAGGCCCGGATGGAATTCCTGCTCTGGAACGATATCGTGCAGGACTCGATGGACCAGTCGATCCTCGCCACCTATCTGCTGATGGTCAGAACGGCGTGGATCTATATCCGCACCGGCACCCTCTGGGCGCTGTTTCGCCTTCGCCCCACTCCGATGATCGCCGCCCTCTACCCTGTCGTCATGTTGATCGTCTACCTGCTGGCCGGCATCGCCCTCGGCTGGGCCGTTCTTGCGATCCTGACCCTCTTCCTGCCCTGGCCCATCGGGCTCGTCGCTGCCGCTGCCACCCTCGCTGCCTTCCTGATGGTCCTGCGCCGCTACGATCCGCATCTCTTCGTCTTCTACCTGATGCACGACTACGCCTTCTCGGCCATCCCCTACGGCGCCACGCCCGACGTGCTGGTCGAGCGAGAGCGCACCTTCGTCGCGCGACTGGCCGAGGTCATGGGCTCGGACGCCGACGAAGTCCTGGTCGTCGGCCATTCCTCCGGCGCCCATGTCGCGGTCGAGGTCGTCGCGGCCTATCTGCGCGATCATACACTTCGCGAGGACGGGCCCAAACTCGCCCTCCTGACCCTCGGCGGCGTCATCCCGATGATCTCATTCCTGCCCGAAGCAAAGGTGCTCCGCCGTGACCTCTGCCAGCTTTCCCAGGTTGAGGACCTCACCTGGATCGACATCTCCGCCCCCGGTGACGGCGCCTCCTTCGCGCTGGCCGACCCCGTCCATGTCTCCGGGGTCGCCCCGCCCGAAGCGGTGAAGATCTGGCCGAAAATCATCTCGGCGGCGTTCTCCGAGACCTTGTCGCCGGAACTAGACCAAGCCACCAAATGGCGTTTCTTCCGCCGCCATTTCCAGTATCTCTGCTGCTTCGACCGTCCCCGCGGTTACGACTATTTCCAGATCACCGCCGGGCCCCTGTACCTGCGCGACCGCTACGCCGAGCGCGGCTCCACCGCTTCGCGGATCGAGACGGTCCACTCCCCCTACCGGGACATGGCCTGATGCCGTTCACCCCCCCGAAACCTGCATCACGCCCCGAGAATGCCAGCCTGTGGACCCGCCTCCGCCTGGCGCGGCGCGACATCTTCGCCTCGCAACCGGCCAAGCTCTACCGCGCCTGGATGGCCGAACAGGGCGCACTGATCTACCGCTCCTTCCTCATCAACCAGCCCGAGCTATTGAAGACCATCCTCAAGGACCGCCCGGACGACTTCCCAAAGTCAGGCATCATCGCCGACACCCTGAAACCGCTCCTCGGCAATTCCGTCTTCGTCACCAATGGCGAGACCTGGAAGCGCCAGCGCCGCATCATCGACCCCGCCTTCGAGGGCGGTCGCCTCCGCGACACCTTCCCCGCCATGGTCGCCGCCGGCAAGGAAGCCATCCAACGCCTCACCCCCCGCATCGGCGAAGAAATCGAGATCGAATATGAGACCTCCCACGCCGCCGCCGATGTCATCTTCCGCACCCTGTTCTCGATCCCGATCACCGACGCCACTGCCCGTTCGGTCTTTGACGCCTTCCGCGCCTACCAGCGCGCCCAGCCGCTCCTCAGCTTCGTCTCGCTGATCCGCGCCCCGAAATGGATCCCGCGCCTGCGCCTCGGCAAGGGCCGGGCCGAGGCCGCCACCATCCGCCGGCTGCTGGTCGAGCTCACCACCGCCCGCGCGGCCGAGATCGAGGCCGGCACCGCCCCCGACGACCTCGCCACCAAGATCATGACCTTCCTCGATCCCGAGACCGGAGACCGCTTCGACACCGCCGAAATGGTCGACCAGGTGGCGATCTTCTTTCTTGCGGGTCACGAGACCTCGGCCTCCGCCCTGGCCTGGACGCTCTATCTTCTGGCCTGCGATGAAGAGGTGCAAAACCGCGCCGCCACCGAAGCCGCAACCGCCTGGGACGACAGCCCCGATTTCTCCAGCTTGCGCAACCTGCCTTTCACCCGCGACGTCTTCCGCGAAGCCCTGCGCCTCTACCCGCCGGTCCCGATGATGGTCCGCGAGGCCACCAGACCGGAGCATTTCCGCGACCGCGACGTCCCGGCCGGTTCCCTCTGCATCCTGTCGCCCTGGCATCTCCACCGCCACGAGCGCCTCTGGCCCGATCCCGACCTCTTCGACCCCGACCGCTGGTCCCGCGACGAGACCGGGCCGCTTTCGCGCGACGCCTACATGCCCTTCTCCACCGGCCCCCGCGTCTGCACCGGAGCCGGTTTTGCCATGGCTGAAGGCACGCTCTTGCTCGCCATGCTGCTCCGCGCCTTCCGCTTCGAGGCGATCCCCGACAAGGTCCCGAAACCGGTCACCCATCTGACAGTGCGCTCGGAAAGCGGGATATTCCTCAAGCTGGATCGGCGGGACCCAACCACTAAATTAACACAAAAGTAACTAATAAATACAACAAAAACAGCATCTTGGTTTCCGTTTCACGGTGAAACGGAAACGCATCACGTCCCTTGCCGGTCAGCCTTCGGCTTCACCCCGAAAACGGCACGCTTGAACTTCGCCCCCCGCGGCACCCACCACAGCACCATCCCCGACAGCCCGAAAACCAGCATCGCCAGCGCGGTGATGTCAGCCAGCCAGGTGCCCAGGCTCCCCCCCAGCCAGCCGTCAGTATGCAGCTGCTTCAGCATCGGCCCCCAGTAGATATGCCGGTCAAGAAGCGTGCCGTCCGGAGCGTAGGTGATGCGCGTTTTCCAGGTCTTGACGAAGTAATGGCCGGTCGCCTGGGTGACGATGATCTTCCCCGACGGTTTGGTGAACTGGAAGGCCTCATGCCCGTGATAGGGCTCGTCCCTGCTGTCCACGATCTGCTGGCCCGGCCAGATCGTTTCGGCAAGAGCGAAGGCCTCCTTGTAGCCGATAGCGTGGGCGTCGGGGTGGCTGGAAAAGCGGCTTTCGTCATACGCCGCGCCATCGAGAAAGGCAGTGATGGCCTGGTAGTGGTTCAGGTAGAAGCCGGTAGCGCCGATGATCAGGATCCACGGCAGCACAAAGAAGCCGAGCCAGGCATGGATCGTGCGAAGTCCCCGCAGGGTTCGTGCCCTGGTTTCTCGACTCAGGATTGGCATAGAACAGTCTCCGGGCAGCTGTGGCAGGATCAGGTGCGGCCTGAACCGCGTGAAGCAGATGTCACCACGGACCCGGCGTCAATAACCTTTGGATTATGGCCCCGAAACGGCGCGTGTTTCGACACTGTTGAATTGGCCGATCATGTGACTATCTTCTTTCTGGCAGGCCACGAAACCTCCGCCTCGGCCCTTGCTGGACCCTTTACCTGCTTGCCCGCAATCCCGGCAAGGTCCCGAAACCGGTCACCCACCTGACGGACCGCTCGGAAAGCGGCATCTATCTCAGGCTCTCGGACCGCCACCCGCCCCTGAGCGCGCCTCCAGCGTGACAACGGCGTTCCTTCTCGCTGCCGGAATAGAAAAAGGGCCGCGCACCAGCACGGCCCCTCGTTCCGAAAGCGATCCGGTCTCAGCCCTGACGGGCCTTGAACCGGCGCTGGGTCTTGTTGATCACATAGACGCGGCCCTTACGGCGCACAACGCGGCAATCGCGGTGACGCTGCTTCAGGGAGCGAAGCGAGTTCCTGACCTTCATGGTCTCTCTCCTGGTTCAGCGGCGACGGCCAGCGAAGGCGGCGCCTGGGTTGCTTGCCCCGAAGGGCGGTTCACGGGTCCCCGAGGGGAAAATGGTGGGCGTAACTGGGATTGAACCAGTGACCCCTTCGATGTCAACGAAGTGCTCTCCCGCTGAGCTATACGCCCGGAAAAACCGAGCCCGGCAAACCGGGGTCCGCCGAGCGAAGCCGTTCTATAAGACGTCACGTTAACAGGATCAAGACCTTTTGCGTTGCATAATTCGGCGCTATGGTAAGTCCTGAGGACACGCCGATGACAGAGGGGAATGCCCGCTTGCAGAATGGTTTCGCGCTCAGCATGCCGAAACGACGCACGTCCTGCGCCGTCTTCAGCTCGCCGCATTCCGGCACCCAGTACCCGGCTGACTTCCTGCGCGAAACCCGGCTGGACCGCAACGAGATCCGGTCGTCCGAAGACGCCTTCGTCGACCAGCTCTTCGCCGCCGCCCCCGACCATGGTGCGCCCTTCCTGTCGGCGACCTATCCGCGCGCCTATGTCGATCTCAACCGCGCCTCGGACGAGATCGATCCGGCCCTTGTCGAAGGCGCGTCGAAAAAGGCCAACAATCCCCGTATCATGGCCGGTCTCGGTGTCATTCCCAGGGTCGTCGCTGAGGGCAAGCCGATTCGCGACGGCAAGATCAGTCTCGCCGAAGCGCAGCGCCGCCTGACCGAGGCCTACCACCCCTATCACCAATGCCTGCAGATGCTCATCGACGAGCAGCGGCAGCGCTTCGGCATGGCGATCCTTTTCGACTGCCATTCCATGCCTCATGACGCCCTGACCTCCGCCCCGTTGGTCCGCGGTGCCCGTCCGAACATCATCGTCGGCGACCGTTTCGGAGCCGCCGCGCCGCGCTGGCTGACGGACACGACCAGCGACATCCTGACCCGGCTCGGCTTCACGGTCGTTCGCAACGCGCCTTTCGCCGGCGGCTACATCACCCGCCACTACGGGCGGCCGTCGCAAAATGTCTTCGCCCTGCAGATCGAGATCGACCGGGCACTCTACATGGACGAGCGCAGCATCACCATGCGCCCCGAATTCGAGGACGTGATGATGCGCCTGACCACCGCCATCTCGCATTTGGCGATGATCGGCGGTGCGGGCAGCGCGCTGGCGGCCGAATAGGCAGTGCTTCTTCTCCGCACCTGAAACCTACCCGCGCCCGTAGGCGTCGACCCCGTTCTGGCGGCCGCCTGCAGCGCTCTGCGTTTTCCCTGATATATCACGTATCCCCAACCCGCGTTGAAATCGATGGACTTCCTCGCAGCGATTGGGGGTTCGGGTGAAAGGCGGAATGCGGTTTTGGCCTTTCCGATCGAGTCGGTCCGGCGACCCTCTTCCGCGATTGCCTGGGAAAAGGTTGCGGAACCAAGCGTCGCCTCCTGCCTCGGCATTACCTGCAAGCCGTTGAAAGAAATAAAAAAAGGGCCGTGCAAGTGGCACGGCCCAAGTCAAGGGAGGAAACGCCCATGAAGGGCAGTCTCGTGATGGTCAACATCACAGGACCCAATCTATACCGCATTGCAGCATGGTCAACTGTGCAAGTGCAGCATAGGCGAATTTAAGCCCTAAAAGGTTAATTTTCCGCAGCGGCTGCCCAAAAAACCGGCAAACTTGGCCAGTTCGGAACCAATCCGGCCCGGACACACCCATCAAAGCACGTTTTTTAACCACTTGTTGAGCGGCGCCAGCGACTCGGCAATTTCCATGCAGTGCATGACAAATCCCGCCCTGCCGACCTCCTGGGGCAGTGGCAGGTTTCCTGACTTGACCACCAGCGCCTTTCGCCGCGCATAGTCCGCCGCAGGGTGCCCGTCCGCAAATTCCGCAGGTGGGCGTTTCAGCTCGGGTTCAGACATTTCCGCCGAAACTTTTTTAGTATTTTCAATTACCTGCTCGAGGTCCTGAAGGCTGGCTGGATCTGCCAGCGCCGCCCGATATCGCGTGAGCGTCTCTTTCTCGAACCCCCATTGCCCGGCCCCATAGCCCCAGCTGTCCCCCCTCAGAATCAGATGAATCCCCGCCGACCGGTTCGGATGCCCACCGGTCCAGAAGACCAGGTGCATATAATCGTGATAGGGTGTTTTGTCCTTGGAGAACCTGGTGTCGCGGAAAATCCGCCTGAGCGACCCGTTAACCCTGGGTTCCGCCTTATGCGCCGGGTCGAGCGCGGCCATCATCGGGCCGATAGCCTCGACGAAGGCGCAGGCCGGGGCGACGAAGGACCGATCGTAGGCTTCGCGATGCGCCTCGAACCAGGCCTTGTCGTTGTTGCGGGACAGGTCCTGCAGAAATGTGAAACAGTCCTTCGGGAATCCGTTGAAGGTCACCTCTCTCCCCCTCTTTCGTCAGGATACGATCTCGCCGTTTCTCTCCGGAATTGATATCATATCTCCCATGGAGACCGCCATCCTCTGCCGCGACTGCTGCCGCCTGTTCCGCGCTGCGGACCGAGGCCTGTCGCGATGCCCGGACTGCCGGTCTCCCCGGGTGGTCCGGCACGAGGAACTGGCCAAGCTGAGCATCGCCCACATGGACTGCGACGCCTTCTATGCCTCGGTCGAGAAGCGGGACAATCCGGAGCTTCGGGACAAGCCGGTGATCATCGGTGGCGGCAAGCGGGGGGTGGTGTCGACGGCCTGCTATATCGCCCGGATCAGGGGGGTGCGGTCGGCGATGCCGATGTTCGAGGCGCTGAAGAAATGTCCGGAGGCGGTGGTGGTCAGGCCCCGGATGGAGGTCTATGCGGCGGTCTCGAAGGCGATAAGGGGGATGATGGAGGAACTGACGCCGGTGGTGGAGCCGTTGTCGCTGGATGAAGCCTTCATGGACCTGACGGGGACGGAGCGGCTGCATGGGGAGGTGCCGGCGGTGCTGCTGGCGCGGCTGGTGCGGCGGATGGAGACGGAGCTGGGGATTTCGGGGTCGGTGGGGCTGTCGCATAACAAGTTTCTGGCGAAGATTGCTTCGGATCTGGACAAGCCGCGGGGGTTTTCGGTGGTGGGGAAGGCGGAGACGGAGGCGTTCCTGGAACGGCAGAGTGTGTCGGTGATCTGGGGGGTTGGCAGGGCGTTTCGGGAGACGCTGGAGAGGGACGGGATCAGGACGATTGCGGAGCTGAAGCGGCGGGAGCGGAAGGAGCTGGGGAAGAAGTATGGGGCGATGGGGGATCGGCTGTGGTTCCTGGCCAGGGGGGAGGATCGGCGGCGGGTGACGGCGCGGGCGCCGGTGAAGTCGATTTCGAATGAGACAACGTTCTTTGAGGATATCTCGGATGGGGAGTTGCTGGAGGGGCATCTTTGGCGGCTGACGGAGAAGGTTTCGGACCGGGCGAAGGCGCGGGGGCTGGCGGGGAGGGTGGTGGTGCTGAAGCTGAAGACGGGGGGGTTCAGGGGGGTGTCGCGGCGGGTGACGTTGGCCGAGCCCACGCAGATGGCGGGGAAGATTTTCGGGGTGGCGCGGGGGATGCTGGGGCGGGAGGTGCAGGGGGAGAGGTATCGGCTGATCGGGGTTGGATTGTCGGGGCTGGTGGCGGCGGAGGAGGGGGATATGGGGGGGGATCTTCTGGACGAGGCGGGGCGGGTCGCGGGGCGGGCGGAGCGGGCCGTGGACGCGGTCCGGGCCCGGTTCGGGACGGAGGCGATCGTGAAGGGGCGGAGCCTGCGGTGAGGGGATGGAAATGGGGGGCGTTCACTGTGAAACCTATAGTAAATTATTGATTTATAACCAAAAAAATAACTAAACGGTACTAACAATACCCTGTAGCAACTGGCCAATGTTTAGTCTAACCTATCAGGCAAGACCTTAAAAGTGCATACGCTGATACGGCGGAGACAATTATGATCATTTTAGAATTCAAAGGTAGAGGCGTGAATGGGTATCTAGATTTCGATATTACGTTTAATAACGATCTAACTTTCTTAACGGGCATCAACGGAAGCGGAAAAACTTCGGCATTAAACTCAATTACATCCTTACTGGTCCCAAGAATTGATTATCTTACCACTGCAATTTTTGATGAAATATCAATTACAATATTGCATAATAGTAAAAAAGTAACGCTAAAAGCAACAAAAGATAACGGTCTAGTTATATTAACATGCTCACTATTTAAAGATGAAAATCTTGCCATACCGGAATTTACATATCCAAGGTCGATACCAGACCACAGGGCAAGAGAGTACTACGAATCTCAGTACAAGGATTTCTTATCTGAAAACTCCAAAAACCCAATTATTTCATTTATCGGCGAGTTACCTACTCCTATGTACCTAGGCCTAGATCGACGTGCAATATCCGCAGAACTAGATCAGGCAATAGGTTCTCTAACTTCAAGGGGTCAAAGCCTATCGAATAGAAGAAATATTTTCGGCAGGACACTGCGACAAAGTTTAAGTGAAGCTGAACGATTTGCTGAACTAAGCTTTAGGCGTATGTCTATTCAAAAAGGTTCTCTAGACACTGAAATCCGTGATAAATTAGTGTTAGAGTTACTAGACTTCCCGCCGATAACTTTGACTGCGGCATTGAAATCCCCGCAGCCTGGATCGAGAGAGCGAATCCAAGAAGCAAAGGTAAACATTAATAAACTTCCAGATATTTTAAAAATAACTGAGGATACAATAAAGAAAAATGTCGAACCTCTGTTCGACTTTCTCGTAAAGAAGCTTGACATGATTGGAAAGAATAGCAATAAAAAGAGTGAGAGACGGGCGTTGGATAGCGAAGATTACATGAATGCTCTTATTGATTGGTCTTTTAATCAGACACACCTTGTAAAAATAAATAGAATATCTGAAATAATAACAAAGTATAATGATGATGTAGATAAAATTTTTAGAAAGCGGAACAACTTTCTAACTTCAGTTAATTCTTTCATGAATGACAGTGGAAAAAGAATCATTTTTGATGAATTAGGGGAGCTTAAGTTTTCACTGGAGAGCGAGGGAATCGAAAGAGATGTCGGTACCTTGTCTTCAGGGGAAATTCAGCTTCTAGTAATTCTGGCACATCTATACTTTAATCCAGAAGTAGAAAATGCAAATGTGTTTATCATTGATGAGCCTGAGTTATCACTACATGTTCAGTGGCAGGAAAAATTTGTTGACAGAATTACAAGCGCTTCCGATAGAACTCAGTTTATATTAGCAACACACTCACCGTCAATAATTCTAGATAAAGTATCAAACTGTAAAGAGATAAGAAGCAACAAATGAATACCTCTGTAGTATATCCACCAAAGGCGTCAAAGGCTATTGGTTATTTAAAATCTAACGTTAACGATATAGAGATTTTCGTTGAAGATACATCAAGTTCTAATACATGGGTAGCTCTGCTTAGAAAAGTATTACCAGATGGAGTTAGACTAAGTAGTGTCAACATTCTAGGGGGAAGGGACAATGTTTTGGCTGCTTGCAAGGGAGATCAACAAGATGACGGCAGAAGGAAGCTATACATAATTGATGCTGACTTGGACATACTTAAAGGAATTAGAAAGCCTAAACTACGTCATTTATATCGATTGCGGGCGTATTGCTTAGAAAACTATTTGATAAGTGAAGTTACGTTGGTATCCGTTGCGACCTTGTATGATTTAAACGTAACGGAGCACGATGCGGCACTTAAACTAGGTTATTCAAACTGGGTATTACGAAATTCAAAACAATTGGAGCGATTGTTTGTTAGCTATGCAGTTGCAAGCGGGTTAGGAAGTTCAGTGAAGACTGTAAAGGAGTTTATCGGGCAGTACTGTGTGGGTGAAGTCGTATCCAATGACTTGTGTCCAAGATTAGTAGGTAAAAGAGTAATTTGGCTGTACCGAGTTTTGAGGAGTATCCATTCTTCGGAACAAGTGCGAAAAAGTTTTGATAGAGCGAATAAGAACGCACAATCAAGTAATGTTATGCGGTTTGTATCTGGTAAAGATGGATTGCTTCCAATGCTTTATGCCTTATTAAAGTTTGAATTTGGAGTAAATTGTAACTATAAGATTTTCGTTTCATTAATGGCAAGATCATGTCCCGACAACTTTGACGGTTACCTAAAGACGAGATTGTTGAGAATATGTAATGCGTAATGGTTCTTATTGATGTTAGTTATTCGACTTGAAGCCACCTCTCTATCTCATCCATCACCGTATCCAGAAACTCCCCCGTCGCCTCGCGCCCTGAGAAGCGGAGGGCGTAGCCCTGTCGGGTGACTTCCCGGCGGATGGTCAGACCTTGTCTGAGGTGCAGGATGCGGCGGGGGCGGCCCGGGCGTTTTTGAGGAGCGTCGGGCCCCGTCAGTTCGGCTTCGGCCTCGATCAGGTAGGGCTGGATGGCGGACCAGTCGAGCTTGGCACCTCGGTCGGGCTGGGATTTCAGGGTCTCTATGATGATGTCGGTATAGCCGGCGCGCAGGGCCGAGGAGAGGCGGAGGAGCTGGTTCTGGGACCATTCCTCGGGGGCGGAGAGGATGTGGTCAAGCTCGTCGGCGACATGGGCGATGGCGCGGAGGCGGGAGCGTTTGGGGCGCGAGGACGAGGCGTAGAGGGTGTCGATGGCCTCGTCGGTGGTGGGGAAGGCGCCGGCGGTGACGGCCTGGGTTGCGATGCGGCCCTGTTCGTAGGGGGAGAGGTCGGCGCGGATGGCGTTCTCCTCGATCATGGCGGTGTAGGCCTGGGGCAGGGTCTGGGTCTCGCGGATGAGGGCGGGGATCTTGGTGAAGGCGGTGAGGCCTTCGGTGGCGAGGGTCTGGAAGACGGTGAGGCGGCGGAGGCCGGAGATGAGGGTGTAGGGGTGGTCCCCGGGGTGCTGGAGGCGGAGGAGCTCGATGGGGAGGCGGAGGCCGTGGGTGAGGATGGAGGTGCGGAGTTCGGCGAGGGGTTCGGGGGCGAGGTGGGTGCGGTCGCGGGTGAGGGTGGTGGTGTCGATCTGGGTGAGGGGGATGTGGTGGATTTCGGGGTTGGGATTGGTCATTGGGGGCCTCCTTTGCGCGGGGGGAGTATACGCGGAGGCGGGGGGGTGTTGCGGGAACGGGGGGAGGGGCGTTCGGTGGGGGATTGCCGGCCTTGCGGGGCTGGGCCATTTGCCGGCCTTGCGGGCCGGACCGTTTGCCGGGGCTCCGCCCGTTCGGGGCTTGAAAGGTCCACTGGACCCTTTGCCGGCCCTCTGCCGGGGCTCCGCCCGTTCGGGGCTTGAAAGGTCCACTGGACCTTTCATCGGCTACGCCGAACCGCCCCTCACCCCTTCATACCATCCCAGAAGCCCTTGACCTTGGAGAAGAAATCCTGGGTCTCGGGGGAGTTGTTACGGCTTTCGGCCTCGAACTCGGCGAGGAGGTCCTTCTGGCGGGCGGTCAGGTTGACCGGGGTTTCGACGGCCAGTTCGATATAGAGATCGCCGACGCCGCCGCCGCGCAGGGCGGGCATGCCCTTGCCGCGGAGGCGGAGTTGCTTGCCGGACTGGACGCCGGCGGGGACTTTGACGCGGGTGCGGCCGCCGTCGAGGGTCGGGGCTTCGAGGTCGCCGCCGAGTGCGGCCGTGGTCATGGAGACCGGGATGCGGCAATAGAGGCTCTGGCCCTCGCGCTCGAAGATCGGGTGGGGCGTGATGTCGATGAAGATGTAGAGGTCCCCGGGCGGCCCGCCACGGAGCCCGGCATCGCCCTCGCCGGCGAGGCGGATGCGGGTGCCGGTCTCGACCCCGGCGGGGATGTTGACGCTGAGGGTGCGGTCCTTCTGGACCCGGCCGGCCCCGGCGCAGGCGGTGCAGGGGTCCTTGATGATCTGGCCGCGGCCCGAGCAGGTGGGGCAGGTGCGCTCGACGGTGAAAAAGCCCTGCTGGGCGCGGACCTTGCCCATGCCGGAGCAGGTGGGGCAGGTGGACGGCTCGGCGGCGTTCTTCGCCCCGGTGCCGTTGCAGGTGTCGCAGGCGACGGAGCCCGGAATGGTCAGCTTGGTCTGCTTGCCCTTGAAGGCGTCCTCCAGCGTGACCTTGAGATTGTAGCGCAGGTCCGAGCCGCGCGTCGCCCGCTGGCCGCCGCCGCGCGCTCCGCCGCCACCGGCGAAGCTGCCGAAGAGATCGTCGAAGACGTCTGAAAAGGCCGAGGCGAAATCGGCGCCATGGGGGCCGCGCCCGCCGCCGCCACCGCCCATGCCGCCCTCGAAAGCCGCATGACCGAACCGGTCATAGGCCGCCTTCTTGTCCTTGTCGCGCAGCACGTCATAGGCCTCGTTCACTTCCTTGAACTGGGCCTCGGCATTCGGATTGTCGGGGTTGCGGTCCGGATGCAGCTCCTTGGCCTTGGTCCGGTACGCCTTCTTGAGCTCGTCCTCCGACGCGCCCTTCTTCGCCCCCAGTATCTCGTAGTAATCCCGCTTGGCCATTATGCCGATACCTTCACGTCAAACGGCAAGATGGCCCGTCCGCACCGGGACAGGCCATCTCGCAATGCATCAGCGGCCTCAGGCCCGCTTGTCTTCGTCGAGATCCTCGAAATCGGCGTCCACGACGTCGCCCTCGTCCCCGTCCACCGGTGACGGTTCGCCCTCGGCTTCGGCGGCCTCGGCCTCTTCAGCCTGGGCCTTGTAGATCGCCTCGCCGAGTTTCATCGACGCCTCGGTCACATCCTGGATGCGCGCCTTGATCTTGCCGGCATCGTCGCCTTCCAGCGCTTCCTTGAGGTTCTTGATCGACATCTCGATGGCCTCGACCGTGGTCGGATCGACCTTGTCGCCATGCTCCTCGACCGATTTCTCGGTGCCGTGGATCAGGCTTTCGGCCTGGTTGCGGGCCTCGACCAGTTCGCGGCGCTCCTTGTCGGCCTCGGCGTTCTCTTCCGCCTCCTTGACCATTTTCTCGATGTCTTCATCCGACAGACCGCCAGAAGCCTGGATGGTGATCTTCTGTTCCTTGTTGGTGCCCTTGTCCTTGGCGGACACCGATACGATGCCGTTGGCGTCGATGTCGAAGGTCACCTCGATCTGCGGCAACCCGCGCGGCGCCGGCGGGATATCCTCGAGATTGAACTGGCCGAGGATCTTGTTGTCGGCCGCCATCTCGCGCTCGCCCTGGAAGACCCGGATCGTCACGGCGTTCTGGTTGTCCTCGGCGGTCGAGAAGATCTGGCTCTTCTTGGTCGGGATGGTGGTGTTGCGGTCGATCAGCCGGGTGAAGACCCCGCCCAGCGTCTCGATCCCGAGGCTGAGAGGTGTCACGTCCAGCAGCACCACGTCCTTGACGTCGCCCTGCAGGACACCGGCCTGAATGGCGGCACCAAGGGCAACCACCTCATCGGGGTTCACGCCCTTGTGCGGCTCCTTGCCGAAGAACTTGGTGACTTCTTCGACCACCTTCGGCATGCGGGTCATGCCGCCGACCAGCACCACCTCGTCGATATCGCCCTTGGTGAGTCCTGCATCCTTCAGCGCCGCCTGACACGGCTTCATCGAGCGCGCGATCAGGTCGCCGACCAGGCTTTCCAGCTTGGCGCGGGTCAGCTTCAGCACCAGGTGCAAAGGCTGCCGCGTCTCGGGGTCCATCGAGATGAAGGGCTGGTTGATCTCGGTCTGCGAGGACGAGCTGAGCTCGATCTTGGCCTTCTCGGCGGCCTCCTTCAGCCGCTGCAGCGCCATCTTGTCGCCGCGCAGATCGACCCCGTTCTCCTTCTTGAACTCGTCGGCCAGGTAGCTGACGATCCGCATGTCGAAGTCTTCCCCGCCGAGGAACGTATCCCCGTTGGTCGACTTCACCTCGAAAAGCCCGTCATCGATCTCGAGGATCGACACGTCGAAGGTCCCGCCGCCAAGGTCATAGACCGCAATCGTCTTGCCGCCTTCCTTGTCGAGCCCGTAGGCCAGGGCCGCCGCCGTCGGTTCGTTGATGATACGCAGCACCTCGAGCCCGGCGATCTTGCCGGCGTCCTTGGTGGCCTGACGCTGGGCGTCGTTGAAATAGGCCGGAACGGTGATGACGGCCTTGTCTACCTTTTCGCCGAGATAGCCTTCGGCGGTTTCCTTCATCTTCTGCAGGATGAAGGCGGAGATCTGGGACGGCGAATATTTTTCGCCCCGGACCTCGACCCAGGCGTCGCCATTGCCGCCTTCGACGATCTTGTAGGGCACCATTTCCCGGTCCTTGGTGACCATCGGATCGTCCGTGCGGCGGCCGATCAGGCGCTTGATGGCAAAAAGGGTGTTCTCGGGGTTGGTGACGGCCTGGCGCTTGGCGGACTGGCCGACGAGGCGCTCGTCATCGGTGAAGCCGACAATCGAGGGCGTCGTCCGCGCCCCTTCGGAATTTTCGACAACCTTGGCCTGGCTGCCATCCATGATGGCGACGCAGGAGTTGGTGGTCCCGAGGTCAATGCCAATGACTTTCGACATGTGTAGTTCCTTTCTTCGGCGATCTGAGGGCTTCGGTCCTTTAGAAGGCCCCAAAAGCCCAATCCCATGTTCTGCCCCGCCTGCCTTGTCGCATCGGGGCCGGTCTGGGCCGTATATAGGCACCGGGCGAATGGCCTGCAACCGCCCTGCAGGGCTTTCTCGCCGCTGTTTTTTGCGTCAGAACGGGGTTAGCGGAAATGTGGACGGATGCAAGCGGGATCTCGGATGCAGAGGCTGACGATCAACGGGTTTCTGATTGTGAAATCCCGCCTGTCCCGGCGGGAGCAGGAGCGGCTGCGCGACGAGATTGCCGATATCGTGCGCGCCGCGCCGTTCTTCGCGCCGCTGACCCCCTGGGGCAAGCCGATGTCGGTGCGGATGAGCGCGGCGGGGAAATATGGCTGGTTCACCGACCGGAAGGGGTATCGCTATGTGCCGCGCCACCCCGGGACCGGAGCGCCGTGGCCGGCGATCCCGGACAGCCTGCTGGAGCTCTGGCACGAGATGGCCGGGACGGAGCGGGGTCCGGATTGCTGTTTGATCAATCATTACCGCTCGGGGTCGCGGATGGGGCTGCACCAGGACCGGGACGAGGCGGATTTCCGGTATCCGGTCCTGTCGGTCTCGCTCGGCGATCCGGCGACCTTCCGGATGGGCGGGCCGGCGCGATCTGATCCGACGCGCTCGGTTCTGCTGGAAAGCGGCGATGTGGTGCTGTTCGGCGGCGCGGCGCGTCTCGCCTATCACGGGATCGACCGTATCCGTTTCGGCAAGTCCGATCTGTTGCAGGGCGGCGGAAGGCTGAACCTCACGCTGCGTGTCGTCGACTGATCCGGTTTTTCTCCAAGCCACCGAAATCTTTCAAAAATTTTGGCCGCCTTCTTGGAATAGACTTCAGCGAAACCATCGGGATTCACGTGGATTCGGGGGTGGTGTGTGATTTGGCATGAGACTGTGGATAGGCATGCAAGATTGACCCCTGTTGCGGGGTGATCGGTGTCCAAAAGTGACCCCCCTGACGAATGTGATCAGAAGCTTCCTCAAAAGGATGAGGGAGCAGTCAGGGGATGTTGGTCGCGGAGAGTGAGCCAGTGTGGGCGCCACTGGTTCGAGCCCACTGGCGAACGCGAAGATCAGGCGCGCGCATTTCATCGACGGCAAGTCGATCAAACAGATATGTCGCGAGCTTCGGGTATCGCGGAACATGGTACGCAAAGTGATCCGGTCGGGTGCCACGGAGTTCACCTATGATCGCACGACGCAGCCGCGTCCGCGGATCGATCCTTGGCGGTCGGAGTTGGACGCGCTTCTTGCAGAGAATGATCGACAGCCGAAGCGCGAGCGCCTGACGCTGATCCGGATTTACGAAGAACTGCGCAACCGGGGCTATGATGCCGGGATTTGCCCGGTCGCCCCTTAGCGGCGGGCCGCAATGACCGCCAGAGCGGCCTGGCCGAGAAGAAGCGGCAGAAGGCTTGCGATTGCCGCCAGCGCAAATCCCTCTGTGCCGGGTGCGGCAAGCCTCAGGACAACCGATAGCACCGGAAGCCAGAGCGCCGCTCCGATGAGCAGAAGACAGAATGCGAGAGCGCCCCAGATGAACGGATTCCGAGTCACGTCGTTGCCAAATATCCCTGCGTCGGAGGCACGGGTGTTGAAGACATTCCAGAGTTGCGCGAGTGCCAGCGTCAGGAAAGCGACTGTCACCGCCTGATCAACAGTGAGATCCAGCCTGAACAGCGCCAGCATGAACGCGGCCAGCGTTGCGACCGTTTGCGCCGCACCGAGAGCCGCGATCCGCATCCAGTCCGACCGGCCGACGATGGGCTCGGACGGGTCCCGCGGCGGACGCTGCATCTCGCGCCCGTCGCCCTGTCCCAGCCCCAGTGCGAAGGCGGGGAACACATCCGTCACGAGGTTCAGATACAGGATCTGCAGCGGCAGCAACGGTGCCGGCAGTCCCGCACCAACGGCAATGACCACAACCAGAACTTCCGCGAGATTGCACGACATCAGGTAGATGATGAACTTGCGAATGTTGCCGAAGATCACCCGCCCGTGGCGGATCGCCTCGACGATCGTGGCGAAATCATCGTCCTTCAACACCATGTCCGCGGCCTCGCGGGCCACCTGCGTGCCACGAAGGCCCATGGCGATCCCGATATCGGCTTTTTTCAGGG
Organism: Paracoccaceae bacterium; assembly: GCA_050299335.1. Classification (GTDB taxonomy): domain Bacteria; phylum Pseudomonadota; class Alphaproteobacteria; order Rhodobacterales; family Rhodobacteraceae; genus JBNKVT01. Next base: position 49,257 of record JBNKVT010000035.1, on the reverse strand, counting down.
CCGGCGCGTCGTTGATCCCGTCGCCGGTCATCGCGACGATCTGCCCGTCCCGCTGGTGAAAACCGACCAGGGTCAGCTTCGTCTCGGGAGCGATACGGGCAAACACGTCGGTACCGCGTAACTTTTCCCGCGTTTCCTCGGTCATGCCGTCCGGATCGAGACCGGCCAGTTCGCGTCCTTCGATCACCATCGAGCCGTCTTGTCCGATACCGGCATCCGTGGCGATCCGCGACGCGGTCGCGGCGTGATCGCCGGTGATCATGACAACCCGCACCCCTGCTTGCCTACAGGCGGCAATGGCTGGCGGAACATCGGCGCGAAGCGGGTCGGCGAAGCAGACCAGTCCGATGAGAGTCAGCCCGTCGTAAGGCCCCGCTTCGCGGTCTTTCTCGACCTTCATCGCCAGTCCCAGGGTCCGCAGCCCCTCGCCCGCAACGCGGGTATTGCGGTCGAGCCAATCCGATTTCTCCGTCTCGGTCAGACTGTGTGGACCGTCAGGGCCGAGGACCTGCCCGCAGGCGTTGATGACCGCCTCCGGTGCTCCCTTGATCGCGAAGAAGGCGCCGTCGGCATCCGTGTGAACGGTTGCCATCATCCGCTGCATCGGTTCGAAGGCGTGGTGGGCGATACGATCCTCGGGCGCTGCCAGGTCAACCCGGTCGGCGGCTCTGAGCAATGCCAGTTCCATTGGGTCACCGGTGCCACCATCAGTACCGAGCTCCAGTTCGGCGGTCGTGCAGAATGCCCCGGTTTTCAAGGCAAGCCGCACGGTCGGATCGTTTGCTTCGGGCGTAAATTCGCCGCCTTCCAGCAAGATACGGTCGACGGTCATCCGGTTTTCGGTGAGCGTCCCGGTCTTGTCGGTCAGGATGAGTGTCGTCGCCCCCAGGGTCTCGACCGCCGAAAGGCGCCGGATGAGGGCGTTTCTCTGGGCCATCCGCCACATGCCGCGCGCCAGGGACAGGGTCGCGACCACCGGCAGTCCTTCGGGGATCGCGGCCACTGCCAGCGCGACGCCGGTCTGTACCATGTCGGCCATTGCGTGACCGCGCAGCATCCCGGCAATCGCCGTGCCGGAGGCGAGGATCAGCGTCAGCCAGATCAGCGTCTGGCCCAAACGTTCCAGACGGACTTCCAGCGGCGTGGCTTGGGTCTCTGCCGTTTCGACCAGTCTGCTGATCCGCCCCAGTTCGGTCGCCATGCCGGTCGCGACGACGATGGCTTCGCCTGCGCCTTGCGTGATCGCGGTTCCCTTGAACAGCATCGATGACCGTTCGGCGAGAATTGTCTGCCTTGCGACAGGCTCGGCGGCCTTGGCAACAGGCGCGGCCTCTCCGGTCAGCACGGATTCGTCGGCCTCGAGATGCGAAGCTTCGGTCAGACGGAAATCTGCCGTCACCACGTCGCCGCCTTCCAGGATCACCACATCGCCGGGAACCAGATCGCGGGCATCGATCATCCGGACGCGACCATCCCTGCGGACGCGGGTGTGGACTTCGGCGATGTGAAGCAGCGCTTCCATCGAGCGGGCCGCCCTCAGTTCGGTGAAAAACCCGATCGCGCTGTTCAGCACCAGGACGACGGCTATAGCACTCGCCTCCGCGAAGTCGCCCAGGATCAGCGAGACCAGAGCCGCAACGGCCAGCAGCCACACGATCACGCTTCGGAACTGGTGAAGCAGGATCGCCACCGCGCTTCTCGGCTTCTGGCGACGCAACCGGTTCGGGCCGTGAATCACCAGCCGTCGCCGGGCCTCTGCCTGGGACAAGCCCGTTTCGGGCGCGACCGCCAGTTGGCGGGCGACCTCGACCGGTGAAAGCGCATGCGGCGTTTCAGATCGTATGGGGTTCACTTGCTTCAGATCCCCGCCAGACCCGGAGTTCCGATCGTCTGCCGCCAATCCCAGCTCTCCTTCCCGGCAAGAATACGCAACGGGTGCCATCGATGGAATCCGCTGTCGGCCATCTCATGCAGTGCTGTCGCCGGACCCTTGCCGGCCGCCATCGGCGAGTCTTGCCTTCAGCCTGACAGAATGCGGATGCCTTTTGCAAGCCCGGCGGAAAGGCGTCGCGGAAGCAACCCGCGCACTGCTCGCCCGACCAGTGGATCGGTGACCTCGAAGCGCATTGACGGCCGTCAATGCAGCGGCGGCTGAGACGGTCTATCCGGGAGCCATGAAGATACTTGTCGCATATGCCTCAACCGAGGGCCAAACCCGCAAGATCGCCCGTTTCGCGGCGGACTGGCTGGCGGATTCGGGTCATTCTGCCGAGCTCCTGCCGCTTGCCGAGGCCGGCGACATCGATCTGGCGCGGTTCGATGCCGTGCTGCTGGCGGCCTCGGTTCATATCGGACACTATCAAAAGGCGCTGGCAGGGTTCTGCGCCAATCGCGCGGACGCGCTGGCGCGCCTGCCCAGCCTGTTCTTCTCCGTCTCGCTCGCCGCGGCGGGACATGAGGCCGAAGACTGGAGGGGTCTGGAAAAGATCCTTGCCGACTTCACGGCTGCCACCGGCTGGACACCCGACCGGGTCGAGCAGGTGGCGGGGGCCTACAAGCCTTCCGAGTATGATGTGTTTCGACGTTTCGTGATGCGGCGCATCCTTGCGACGAAGGATCCGTCGGCGGATGCTTCCGCCGATATCGAGTATACTGACTGGGCGGCGCTGAAAGGGGTGCTGGCCGACTGGACCGGGGCCTTGGCAAGGCCCGAAAACGGCTGACACGCCGACATGTCCCCCTTCGGGGCTGTGACGCAATTGCACGGCTCGTCAGGGCCGCCGACGGAGGCAAGGATTCCATGCGCGCAATGGTCCTGGAACAGCCGAACGCTCCGCTGATCGAGCGCGATCTGCCGGTGCCGGAGCCAGGACCGGGCGAGGTCCGGCTGAAGGTCGAGGCCTGCGGGGTCTGCCGCACCGATCTGCATATCCTCGATGGCGAGTTGCCGGATCCGGTCCTGCCGCTGGTTCCGGGACACGAAATCGTCGGGCGGGTGGACGCGCTTGGCGCCGGTGTCGCAACCCTGACGCCAGGGCAGCGGGCCGGGGTGCCCTGGCTTGGCCGCAGCTGCGGAACCTGTCCGCATTGCCGCGCGCAACGCGAGAACCTCTGCGATGCGCCGGAATTCACCGGCTATACCCGCGACGGCGGCTTTGCCGAATATTGCGTTGCCGACGCCGGTTATGTCTTTCCTCTGCCCGACGATGCGGACCCCGTGCGACTGGCGCCGCTGCTCTGTGCGGGGCTGATCGGGTATCGCACGCTGAAACTCGCCGGGCCGGCCGACCGTATCGGGCTCTACGGTTTCGGGGCGGCGGCGCATATCCTGTGCCAGCTATGCGTCTGGCAGGGCAAGACGGTCTATGCCTTCACCCGGCCCGGCGACCGGACAGCGCAGGCTTTCGCCCGCCGTCTCGGCGCGGTCTGGGCAGGCCCGTCCGACGCCACCCCGCCAGAGCCGCTGGACGCCGCGCTGATCTTCGCGCCGGTCGGCGCACTGATCCCCAGGGCGCTGAAGGCGGTGAGGAAGGGTGGCAGCGTCGTTTCGGGGGGCATTCACATGAGCGACATTCCCGCCTTTCCCTATGCCGATCTCTGGCATGAACGGATCATCCGCTCGGTCGCGAATCTGACGCGCCGGGATGGCGAGGAATTCCTGCCGCTGGCCATCGAGGCCGGCATCGAGACCGAAACCACGGTCTATCGCATTGAAGAGGCCAATCGCGCACTGGACGATCTGCGCTCCGGGCAGGTAACGGGCGCCGCGGTTCTGGTTCCCTGATGTGGAGGGAGATGTCGTCGCCTGGGAGGGGGGATACACGGCGCCGAGACAGTGCTGAGGCGGGGGCGTGTCTCGGTACGAGCGCGCCTCCGGCCCGGTTCTGCAGGGATCGGGCTTAGAGCGAGAGCGTCACCTGTGCGCCTGGTAGTCGATTGTGCGCAGGATCGCCGCCAGGACTGCCGAAGACAGGTCCGGGCCCTTGCCGTTGCCGATGAATTCGTCGCTGTCCCTCGAGGAACTCTCGCGCAGCGTGCAGTGCCAGTGACCATCGGGCTCGCGCGCCTTGCCGCGCAGCAGGATGCTCCAGCCAGGCACGACACGATCGGCAATGTGCAGAAGGTCTTCGACGGAGTGAAGCCCATCCGCCGTCACCGCAAGCTCCGGCCGCAGCTTGCGGATCGCTTCGATCACACGCGCGGCGTCCGCCCCGGTCAGCGGTGTCTCCGCCTCTTCTATCCTCTCCGCGAGCGTTTCCAGTCCTGTGGTCACCGCAAGTTCCTTTCCGCGTTGTCCCCTTGTTGCCCCGAAAGGTTCCGGATTTCGGGCCCGTCCGCATTGATCGACATCAATGACGGCTTGCGGCGCGGGTTGCAGGCTGCATTCAGCTTTAGGGAGAGGGACGGAACGTGGCCGAGCAACTGATCTGGTACGAGAATCTGCGTCGTGACGATGTCGCAACCGTGGGCGGCAAGAATGCCTCTTTGGGTGAGATGATCTCGACGCTCGGGGCCAGCGGCATCCGCGTGCCGCCGGGTTTTGCGACCACCTCGGAGGCCTATCGCGGCTTTCTTGCCGCCAATGATCTGACCCGGGTCATTGCCGGACGCATCAAGGCTCTCGAGGACGGGCGCATGACGCTGCACCAGGCCGGCGAGGCTATTCGGGCCGCGATTGTCGAAGGCGACTGGCCGACGGAGACGGCCGAAGCGATCACCGGCGCCTACCGGGAACTGGCGGCACGCAGCGGCCGCAAGGACCCGGCCGTTGCCGTCCGGTCCTCCGCCACCGCCGAGGATCTGCCGGATGCCAGCTTCGCCGGACAGCAGGAGACCTTTCTCAACGTCACGGGCGAGGCCGCGCTGCTCGACGCCTGCCGGCGGTGCTATGCCTCGCTCTTCACGGACCGGGCGATCACCTACCGGCAGATTCAGGGCTTCGGCCAGGCGGAGGTCGCGCTGTCGGTCGGCGTCCAGCTGATGGTGCGGTCCGATATCGGCAGCTCCGGCGTCATGTTCTCGATCGACACCGAGACCGGCTGCGATCGTTTCGTGCTGATAAATGGTGCCTGGGGACTTGGCGAGAACGTCGTGCAGGGGGCCGTGGACCCGGACGAATTCCAGGTCTTCAAGCCCTTCCTCGACGACCCCGGACGGTTGCCGATCGTCGCCAGGAAGCTGGGCGCGAAAGAGATCAAGATGATCTACGGAGGACGCGGTGAGGCGGCAACGCGCAACGTGCCGACTTCGCTGGCCGAGCGCGAGCGGTTCACCCTCAGCGACGAGGACGTCGTGGAACTGGCCCGCTATGCCAAGACGATCGAGGCGCATTACGGTGTCGCGATGGACATGGAATGGGCGAAGGACGGCGAGACCGGCGAGTTGTTCATCGTCCAGGCACGTCCCGAAACGGTCCAGTCACGAAAGACCGGTGCCGTGTTCCAGTCGTTCGATGTCACGCCTGCCGGCAAGCAGATCGTGGAGGGTCTCAGTGTCGGAAACGCGGCCGCGGTCGGCAGGGTCTGCCTGATCCGCTCGGCTGCCGAGATCGATCGCTTCGTCGATGGTTCGGTGCTCGTCACCTCGACCACCGACCCCGACTGGGTGCCAATCATGAAACGCGCCGCCGCCATCGTCACCGACCATGGCGGACGCACCTCGCACGCGGCCATCGTCAGCCGCGAGCTGGGGCTTCCCGCGGTCGTCGGCACCGGAACAGCCACCCGGGTTCTGCACGAGGGCCAGGACGTCACCGTCTCCTGTGCGGAAGGGGAGACCGGGGTCGTCTATGACGGGTTGGGACAGATCGAAATCCGGGATATCTCGCTTGACGACGTGCCGAAGACGCGCACCGGCGTGATGCTTAACATCGCCAATCCCTCGGCCGCCGTCCGCTGGTGGCGGCTTCCGGCGGATGGTGTCGGACTGGCGCGGATGGAATTTCTGGTCAGCAACGAGATCAGGATCCACCCGCTGGCGTTGCTGCATCCGGAAAAGGTGACGGATCCGGAGACCCGCCGCGCCATCGCAGACCTGACCCGGGGATATCCCGACGGGCGAAGCTACTTCACGCAATGCCTGGCCACCGGGCTGGCCCGGATCGCCGCCGTCTGGCATCCGAAACCGGTGATCGTCCGGCTGAGCGATTTCAAGTCGAACGAATATGCCGACCTCCTGGGCGGCCGCGATTTCGAGCCCCGGGAGGAAAACCCGATGATCGGCCTCAGGGGGGCCGCGCGCTATTATTCCGACTTCTACCGCGACGCCTTCGCACTGGAATGCGCCGCTCTGAAGCGGCTCAGGGACGACATGGGATTCACCAACGTCATCGCCATGGTCCCGTTCTGCCGCTCGCCGGAGGAGGCTGACAAGGTGCTGGACGTGATGGCCGCGAACGGTTTGAAGCGCGGCGAGAACGGTCTCGAAATCTACGTGATGACCGAGATTCCGTCGAACGTCATCCGGGCCACGGAATTCGCCGCGCGGTTCGACGGGTTCTCGATCGGCTCGAACGACCTGACCCAGCTCACGCTCGGTATCGACCGCGACAGCGAAGCGCTGGCCGATGTCTTTCGCGAGCGCGATCCGGCGGTGCTCTGGATGATCGAAACCGCGATTTCCCGTGCCCGCGAGGCCGGGCGAAAGATCGGTCTCTGCGGCCAGGCGCCCAGCAACGATCCGGAATTCGCGCGTCTGCTGGTCAAGGCCGGCATCGACACGATCTCGGTGACCCCGGACAGCTTTCTCGACGTCAAACGCAACGTTGCGCTCGCCGAAAAAGCTGAGATTTCCGCTCCTGAGGCGGCGGTGTCCGGAAGCGCAACGCGAGGGGTTTGAGGCGGTTTCGGACCGTGTCCGGCTTCTCCCGCAGCGGTCACAGCGGGTTTTTCTGCGGCCTACCGCCCGATCCCGTTCCCGTTCGACAGTCAATTCACGGCCGGACCGACGGCCCGGGATATCGCCAACATCAACACGGGAAGGGTGCCGAACCGAACGTCTCGGCAAAGGCACAGGTCCGGAAATCGATTGAAAGGCTCCGGGCCAGCGGTCACCATCTACAGCCAGCCCGATCCTGCACCGGTCCTTCTGCCAGGAATCCGGGTCTCAGCCCACGGAATGGTGCTGGGCCTCCTGCGACGCGAGCGTTTCCCGTGCCGCCGAAAGTACGGATGCCGGATCGCCGGAGGCTTCGATATCGATCCAATTCATCTCGCCCCGCTCCGCCGCCATTTGCCGCGTGAGGACGGCGGTATCCGCGTCCGAGGCGTCGCCCTGCCGGGATTGCAGACGTCCCTGAAGGACCGGCGCGGGCGCGTCGAGCCACAGGCCCTGAAAGGAAACGCCGGCGCGCGAAGCCACCTCCTCGGCCGAAACCCTCAGGTGTGGATCCAGGAAAGTGGCGTCAAGGATGACGGAATGGCCTGCGGCAAGCATCGTTTCGGCGCGCGTGAACAGGTGCTTGTACACCTCCTCCCGGCGACCCTCGGCATAGGCTTCGGGGGCAAGCCGCGTTCCCTCCGGCAGGCCGGTCTTCCGTTCGAGGTCCGAACTGAGCCAGGCGGCGCCGGGAAGTGCCCCGATGGTTGGTGCCAGGGTGCGGACCAGGACGCTCTTGCCGCTGCCGGAATACCCGCCAATGGCGATCAGCCGCGCTGCGGCGGGCTGCAATGCGTCGCAGGCGAGCGCCAGATAGGCGGCCACCTCCCGGGCCGACTTGCCTGGCTGCCGACGTGCCGCATCGGTCTGCAGTAGTACCATGGCGCGGATGGCGGCCCGAACCGACAGGAACAGCGGCAGTGCCGCGAGCCCGGTATCCTCACCCCCGCGCGCCGCCCGGAGCCATGCGTCGAGCACCCGGCATCCCTGCCGGCGCAGACCCCGGTGGCACAGGTCCATGACGAGAAAGGCGATGTCGTAAAGGACGTCGCAGGTTCCGAGAGTTTCGTCGAATTCCAGGGCATCGTAGAGCACGGGACGCCCGCCGATCAGGACGAGGTTGCGCAAGTGCAAGTCCCCATGGACGCGCCGCACGTGACCGTCTCGCGCCCGGCTGTCCAGAAGTGGCCCCGTGGCGTCGAGACGGGCCATTGCTGCCTTCTCCCACTCCCTGACCCTCGCGGTCCCTTGAGCTTCGGGAAACCCGGCGAAGACACGCTGCAGTTCGGCGAGTATATCCGCGATCAGGGTGCGGCCGGGGCGCCGCATCACGGGGGCCATGGTGTGGTATTCTGCAATCGCCTCGCCTGTCGCGGTCGCGAGGCGATCATCCAGGGCGCCGCGCGCCGCCACGCGTTCCAGTTCGTTTTCCGCCGGGAACCGCCACATCCTCAGGACCCAATCGACGATGGGGCCTGTCCCGCCCAGGGCAAGGCCCGTTCCGCTTTGCGTCACCGGTAACATGTCGCGGTAGATCTCCGGCGCCGTCGGTCGGTTGAGCTCCAGTTCGCGCGCGATCAGCTGCCTGCGAAGCGCGATCGTGCTGAGGTCCATGTAGTCGTATTTGACGGCGCGTTTCAGCTTCAGGGCGGTATCGCCGCAAAGAAACACATAGGCGCCATGGGTCTCGATGACCTCGACGGGCTCTTCGCTGTCGAATGCGTGTCCCGATGCCAGATAGCTGATCGTATCGGCTTGATCCATCGACTGCCCTCTGGATGACCGCATCAATATGCGCCGAAGCCGGTTCGTTCTTCATTGACGCCGCGCAATGTCATGCCGCGAGCGGCATGGGATAGATAAAACGTAATCCATATTCATCGGGGAGCAAGGACAATGACAGGAACGATCGTGGTGGCGACGGACGGGTCGGATACGGGGAACCGCGCGGTCGATTTCGCCGCTTCGCTGTCAGAAAAATTCGGCCAGTCTCTGTGCGTCGTTCATGTGCTGATGCTCGGTCGGCCCACTACGGAATTCGCGAAGATGGCCGAGATCGAAGGCCTCGTCGCTCCGGTTGCGACTGATAGAGGCGTCGAACAAATGGGCGATCCGGCCACCTTGCTTGGCCTGTTCCCGAGCGCCGGGGACGAGATCGCAACTCCCCGGATGGTCACGGTGCTTGGCGAACATATTGCCGAGGCCGCAAAGAAGCGCGCCGAGGATGCCGGCGCGCGCGATGTGACGACGCGTGTTTGCATGGGCGACGTCGCGGACAAGATCCTGGATGTCGCCGAAGCCGAAAAGGCGGAAACCATCGTCTTGGGCCGCCGGGGCCTGGGCCGCGTACGGGAAGTGTTGCTCGGCAGTGTGTCGCAGAAAGTGCTGCACCATACGGATTGCACGATGGTCATCGTTCCCTGACGTCAACCGGAGGCACGGGTCCGCATGTTCACGGACAGACATGAAGCAGGACAGGCGCTGCTGAAACGCCTTCCGCCGCTTGATTCCGACAATACCGTGATCGTGGCGCTGCCGCGCGGCGGCCTGCCCGTCGCGGACGTGATCGCCGAGGCCCTTGGCGTGCCGCTCGACATCGCGCTTGTCCGCAAGGTCGGCGTTCCCGGGCAGCCGGAATTCGCCGTTGCGGCGGTGACCGACGGTCAGACCCCGATGATCACGATCAATGAGGACGTGGCGCGGATGTACGGGCTCGACGAGACCGATATCCGCAACCTCGCAGAGCGCGAATTACCGGAAATCCGGCGTCGCCGGGAGATCTACCTCAAGGGGCGCGTGCCAGTGCCGCTTGCCGGCAAGACCGTCCTTGTGGTCGATGACGGTCTTGCGACAGGGGCGACCATGCGCGCGGCGCTTCGAATGATCCGCGCTGCCGGTCCCACGCGCCTGATCGCGGCTGTTCCGGTGAGCCCGGCAGAGGCCGTCTCGGACCTCCGCCGGGATTGCGACGAGGTGATCTGCCTCGATTGCCCGGCCACATTCCGGGCGGTGGGGCAGCATTATCGCGATTTCGGGCAAGTGGAGGACGCAGAAGTATCCGAGATCATGGAACGCCATGCACACCGTCGCGCGCTCGTCGGCGGCGCGGCGGAACAGGCGTAGGCGGCAAAGGGGGCACCTGACGACCAACGGCCGGTGACCCGGCATTCCGGGCCCAGGGCGCTCACCTCTCGAGACGCCTGGCGCTCAGGATATCCTTCAGCGTTATGCTGGTCTGGAGTTCATCCTCGTCGGCGGCTCGCGCCAGGGCCGTGGCATCCCGGATCAGGATGCGGTCGGGCTCGAGGATGTCGATGTCACCCTGGTCGCCGAGCGCATGCAGGGCGCGCGAGATCGATTCCGGCCGCGTTCCCAGAAGATGGGCGAGGTCGGTCCGGCCGATCGGTATCCTGACCTCGATACCGCCCGATGTCGGGGTCAGGATGTGATCAACCCCGCTAAAGCGCGTACACATCAGAAGCAGGAACCCGGCAACACGGCCTGCGACCCGCTGGTTCGACAGAATGATCATCCATTCACGGGCCCGGTCGAGTTCGTTGGTAATGTTCAGCAGGACGGCACGCTCGAGGTCTGGCGATCGTGTGAGCAGAGCCTCGAACGCAACCCGCGGGAAAGCGCAGATTTCAGCATCCGTCGCCGCTTCGATGGCAAACTCTGCCGGACCGTCGAAGACACGGCCGAATATGTCTCGTTCGACCAGCAGCCCGACGATATGCTGCCGTCCGTCAGCCAGTGTCTTCTGCATCCGCAGGATGCCGGTCAGGACACAGCCGACAAAATCGACGGTCTCGTCCTCCGGCACGACGGTTTGGCCCGACCGATAGTGTTTCACGCGGCACATCGCGTCCAGCGCATCGCGTGTTTCAGGTTGAATGCCCGCCAGCAGGGACAAATCGACCGATCCACGGCGTGCCGCTTTTCGGGACTGCTCTTTCATATTGCCTGCCCCCGCCCAGCCTGCATCGACCTTTGCTTCGGATTGGTGCGATTTTCAATCGGTATTTCCGATACCACAGCGGGACCAGTGGTTCCAGATTGGCAACTTCGCCAAATCGGGAGGCGCGTTGATGCACGTCAATGACCGAAAGGCGCGATTCAGCATTGGATGGGTATGCGTATCGTGTATGCGGAGGGGGAAGTGACACGAAGCAAGACCTGGGCCCTTGTGACCAACGGCGTTCTTGCCCGCATCCTGCGAGGCCTTGAAGACGGCGATTCGGAAGAACCGATCGAACGCGTCAGCAAGGCGACCTCGACCCATCTTCGCGAAATGCTTTCCGACGGGCCGGGGCGCAGCTTCGCATCGGATGCCAGCGGGCGCCGCTCGGCGATGGAGCCCGGATCCGACCCGATTCTACGTGACATGCAGGACTTCGCCCGGGAAACCCTCGGCGTTCTGCAAAACCATTTGCGTGCCGGCCACCTGTCCCGTCTGGCCATTTTCGCTGCGCCCAGGATGCTGGGGGTCCTGCGTCAGCAGATCCCGGCCTCGTTGCGCAGCGCCGTGATCCTCGAACGGGATCTCAATCTCGTCAACCTGTCTGAGGCCGACCTGCGCAAGACGGTGATCGCGGCGCTCGGTGAGGAGCAAAAGACATGATGCAGAATGCACATACCGCGGAAATCGGGCATCGCCGGTCCCGGGCGATTCCGTTTATTCCGGCCGAAAGATGCCGGAATTGCGCACTAAACGGCGCGAGACTGTGCCGTGCCATCTGGGAAAAATCTTCTCCAGAACTCAGTCAGCCGGTCATTCGCCGTTTCGATCGGGGAAGTCTGGTCGTAGGGCATGACGAGACGTCCGGTTTTCTGGGGGTGATCCGGCGCGGCTATGCCCGCCGGTCAACGATGCGCGTAAGCGGCAAGCGCGTCCTTCTGGGTCTTGCCGTCCCCGGCGACATCGTCGGCGGACTGTTCGAGGAGACATATGCCAGCGATTTCGAGGCAGCCTCGGACGTCGAAATCTGCCTGTACAACCGTGTTTCCGTGAAGCAGCAGATGCAGCATGACGACCGCTTCAAGGCGCTGCTCATCCAGGAGCTGGATGAGCAGCTCCGCCGCCTGCTCCGCCACTTGTGGCGGTACGGCACCTTGAACAGCCGCGAACGGATCCTGGCCTTTCTTGTCTGGGCCGCCGAGGTCATGCCGACCGAGCCGTTGCCCGACGGAAGTCTGGTCCTGAGCATGGAAATAGATCGGCGTGACTGGGCCGATCTGACCAACACGACCGTCGAAACCATCAGCAGGACGTTGGGCTATCTGGACGAGAAGCGCCTGGTCACCCGTCTCACGCCTTACAGGTTTCGGATTCGCGACGTGAACAGGCTTGCGGTCCTAGCCGGTGTGGAACCGCCGAACCTGCGGGTGGCGAGGCGTGACCGGCCGGTGGAGGCGATGAACCACAGGGAATTGCTGAAACCCTTCGAACAACGGATGACCACCGTCAATGCATAGGTAAACCGCACCGATAGGCTCGATACCATTATCAAACCTGCGACCGCGCCAATGCGCGGTCCTAGCGGAGGAAGGATGCAAGATGACCAAGAAGAAATCCGAAATTGAAGTCCAGAGAGAAACGCCCGCGACGAGCGCCGAGGGCTGGCCGGCCATGCTGTCGCTCAGAAACGAGATCGACCGGCTGTTCGACGATTTCGGCGCCGGAGTGTGGCATCCGTTCTCGCGCCGGGTGCATTCGCTGATGTCGGGCGGCGAATGGCTGCTCCGGCCCGCGACCGACTTCGTCGAGTGCGACGGCGAATACCGGATCACGGCCGAGCTGCCGGGCATGTCCGGCGAGAATATCGACATCAAGCTGAGCGACGGGACGATCACCATTCGCGGCGAGAAATCGGAAGAGAAGAAGGACGAGAAGGAAGACTATTTCGTCAGCGAACGCCGCTATGGCGAGTTCCAGCGTACCCTTTCCCTGCCCTCCGGCGTCGATGCGGACGCGGTGAAGGCGGACTTCGCCAACGGCGTGCTGACCGTGACACTGCCCAAGACCCAGGAAGCGAAACAGAAGGAACGCAAGGTAGAAGTGAAATCCGCCGCCTGAGACGAGACGCGGCCCTTTCGCCGGCGCCTCCGAAATTTCGGGGGCGCATCCGTGGCGGCATTCTCCGGAATCTGTTCCTGAACTCCCGGATGCCGGGGAATTTTTTCGGTGACCGCCGATTTCATGGCTGGCTACATTGCGCTCCCTGCAAGCCGGAATTCGAGCCGTATCGGAGGTTGCGCGTTCCAGAAGCGCGTTCGGCAGATGACGGGGTGCAGGATCGAGCTGCTGGTCGTTTCCATTCCTGCCGCAATCTAGGTCGATAGTGCTTCAGCCACGCCGACAACGTAATTCTTGCCATAGGCCTTCGCGCAACGTGGGCAGGTCGTGTAGAAGAAGTAGATTTCGCCGGGCTCCCCGCCGCGGTCGCGGACCAGGTCCTGCATTTCCTTGTGCCAGTTGCGGGCCTCACGATAGGGTCCCTCGAACACCTTGGTGACGAAATCCCCCGACAGCGCCGTCATCTCCTCGTTCTCGACCGGCTTGCTGACGGAGAAAAAATGCTCGCTGGCCCAGGGCGACATGTCGCGGGTCAGCACGATGCAGTCGTCCTGATCGAATGCCCCGGCCTCCTCGATATGGTGCTGCACCCTGGAAAACACCCGGCCCATGTTCAGTGGTATGTGCATGGCCGACATCGTCACCGCCCGCACCATGGGCTTGTCCTTGAAATGCAAGTCCTGCCCGTCCCATCCATCAGGATTGAACTTCGGGCAGCATCCCGTCGTGTTGACCGACATGTCGTATTTCGGCAATTCGTTGATCTGCATTTCGATTCTCCACCATCACGTTCAGTTCCACGTTAGCCAAAACCGCTTGTCCGGCATTGACGGCGCGCAAGCCTGCGATCAGCAGCCATCGTGACGCGGACGGTTCGAAAGGCCGCCGCATGTCGTCTCCAAACGAAAGGGGGTTCCTGCCCGAAAGCGTGTCGTCCTGGGAGGCGAGACGGATTGCAACGACACACCGCGCGGATAGCGAACGGCCGTGCTCCCGGTGCCGGGAGCGTCACGCCGGATTGAAAAAGGCCGGTCACTGCACCGTCAGGTGATCTACGACGTCCGTCACGCCAGGCGCGGCCCAGGCGGCGCGTTCCGCACTCCGCCGTTCCCCCAGATAGCGGACCGTCCCCTCAAGCGTGACGGTGCCATCGTTGACCAGAACCCGGATCCCCGAGGCATCGAGTTCGGCATCGCGCAGAAGTGTTTTTCGGATCCTCTCCGACACATCCGAGGCTTTCACGGACGGTTTGACCTTGAGATGATTGTTGATGCCGGTCACACCCGTCAACCGGCCGATTGTCCGCACCGCAGTATCGGCCTGATAGCGCCACTCCACCTCGCCCTCGAGGGTGACACGTCCCTTGGCGACGGTGGCATGGATCTTGTCCATCGGAATCGACGCGATCCACTTCAGCGAGTTGACGACGCGTTTCGCGATCTCGTCGTCGGCCGTGATATGAGCGCCAAGCGGCCGTACCTCGATCTCGTCGGCGATCGCCCGGACGCCGACGACGTTCTCCACGATATCCAGTGTCGTGATCTTGTCGCTGTAGCTGCGGACATGCCCCGTCAGGGTGACGACCCCCTGATCGACAGCCACACCGATTTCGGCGGCGTCGATGCTCGGCTCGAAGTCAAGCTGGTCGATGATGTCCAGTCGCAGTTCCTTGTCGGTCATCGTTTCCTCCATCTTACGAACCAACCAAGGGAAAGGTAATACAGGTGCGCCGCCTTCAACATTGACGGCTCGCAATGTCCGTTCCGCAAACGCGCGTCCAGCTTGCCTTGACGGGGGTCAATGCCGTCACGACTGCAATATGAATGTCTTTGTCATCATGACTCAGCGTAAACTATCTGCAACGACCGTCATCCAGGCCTGGTGCATTGCATGTGCCGAGGCAAGGAGGTGCAAGAAGGCCCGTTGCGCGCCAATCCGGCCGTCGCCTCCCGGGAAACCTGCGGGCCTGATGCGCAGCTTCGGTGGTCGGCAGTTTGAAGGTGTTTTCGGAAAGCGGAGACTGACAAGTGAGCGATGATCCCTACGCGGTGCTGGGCCTGACCCGGTCGGCCTCACAGGAGGAAGTCCGGAAAGCCTACAAGAAGCGTGCGAAAGAGCTGCATCCGGATCTTCATCCCGGCGACAAGAGCAAGGAGGCGGCCTTTCAGGCCCTGTCCGCCGCGCATGAGCTGCTCAAGGACCCCGAGAAACGTCGGCGCTACGATGCCGGAGAGATCGACGCGGCGGGTCACGAACGGCCCGAGCGGCAGTTCTACCGGCAATATGCCGGCGCCGACCCGCAGGGACGATATGAGTACAGGGGCGGGCCCGGCGACTTCGAGGATCTGTCGTCAATCTTCGGCGACATCTTTGGCCAGACCGGACGGCAGGGTTCGGCCCGCGGCTTTTCCGCACGCGGCGGCGACCTGCATTACAACCTGGATGTCGACTTCCTTGATGCGGCGCGCGGGGCGAAACGGCGGCTGAGCTTTGCCAGCGATCATGCGCTCGAGGTAACGATCCCGGCGGGGCTTCGGGACGGCCAGACCTTGCGCCTGCGCGGCAAGGGCCAGCCCGGCCACGGGGGTGGCAAGCCGGGCGACGCGCTGGTGACGGTTCATGTCCGGCCGCATCCGCGCTTCATCCGGGATGGAAACGATATCGAAGTCGATCTGCCGATCACGTTCGACGAGGCCGTCCTGGGCGGCAAGGCGGAGGTCCCGACAATATCGGGGACTGTCTCGCTGACGATTCCCGCGGGCGTGTCGTCTGGCCATCGTCTTCGGCTGAAGGGCAAGGGCATTCAGCCCAAGGGTGGCAAGCCGGGAGATCAGTTCGTGCGGGTCCGGATCGTGCTGCCCGACCGGATCGACGACGACATGCGCGATCTGGCGCGACAGTGGCGTGCTCTGGGTGTGCTCGACCCGCGGGCAAAACGACGGAGATCGACATGAGCTATGACGAGCACGAGGTGGTCAGGCAGGTGCGGCGGGTCACGCTGCGCGAATTGCGCGGCTGGGTCCGGCAGGGCTGGGTTCGCCCGCGAGAGGGGGCAATGGGACCGGTCTTCGACGAGATCGACATCGCCCGCATCCGCCTTGTCTGCGACCTGCGCAAGGAGATGTCGATTCCCGCGGACACTTTACCCGTTATTCTGTCACTCATCGACCAGCTGCACACCGCCAGGCACGATTTTCGCTGCCTCGCGGAGGCGGTTGCGGAGCAAACGGATAGGCATAAAGTTGCGATCCTCGAATCGTACCGCACGATCCGGGCCAAAGTGGAATGACGGCCGAGCTTGTGCTGCCGGTTCAGCGCAACCATCGACTTGGTCACCCTATTCCTTGATGTAGGGCTTGCCGTCAGCGGCCGGCCCTCGCGCCCGCCCAACGAGCCCGGCCACGACAATGATCGTGGCGATGTAGGGCGCCATGGCGAGGAATTCCGAAGGAATTGGCGTCTGCAGGAGCGCGAGCTTCTGCTGCAGGGAGTCGGTGAAACCGAAGACCAGCGCCGCCATCAGCGCGCCGACCGGGTGCCAGCGCCCGAAGATCATCGCGGCAAGCCCGATGAAGCCCCGCCCGCCGGTCATGTTCTCGTCGAAGCGCCCGACCGAACCGAGCGTGAACCAGGCGCCGCCGAACCCGGCGATCATGCCGCCGATGGTGACATGGATGTAGCGCGTCCGGTAGACGTCGATCCCGAGCGTGTCAGCGGCGCGCGGATGTTCCCCGACCGCGCGGGCGCGCAGGCCGTTCGCCGTGTGGAACAGGTAATAGGTCGACATTGCGACCATCAGGAGCGCGCCATACACGAAGAGGTTCTGGTCGAACAGCATCGGCCCGATCACCGGGATGTCGCCGAGAAGCGGGATTTTCATCGACCGGAAAACAGGCGCGTTGTTGAGGTGGCGCATCTCGGCAAAGACCTGGGACGAGACATAGCTCGTCAGGCCCAGGACGAAAAGGTTGATCACCACGCCGGCGATGATCTGGTCCATCCGGTAGGTCACGACGAGGGCCGCGAGGAGAAAGCCGAAGAGCCCGCCGACCAGAACGGCCGCGATCAACCCGCCCCAGCCGCCGATCACCGAGCCCATCAGCGCGCCGGTGAAGGCCCCGGCCAGCAGCATCCCCTCGACCGCGATATTCACCACCGCGACCCGCTCGCACATCGTTGCGGCCAGCCCGCCAAGCGCGATCGGCACCGCGCGCACCATCGTGGCCTGGAGCATGCCGGTAAGCGAGAAGGCCTTCCCCGCCGTCGCCCAGACCAGAAAGGCGATAACCGCAAGGCCGAGCCCGATGCCAAGCGACAGCGTGGTCCAGCGACCGCCGCCACGCAGAAACTGCCGCGCACCGAGAAAGGCGGTGAGTGCCGCCGCGATGTAGACCAGCGGCTGGGCAGGCACCACCAGATCGGGAAGGATCCAGGTGTCTCGCGGCCCGGAGAGCCGGAAGGTCGCCCTCGCGGTCGATGGCCCGAGAGGGCCCTATCACGTCGCGAAGCCCGGAGCAGTGATTCTGGCAGTCCGAAGCGGGGCAAGGGTCGTGCCGATCGGCGCGGCTGCGGACCGAAGGATCCGTCTTGGTAGCCGCTGGGACCATATGAGCCTGCCCCTGCCAGGTGCCCGGATCACGCTGCATGTCGGCGCGCCACTTTCCTTCGGCTCCGCCGACCTGGCCAGAATCCAGTGTGCAACGTCCCGCATCGAAGCCGCCTTCGACGCGCTTATCTGCGCGCAAACAAACTCGCGATCACCGTCTTCGACAGCTACGAAGAGATCATCGACAAATGCTGTGACGCCTGGAACTTCTTCGCCCAGTGCCCCGGAACAATCGTCTCGATCACATCAAGAGAATGGGCAAAGGTCGATGCATAGGGCGATTGGTATCAGACCCCTTCTCGTCCTTCAGACCCAACCAGCCCGATACGCCCCGTTTCGCTGAGGTCTCTTGAAAGAAAGCGGTTCGGGACCGGCCTCAGTTCAGGATGACACCGGCACCCATGGCCCGGGCCGCGTCGCGGGCGACGGCGGGCAGGAGCGGGCGGGCCTCGGCTTCGGTCATGGCGGGCCGGAGGCGGCGGTCGTAGAGCATCCGGAGCAGGATCTCGTCATGCAGGGTCAGGAGCGCGAATTCGTCATCGTCGTTGAAGATCGATGGCCGGGCCCGGGGGGAATCGTTCACCAGGCCCATCGCCTGGGCCATTTCCTCCTGGATGCAGCTCAGGCGCATCAGGTCCCGGTGCTCGGCCTTCACCAGGATGATCGCACTGTCATAGACCCCCGGCCGGTCCGAGCCGAAGGTGAAGGCGAAGCAGAACGCGTCCGCCGTCGAGTTCATCAGGGTGTCGGCCACCGCCGCCGCGCCGTCGACATGCCGGACCAGGCTCCGGGCGAAACCGCGCTGTTCCTCGCGGTTGAGAAAGAACACCGACATGTTCGGCGCCCCGGCCACCGCCATGGCGATGTCGTGGCCGGTGGCGCGCCTGAGCTGCCGGGTGAAGGATTCGACGGCGGCGATGTCTTCATCGGCCTGGGCTTCGGGGACCGAGGCGCCGAAGACGATTTCCACGCGTACCGGGCTTTCCCATCGGCTGAGGCTGGAGGGCGTCTGTCCCTCGACATAGCGCCCGCCCTGTTCGGAGAACTCGTCGTACAGCGCCACCCTGGTGAAATTCTCCACGAGGTCATCCGCCGTGAACGCGGCATCCGCCGGCCGCGTGTCGGTCCGCATCAGGCCTTCGGCCCGCAGGACCCGCTCGACTTCGGCGTAATAATCAACCAGCCTGTCATCCGGCACGTCATAGACCACCGTGCAGCCGGCCACCAGCGCGGCGAGCAGGCCCTGGACCCGTCTCACGAGTCCGAGACACTTTCCCCGATATTATGTCCCGACGCCGTCCCGGCGGCCTTGGCCGCGGCCAGTTTGTCCTTCAGCTCCTGTTCCATGGTGACCAGTTCCTTCTCGGCCTCGGCGCGTTTCGCCTTGCCCTCGTCGGCGATCCTGAGACTGTCCTCGATGGTCTCGATCAGATCGGCATTCGCCTTCTTGATCGCCTCGATATCGAAGACGCCACGCTCAATCTGTTCGCGCACCTCGCGGTTGGCCAGTTTCAGGTTCTCGGCATTCGCAGTCAGCAGATCGTTGGTCAGGTCGTTGGCATCGGCCACGGCACCGGCCGCCTCGCGCGAGCGGTGAATGGTCACCGCCTGGGCCAGCTGGGTTTCCCAAAGCGGCACGGTGTTGACCAGGGTCGAGTTGATCTTGGTCACCAGCGATTTGTCGTTCTCCTGCACCAGCCGGATCGAGGGCAGCGACTGCATGGTCACCTGGCGGGTCAGCTTCAGATCATGCACCCTGCGCTCCAGATCGTCGCGCGCCGCGCGCAGGTCGCGCAGTTCCTGCGCCTTGATGACCCCCTGTTCCTCGGGCGCGTCCTGGACGTCCTTCTCCTTCGCCGGGATCTCTTCGGCGTCGAGAATGCGCAGCTTTTCTGTCCCGGCGGCGATGTAGATCGCCAGCTGGTCGTAGAAATCCAGCGTCTTTTCATAGAGCTTGTCGAGCGACTTGATGTCCTTCAGGAGCGTGTGCTCATGGGTCAGCAATTCTTCCGATATCTTGTCGATCTGCCCCTGAACGTCCTCGTATTTGGCCATGAACTCGTTCAGCGGCTTGGCCTTGCCGAGCAGTTTCTCCCACCAGCTCAGCTGCCGGTTCGGATCGAGCTCGCTCATCGAAAAGCCGCGCAACGACCCCACCATCTCGCGCAGCGCGCCGCCGGCGGGGCCGGTATCCTTGTTGCGCACCCCGGCCAGCATCTCCTGGGAGATCACCTGCAACTCGGCCTGTGCCTTCGAGCCGAAGCCGATGATCGACTGGGTGTTGCCCATGTCCAGCTCGCCGATCGCCGCGTCGATCGCGGCCTTTTCGTCGGGCGCGGCCTGATCGATCACGATCAACTCCCCCTTGGGCTCCGGCAACAGCACCGACGAGATTTCCTCGACATCCTTCAAGGCCGCGCTGGCCTTGTCCCGAATTTCATCGCTCATCGTGACTTCCCCTCTGTTCCGGACCCGAAAGCCCATAAAGATCCCACTTTGTCAGGCTCCGAAGCCCTCTTGCTTCAACCGTTCTCGCAAAACCTCGATTTCCACGTCAAGCTCGGTTCGGTCATCGAGGAGCAGATCGGCGCGCTGTTGGCTGAAACTCGCCTCCATGTCACCGAGAAGCGCTTCGTAGTCCGCTTGCGCCGCCGTCGCGCCAGTCTTGCGGTGCAGCGTGGCGAATTTCACCGTCGCGTCGCGCAGGCCCGTCAGGTAGACCGAAAGGAATTTCCGCGCCCGGGTCAGGTCGCGCGGGTCCGCCTCGACCTCGCGGAACACCGCCCTGGCGCTGTCGCAGAGCCGCTCGATCCGTCCTTCCAGCTTGCGGTCGCCGATCCGGCCCGCGGCCTCGGTGATCTCGGCCAGCCTTGTCTCGGCCTGTTCGATGGCGCGGGCCACGCGGGCGCTTTCGAAGGCATCCGCCCCTTCCAGGCCCTTGCGCCGCATCGGGTCGATCCCGTGGGCGAAAAGCTGCACGAGTGTGGCGAAGCACCCGGCGGCGATACCCGTCACCAGTCCCTGGCCCGCGACCATCCACAATAGGCCCGCGATCCCGCCGCCGGTCAGCACCGCAGAGAACAGCTTGCGCGGAATGGCGGGCGGTTTGGCGATCCTGCGGCTGTCATAGGCCTGGGCGGCGCGAATCCCCTCGTTCAGGAGCCACGCGCTGGCCATGAAGACCGCGAAAAGCCCCAGTTCGAGGATCATGCCGGGAATGTCACCGGAGATGATCTCGCCGATCCCGGCAAGAAGCAGCGGCAGGGGCGCGAAGAACATCAGCCTGGCCGAGGTCGAGACCTGATGCGCCGCCCGATCGCGGAACCGGGGCGGGGTGCCGGTCGGGGTCCGGCCGGCGCGCGCGGCGGTTTCGGACTTGCCCTCGGGGCTGAATTCGCCGCCATAGCGCTGTGCCATTCAGAAGCCTCCCGCGCCAAAGGCGCTGGTCGAGGCGAAAAACACCAGGACAATCAGGATGATCGCGGCAATCCCGCGAAGTGTGTCTGCGCTCATGGCTCTCTCGTGATCCAGAATTGCCGCTGCGTTTGGTCAACATAACAACGCAAACCCGGCGTTTCCAGACGGAACTCCGGATCGGCCCTGCCGGACGTGGGTTTCGGGCTGTGCACCCGGATATCCGGCGGAAATCTGGCCAAGCAATCCCGGCCGCCCTATATGTAGTCCAGGACATATTATTCGGAGACGACGGCATGGCCATTCTGTTGCTCTTTCTTGCCGCGATAGCGCTTGGGGCCGTAATCGGCCTGTTGGCCGAGCGTGCCCATGTTATCGACCGGACAGTCCCGGCGGCCATTCTGATCGGGGCGACCGGGGCAGTTGCCGGTTTCATGGTCCTGACCGTCGCCAATGCGCCGCTGACCTGGCGGCTGGCGCTGGCTATCGTCACATCGCTGGCCGCTTTGTGGCTGCTGCCGGGGCGGGGCAAATGAGCTTCCTGCTGCTCGCCATTGTCGGGGCCGCTGCCGGGTTTCTGGCCACGCGGATCATGCGGGTGCCGCTTTCGGTGCCCGAGACCGTGGCGCTCGGGATCATCGGGGCGCTGATCGGCGGTTTCGCCTTGCAGCTGCTGCTGGCCGCAGCCGGTCTTGCCGCCGGGTTCATCGGCGCGGTCCTCGGGGCGCTGGCGTTGCTGTGGCTTTACCGGCGTTATCTCAAATAGCGGCCTTGCCGGGTCGGGGGCGCAGTAGGCACTTCGTAACCACGAAGGGCGATGAAGGGGCCGGGGCATCCGGACCCGATGGGTGGTTCGTCGGTTTCGGGTTGTGCTTTGCGGCGGCAGGCGGAAAAAGGGACGGAACGGCAAGCGAGGCGGATCATGGCGGGCAGGATACTGGCGACGGGCGGGGCGGGCTATATCGGCAGCCATGTGGTGCTGGAGCTGCTGAATGCCGGGTATGAGGTCGTCGCCTTCGACAATTTCCACAATTCCTCGCCCAGGGCGCTGGAGCGGGTAGCGCGGCTGACCAACCGGGTGCCGGTGCTGGTCGAGGGCGATGTGCGCGACGAGGCGGCGCTGGAGCGGCTGTTCGCGGCGCATGATTTCGACGCGGTGGTGCATCTGGCCGGGCTGAAGGCAGTGGGGGAATCGGTCGAGAGGCCGGAATTCTACTATGACGTCAACGTCGCCGGGGGACTGAAGCTCTATGCCGCGCTGCTGCGGCACGGGGTGAGGCGGGTGGTGTTCTCCTCCTCGGCGACGGTCTACGGAGTCTCGGACGACAAGCCCATCGACGAGGCGACGCCGACCTCCCCGATCAATCCCTATGGCATGACCAAGCTGATGAGCGAGCAGATGCTCGACGATCTGGCCCGGGCCAACCCGGATCTCGCCGCGATCTCGCTGAGGTATTTCAACCCGGTCGGCGCCCATCCCTCGGGCGAGATCGGCGAGGACCCGGCGGATATTCCCAACAATCTCTTTCCCTTCATCGCCCAGGTGGCGGCCGGGCGGCGCGAGGTGCTGCAGGTTTTCGGTGACGATTACGACACGCCGGACGGGACCGGGGTGCGGGATTATATCCATGTGGTCGACCTCGCGAAGGGGCATGTGAAGGCCATCGACCACCTGATGTCGGGGGCGGGGCGGGGCGGCAATCTGAAGCTCAATCTCGGTGCCGGGCGGGGGTATTCGGTGATGGAGGCGATCGCGACCTTTGCCGAGGCGGTGGGCCGCGACCTGCCTTATCGGGTCGTGGCGCGGCGGGAGGGCGATCTGGCGATGTATTTCGCCGAGCCGGGCCGGGCGGCGGAGGTGCTGGGCTGGCGGACCGAGAAGACCCTCGCCGACATGTGCCGCGACCATTGGAACTGGCAGAGCCGCAATCCCGACGGCTATAAGGATTAGGGGGAGAAAATCATGACCATGCATATCCTGCTGAACGCGGCGATCATCGCCCTGGTGGCCTTCCTGTGCGAGCGGTTCCTGCCGGTGCGTGGGCGGCTGGCGATGGCCGTCTCCATCGGGCTGATCGGCGCGCTGGCGCTGGTCTTCCTGCCACGAATCCTGCCCTGACCCGGCGGGTTTCAAACCTCGGGTCCACACGGCCCGGGCATTGAAATGGGGAGAAGCCTGTCTCATGGGTGACGCGCGCCGGGGGGACGGGCCTGGCGCGGGGTGGCTGATCGCCCAGGGCAGGCGCCGAACAGGGCTCTGTTGGCAATCGGTATTGGCGGGATTTGGGATCGAGGCGCGTCAGGGGAGTTGAGTTTCCGGTTCGGTTGGGGCATCCGACAACAGCAGATGCAATTTTCTCAATACCCGCCCTGCAAAGGGCGTTTCAGAGACGGGATGGCGGGGCTCACGGGCAACCGCACGGGATTTCGTCCAATCCTCCCCTTGACCTCGCCCCTCCTCTTTGCCCCTATCGCGCCAAGATCGTGTCGCGCCGATGCGGATCGGGTTCCGCGAGGCTCGAGTGGCCCCGCTGGACCGGATGGAGGCAGCGGGTCGCATGCGACAGGCGACAGACAAAAGATGGGACAGAACATGGGGACGGACATGCGCATACTCGACGACAATGACCGCACGGGCTGCTTTCTGGGCCGCGTCTGGAACCCGAAAGCCGGCGGGCCCTCGGTGGTCACGCTCCGCGACGGCCAGCTTTTCGACATCACCTCGAAGACGGCGCCCACCGTCCGCGACATCGCCGAAATGGACGATCCCGCCGCTTACGTGAAATCCGCCAACGGCCCGTCGCTTGGGGCCCTCGACCAGATCGCGGTGCCGGAGGCCGCTTCCGATCCCGAGCGCCTGCATCTGCTGGCACCTTGCGACTTTCAATCTGTCAAGGCCTGCGGCGTCACCTTCGCCCGCTCGATGGTCGAACGCGTCATCGAGGAAAAGGCCGCCGGGGATCCCCAGAAGGCCGAGGCGATCCGCGCCAAGGTCGGCGATCTGATCGGCGATTCCCTGCGCAATCTCGAAGCCGGTTCCGAAGCGGCGGCCCAGGTCAAGGCGGCGCTGATCGCCGAGGGCCTCTGGTCGCAATATCTGGAGGTCGGCATCGGCCCCGATGCCGAAGTATTCTCCAAGGCCCAGATCCTGTCCTCGGTCGGCTGGGGGGCGGAGGTCGGGCTGCACCCGATCTCGAACTGGAACAATCCCGAGCCGGAGGTCGTGCTGGCGGTGAATTCCAGGGGCGCCATCATCGGGGCCACCCTTGGCAATGACGTCAATCTCCGCGATGTCGAGGGCCGTTCGGCGCTGCTGCTGTCCAAGGCCAAGGACAACAATGCGTCCTGTTCCATCGGCCCCTTTATCCGGCTGTTCGACGAGACCTATTCCCTGAACGATGTCCGCCGCGCCGAACTGGATCTGAGGGTCGAGGGCGAGGACGGGTTCACCCTGGCGGGCCATTCCTCCATGTCCGAGATCAGCCGCGATCCCGAGGATCTCGTGCGCCAGACCATCGGCCGCCATCACCAGTATCCCGATGGGTTCATGCTGTTTCTCGGCACGCTTTTCGCCCCGACCGAGGACAGGGACACGCCGGGCGAGGGGTTCACCCACAAGCTGGGCGACCGGGTGACCATCTCGGCCGCCGGGCTTGGCCATCTGACCAATATCGTGCGCCTGTCGACCGAATGCCCCGAATGGACCTTCGGCGCCACGGCGCTGATGCGGAACCTCGCCGCCAGGGACCTGCTCTGAGCCGGGGCGTCGCTGGCGGCGGCGGACCCGGGTCGCGTCCTCAGTTCGCCGCCTCGTATTCCGCCTTGCGCCTCGCCTCCTCGGCGACAAAGGCGTAGACTTCTTCGGGGTCGTTGCGCCGAGGGACCATTTCGCCGCCCCGGTTGGCCAGTTCGACACCTTCCATCGCGACCGATTGTTCATAGGTACGGACAATGACCGGCGCCCCGGCATCCACGCGTTCATAGAGGTGGATGATGTCCTGGTTGAACAGACGGATGCAACCCGCGCTGCCCTGATTGCCGATGGTCGCGGGATCGTTGGTGCCGTGTATCCGGTAATAGGTGTCCCGGCTGCCCCGGTAGAGATAGAGCGCCCGCGCCCCCAGCGGGTTCGCCTTGCCGCCGGGGATGCCGCGCGCGAAGGGGCCGTAGACCTCCGGCTCGCGCCGCACCATGTTGGCGGTCGGCGTCCAGCTTGGCCATTCCGCCTTGCGCCCGACCGTAGCCCGACCG
The DNA here is from genome assembly GCA_050299335.1 of Paracoccaceae bacterium. Lineage (GTDB taxonomy): Bacteria > Pseudomonadota > Alphaproteobacteria > Rhodobacterales > Rhodobacteraceae > JBNKVT01. The sequence continues at coordinate 24,034 of JBNKVT010000035.1, read as the reverse complement.
CTGAAGCCGCGTCCCTCCCGACCCACCGCGATGGGATAGCGGATGGCGCTGCCGTCGCCTTGCACGAAATAGAGGAACTTGGCGAAGGGATCGACGACGATGCTCCCGGCGGCCTCGCGGCCGGAATAGGTGACCACCGCCCGCCGGTTCGGGGGGTTGAGGAAGGCGGGATCGACCGGCGGAACGGTGATATAGCCTTCTTGCACCGCGCCGTAATCGGCGTTGTCGGCCAGGCTGCCGGAGCCTGTCTCGGGAAATGTCTGGGTGCAGGCGGCGAGCAGGAGACTTGTCGCAATGGCGTAGATGTGTCGTGCGGTATCGGTCATTTGCGGGTCCGGAACGGGAGTGCTGATTCCCGCGCATCCTAAGGCTCTATTCTCGGGGGGCAATCGCTGTCCGCCCGGAGCCGCCCGACTGAGCGGGAAATGGTCGGTGATGGTGGTGGACCGGTCGGAGGCGCCTGGATTGTCGGCGATGACCCGGTGGCGTGGCACGCGAGGCAACCAATGAAAAGGCCGCCTGTGGGGCGGCCTTTCCGTTTGTTCGGTATGAGCTTTGGAGGACGGCCGGTGGGCCAAACCCTAAGCGGATGTGTCTCGAAAGAGAGGGCTGCCTCTCAGCCGGTCACCTCGCGCTTGAACCCGACCTTCTGCTCCAAAATCCCATGAGACATTGGATCACCTCCTTTCGCTGGTTTCAGTTACCAGATATGGTGGCACATCCTGTGGATAAGTCAATCCTTATGTTGCGCTCAGGCGCGAAATCGCCAGCCGGAAGGGGATGAGGGCGATCAGCGAGATTGCCAGCTTCACCGCGAAATCGGCAATCGCCAGGCTGACCCAGAGCGGCGCTTCGGGGCCGTGGCCCAGGATCGGCAGGACTTCCCCGGCCCAGGTCACATCGACCGAGGGGGCGATGAAGGCGAGGCTGGACGAAAACGCGATGGCGAAGAAGAGGCCGGTATCGACAGCGCCGCCGATCACCGACGAGACCAGCGGCGCCTGCCACCAGGCGCTCCGGCGGAGGGTGTCGAAGATGGCGACATCCAGAAGCTGCGCGACAAGGAACGCGGTCCCCGATCCGATGGCGACGCGCAGGGTAACCAGCGGGCCGAACTCGCCGATGATCTGGGTGCCGATGAAGGAACAGGCGAGCCCGACGGCGAAACCGGCCAACACGACGCGGCGGGCCGCCGAGGGCCCGTGGAGGCGGTTCATCAGGTCGGTGACCAGAAAGGCGAACGGGTAGGTGAAGGCCCCCCAGGTCAGCCAGTCGCCGTAGAGGAACTGCACGAGGATGTTCGAGGCGACAACGATAGCCGCCATGGCGAGGATGCCGGGGATCAGGGTACGGGTCATGGCTTGGTCCGTTTTTTTGTGAAGGTAGCGGAGACTTCATATTTACGAAGCGGCGGCTATACGCCAGTCGGTGGAGTTGGGCAAGAGTGGAGTGCATGTTTGTGGCAGGCACACTCCGCTCTGGCTTGAGCAAAGCCTCCCCCCTGACCCCCCTCCCAGAGGGAGGGGGGGACGCCGGCACGTGCAGCTTGGGCGCCCCCCTCTCCCGCTGGGAGAGGGGATGGGGGAGAGGGGCGGGATAGATACTCGATCGATAGAAAAGGGAATCAGACCGGCAACCCGGCCTCGCGCAGGGCTGCCCGCAAGTCTTCCGGGTCGCGGAACAAATGTCCCTGCCAGCCCCTTGCCTCGGCAGCCTCGATATTGTCCGTCCGGTCGTCGGTGAAGAACAGCTCCGCCCCTTTCAGCCCGCTTTCCTCCTCGACCATTTCGTAGATCCGCGCTTCGGGCTTGATGACCTGCATGTGGCCCGAGATGAAGCGGCGGTCGAATTCGGCCAGTTCGGGGTAATGGGTCTCGGCATAGGAAAAGCTCTGAACGCCGAAATTGGACAGGGCGAAGACCGGCACCCCGGCGCGGCGCAGTTCCCGCAGGATCGTCCAGGAGCCTTCGATCCGGGGGGACGCCATCTCGATCCAGCGGTCGTGCCAGAGGCGGATCAGATCGGCGAATTCCGCATGGGCCTCGGCGGTCTCGTAGACGGTCTCGCGCCAGGGCGCGCCGCGGTCGATGCGGTCGTTCATGGCGTGGAGGTCGATGGCGGCGAACAGCCTTTCCCGTTCCGCGGGGTCGGGCAGGATCGCGTCATAGAGCCGCTCGGGGTTCCAGGTGATCAGCACGTTGCCGATGTCGAAAATGACCGCCTTCGGGATCATGCCGCGTCCTCCGGTACTTTTGCCCAGCCCGTCGCCAGCATCAGGATCGGCAGCAGGCCCATCGGGGTCAGCAGCGTCAGCGCCACAGGCAGGCCGAAGAGCTTGCCGAGCACGCCGATCAGCGGCGGGCCGATCAGGAAGGCCATGAAGGCGAAGAAGGTGATGGCAGCGACGTTGTTTTCCTTGGACCCGTGCGGCGACATCGCCACCGACGAGATCGCCAGCGGGTAGATATTGGCCACGCCCGCGCCCAGCAGACAGGCCGCCGGCAGCGCCACCCAGAAGCCCGGCGACAGCGAGAAGATGAACATGCCGACCCCGGCCAGCAACCCCGAGACTTTCAGGATGCTGCCCGAGCGGTAGCGTTCGGCCAGCCCGTCGCCCATCATCCGGCCGATGCCCATCACCAGGGCGAAACCGGCATAGGTGGCGGCGGCCTCCCATGGCGCGACACCGACATTCTCGCGCAGGAAGATCGCCGACCATTCCATGATAGCACCCTCCAGCATCAGTGCGCCGATGGGCAGGAGGCAGAGGCCGAGCACCGCCCTGGCGGGCAGGGCGAGGCCCTTTTGTTCGGGCGCGTCCGAGGGGCGGTCGGCGGGGAGTTGCAGGGCGAACCAGATGGTGGCGACGGCGAGGATCGGCTCCATGATCGCCTGCTGGGTCAGAAAGGGGATGCCCGCCTGCGCGAAGGCGCCGCCAATCAGCGCCCCGGTCATCGAACCAAAGCTCCAGAAGGCGTGGCAGCGGGTCATGAAGCGGCGGCCGGTGGCGGTCTCGATCTCGCTGGCCTTGGCGTTCATCGACACCTCAACGGAGGGCACGAGGAGACCGGCGAAGAAGAGGGCAATGCCGAGGGTGACGGCGTTGAAGGCCAGCGCCGGCAGGATGAAGCCGACCAGGAAGGCGGCGGCGAGGATCATGCAGCCGCGCCTCGTGCCGAGGCGTTTGACGAGGGGGGCGGCGAAGAGGAAACCGGTGAGCGTGCCCACCGGCAGCATGAAGAAGCAGATCGCCAGCGTCAGCAGGTCGACCTCGAGCGCTGCCTTGACGTCCGGGATGCGCGGGAACCACAGGGCGATGCCCATGCCGTTGAAGGCAAAGACCATCTGCAGAGGCAGCACGCGGGGCGGGCCCCCGGCTGCTTCGGCGTCAGTGGTCGTGGTGGTCATGGAGCCTCGCTGGGTGGTCACTGGCGCAACTTCGTCTCCGGACTTCCTTATGCCTTGCGCCTGTCAGGTCAAGCGTCCGAAAGCGTGAATAGTGCCGGAAACTGGCGGCATGAAGGTGACCCGCTGCAAAGGCTCATCTTTCCGGGATTGGAAAGATTCTACGCTTGCATGCCTTAATTTTGAGCAAATGCACGCATTTGCGTTTCTCCTGCACAGAAGCGCTTTGCAGTGGCTCAGCCAGATTGCATAGTCGGGACAAAGGCTAAAGCCGATAGCGGATCAGAAACCGGGTGCTCGACACACAGGGACATATGACGAGGCTGCAGCGCGCGCGCGGGATTGCGCGGGCCGGGTTCAGGCTGCGCGGGGCGCAGACGGTGCTGGCAGAGCTTTACCAGGCCGGCTCGGCCAAGGCGATGCGGCCCCGCAGTTATGGCGACGCGGCGCATGTGGTCTTTGTCAACACGGCCGGGGGGATCACCGGGGGGGATGAATTTGCCTACCAGGTCGAGGCAGGGGAGGGCGCGGATGTGGTCGCCACGACCCAGGCCGCCGAGCGTGTGTATCGGGCGTCGGAGGGCGTGGGGCGGTTGGAGACGACGTTGAAGGTGGAGCGCGGGGCCAGCCTTGCGTGGTTGCCGCTGGAGACGATCCTTTTCGAAGGCGGGCGGCTGGAGCGGCAGCTGGAGGTGGAGATGGCCGCCGACGCGCGGCTGTTTGCGCTTGAAAGCGTGGTGTTCGGGCGCAAGGCGATGGGCGAGGTGCTGCGCTCGGGGCTGTTCCGTGATGCGTGGCGTATCCGGCGGGGCGGCGAACTGGTCTATGCCGATACGCTGAGGCTGGGTGGGGACCTTGCTACGCTGACCGCGAGGCCTGCGAGTTTCGGCGGGGCACGGGCAGCGGCGACGCTGGTGCATGTGGCGCCCGAGGCGGAGGACCGGCTGGAGCAGGCGCGCGAGATACTGGCGGGGCTGGCGGGGGTCGAAGCCGCCGCCTCGGCCTGGAACGGGCTGATGGTCCTGCGGTTCCTGGCACCGGATAATGCGCCGCTGCGCACCGCGATTACGGAGTTTCTCACAAGGTTCCGCGGCACCGGGTTGCCGCGTGTCTGGCATATGTAAAAGGGAGGCAACATGAACCTCACACCGAGGGAAAAGGACAAGCTGCTGGTCTCGCTCGCCGCCATGGTGGCGCGGGGAAGGCTGGAGCGGGGGGTGAAGCTGAACCACCCCGAGGCGATCGCGCTGATCACCGATTTCGTCGTCGAGGGGGCGCGGGACGGGCGTTCGGTGTCGGACCTGATGCAGGCCGGCGCCCATGTCGTGACCCGCGACCAGTGCATGGAGGGGATACCTGAGATGATCCACGACGTGCAGGTCGAGGCCACCTTCCCGGACGGCACCAAGCTGGTGACCGTCCACGAACCCATCCGCTAAGGAGACCCAGATGAAATCCATCCTCACCGCCATCGCGCTTTTCACCCCGCTCGCCGCCTCGGCCCATGACGGGCTGCATCACCACCCGCACGGGGTCGAAGGCCTGTGGCTTGGACTGGCGGCCATCGCCGTCGCCGGGTTGCTCCTGTTCGTTCGCAACCGCTGACCCCCGTAGGGCGGGGTTCACCCCGCCCCCCTCAAAGGACCCCGCCCATGATCCCCGGAGAAATCCTTCCCGCCGACGGCACGCTCACCCTCAACGAGGGGCGCGAGACCGTTACGCTGACCGTCTCGAACACCGGCGACCGCCCGGTGCAGGTCGGCAGCCACTACCATTTCGCCGAAACCAACCCCGCCCTCGATTTCGACCGCACGGCGGCCAAGGGCATGCGCCTCGACATCGCCGCGGGCACCGCCGTCCGCTTCGAACCCGGCCAGACCCGCGACGTGACGCTGGTGCCTTATGGCGGGGCGCGGAAGGTCTATGGGTTCAATCAGGTGGTGATGGGCGAGTTATGATGCGCTCTTGAATTTTACGGTCAAACTCCTTACTGTACTTACATGTAAGGAGTTTAAAAAGGTAAGGATATGTCGACCACAGCAACCGTAACATCGAAGGGTCAGGTGACCATCCCCGCTTCGCTGCGGTCAGATATGCAGCTTGAAGCCGGGGACCGGTTGGTTTTTGCCCGGCTCGAAGACGGCACCGTTCTCATGCGCAAGGAAACCCGGTCGTTCAACGATCTCAAGGGGTTGATCAAGACCAGGGACAAGGTTTCGACCGAACGGATCGCCGAATGGGTCTCCGATGCCCGCACGGCACTCGGGTCGGGCAAGTGATCGGTATCGACACCAATGTTCTGTTGCGCTGGCTCATAGATGACGAGCCGGTCGGTGGTGACGCGCCGCATCAGACGGCACTGGTAGAGAGGGCGATTGCCGGGAAGGGACCGTGCTATGCCAATGCTGTCGTCATCGCAGAAACCCTTTGGGTCGTGGGTGGGCCGTTGAAGCAGCCCCGCTCCGTGCAGGCCGAAATCGTTGAACGGCTTTTGAATTCGGTCAATGTCGAAGTCTCTGACAGAGACGCCGTTGAATCCGCTCTCGACGGGCTGAAATCGGGTGGCGGCGGATTTGCCGACCATCTGATCGGCGCAATGAACCGGCTTGCGGGGTGTGCAACGACACTGACCTTCGACAAGGCAGCAGCCAAGTCAGCAGATTTCACAGAACTGGCCTGAAGCCGGGATTAAAAGAGAGGATTTCACAATGGCAAAATACCACGGTTCCTGCCAATGCGGCGCCATCGACTACGACGTCGAACTGGAAACCCTCGACGGCTCGGTCACCTGCAATTGCTCGCGCTGCAGGCGGCTCGGGTCGGTGCTGGTCTTTGCGCCTCGTGACAAGTTTACGCTGAACAAGGGAGAGGAGGCGATGGCCGAATATCTGTTCCACAACAAGGTCATCCGCCACCAGTTCTGCAAAACCTGCGGCATCGAGCCCTTTGCCTATGGGGTGATGCCGGACGGCGCGCCGGTGGCCGCGATCAATCTCAACTGCCTCGACGGGGTGGATGCGCGGTCGCTGACATCGCATCACTATGACGGGGCGTCGGTGTAATTCGCATGCCTGGTCTGACGCCTTTTGCAGAAGACGGCCCCGGGCCCGAGGCTCGGCAGTCGGACCGGCGCGCCGGTGCCGGCCTCAGGTGAAAGGCAGCCGGGCATATCACGCCGTCTGCGCCTGTGGCGCGGTGCATTTCGTGGTCGAGGTCGACCCCTCCCGCGCCACCCCCTGCATCTGCGGCCGCTGCCGGGGTCAGGGGTTGAGGATCGCCCACGGGCCATCGGAAAGCTTCCGCGTCATCACCGGCGCCGACCACCTGACCGAAAACTTCGCCGAGGCCCGCACCCCGCACCATTTCTTCTGCCGCACCTGCGGCGAGGCGGTCTTTGGCCGCAACCGCCTGCCCGATGGCGGCGAGACCGTTTCGGTCAATGTCGTCTGCCTCGAACGCGAACGCCCCGACGCGCTGGCCGACCGAAAGGTGCATTCGCGCGAGGTCTCCGGCCCGAGCGGCGTCGACACCGCCCCACGCCAGCCGGTGTCGAAATGAGGGACGGGATGCGCGAGATCACCCTCAACACCGTCCGCACGCCCGAGGACATCGCCGAAGTCACCCGCCTCGTCTGGGCCTTCTTCGACTACATCAAGGCCCGCTACCCGGCGAAACACGCCATGGTGGACGCCTATATCGAGGATCAGGACGTCGCCGGCCAGCTCGCCGATTTCGCCACCCATTTCAACCCGCCCGCCGGGGAATGCCTGCTGGCACGGCTGAATGGCAAGGCCGCCGGCATTGTCATGCTGAAACCCGAACGCCCCGGCGTTTGCGAACTGAACCGGATGTATGTCACCGAGGAAGCCCGAGGCCATGGGGTCGCCCGCGCCCTCTGCCTGCGCCTGATCGAGGAGGCCCGGTGCCTCGGCTACACCGAAATGCGCCTCGACGCGGTGGACGAGACCATCGAGGCCGTGCCGCTTTACCGCAAGCTCGGCTTCGAGCCCGACCCGAACCCGCCTGTGTTCGCCAGGACCGATCCGGAGATCGTGTCGTTGAGGAGAGGTTTGTGATTTGGACCCGGTAATGTATCTCTTCTGGGGGTCGATTTGCGGCCTATACCATTATAATCGTAAGGTTTTTTGGGTGCATTTCCTTTCTTCAATCGCTTTCATGGCTGTCACAATCATTTCCTTACTGTTGAATATCGTGCCCGCCACATTCGCAAATGCTCTCGCATATTTATTCGCTCCGATTCTTCTGGCTATTTACGCAAGAGGCGCAGTCCTTGCTCGCCGCCTGAACACAACGGAAGCGAACAAGCAGTTGGGCGGCCTTGAGGAAGTGTTCGAATGAGCCTCTGGCTGCAATACGCCATCTTCGGGGCGGTTGCCGGAGCGCATTTCTCCAACAAGGCGGTGTTCTGGAAGTATTTTGTCATCTCGCTGCCGATCATGCCCGCCGCACTCTTGATAATTGCCTTATACGCAAACCCCGAGACCGACTGGCTGCTGGCGCTCCTGATCGCCTCGGTCATTGCCACTTTCGCCCTCTACCAGCGCGGCGCCACGCGCGCCCGCGACGAAATCAACAAAAACGACCACACGAATGCCGAGGAGGTCTTCTGATGCCCGCAACCATAACCCGCGCCGCCTATGCCGACATGTACGGACCCACCACCGGGGACCGGGTCCGGCTCGCCGATACCGACCTCATCATCGAGGTGGAGAAGGACCTCACCACCTATGGCGAGGAGGTGAAGTTCGGGGGCGGCAAGGTGATCCGGGACGGGATGGGGCAAAGCCAGACCACCCGCGCCGGGGGGGCGGTGGATACCGTGATCACCAATGCGCTGATCGTGGATCATACCGGCATCTACAAGGCGGATGTCGGGCTGAAGGACGGGCTGATCGTCAAGATCGGCAAGGCGGGGAATCCGGATACTCAGCCCGGGGTCGATATCATCATCGGGCCGGGGACCGAGGCGATTGCAGGCGAAGGGCGGATCCTGACGGCGGGGGGGTTTGACAGTCATATCCACTTCATCTGTCCGCAGCAGATCGAGGATGCGCTGCATTCGGGGCTAACGACGATGCTTGGCGGCGGGACGGGGCCTGCACATGGGACGCTGGCGACGACCTGCACGCCGGGGCCATGGCATATCGGGCGGATGCTGCAGGCCGCTGACGCGTTTCCGATGAACCTGGCTTTCGCGGGCAAGGGCAATGCCTCGCTGCCTGCGGCGCTGGTCGAAATGGTCGAGGGCGGGGCCTGTGCGCTGAAGCTGCACGAGGACTGGGGGACGACGCCGGGGGCTATTGACTGCTGCCTGTCTGTGGCCGACGACATGGACGTGCAGGTGATGATCCACACCGACACGCTGAATGAATCGGGCTTCGTCGAGAACACCATCAAGGCCATGAAGGGCCGGACGATCCATGCCTTCCATACCGAGGGCGCGGGCGGCGGCCATGCGCCGGATATCATCAAGGTCTGCGGCGAAGCGAACGTCATCCCGTCCTCCACCAACCCGACGCGCCCCTATACGGTGAACACGCTCGAAGAGCATCTCGACATGCTGATGGTCTGCCATCATCTCGACAAGTCGATCCCAGAGGACGTGGCCTTTGCCGAGAGCCGTATCCGGAAGGAGACGATTGCGGCTGAGGACATCCTGCACGATATGGGGGCCTTTTCGATCATTGCCTCGGACAGTCAGGCGATGGGCCGCGTCGGTGAGGTGCTGATCCGCACCTGGCAGACGGCCGACAAGATGAAGAAGCAGCGCGGGCGGCTGGCGGAAGAGACCGGCGACAATGACAACCTGCGGGTCCGGCGCTACATCGCCAAGTACACGATCAATCCTGCCATCGCGCATGGGATGAGCCGCCAAATCGGCTCGATCGAGGAGGGCAAGCGGGCCGACTTGGTGCTGTGGAACCCGGCGTTTTTTGGCGTGAAGCCGGAAATGGTGCTGATCGGCGGCACGATTGCCTGTGCCCAGATGGGCGACCCCAATGCCTCGATCCCGACGCCGCAGCCGGTCTATTCGCGGCCGATGTTCGGGGCTTTCGGGCGAAGCCTGGAAAATTCTTCGGTCACTTTCGTCTCGGCGGCCGCGCAGGCGGCAGGCATCGGGGGCAAGCTCGGCCTCGCCAAGGGGACCGTCGCGGTCGAGAACACGCGCGGCGGGATCGGCAAGGCGGCGATGAAGCTGAACGATGCCACCCCCGAGATCGAGGTCGATCCCGAGACCTATGAGGTCCGGGCGAATGGCGAGCTTCTGACCTGCGAGCCGGCGGAGGTCTTGCCGATGGCGCAAAGGTATTTCATGTTCTGAGCGAAGGGCCCCCGGAGGTGCGGTCTTCTTGACGGAATCCCACGCCGGGGCGGGGTAAGCGGTGCGCCATGTTTGATTTTGCGCTGTATGAAGAGGTCGAGCGTGCGGCCGGGGTGCCTTTCCGCGCCTCCAACAGCTGCGCCGAGGCGCTGGCGAAGGTCGGGCGGACCGAGGATATCCGCGTCTCTCCAGACGGCGCGCGGCTGGCGCTGGTGGGGTTCGAGAGAAATGTCTGTCTTTTCATGCGGATCGCCGTGGAGGCGGGGACGATCGTGCTTGACGATCCGCTGATCCTGCACTCGCGGAACTTCGCCGTTCCCCATGGGATGGCCTTTGTCGGGGAAGGGCATTTCGTTGTCGCCAACCGCGAGGGCAAGGTGAGCCTGCACCGGCTTCCCGGCGAGACCGTCGGGGTGGTGGAGGCGGACGCGCCGGCGGTGCTGAGGCTTGAACATGCGGGATTGCTGCGCGAGATCGACACGCCGGGCTCGGTCATCGCCCGGCACAGGGGCGGGGACCGGTATGAGCTGATCGTCGCCAACAATTTCTCGCACCGCGTGACCCGCCACACGCTGCGCCTCGGGCCGCCGCCCCGGGCCGGACGGGGCGCGCTGATGATCGGGGCGGGGTTGGATATCCCGGACGGGCTGGCGCTGTCGCCGGACGGGAAGTGGCTGGCGGTGAGCAACCACAGCACCCATGAGGTGCTGCTCTACCGGATGCCGATCCGGCGGCCGCTGCCGAGGCGGCGCCCCGATATCCGGCTCGGCGGTTGCGGCTATCCGCATGGGTTGGCCTTCAGCCCGGACGGACGGTTCCTGCTGGTGGCTGATGGCGGAGCGCCGCTGGTGCATGTCTTTCAGGCGGCGGAGGCGGGGGGCGATTGGCGCGACTGCCCTTCGCCCGACCGCAGCGTCTGCTGTCTCGACAGCGCAACCTATCTCGCGGGACGTGACAATCCCAAGGAGGGCGGACCCAAGGGGTTGGAGATACTGCAGGCCCATGACCTTTTGCTCCTGTCCAATGAAATGCGCCCCTTCTCGGCTTTCCGCCTGTCGCGGGTGCTGGAGGGGCTCTGAACGCCGTATTCGAGCAAGTGTGCCGGGTAGCCGGAGGGGCCGCTCCGGTCCTGGTTGCGTCGAGGCCTGATTTCCTGCAGTCTTGCGGCTGACGTCATTAAGGAGATATTGCAGGCCGGATGCCATTCTCGATACAGCGCGTATTCGGGTTGGCCTTGTGCGGGCTCGCCCTTCCGGCGGCGGGTTCGGCCTGTCCGCTGGCGGCGGATCTGGCGACCGGCATCCGCATCCTTTTCGAGGATGGCGTGGTTATCGAATATACCGTGCCGTCGCCTGGTCTCGTCGAAGAGGTTGAGTTGGAACCCGACGGGTCGCGTTATCACATCATCACCGAGCGCGGCATTTTCGAGACCGCCAGCTTCAGCCGCCCCGGCGGCGGCAAGAAGGTCGCCGACCGGACCCGGTATGAATACGATTTCGAGACCGCGTCCGTCTTTCCGCTGGACCCCGGCAAGACCGGCGGCGGCAAGCAGCTTTCCTTCGACGACAAGGGCGCGTTGCTGGACGAGGCCTTTATCGGTTACGGGATCGGGGCGCCCGGGACGTTCAGCGCCGGGGCTTGCACCTATGCGTCGGTCCCTGTGCAGATCAACATGCGCTATGCCGATAGCGGGCCGCTGGTGATCCGGCTGGCCTATCTGCCCGAACTCGATTTCGCGGTGATCCAGGGCTATTACGAATGGAGCTATGAGCCGACGCTCTATGTGCCGCTGTCGATGGAACCGATGTAGGGCATCGCTATCTCAATACCTCTCCCGTTGTTCAGTTCGTAAGTTTGTGCTAACGTAAGCCATGGCTTACGAAGTGATTCTCTCCGCCCTTGCCGACCCCACCCGCCGCGCGCTGTTCGAGCGGCTGCGCGAGGGGCCAAATTCGGTGGGTGGGCTGGCGGAGGGGAGCCGGGTGAGCCGGCCGGCCGTCTCGCAGCACCTGAAGGTGCTGAAGGAGGCGGGGCTGGTCGGGGTGGAGGCGAAGGGCACGGCGCGGTTCTATTTCGCGCGGGCCGAAAGCCTGGAGGAACTCCGCGACTATATCGACACGTTCTGGGGCGACGCGCTGGCGCGCTTTGCCGCTGAAGTCCGTAGACAGGAGAGCGCGCATGACTGACCCGGTGGTGAAAACGATCATCGTTCCCTGCGATCCGGCAACCGCCTTCCGGATCTTCACACGCGACATGACCCGGTGGTGGCCGCTCGACAGGCACTCGATGACGGCGATGCGCGGCGGGGTGGCGAAGTCGGTCCATGTCGGCGAGGGGGTCGGCGCGAAACTGACCGAGATCGCGCCCGACGGCACCGAGCACCCCTGGGGCACGGTCACCGACTGGGACCCGGGGCGGTATCTGGCCTTCACCTGGCATGTCGGACGGCCCGAGGCCCAGGCAACCCGGGTCGAAATCCGCTTCGAGCCGACCGAGCCCGGCACCCGGGTCACCCTGACCCATTCCGGTTGGGAAGTCCTGGCCGAGGACGCCGCGACCATGCGCGAGGGCTACAATTCCGGCTGGGTCGGGGTCTTCGAACAGGCCTACGCGGCGGCCTGCGCCTGACAATACGGCGGCGGAGAGGCCCCGCCGCCGACAAATTTCCGTTCGCCGGGAGCGTTCAGGTTCTCAGCGCCCCGGATGCCTTGGCGATATGGGTGGCGATGGCGTCCATCAGCGGCGGAGACAGGGTGTCATAGGGTTCGAGCCCCAATTCTCTCAGGCGGCCGCGGATGTCGTCCATCCTGTCGGGATCGACGCCGCCTTCGATGACCGACGAGACATAGGCGGCGAATTCCGGTGCCGACCAGCCGGTCTCTTCGGAGAGCTCGGTATGGACGAAATCCACCCCGTGGAACGGATGCGCGGGATCCTCGATCCGACCGAACATATGGGTGCCGCATTCCTTGCAGGCGTGGCGCTGGATCGCCGCCGATGGATCGACGATCTCGAGTTTCTCGCCATGTTCGGCGACCTCGACATGTTCGCTATCCACAATGGCGATCTGCGCGAAGATTGCGCCGGCGGGTTTCCAGCATTTGGTACAGCCGCAGACATGGTTATGGGCGGTCTGGCTTTTCACCTTGACCACCACCTGTCCCGAGCCGCATTTGCATCGCAGCGTGCCGCCGCCGAAGCTGGGCGAGCCGGGCTCGACGCCATTGTCGACCGCCGGATGGATCTTGATATGGGTCAGCTTCGGACCCCCGCCCGCGCCGTCTTCCGATCCCCCGAACAGCGATGAGAACAGTCCCATTCCCGGTTCCTCCCGTTCCTTATTTTTCTGCGTGGATCGTCGTGTGATTTCGGTGTTAAATCAACAGGTATTTGGTCGAATGGCGCGAAACGGGGCGGTGGAATGCGGGCATTGCGTGTAAAACAGGCATTCGAGGGGGCCTGCGCGGACTGGGTCATGCTGGACTATGACGCCCGGTTCCGACGGCGGATAGCGATGCGCGGCGAGGGTGGGACCGAGTTTCTTCTCGATCTCCCCAGGGCCACCGGTCTTGCCGAGGGCGATGCGCTGGAACTGGAGGACGGCCGCCATGTCGGCGTGCGGGCCGCGCCGGAGAAGCTGATGGAGGCAACCTGCGCCGACCCGCTGCATCTGGCCCGCGCAGCCTGGCATGTCGGGAACCGGCATCTGCCCTGCGAGATCCATGCCGGACGGCTGGTGCTGCGGGCGGATCACGTCATCGCCGGGATGCTGCGGGGGCAGGGTTGCGAGGTCACGGAGATCGTCGCTCCCTTCAGCCCGGAAGGCGGCGCCTATGGGACCGGGCGGGTGCAGGGGCATTCGCACGGGGGGTCGGATGGGCCTCCGCAAGAGCACGGACATGGCCATGGGCACCGCCATCACGACCACCACCACCATGCCCATGCCCATGACCATGCCCATGACCATGACCATGACCATGCCCATGACCATGAGTGAGACCGGACGCCGGGCGCCGATGGAAGTGGACAATACCGCCCTCCACAAGCTGACGGCGTGGATGTCACCGCTCTATCCTGTCGGCGCCTTCGCCTATTCCCATGGGCTGGAGACAGCGGTCGCGGCCGGGGATGTGCGGGACGGAGAAACCTTGCGCGACTGGATCGAGACCTGCCTGCGCCACGGTGCGGGGCGGAACGACGCGATCCTGTTGGCGTCAGCCTGGCGGGCCGCGGAGGCGGAGCTGCCGGAAATCAACGGCCTGGCGCTGGCGCTGGCGGCCTCGGCGGAGCGGCATCTGGAAACGGTGCAGATGGGGACGGCCTTCATGCGGACGACCGGGGCGGTCTGGGACAGCGATACCGCGCCGCTGGCCTATCCGGTGGCGGTGGGGCGCGAGGCGGCGCGGCATGGGATCGGGCTGGACCCGGCGCTGGCGGTCTATCTGCACGGGTTCGCGGCCAATCTGGTTTCGGCAGGGATCCGGCTTGTCCCGCTCGGCCAGACCGAGGGGCAGAAGGTGCTGGCGGCGCTGTTCGATGCCTTCGACGCCGTGGCCGCGGAGGCGGCGGGGTCCACGTTCGATGACATCGGAGGTTGCGCCTTTCGCGGCGATCTTTCATCCATGGCCCACGAGACACTTCAGACAAGGCTTTTCAGATCATGAGTTCTCCGAATGGACCCCTGAGGGTCGGGATCGGCGGGCCGGTGGGGGCGGGGAAGACCTCGCTGACCGAGGCGCTCTGCCGGGCCTTCCGGGACCGCTATTCGATGGCGGTGGTGACCAACGATATCTACACGCGCGAGGATGCCGAATACCTGATGCGGGTGCAGGCTCTGCCGCTGGAGCGGATCAAGGGGGTCGAGACCGGCGGCTGTCCGCATACGGCGATCCGCGAGGATGCCTCAATCAATCTGGTGGCCATCGACGAGCTGGTGGCGGCGTTTCCCGACCTCGACCTGGTGATTATCGAGAGCGGCGGAGACAATCTGTCGGCGACCTTCTCGCCGGAACTGGCCGATCTGACGATCTATGTGATCGACGTGGCGGCGGGAGAGGAAATCCCGAGAAAGGGGGGGCCGGGAGTGACGCGGTCGGACCTGCTGGTGATCAACAAATGCGATCTGGCGCCTTATGTCGGGGCCTCGTTGGCGGTGATGGAGCGGGATGCGGGGCGGCAGCGCGGGGAGCGGCCCTTCGTCTTCTGCGAGGTGAAATCGGGCAAGGGCGTGGAGGAGGTTGCGACGTTCATCGCCCGGGCCGGCGGACTGGGCTGAGGGATTTCGCCCGCGCTGGCGCTTGGGCGACACGCGGGGGGACGCTGTCCCCCCGCACCCCCCCCTGGAGTATTTGGAAGAAGGAGGGGGACGGAGAACGCAGGCTGGGGGGTGCCCCCGCATTGGCCTGTGGCGGCCGGAAGAGGGGGCTGCCAGACCGAAATCGTTTCGGAAGGGATCAATCTGAAGAAGAATTCTGGTCCGGATCCAGATGCTTGCGAAATGGGCCGCCGGGGGAGCCTGGCCCGGGTGGCATGACGGATTTGAAAAGGGGAAGACATGGGTGAGGACAGCAGGTTCTGGGACCGGATCGCGGCGAAATATGCCGCGCAGCCGGTCGCGGATGAGGCCGCGTATCAGCGCAAGCTGGAGATGACGCGAAAATACCTGACGCCGGAGACCGAGATGCTGGAATTTGGCTGCGGGACCGGATCGACGGCGCTCGCGCATGCGCCGCATGTGCGCCATGTCCGGGCGACCGACCTGTCGGCGGCGATGCTGGAGATTGCCCGGGGCAAGGCGGAGGCGGCCAGGATTGGCAATGTGGAGTTCGAGCAGGCGAGCATCGAGACCCTGGAGGGGCCGGAGGGCGGCTATGACGCGGTGCTGGGGATGAGCCTCCTGCATCTGTTGCGCGATCCCGAGGCGGCGCTTGCCAAATGCTTCAGGCTGACCCGGCCCGGCGGGCGGTTCTTTTCCAGCACCACCTGCATGACCGAGATCCGCTTTGCCCGGGCGATCCGGGTCGCGGTCACCCTCGGTCAATGGATCGGGCGGCTGCCCTACGTGAATTTCTTCGGCCGCGACCGGCTGGAGGCGATGATCCGCGTGGCCGGGTTCGAGATCGAGGAGGCCTGGCAGCCCGGGCCCGGCAAGGCGGTCTTCATCATCGCGCGGCGGCCTGAAACGCCGGAGTGAAACGCTGGCCTGATGGGGGTTTGATGGGGATCTGACGGGGATCGGACGGGGATCGGACGGGGGGTTTGGGCCGCTTCGGAGCGGAACGGTGACAGAAGCATCGACATTGCGCTGCAGCATGGCTAAAGTCGCCCGCAAAAATTGGCCATAACGGGGAGAGCCATGTTTCACCGCATCCTGACCACCGCCGCAGCGCTTGCCGTCGCGGGGGCGGTTTTCGCACAGCCGCGCAGCGATCTTTCCATCGGCATGCAGCTCGAGCCGCCCAATCTCGACCCGACGGGCGGGGCGGCGGCGGCCATCGACGAGGTGGTCTATGCCAATATCTACGAGGGTCTTACCCGCTTCGGCCCCAATGGCGAGATCCTGCCCGCCCTGGCCGAAAGCTGGGAGATTTCCGAGGACGGGCTGTCCTATCTCTTCAAGCTCCGCGAGGGTGTGAGTTTCCATGACGGGGCTGAGTTTACCGCCGAGGACGTGAAATTCTCCTTCGAGCGCGCCATGGCCGAGGACAGTACCAACGCCCAGAAGGCGCTGTTCTCCGCCATCGACAGCGTCAATCCGGCCGAGGGCGAGGACGGGGCGCTGGCGGTCGAGATCACATTGAAACAGCCCAACGGCATGTTGTTGTTCAATCTCGCCTGGGGGGACGCGGTGATCGTGGATGAGGCCTCGATCGATCAGGCGGCCACCCAGCCGATCGGCACCGGGCCGTTCAAATTCGAGAAATGGACGCAAGGTGACAGTATCGAGATCGTGAAGAACCCCGACTATTGGGGCGAACCGGCGAAGCTGGAGCGCGCCACGTTCAAGTTCATCTCCGATCCCACGGCGGCCTTCGCCGCGATGATGGCCGGGGATATCGACGCCTTTCCGGCCTTCCCCGCGCCCGAGAACCTGGCCCAGTTCGAGGCCGATCCGCGCTTTGCGGTGCTGGTCGGCTCGACCGAGGGCGAGACGATCATGACCACCAATAACGGCAAGCCGCCCTTCGACGACATCCGTGTCCGAAAGGCCCTTGCCCATGCCATCGACCGGCAGGCGATCATCGACGGGGCGATGTTCGGCTACGGCACCCCCATCGGCACTCATTTCGCGCCGCATCACCCGGCTTATGTCGATCTGACCGGCCTGTCCGACTACGACCCCGAAAAGGCCAGGGCCCTTCTGGCCGAGGCCGGGTATGCAGATGGCCTGACCGTGTCGCTGAAACTGCCGCCCCCGGCCTATGCGCGGCGTGGCGGGGAAATCATCGCCAGCCAGCTGCGCGCGGTCGGGATCACGCCCGAGGTCACCAATGTCGAATGGGCGCAGTGGCTGGAGGACGTGTTCAAGGCGCGGAATTACGACCTGACCATCATCTCGCATACCGAACCGATGGATATCGGCATCTATGCGCGGGACGACTATTATTTCGACTATCACGACCCGGTGCTGCAGGCGATGCTGAGGGGGCTGGATTTCATCCAGGACGCGGGGGACCGGACGGAGGTCCTCCAGGCCGCCCAGCGCCGCATTGCCGAGCAATATGTCAATGTCTACCTCTTCCAGCTTGCCCGCACCTCGGTCGCGGATGCGCGGATCAGGGGGCTTTGGGCCAATGCGCCGACCCAGGCCAATGACCTGACCGGGGTCTACTGGGAGGAGTGATCGCCGCGATCCGAGCGGCCCCGGACTGACAGGGATTGACCGGGGACCGCCCGGGCGAAGTCGGTTGCGGCCAGGATTCAGCCCGCGTCGGGCGCTACAGGCGGCGGCGGGCGGTGACGGGGCCGTGGCCGGCCTGTGCGATTCTCGCGGTCACCTCGGCGAGCGGCTCGGAGGCGACGGACATGGAATGCGCCGTGGCGTGGATCAGGGTCCCGGCATCGCGCATCATCCCGATATGGCCTTTCCAGGCGACGATATCGCCGCGTTGCAGGGGGGCGCCGTCAGGCACCGCGTCGCCGATGTCGGCCAGCATGTCGGAATCCCGGGGCGCGGTCAGACCGGCGGCCATCAGCGACAGCTGCACGAGGCCGGAACAGTCGATCCCGTCGATGGTTCGGCCACCCCAGAGATAGGGGGCGCCGAGGAATCTTTCGGCAGTGGCGGCAAGGTCCGGCTCGGTCCGGTCCGGTGGAGAAAGATGCCTGGCGGGACAGAAGGCGGCGGCGCCGACGGCGAAAAAATCGCCCTCGCGGGTCAGGATGTGCAGACGGGACAGGAAGGGCAGGCGGGCGCGGGCGGGGGTCTTGATCTCGGGCGCTGGATAGACATGGGTGGCAAGTGCCGTGACCTTCGCGTCGGGCAATGCCCCTTGCGGCTCCAGCCCGCGTATCCCGACATAGCCGACATAGCCATCCACCTCGGACTGGCCCCAGGCGAGACCGTCGGCGCGGGTCTCGTAGACGGTGAAATCCTCCCCATGCAGCAGTTGCGTGGCCAGCGGCGCGCTGCGCTCGGGGCTCTGGCGGAGGTCGAGCACGCTGGCGGCGACGCACATGGGCGTGCCTTCCGCATAGCGTCCGGCCGCGATGCGGCCCCGGAGAGACGCGGCGGCCAGATCGGGCCGGGCCGGGGTGATGCGCGCATCGAAACTCATCGCCCGGCGAAGCGTTTTTCGATAACCGACAGCAGCGCCAGCGGCCCCTGGACCGCACCGCCCTTGGGGCGGGCGGGTTTCGGGGTCGGGGTCCAGCCATAGATGTCGAAATGGGCGAAGGCGGCGGTGTTCTCGACAAAGCGCGCCAGGAAGAGCGCGGCGGTAACCGCCCCGGCCATGCCGCCGGAAGGGGCGTTGTCGAGATCGGCGATCTCGGGCTCGATCAGGGTCTCGTAGGGCGGCCAGAGCGGCAGGCGCCAGAGCGGATCGGTGGCCTTGGCGGCGGCTTCGGTCAGGTCGGCGGCCAGCGCCTCGTCGCGGGTGAAGAAGGGCGGCAGGTCGGGGCCGAGGGCGACGCGAGCGGCCCCGGTAAGCGTGGCCATGCAGATCAGGAGCTCCGGGGCCTCTTCGTCGGCCAGCGCCAGCGCATCGGCGAGGACGAGGCGGCCTTCGGCATCGGTGTTGTTGACCTCGACGCTGAGGCCCTTGCGGGAGGTCAGGATGTCGCCGGGCCGGAAGGCCCCGGCGGAGATGGAATTCTCGACCGCCGGGATCAGCAGGCGCAGGCGGACCGGCAGGTCCAGCGCCATGATCATCTGCGCCAGCGCCATTGTGTTGGCCGCCCCGCCCATGTCCTTTTTCATCAGCCCCATCGACGCGGGCGGCTTGATATCGAGCCCGCCGGTATCGAAACAGACCCCCTTGCCGACGAGGGTCACTTTCGGGGCCTCGGGGTCTCCCCAGGTGAGATCGATCAGGCGCGGGGCCTGATCCGAGGCTCGACCGACGGCATGGATCATCGGGAAGTTCCGCGCCAGCAGTTCCGCGCCTTTGGTGACGCTTGCATCGGCGGAGAACCGGGTGGCGAGGCTCAGAAGGGCCTTTTCCAGCGCGTCCGGGCCCATATCGGCAGCCGGGGTGTTGATCAGGTCGCGGCCAAGTGCGACCGCCTCGGCCAGCGTGGTCAGGCGCGCGGGATCGAGCCCCTCGGGCGTGACGAGGGCTTTCTCCGGGACGGGGGCGGGCTTGTAGCGGGAAAAACCGTAGCCGGCGAGGAGAAACGCGAGCGTGGCTTCCTGTAGCGTGTCGGGGTCGTGAGCGGAGGCGATGCGGTAGCTGCCCGGCGGCAGGGACGCGGCGATGGCGCCGAACTGCCAGCGGTCGCGGGACCGGGTCTCTTGCGTGCCCCAGCCGGCGGCGATGGCGCCGAGACCGCCGTCCGGACCGGGGATCGGGATGGTCTTGCCGAGGCTTGCGTCGAACCCGGCGGCGGCGAGCCAGGTCTGTTCCGGGGCCGGACGGGTGGCGCGCCAGGCGTCGAGATCGGGTTTTGCGATCAGGTGGATCGGCGTGGCGTCTTGTGTGTCGGACGGCAGGAGGCGATGCGGCATTCGGGGTCCCTTGGCGCTGTCGATGGAATGTTAGGCCCAGGGCCGGGGGGAGGTCCAGTGGCAGATTCCGGGGCAGAGTTCGCGGCGCGTACCGGCACCCGTATCGGAAAACCGCAACTTTTCGGGATGCCGGACCCCCCGGCGGGTCAGGAAGACGGCTCCAGCCGGAACGGCACCGGCGGGGCACCCTTTGCCACGTCCGCCGCCTTTTGCAGGAAGCCGCCCCCGGCCGTGCCCTCCTTGGAGGTGTAATAGAGCGTGCCGTCGGCGTCGAAGATCGGTTTGGTCGGTTCCTGCTGCGGGATGGCCAGGGTTTCCCGGCTGCCGTCTGGCGCGAATTTCCACAGGCAGGCCCCGCCGCCGACCCCGGCCATCCAGTAATTGCCCTCCCTGTCCACGCAGGCTCCGTCGGGGCGACCGGGAATGTCGGTGCAGGTGGCGAAGACCCGGCGGTTGGCGGTCTCGGAGGTGTCGGGGTTGTAATCGCAGACCCAGATCGTCTGCGCCTCCGGATGGGAATCGGAGAAATACATCCGTCCGCGCGCCGGATCGAAGGCGAGCCCGTTGGGCGTGTAGAGCCCGTCGAACATCAGCCGCAGGTCCAGATCGGGGCCGATCGAGAAAATCGCCCCGATGGGGGTGGCGTTGTCGAGATCCATCACCCCGGCGATGATCCGGCCCGCCGGATCGGTGACGCCGTCATTGAACCGGCTGCGCGGCACCGGGTTGTCCTTCAGGAGGGTGAAACTGCCCAGCGACGGATCGAAGAGATAGAGGCCGGAGGTGAGACCGGCGATGAGGCGGCCATCGGCGCCGGGCACGACGAAACCGGTCTGCTCGCCGGTTTCCCAGCCGAGGGTCTCGCCGGTCCCGGTGTCGGTGCGCAGGATGCGGCCGGCAGTGATGTCGACCCACCAGACCGCCGCCTCGCGCGGCGACCAGAAGGGGCTTTCGCCGAGGATGGCGGAGACGGTGGAAAGTTTTCGGGGCTGAAGCTGGGATTGCATCTGGGGCCTCGCGCGGGGTTCGGGGCGGACTATGGCCGACGGGGGGCATCGGCTCAAGCCGGGAATGGGTATTGGTGGGTTGTGCGAAAGAACCGGGTCATTCGGGCTTGGCGGCGCCGGGGCTTGTGCCTAATGTCGGGGACAAGCGGATCGAGGGAGATCGAGATGAGCAAACCGCATGTGCTGGCCTGCGGCGACATGCCGAAATGGGATCAGGATTACCTGAACGAACATTTCGCGGTGCAGCCTCTGGAGGCCGGGACCCCGCCGACCAAGGTGCCGAACCCGGAGGATGTGGAGGCCATCGCCTGGAAGGGCCATGGCCCCTTTACCGCCGAATTCATGGATGCGCTGCCCAATCTGAAGATCATCGCCAATTACGGCGTCGGCTATGACGGGATCGACGTGGCCGCCGCCAGGGAGCGCGGCATCCATGTCACCAACACCCCCGATGTGCTGACCGGCGAGGTCGCCGATCTGGCGGTGGGCATGCTGGTCGCCAAGGCCCGCGAGATGGTGATGGCCGACAAATGGGTCCGCGACGGCGCCTGGCCCGAGAAGGGCCCGATGCCCTTCACCCGGCGGGTCTTCGGCAAAAAGGCGGGGATCGTCGGACTGGGCCGGATCGGGCGGGCCATCGCCGACCGGCTGGCGGCCTTCGAGATGGAGATTTCCTATACGTCGCGGACGCCGAAGGAGACCCCGGTGGGCTGGACCCATCACACTGACATCGTGGCAATGGCCGCGGAGGTGGATTACCTCGTCGTGGCGCTCTCGGGCGGGCCTGAGACGGTGAAACTGGTCTCGAAAGCCGCCATCGAGGCGTTGGGGCCGGAGGGGATGCTGGTCAATATCTCACGCGGCTCGACCGTGGACGAGACGGCGATGCTGGACGCGCTGGAGGATGGCCGGCTGGGGTCGGCCGCGCTCGATGTGTTCGAGAACGAACCCGACATCAATCCGCGCTTCTTCAAGCTGAAGAACGTGCTCTTGCAGCCGCACCAGGCCTCGGCCACCGAAGAGACCCGCCGGGCGATGGGCAAGCTGATGGCCGATAACCTGCGCGCGTTCCATGCCGGAGAGCCGCTGCTGACGGAAGTGCCGGAAACGAAATAGCAGGGGTTGCGCCGAGGCCGGGCGAACCGGCCGACAGCGTTCCGCCTCTTCCCTGATCCATCACGTCTCACCAACCCGTGTGGAATCGATGGATTGCAGGCAGCGACCGTGAACCAGGTTGAAGGCGGAATGCGGTGTCGGCGCGAGAGGAGCTACTCGCCCGCGCGGTCGACATAGGCGACGAGACCGGACATGGCTTCCAGTTTCACCATGGCGGTGCTGCCTTGGACCTCGGTCTCGAATTCGAGGAAATACTGGCCCGAGACCGGCCCCTGCCTGATCGAGGCACCAAGGTCGTCAAGCAGCGCGGTGATCTCGCCCATGGTCGCCATGTCGGTGAATTCGACCCGCAACAGCACGCCGCTTTCGGAGATCGACCGGGTCAGGCCCGGGTCGGCCTCGGCCACGGACTCGGTGGGGCCAATGTCGGCATCGCCGATACTATCGGGATTCAGGATGCCGGTCTGCAGGACCACGGCCATGGCGAGACCGGCCATGACCACGCCCGCGGGGGCGCCGGAGATGCCGAAGGACGCGATGGCCGATTTCAGCTTTGCCATCAGACCGGGCGCACGCGACGGCTCGGCGTCGATCATCTCCATCAGCTTGTCGAGCGACTGGCGCGACGGCGCAGGGATGCGTTCGACAACCTCGACGGTGCCGCGGCGTTCGTCCTCGGCCAGTTCCATCTGGCGGGCAAACTTGGGATCGGACATGGCCTCGCGGACCATCTGTTCCTCGGCGCGGCCAAGCTTGCGGGTGGTGAACCAGGGGGCGAGCAGTTCGGCCTCGGTGGGGATACGCTCGTCAGTCATGGCCACCCCCTGTCGATGCCGGCATGGCGGAACATGTCGGAAAGCTTCTTGCGCGCATGGAACATGCGGGTCTTGACGGTATTGTCCGGGATGCCGAGAATATCGGCGCATTCGGCGACCGAATGCTCCTGGTAATAGACCAGATCGACGACCTCGCGCATGGCCTGGGGCAGGCGCTCGATGCAGTCGCGCATGAGCACGGCCTTGCCCTTCTTGGCCAGGGTGGTCTCGGAGCCGTCGGCATCGTCGGGGATCTGCGTGGCGTAATCCTCGTCGAGCTGGCTTTCGGAGCGTTTGCGCAGATGGGAAATCGCCCGGTTCCGACCGATCGTGAACATCCAGGTCGAGACCTTGGCCTGGGCATTGAACTTGCCGGCATTGCGCCAGACTTCCAGGAACACTTCATTGGTCAATTCCTCTGCGATCGCTTCGGACTTGACGATACCGACGAGGAACCGGAAGAGGCGTGTGGCGTAGCGGCCGTGAAGGCTGCTGATGGCCATCTTGTCTCCACTGGCGATCCGCCCCAACAGCGCCAGATCCGGATCAGTCTGTTTCGTCAACTCTCGATCCTTACAAGGCTCGGACGCATCCGCTCCGCAGAGGGTTCAATGTTTTTTCCTTATAGTGTGAGTTTTTTCCCCAAGGCAAGGCGGGCGGGTATGGTTCCTGGGAGACCGAATGCCATTTGCCACAGAAAATGTCAGGTTTTCTGCCGGTTTGGCCCCGTATATGGACGTTGGACGACCGGGAAGGCGCCCCGGTTCACATGGGTATCCGGCGGCGATCCACCTCCTCCCCCGGCCCCTACCCCTGACAGGGGGGTTATCGCATATGAAACTGTGGTGTCCTTCGCGTTCATTTTAAGGGCCTTGTTCCTGCACCTTCCCGAAACCTGCCCTGCCCCGCCGGGACTTCAAAATGAGGGCCAAGCCCGACCCAGGGTGGGCGCTGTCCGGGCATCTCTGCGGACCACTTTATGGCGCAGTCGCTTCCGAGCAGGCCGCTCTCAGCATGTGTCAGCAACGCGCCCGCCCCACGGATGGGTCGGGCTTGGCCCGGTGCTGGTCGCACCGTGCGGGTGTGGAGCGGGGAGAAATGGGGACGGCGAAGCTATGGATTTGGGGCGGGATTGGGGGTTGGCTCGAATGGAGGAAACCGAACCTCAGGCGGGTTTCCC
>JBNKVT010000034.1:0-142727 GCA_050299335.1 Paracoccaceae bacterium | reverse complement strand
TCCCCCGACCCCTCTCCCAGGGGGAGAGGGGGGCGCCCCGGCGGCAGGGTTCTGCCATTCCCCCCTCCCGCTGGGAGGGGGGTCAGGGGGGAGGTTCGGCCGGGGATCGTGCGACGGGCTGCAGATCGATCGGGCCTGAAGTCCGGGTCCGGGAGCCTCCGGCGGGAGTATTTGAAAGAAGGAGGCGGGTGCTGGCGTGAGTGCTGCGGGTAGGCGCGACGACGGGGCCGGAGAGGCGGCTGCCGGGCTGGAGGGCGCGGGACGCATCGCTGCCGCCGGGCTGGGCGGTCTTGCGGTGCTGGTCGCCGTTGGCTGGTCGCTGGACCTGCCGCGCATCCTGTCGCTGAGGCTTTATCCGCAGCAGTACTTCGCCGCGATCCTGGCGCTGGTCTTGCCGCTGGCGTTTCTGGTTCTTCCGGTGCGGCGGGGCGCGGTGCGGGGAGAGGTTGCGTGGTTCGACTGGCTGCTGGCGGCGCTGGCGCTGGGCGCGGGCGGCTATGTGGCGGTGATGTACCCGGAGGTAGTCAACCAGATCTTTTTCCGCCCACCGGAGGCCTATGTGCCGGGGACGATCCTGATCCTGTTGTCGCTGGAGGCGCTGAGGCGCGCCACCGGCTGGCCGTTGGTGCTGATCGTGGCGGGGTTCATTCTTTATGCGATGTTCGGCGACATGGTGCCGGGGCGGCTGGCCGGGAAGGCGCAGGACTGGCTAAAGCTGGCGGGGTATATGGCCTATGATATCAATGGGATACTGGGGATCCCGCTGGCGGTGGCCTCGACGATCATCGTGGCCTTCATCCTGTTCGGGTCGCTGCTGAACCTGACCGGGGGGTCGAGGTTCTTCACCGATGCCGCGCTGATCGGCATGGGCCGCTACCGGGGCGGGTCGATGAAGATCGCGGTGGTGGCGTCGGGGCTGTTCGGGTCGATCTCGGGCTCGGCGGTGGCGAATGTGGTGGCGACCGGGGTGGTGACAATCCCGATGATAAAGAGGGACGGCTACCCGGCGCATAAGGCAGGCGCAATCGAGGCGGTGGCCTCGACCGGCGGGCAGCTGATGCCGCCGGTGATGGGGGCGGCGGCGTTCCTGATGGCGGAGTTCCTGCAGGTGCCCTACTCGGAGGTGGTGCTGGCGGCGCTGATCCCCGCACTTCTCTACTACGGCGCGCTGTTCATTCAGGCCGATCTCGAGGCGGCGCGGATGGGCATCGCCGGGGCGCCGGAGGGGGTTATCCCGAAGGGGCGGACGGTGCTGGGGGGGCTGCATTTCGTGCTGGCCTTTGCGCTGTTGATCTATGCGCTGTTCGTCTGGCACTGGCAGCCGGCGCGCGCGGCGCTGTTGGCCTGCGGGTCGGTGGTGCTGACGGCGCTGATCTTCGGCTATGCGGGCGAAAGGGTGCCGGTCGCGCGGATGATCCGGGCGCTGACCATCACCGGCGAGGCGATTGTCGAGATCGTGGTGATCTCGGCGGCGGCGGGGATGGTGATCGCGGTCCTCAACATCACCGGGCTGAGCTTCAACCTGACCTATGCGCTGGTGCAGATCGGCGGCGGCTCGGCGATCCTGCTCCTGGTCCTGTCGGCGATTGTCTGCATCATCCTCGGCATGGGACTGCCGACGCTGGGGGTCTACGTGCTGCTGGCAGCGCTCGTCGCCCCGGCGCTGGTCGAGGTGGGGATCGAGCCGATGGCCGCACATCTTTTCGTGCTTTATTTCGGTATGATGTCGATGATCACCCCACCGATTGCCCTGGCGGCCTTCGCCGCCGCCACCGTCGCCGAGGCCGATCCGATGAAGACCGGCCTCGCGGCGGTGAAATTCGGCTGGATCGCCTTTGTCATCCCCTTCCTCTTTGCCTTCGCTCCGGCGCTGATCGGCCTCGGCGGCGGGTACGAGATCGCGTTGGCGGTCGGAACGGCCCTTGCCGGGGTCTGGCTGGTCTCGGCCGGGCTGGCGGGGTATTTTCTCAGCCGGATCGGGCCGGTGACGCGCGGGCTGTTCCTTCTCTCGGGACTGGCGCTGCTGGTTCCGTCTGGCATTTCACAGGCCGCCTGGGTTAGTGACGTGCTGGGTGCCGGTCTCGGGGCGGCGCTGGTGATTGCGGAAGCGGTCAGGGCAAGACGGAACCGGCCGATCGGAGTAGCGGAATGAGTAACCAGAGTGCGGCAAACTCGCTGGAACGGATGCTGGCGATCCTTGATCTGTTCACCGAGGACAGGCTGGAATGGACCTCCGAGGACCTGATGGCGGCGCTGAACTACTCGCGTCCGACCCTTTACCGCTATCTCAAGACCCTGCGCGAGAACGGACTTCTGGCGAGCATGAACTCGGCGGCCTTCACCTTGGGGCCGAAAGTGGTCGAGATGGATTTCCTGATGCGCCGCTCGGACCCGCTGGTTCTGGAGGGGCGAAAGGTGCTGGAGGGGCTGGCCGCGCGTTACCCCGGGACGGCCTTTCTGTCGCGCTGGTACGGCGGCAAGGTTCTTTGTGTCGAAAGTGTCTGCTCCTCGCCCGATCCGGTCAGTTCCTATCCGCGCGGGCGGCCGATGCCGGTGGGGCGGGGGGCGACCTCGCGGGCGATCCTGGCCTTCCTGCCCAGGCGGCAGGCGGAACCGCTGATCTCGGCGCGGATGGAGGATTTCCGGGCGGTGGGATTCGGGCAGGACTGCGCCGAGGTTCTGGAGCGCCTGCGCGAGATCCGGCGGCAGGGCCATGCGACGGCCCACGGCGAGGTCACGCCCGGGGTGGCGGGGTTCGCCGCCCCGGTTTTCGACGCCGGGCGCGTGCCGGTGGGCTCGCTCAGCCTGACCTTGTCCGAGGCGCGCGCGACGCCCGACATATCGAAAACCATTGTCGCCGATATCCGCGAGGCGGCGGTGAAGCTGAGCCTGGCGCTGACGGACAAGCGGCGGGACAGCGAAAGCTGAGGACCGGGCAGGGTGTTGAACCGGGGAGGACACCGGCCTGACGGGCGCGCTCGTGGAGATGCGAGGCGCATGGCATGGGGGCGTGACCTTGGTTGGCAACTGCAGTATGGTGCGCCGCGAAGTCACGATGCGAGGCGAATTGTGCGGCACGGTGTAGCGATCCTTTCTCTTCTGGCGGCCACGTCCCTTGCGGGATGCGGGGATGACAAGGAGGGCGGCAATGGCGGGCTTCTGAGCTCCTTCGGTCTCGGGTCCGAACCGCCGGTGGAATTCGCGGTCGTGCCCCAGAAACCGCTGGAACTGCCCGAGGATCTCGCCGCGTTGCCCGAGCCGCTTCCCGGCACCCGCAACCGCACCGATCAGACCCCGATCGAAGACGCGGTCGCGGCGATCGGCGGCAATCCCGCCGGGGCGGCCCCGACCGCAAGCGATTCCGCCCTGCTTGCCGCGATCGGTGCGAACCGGGCCCAGCCCGATATCCGCCAGGTCCTGACCCGCGAGGACGCCGTTTACCGCGAGGAGCACAGGGGCAGGATCCTGGAGCGGCTGCTCAACCGCGACGATGAGGCGGTGGTCTATGACCGGATGCTTCTGGATGCGCGGCTGGAAGCGCTGCGCCTGCGCGCCCTCGGCCTGCGCACCCCGGCGATCCCGCCCGAGAATGCCGAGGACTAGCCGGATCGCCTGCCTCCCCACACCCTTCCTGACCGTTCTGGCGCTGGTTCTGGCCGGTCTGCCGGGCTTGCTCAGCGCCCAAAGCGCGGAGGTCCATGACTTCACCCTCGACAACGGCCTCAAGGGGGTGGTGATCGTCGACAACCGGGTGCCGGTGGTGACCAATATGGTCTGGTACAAGGTCGGCTCCGCGGACGATCCCTATGGCAAGTCCGGGCTGGCGCATTTCCTCGAACATCTGATGTTCAAGGGCACCGACGACATGGAAGAGGGCGAATTCAGCCGGATCGTGGCCGAGAATGGCGGTACGGACAACGCCTTCACCACGCCCGACTATACCGCCTATTTCCAGCGCGTCGCCGCCGACCGGCTGGACCTGATGATGCGGATGGAGGCCGACCGGATGCGCGACCTCATCCTCACTGAGGATGTGGTGACACCCGAACGCGCCGTGGTGCTGGAGGAACGCGGCAGCCGCGTCGACAGCGATCCGGGCTCGCGCTTTGCCGAGCAGCGGCAGGCGGCGATGTATCTCAACCACCCTTACGGGCGGCCGGTGATCGGCTGGCGGCACGAGATCGAGGCGCTGACCGCCGGGGACGCGCTGGATTTCTACCGTCGCCACTATGCCCCCGACAATGCGATCCTCGTGGTGGCCGGCGATGTCGATCCGGCCGAGGTCGAACGCCTGGCCGATACCTATTTCGGCCCGCTGGCGCCGTCCGGGATCGCCCCCCGCGCCCGTCCGCAGGAACCTCCGCAGACCGCGGCGCGCCGGGTGCGCTATGCCGATCCCAGGGTCACTCAGCCGGTGGTGATCCGCGGCTATCTGGCCCCGAACCGTCGCCCCGGCGACCAGCGGGAGGCTGCTGCGCTGACGGTGCTGGCCGAGCTTCTGGGCGGCAGCATCACCTCCTTCCTCTCCCAGCGGCTGGAGCTGGAGGAAAAGGTGGCGCTCTCGACCAGCGCCTTCTATTCGGGGCTCAGCCTCGATCCGCAGCATTTCCAGATCTATATCGCCCCGGCCAGGGATATTTCCCTGGAAGAAGCCGAAGCGCGGCTCGACGCCGCCATCGCGGCTTTTCTCGAAGAAGGCCCCGACCCTGAGGCGCTGACCCGGGTACGGACCCGGATCCGGGCCTCGGAAATCTACGCGCTCGACAACCAGTCGGGGCGCGCGCGGCGCTACGGGGAGGCGCTGGCCTCGGGATTGCGGATTGCGGATGTCGAGGCCTGGACGGAGGAGCTGGAAGCGGTGACGGCGGAAGAGGTCATGGCGGCGGCGCGGGTGGTTTTCGTGCCCGAACGCTCGGTGACCGGGATCCTCGAAGGAATGGCGGAATGATCCGGCTGGTCCTGGCCCTGCTGCTGGCCGCCGCACCGATCCGGGCGGCCACCGATATCGTCGAGGTGACCTCCGAGGGCGGGATCACCGCCTGGCTGGTCGAGGATCATGCCATTCCGATCATCGCCATCTCGGTTGAATTCGAGGGTGGGGCGCTCCTGGATCCGGACGGGCTGGAAGGCGTCACCCGGATGATGATGGGGCTTCTGGAGGAAGGTGCCGGCGATCTCGATGCGGTGGGCTTTGCCGAGGCGCGCGAGGCGCTGGCGGCGGGGATCCATTTCCAAAGCGGACGGCAGACGGTGAGCCTCTCGCTCAACATGCTGCAAGAGACCTTGGACGAGACGGTCGATCTCGTGGTGCTGGCCCTGACCGAGCCGCGCTTCGACGCCGCCGCCATCGCGCGGATCCGCGCCCAGATGCTGGCCGGAGCCGAGGCGGCGCTGCAGGATCCAGGCGCGATTGCCGGGCGTGCCTTCCGCGATGCGGTCTATGGCGACCATCCGCTTTCCCGCGACGAGGACGGCACCCCGGACAGCATTGCCGCCATCACCCGCGACGACCTTCTGGCCGCCCACCGCGCCGCGCTGGTGCGCAGCCGGGTCAAGGTGGGGGTCGTCGGCGCGATCTCGGCTGAGGAACTGGCTCCGGTTCTGGACCGGCTCTTCGCGGGATTGCCGGAAACCGGGCCCGAATTGCCCGGAGAGGCGGTGCTGAACGACGCAGGCGGGACGCAGGTGATCGATTTCCCCTCGCCACAATCCACAGCGGTTTTCGGCCATAAGGGCGTGCCCCGAGACGACCCGGACTTCTTTGCCGCGCTGGTGATGAACCACATCCTCGGCGGCGGCGGTTTCTCGTCCCGCCTGACCGACGAAATCCGCGAAAAACGCGGGCTGACCTATGGGATCGGCACCTATCTCGCCTCGGGCCCGCGCGCCTCGCTCATGATGGGTTCGGTGAACTCGGCCAACGGAACGATCGCCGAGGCACTGGATCTGGTCCGTGCGGAATGGCAGCGGATGGCAGAGGACGGGGTAACGGAGACGGAGCTGGTCGCGGCCCGGAAATACCTCACCGGCGCCTATCCGCTGCAATTCGACGGCAACCGGCGGATCGCGGGCGCATTGGTCGGGCTGCAGGCCGAGGGCCTGCCTATCGACTACCCCCAGACCCGCAACACCTATGTCGAAGCTGTCACGGTCGAGGACGTGGCCCGCGCCGCGCGGCGATTCCTGGACCCCGAGGCGCTGCGTTTCGTCGTGGTCGGCCAACCCGAGGGATTGTAGCCGGACAGCAGGTTCCGAGGCGGCGATATCTGCGCCCTGCACCTTCCCGTGCCGCCGGCGCATTTCCGCCAAGTCGGTCTCGACCCGCTCCTCTCAGACGCAGCCAGTGACAGGACCCCGTCCGGAAGGATGCCTGGGTCGGCAGGGGAGATCGGGTACCAGTCCGCGACTGCCCCCGAAACCCGCGAATGGGGGGCTTGGCGCGCACCCTCTGTCGTGGCGCGGCAATTCCTGTCAGACTGATCCGAAAACTGTGCAATCAGAAGGATCCGGCATGAACGCGTCCGAAAACGATCTGTCCTTCCTCTTCGACGGCCTGGGCCGGGCCGTACCCGCCGATCCCGGCACCGCGCCGCCGGATACCGGATTTCTCTGGTGCCATTTCCACCGAGACGCCGGAACGCCGGACCGGCTTGGCGCGCTTGCGCTCGAACCGGTGGTCATCGAAGCCCTGACCGCCGAGGAAACCCGGCCTCGCTGCACCGTCCATGGCCATGGTGCGTTGATCAATCTCCGCGGTGTCAACCTCTCGCCCGGGGCGGAGCCGGAGGACATGGTCTCGGTCCGGTTCTGGGTCGAGCCCAATCTGCTGGTCGGCGTTTTCCGCCGCCCGCTCGGCGCGCTCGACGATCTCCGCGCCGCCTTCGCCTCGGGTCAGGCTCCGCCGACCCCCGCCGATTTCATCGCGCGCCTTGCACTCCGTCTCGCCGACCGGGCCGAGCCGGTGGTGGCCTCGCTCAACGAACGGATCGACGCGCTGGAAGAGGCGCTCGACGATCCCGCCCTGCCGTCCCGGAAGGGCGAGCTGGGCGATGTCCGTCGTATGTCCATTGTGCTTCGCCGCTACCTGTTCCCCCAGCGCGACGCATTGACGACACTCGAGATCGAGGACCTGCCCTGGCTCACCACCCATGACAGGTCGCGTCTGCGCGAAGCGGCGGATCGGGTGACGCGGCTGGCCGAGGAACTCGACGCCATCCGCGACCGGGCGCAGGTGGTCCACGACCAGATCATGGACCGCCGCGCCGAGCAGATGAACCGCCAGATGCTGATCCTCGCCGTCGTCTCGGCGCTGTTCCTGCCGCTGGGCCTCTTGACCGGCCTTCTGGGGATCAATGTCGCGGGCATTCCCGGAGCCGACACCGCGTCCGCCTTCTGGATCGTCTGTGCCCTGCTTCTGGCCATCGCCGCCTTCCAGCTCTGGCTTTACCGCAAGCTTGGTCTCTTCGGCTGATCCCAGTCGCAGGGCGGGGTTAACCCCGCCCTGCCTCAAAGCAGGAACGCCGCCCCGATCAGCCCCTGCGCCGCCACATAGGTCCCCCAGACTACCGGCGCCGTCCCGACGATCCGCAGCGATCCGGCCATCTCAGGCCCGGCGCGAGGTCAACGAGGCGATGCCGAGGACATCGAGCACCTTCGCCTCGATCTCGGGCGCGTTCATCGCCGCCACCTTGTACATCGCTTCCGGGCTATCCTGGTCGATGAACACATCCGGCAGCACCATCGAGCGCACCTTGAGACCGCTCTCCAGCACGCCTTCCTCGGCGAGCAGATGCATCACATGAGACCCGAAGCCGCCGACAGCCCCTTCCTCGATGGTGATCAGCGCCTCGTGCTCCGCCGCCAGTCGCAGGATCAGTTCCCGGTCCAGCGGCTTGGCAAACCGCGCATCGGCAATCGTCGGGCTGATCCCCCGCGCCGCCAGCGCCTCGCGCGCCTTCAGGCATTCCGCCAGCCGCGCGCCGAAACTGAGGATCGCCACCCGCGACCCCTCGGCCACGATCCGCCCCCGGCCGATCTCCAGCGGCACGCCGCGTTCCGGCATCTCGACCCCGACGCCCGAACCGCGCGGGAAGCGAAACGCCGAAGGCCGGTCGTCCAGCGCCACCGCCGTCGCCACCATATGCACCAATTCCGCCTCGTCGGCCGCCGCCATGACGACAAACCCGGGAAGATTGGACAGAAACGCAATATCGTAGGACCCCGCATGGGTCGGCCCGTCAGCCCCGACCAGCCCCGCCCGGTCGATGGCAAAGCGTACCGGCAGCCGCTGGATGGCCACGTCGTGCACCACCTGATCGTAGCCCCGCTGCAGGAATGTGGAATAAAGCGCACAAATCGGCTTCAGCCCTCCCGCCGCCATCCCGGCGCTGAACGTCACCGCATGCTGCTCGGCGATCCCCACGTCGAAACACCGCTTCGGAAACCGCTCGGCGAACAGGTTCAGCCCCGTCCCGTCCGGCATCGCCGCCGTCACCGCGGTAATCAGCGGATCGTCCTCCGCCTCGCGGATCAGGCTTTCGGCAAAGACCTTGGTATAGGAAGGCGCGTTCGAAACCGCCTTCACCTGCTCGCCGGTCGCCGGATCGAATTTTCCCGTCGCGTGCCCCCGATCCGCCCGCCGCTCCGCCGGGGCAAAGCCCTTGCCCTTCTTCGTGATCGCGTGGATCAGCACCGGTCCGTCGGCCCGCGCCTTCACCGTCTTCAGCACCGCGACCAGCTGTTCCATGTCATGGCCATCGATCGGTCCGACATAGGAAAAGCCCAGTTCCTCGAACATCGTGCCGCCGACGGTCATCGATTTCAGCATCTCCTTGGCCCGCCGCGCCCCTTCCTGGAACGGTTCGGGCAACAGGCTGACCGCGCCCTTGGCCGCCGCCTTCAACTCCTGGAACGGCGCCCCGGCATAGAGCCGCGACAGGTAGGAAGACATCGCGCCCACCGGCGGGGCAATCGACATCTCGTTGTCGTTGAGAATGACGAACAGCCGCTTGCCAAGATGCCCGGCATTGTTCAACGCCTCATAGGCCATCCCTGCCGACAGCGCCCCGTCGCCGATCACCGCGATGGCATCGCCGAGACTGCCTTCCGGCGACCCGCCCAGATCGCGAGCTACGGCGAAGCCCAGCGCCGCCGAGATCGAGGTCGAGCTATGCGCCGCCCCGAACGGATCGAAGAGGCTTTCAACCCGCTTGGTGAACCCCGACAACCCGCCGCCCTTCCTCAAGGTCCGGATGCGGTCGCGCCGGCCGGTCAGGATCTTGTGCGGGTAGCATTGATGCGACACGTCCCAGACCAGCCTGTCCTTCGGGGTGTCGAAGACCGCGTGCAGCGCCACCGTCAGTTCCACAACGCCCAGCCCGGCCCCCAGATGGCCGCCGGTTTCCGACACTACCGAAATCGTCTCGGCCCGCAACTCGTCGGCCACCTGCTGCAACGGGCCGATCCCGAGGCCGCGCAGATCGGCGGGGCTTCGGATCGTGTCGAGAAGGGGGGTATCGGGGCGGCTCATGCCTTGCGCTCCGCCACGTAATGCGCCGCCAGCCGCAGGTTCCGCGCCGCCGAGCCATAGGGCTCCAGATGCGTCACCGCCCGGGTCACCAGATCCCGCAGCTTCGCTTGCGCGGCCTCCAGCCCCATTGCGGCGACCAGGGTGGCCTTTCCGGCGACGGCATCCTTGCCGACCTTCTTGCCGGTCATCTCGGGATCGCCGACCACGTCGAGAATGTCGTCGCTGATCTGGAAGGCAAGGCCGAGATCCCTGGCGAAGGCGACCAGCGCCATGGTGTTCTGCTTGCCCATGATCGCCCCGGCCTCCAGCGACCAGGTAATCAGCGCCCC
The DNA here is from genome assembly GCA_050299335.1 of Paracoccaceae bacterium. Lineage (GTDB taxonomy): Bacteria > Pseudomonadota > Alphaproteobacteria > Rhodobacterales > Rhodobacteraceae > JBNKVT01. The sequence continues at coordinate 132,869 of JBNKVT010000034.1, read as the reverse complement.
GGTCTTCATGTTCTGCATCCGCTCGATCTCGGTGGCGAGCGGCACCTGAGACGCCCCCTCGAATTCGATATCCAGCGCCTGGCCGCCAACCATGCCGTTGATGCCGGTGGCCTGGGCGAGATGCTCCATCAGCTTCAGACGCACCGCCGGGTCGGGGGCGGTGCGGGGGGCGGCGAGGATTTCATAGGCAAAAGCCTGCAGCGCGTCTCCCGCCAGCACCGCCGTCGCCTCGTCCCAGGCCTTGTGGACCGTTGGCTTGCCGCGCCGCATGTCGTCATCGTCCATGCACGGCAGGTCATCATGGATCAGCGAATAGGCATGCATGCATTCCGCCGCCGCCGCCACCCGCAGGTATTGCGGGGCAGGGACGTTGAACATCGACCCGGTCTCGATGACAAAGAACGCCCGCAGCCGCTTGCCGCCGGTGAGCGTCGCGTAGCGCATCGCGTCAGCCACCGGCGCGCCCGAAGGCGGCAGGATCGCATCCAGCGTCTCTTCCACCCTTGTCGCGGCCTGCGAGAGGATGGCATGGAATTGCAATGTGTCGATATCGGCCATTTCAGCCCTTACTCAAGCGGCTTGGTCCCCGAGGCCTGTCCGTCGGGCCCTTGGGTGATCTGCGCCACCTTCTCTTCGGCATCCTTCAGCTTGCCCTCGCAATGCGCCCTCAGCGCTGCGCCCTTTTCATAAAGCGCAATCGACTGCTCCAGCGGCACCTGCCCCGATTCCAGTTCCGACACCACCTTTTCCAGGGCCGCCATCGCCTCTTCGAAGGACATCTCTTTAACCGGTTTGTCGCTCATGCGCCTCTCTCCATCAGCACCCGGACATGTTCCGCCGCCGAGGCGGCCAGCGCCTGCAAATCATACCCGCCTTCCAAAGTCGAGACCAGCCGCCCCGCGCAATGCGCCCCGGCCAGATCACAGAGCCGATGCGTCGCCCAGGCGAAATCCGCCTCGACCAGTTCCAGCCCGCCCAGAGGATCGGCCCGGTGCGCATCGAAGCCGGCGGAAATCAGCATCAGGTCGGGTTTGAACCTGTCGATGGCCGGGAGGATGCGCCCCTCCATCGCCGCCCGAAAATCCGCGCCGCCATCGCCGGGCGCCAGCGGCGCGTTGACGACATTGCCATGGGCCCCGGTCTCGTCGACCGCCCCGGTGCCGGGATAGAGCGGCATCTGATGGGTCGAGGTGAACAGGATGCGCGGATCGTCCCAGACCAGGGCCTGGGTGCCGTTGCCGTGATGCACATCGAAATCCATGATCGCGACCTTCGACGCCCCATGGGTCTCCAGCGCATGGCGGGCGGCGATCACCACATTGCCGAACAGACAGAACCCCATCGGCGTTTCGGCCTCGGCATGGTGGCCTGGCGGGCGGATGGCGCAAAACGCGTTCGCCACCTCGCCGCCCATCACCATATCCACCGCCTTCACATTCGCGCCCACCCCGCGCATCGCGGCACTCAGCGAGCCCGGGGACAGAAATGTATCGGCATCCAGCGGCAGGTATCCTTCCTCGGGCACAGCGGCGGCGATCCGGTCGTAATGGGCCTGCGGATGGGCGGTCAGCACATGCGCCACCTCCCCCAGCGGCGCCTCGATCCTCAGCAAACCGGCAAACGCCTGGGCCTCCAGCGCCGCCCCGATGGCCCTGAGCCGGTCCACCCGCTCGGGATGGCCGTTGGGGGTGACATGGGCAAGGCAGTCGGGATGGCTGAACAGGGCTGTCGTCATGGGTCATGCCTAACAGGCAAATCCCGGGGATTGAAGAGGCATTGACGTGCAGACCCGCCCCGGTTTCCGTGCAGGATCCTGACAGCGACCGGCAGCATTCCGCCCGGCTGACCCACCAGCTGACCCAACGGCAATGACATTTCTCACAACCGGGGCATTTCCAAGATTGCCTCCGGCCGCCACCCCGCCTAGGTACGAGTTCCAACCAGGGCCAACCGATGGAACTCGATGCCGGAACAACACCCGCAATAGCGGACAATTCCTGGCGCGGTCACTTCCGCGCCACGGTGGTGCTCGGCCTGCCGCTGATCGGCTCGCAGCTCACCCAGATTGCCATCCATGTCACCGACACGGTGATGATCGGCCGCCTCGGGCCCACGGAACTGGCGGCGGCCGTCCTCGCCATGCAGTTCTTCTTCACCACCTTCATCTTCGGCATGGGCTTTGCACTGGCCGTCATGCCGCTCGTCGCCACCGCCGAGGGCGAAGGCGACCCGAGACGCGTCCGCCAGTCCGTCCGCATGGGCCTCTGGGTCGTGCTCGCCTATTCGATTGTCTCCATCCCCATCCTGTGGTTCTCCGAAGCCATCCTTCTGGCCATTGGCCAGGCCGAGGTCACGGCGTCGCTGGCCCAAGACTATCTGCGCATCGCGCTCTGGGGCATGTTCCCGGCCCTCGGCATCATGGTCTTCCGCTCCTACCTCTCGTCGCTGGAACGGGCCGGGATCGTGCTGTGGTCCACCATCATCGCCCTGATAATGAACGCGATCCTCGATTACGCCTTCATCTTCGGCGAGCTTGGCGCACCGCGCATGGAGATGCCGGGGGCCGCCATCGCCAGCCTCGGGTCGAACATCGTGGGCTTCCTGTTCCTGCTGATCTACACCCTGCGCGGCAAGGGCCTCGACAAATACGCGCTCTATATCCGCTTCTGGAAACCCAACCGCGACGCCCTTGCGGAAGTCTTCCGCCTCGGCTGGCCCATCGGCGCCACGCTTCTGGCCGAGATCGGCCTCTTCGCGGCATCCTCGGTCATGATGGGCTGGGTCGGTATCGTGCCGCTGGCAGCCCACGGCATCGCCCTGCAGATCATATCCGTGATCTTCATGATCCCCCTCGGCCTCGCCTCGGCCGCCACCGTCCGCGTTGGCAACGCGCTGGGAAGGGGCGACATGGAGGCCCTCGACCGGGCGGCAAAAGTCGTCTTCGCCCTCAGCTGGGCCGTCGCCATCCTCGCGGCGATCCTCCTGCTGGCGATCCCGGAATTCCTCATCAACCTCTACCTCAAGGCGGGTGAGCCGGACGCGCTGGAGATCGTTACCATCGGCATCCCGCTGCTGGCAGTGGCCGCCGCGTTCCAGCTGGTCGATATCACGCAAGTGGTCTCGGCCAACGTGCTGCGCGGTATCCAGGACACAAGGATGCCGATGGTGATCGCGGTCATCAGCTACTGGGTGATCGGCCTGCCGGCGGGCTATCTTCTGGCCTTCAATCTCGGTCTCGGCGGGGTCGGGGTCTGGAGCGGGCTGGCCATCGGGCTGTCGATCGCGGCGATCCTGCTGACGGGGCGGTTTTTCCTGCGTGACCGGCTGGGGATCGTGCCGGCGGGCAAGGCGGACCCGATGGCCGCCTGAGGCGTTCACAGTGAAACCAGGCCCAGGGACCTGAAATACAAGCAACTTCCTGCTAGAGCCCCGTCCAGTTTACCTGACTCAATCGCGGTGCTCTGTCCCTTTGATATTGCGCGATGTCCGGGTCGGAAATCGTTGCCGATTTCCTCGCCATCGCTCTAAGTAAGTTTTCGGCGCCGCCCATGGGGCGACGCCGAACAGTGCAAGTCGGACGACCCGATCAGACGTCGAGCGTACCTTCGACCTTCTTCACCGCCAGCCGGGCCAGGCCCAGATTGGCGTTTTTCCGGTCGAGCGCCACATAAACAAACACCGCCGGGTTGGCCGCCAGCGGCCGGATCAGGTGGAACTGCTTGCCGAGCGAGATCAGGATGTCCTCGATCGCGTCTTTCAGCCCCAGCGTCTCGATCGCCGCCAGCTTGGCGCGCACGACCGCGGTGTTGGCTGCCCCTGCGGCCTCCATGTCCATCTTGCCACCGCCTTCCTGCGCCAGCATCAGGCCGGTATCGGAATCGACGAGGCATGCCCCGATGAAACCGTCAATTTCGGCCAGTGCGGAGATATCCGTTGCCATTCTCATATCCTTTTTCAGTAGTTACGCAACAGGTCCCTCCGGCCGGAAAGACCAAAGGGAAGTCGAAAGTTACCCGCTTGGGGCCGTGTGCACTTCGAGCCGAAATGTGTTCGGCATCTGATCGGATTTTGTTCAAACTGTGAAAGCAGAATTAAGGTTAAGAATACAATCATCAATGCGAAACCTGACATGCCGGACACACGTCCGGTGATTGAGTCGCCGTCAAATCGTGAAACGCGCAATGCCTGAGATATCCTGTTTCACCGGACCGGGACGGATCCGGTCGCCGTCGGGCAGGGCCGAAACGAATCAACATCCGCCAACGCAATGCCGCGTTTCTGCCGGCTAAGGACTCACCTGAAAGCACGTCGGCATTACCCCTTGCCGGTCCGGCACGACTACGCCCCGCGCCGGGCGGATGTCCATCACCCTGGACGGCGAGGTCGTCTACCTTGCCGCCTATGGCAGGATCGCCGGGCTATGCGGATTTCCGATGACAGGGGTGATCGACTGAATCCGCGCCTCGGGCTGAACTGACCTGCCATCGCGCCTCTTGCCAATAGCCGTGGGGCGGGCCGCTTGAACCGGTCTCCGCCGCAATGACCAATTATTAACCCGAGACCTGTGTGCGGTGCGGCCTGTTTATACAAACGATTCAATAGGATGGCGAATTGTAAACGCGTGCAAAGCCCCTAATCCACCTCCGGCCCCTTCCTGAGCGCCTTCACCTGAGCCCGCTGCTTCTTCCCCTCCAGCCGCCGCCGCTTCGAAGCCAGCGTCGGCCGGGTCCGGACCCGTTTCTTCGGCACTCTGGTCGCCTCCAGGATCAACGCCACCAGCCGCGCCTCGGCATCCTCTCGGTTCATCGCCTGCGACCGCGTCTTCTCCGAACGGATCACCACCGCCCCGTCCCGGGTCCAGCGCCGCCCCGCCAGCCGCTTCAGCCGCGCCTTGATGGCCGGCGTCAGGCTGGGCGAGCGCTCCGCCTCGAAGCGCAGCTCGACGGCGGTGGCCACCTTGTTCACATTCTGCCCGCCGGGGCCGGACGAGCGGGTGAAGCTTTCGGTGACCTCCCAATCCTCAATCGAGATCGTGTCGGTGATGCGGATCATCGACCTATTCCAGCTCCTGATCCTCGGCCAGAAGGTCGCCCGAGGCGTTCTTCGTCCGCTCTTCCTCGACCTGCCTTTTCATTGTGTCGTCTTCGGGGCTCGGCGCCGAGACGTCCTGCAACTCGGCCTCGGTCACCGGATGCACCTCGGGCTTCTCCGGCGGCTTTGCCGGGGTGGCCTTGCCCTGCACAGAGGCCCCGTCGGACAGAAGAATGCGGAAACCGGGTTCGGGCAGGGCGATCCCCGCGGCCTCCAGTGCGGCCTTGGTCACCCGGATCGCCTCGCCCCGGGCCGAGGGGAAACTGCTGTCGTTCTGGTTGATCCAGGCCATGAGGGCCAGCGTGACCGAACTGTCGCCGACCTCGTCGATGTAGATCAGCGGCGCGGGTTCATTCAGAACGAAAGGCAATGCGGTCAACGCCTCGCGGGCAACGTCCACGGCCTGGCCGAGATCGGCCCCGGCATCGATCCCCAGCTTGAAGTCAAAGCGGCGCTCGGGGTTGAGCGTGTAGTTGACGATCTTGCCCTTGAAGACGGTGGCATTGGGGATGCGCACATGGTTGCCATCTGGCGAGATCAGGATGGTGGCGCGCGAGGTCAGCCGGGCGACGGTGCCCTCGGTGCCCTCGATATCGACGAAATCGAAGGGGCGGAAGGGCTGGCGGAGCGACAGCATTATCGAGGCGATGAAATTCTCCACCGTGTCGCGGACCGCGAAGCCGACGGCGAGACCGACCACCCCGGCGGCCCCGAGGACCGCGCCGATCAGGGCGGTGGCGTTGAGGATGTCGAGCGCGATGACCAGCCCGGCGATGGCGAAGACCAGCCGCGCGATCAGCCGGTATATATCGGTGATGAAACTGTTGGGGCCGAAGCGGCTCCAGAACTTCTCGGAACGGGTGACCAGGAACCCGGCCCAGGTGATGGCGGCGAAGACCAGGGCGGCGACGAGGATCAGCGGCGAGAAGGCAATGGCATTGACGGCGCGGGTCTTCATCCGCTCCCAGGCCGGGGCGATCCGGTCGGCGAGATCGGTGGTCTCGGCAACGCGCATCTCCAGGGCAACCACACCATCGACCCGGCGGATGATCTGCGACAGCCGCTCCACCGCCGCGCCATCGAGAACCTCGCCCGAGGCGGTGACGACACCGGAGTTGACCTCGATAACGACGCTTTCGAACCCGTCGATCTCGCCGAGGATCTGGCGGATGCGGCGGGCGATGGCCGCGTCGGCGGCACCGCCGGCGTCGACCTCGATATTCTGGTCGGTCTGGATCGGCTCGCCGTTCGTCTGGGCCAGGGGCGCGAGGGGGAAAGCAAGGAACAGGCTGAGGCAAAGCAACAGAAGTCTCACAGGAAATCTCCTTCATCCCCGGTGCCCCGCAGTGCCTCGGGCCCGAATTCCTTGTGATGCGCGATCTCGGCGTTCAGTTCCGCGCCGAGGAAGACCACCCAGGCGCTGAGATAAAACCAGATCAGCATTGCCACCACGGCCCCGAGCGAGCCGTAGACCTCGTTATACTTGCCGAAATTGCTGAGATAGAAGGAAAAAAGCGATGAACCGGCGATCCAGAGCACCGCAGCGACGAGGGAACCGATGGAAACGAGCCCCACCCGGCTTCCCTTTTTCAGATTCGGTCCGAAGCGGTAGAGGATGCCTATACCGGCAAGAATGGTGGTCAGCGCGATCAGGATACGCAGGATATGGACCGCCTTGCCGGCCATTGCGCCGATCGGGAAATAGGCGATGATCGTGGGCAGGACAACGACGGCGGAAACCGCGACGATCCCCACCGAGATCAGCAGGAAGGTCAGCAGATAGGCCAGCACCACCCGGCGGAAGAAATTGCGGCGGGTCGGTGCGCGGTAGACGATGTTGAGCCCGGTGATCATCGCGAAGACCCCGGTTCTCGCGCTCCAGATCGCCAGCAGGATGGAGATGACCGAAGTGATCCCGAGGGTGCTGGACGAGGTCCGCAGCAGCGAATTCACCTGGTTCGAAATGATTCTGTAGACCTCGACCGGGATCACCGGTTCGAGAATGACCAGGTTGGTCTGCACAGCCTGGGGGTCCGCCATGAAACCGTAAAGCGAGATCATCGCGGCAATGGCCGGAAAGAGGGCGAGCATGGAAAAGAAGGCGACACCGGCCGAGATCAGCGACAGGTTATGGTCGCCGATCCGGTTATTGGCATCGCGGAAGATACCGATCCACTCCTTCAGCGGAAAGCGCAGCGGATTGCGGTGTGCCTCGTCGCCCATCTGACGGTCTGTCCCTTTTTGGGGTCTAAACAAAGCCAAGGCCCCCTTGGTTGCAATTGCTTTTTCGGCACTGAAGCGTAAAAGTCCCTGCGCGAATCCGGGGAAACCATATCAGGTATGCAGATCACCGAGGGCAACGATATCCTTCTGGCCGTGCGCCATCCGGACCGCGTCTCGGTCATGCTGCGGACCCGCAAGAAGGATGCGCCGCATTATCGCTGTGTCTGCCGCAGCACCGGGTCCGGCTATGTCGATTTCGACGGCTACCGCGCCGACAATCCCGAACGCGTCCGCACCGCCCTCGCCCAGCTTGAGGCGCTGGAGAAACGCGGACCCATCGATCCCTTGCGGGTGCTGAGGTCGCTCGGTCCGAATGAGGGGGCCGAGATGACGCTGGCGCTCTGCGTCTATGCCGATTTCATGAAATTCTCGCTGCAGCGCGAGGCCGAGTTGCTGCCGGTGCTGTCGCGTCCGTTGGCCGCGCCTTTCGATCTGCGCCCGCTGCGATGGGTCTATGAACTGCTGCTCGACCTCGACCGGCCGGAACTGGCCTTGGAACAGATTGCCGGGGCTTTACCTTTGCTTGAGGAAAAGCTGGCAGAAGCGGACAAGGGTGGGTCGGCAAAAGGACTGTTCAAGGGCAATGCCGGATATGTCTGTCGCATGATGGGTGATCTGGCCGAACGGATGGACCGGCCCGATCTGGCGGCCCGCGCGCTTGAGCTTTCGCGAACCGTTGCACCCAACGCGAAAAAACTTGCAAGACTTGTCTTTCTTTACGAAAGGCTAGAGGATCAGGACCGGCTGAAGTCGGCGCTGGGCATCTATGAAAAGGACTTCGGGCTGACTGGCCGGATGACGGAATTGTCGGCGAAAATTCAGGCATGATTTGGTAAGCGCTCAGGGGTTTCGAAGAGGATTTCATGGAACGAGAGAATATTGCGGATGTGATCTGTATCGGTGCCCAGAAGACATCGACCTCCTGGTTGCATCACGTCATCAACGTGCATCCGGACATGTATGTGTTCCCGAATTCCAAACCCGTCACCTCGACCAACAAGGAGGCACATTTCTGGGATTGGAACCGCAAGCGCGGCGTCGACTGGTATCGCGAGTTGCTGACCCCGCCCGATCCGTCAAAGAAATCGATGGATTTCACCCCGGAATATGCCTTCCTGCAGTCCGAGGATATCCACGAATGCAAGCGGCTGAACCCGACGGCAAAGGTGATCTATGTGCTGCGCGACCCGCTCAGCCGGGCGGTCTCGGCGCTCAGGATGCAGACTTCGCGGGCGCTGGGGGACAAGGTGGCGGAGGATTACGTCATTCCCTTCGACGACGACACGCTGAAGATGATTGAGAATTCAAAGGTCGCCGAGCACAGTTCCTATTACGCCAACCACGCCCGCTGGTCGCGGTATTACGAGGATATCCTGGTACTGAACTACGAGGAGATCCTCGAAGAGCCACGGGAAGTGATGACGCGCATCTTCGCCTATCTTGAGCTGGACGAGCGCAAGATGACGGCCGAGCACAGGAAGACCTTCGACCAGCGCTTCGAGCGCAAGGTCTGGAAGAGCGTGGAATACGGGGTCTCGACCGAGATGCTGTATTTCCTCCACGGGCTGACCTGGCAGAAGCGCGAGGCGGCAGAGAACCAGTTCGGGTTCAAGTTCCGCGAATATGAAAAGACCCTGGCGCTGGGCAGCTGACCGTTTGATGTGCGGGATTGTGGATTAAGGATGCGGCACCGATTGGGGTGCCTTGTCTTTTATAACATGCTGATTTAATGGAATATTTTTGTCCACCACCGCAATCGGTGTCTCGGCCTTCGCTTCCCCGGATCGGTGCCGCGCTGACGCCTGGCATGCGGGTATCTGACCGAAGTTCGCGTTGCAGCGGCAATACCAAAGTAAACTTATCAACTAATTGATCTCGATCAAAGAGTACGGCGTTCGGCCCGGTTAGGTATCCCCATCAGTTCAAAGGACCCTGACCATGCTTTTCAAATCCCTTGCAATCGCAGCAACGGTTCTCGCATTGGCTGCACCCGCTCCGGCCGAGACCGTCGAAGTCCAGATGCTGAACAAGGGCGCCGATGGCGAACCCATGGTATTCGAACCGGCGTTTGTGCACATCGCGCCCGGCGACACGCTGCAATTCGTCGCCACCGACAAGAGCCATAATGCCGAGAGTATTGACGGTATGGCACCTGAAGGGGCGGCGTCCTTCACGGGCAAGATCAACGAGGAAGTCGAGATCACCTTCGACACCGAGGGCTTCTACGGCATCAAGTGCAAACCGCATTTTGCCATGGGCATGGTGATGGTGGTCAAGGTCGGTGACGCCGATATCCCCGAGGATTTCCTTGCCGGGCGCATTCCGCCCCGCGCCAAGCAACGGTTCGAGGCCGCCCTGGAGCACGCCTCGGACTGACACCAAATTTCCGCAGTGGCAAGGGCCGCGCATCATCGAAGGTTCCCTGCCGCCGCTTCCCGCAAACCAGAAGGGAATATGCCATGAAGACCCCTCCGATCACCCCGCTTCCCAGTCGCCGTGATCTTTTGAAATATGCCGGTCTTGCCGGTGCGGCCGCCGCCGTGTCGACCGCCGCTACCCCGGCGGCGGCCCGCTACCGGAACGCCCAAGCCACGGTCGGCCGGCGTGCCGCACCGCTGCTGGTTGCCGAAGGCACTATCGAGAACGCGGCCGAGGTCGATCTCAGCCATCTGCCGCGCGTCAAACAGGACCTCGTCGCCCCGCCCTTCGCGCCTGAGCATGAACAGGTTGCCACCGGCGGGCCGAAGATCGTCGAGGTGCGTCTCGAGATTCAGGAAAAACGCCTTGTCGTCGATGAAGACACCGGTGCCGAGATCTGGGCGCTGACCTATGGCGGTTCGGTCCCGGGTCCGCTGATCGTCTGCCATGAGGGCGATTATGTCGAGGTCACGCTGGTCAATCCCGCGACCAGCGTGATGGAGCACAATATCGACTTTCACGCCTCGACGGGTGCGCTCGGCGGCGGCGGGCTGACCCATGTCTATCCCGGCGAGCAGGTGGTGCTGCGCTGGAAGGCCACGAAGCCCGGCACATTCGTCTATCACTGCGCCCCCGGCGGCGAGATGATCCCCTACCATGTCTGCCATGGCATGAACGGGGCGGTCATGGTCCTGCCGCGCGACGGGTTGAAGGACCCTCAGGGCAATCCGCTGACCTATGACAAGGTTGTCTATATCGGCGAGCAGGATTTCTACCTGCCGATGGATGCGAACGGCAATTACCGGACCTATGAATTCGCCGGTGGCGACTATGCCGACAGCCTGGTTGCCATGCGCGAACTCATCCCGACCCATGTCGTGTTCAACGGCGCGGTCGGCGCGCTGACCGGCGAGGGTGCGCTCAAGGCCAATGTCGGCGAGACGGTGCTGATGATCCACGCCCAGGCCAACCGCGACACGCGTCCGCATCTGATCGGGGGCCATGCCGACTATCTCTGGGAGGGTGGCAGTTTCACAGATATCCCGATGACCGGTTTCGAGACCTGGTTCATTCGCGGCGGCGCCGCCGGGGCGGCGATGTACACCTTCCGTCAGCCCGGGATCTACGCCTATGTGACCCATAATCTGATCGAGGCGGCGCTTCTGGGTGGCACGGCGCATTTCGTGGTCGAGGGCGACTGGGACAACGACCTGATGGCCCAGGTTGTAAAACCCTCGCCGATCACGATCTGACGGAGGCCGGAACCGGTGAACCACCGCCTTGCCCTCTCTGGTGTCGCAAAGGTCCTGGTTCCGGCCATCGGTCTTTTTCTCCTGCTGGCCATCGGGGCCGCGTGGCTGATACCGCGCGGCCCCGAAGCGGCCTATCTGCCCGATCTCGTGGTCTGGGACGGACCGGATGACGTGCTCTATGTGGCCCGCCATGAGGTGACCATCGCCGAGTGGAACCGCTGCGTTGATGCGGGGGCCTGCGCGATCCGGCTGGTCGCGCGGCCCGGTTTCGATCCGGAAAGGACCCCGGCGACCGGGGTGAACTGGCAGGATGCCAGCGCCTATGCCGGTTGGATTTCGAAACGCGCCCGGCATCCGCTGCGACTGCCGCGCAGCGCCGAGTGGCTGGCGATGGCCGCGCCGGTCCTGCCGGACAAGCCCAACCCGATCTTTACCGATCCCGAGCTTTCCTGGGCGTCCGCCTACCTGACCGAAGCCGAGTATCCGCGCGCGCTCCGGCCCACGGGCAGTTTTTCGGTTACCGAGGAGGGGATCGCCGATCTCGACGGCCCGGTCTGGGAATGGACCTCCGACTGCTACGATCCCGCCATTCCCGATACCCGCTGCCCGGCCTTCATGGCGGGCGGGTTGCATCTGTCGGTCATCGCGCTCTACACCCGCGACCCCGCCCGTGGCGGTTGCGCCGTCGGCGCACCGCCGGCGCATCTGGGCCTGCGCCTGGTCAGCGACCGGGCTCCCGGGTCGTGACGGTCGGTTCTGTTCGGACGATCAGCGGCGGATTTTGTCGAACAACTCGCGGGACCGGGCGAAGGGGTCGGTACTGGAGCGGGGGCTGATCCGGATTGCGATGCTGAATGGGCGGTGAGATGGAGGCTTTGCACGCGTGCAAAAATGGTCAACTATCTGTTTTCATTAGGTAAAGTAGTTTCCGATGGGTTAATTTCGGCGTCCGGGCCCGAATCCGTGCTCCAAGCGCAGCCGTCCGGCGGTGGGATCGGGGTGACATCTTCGTAGCCTTTTGGAGCAATCTTTTTCCATCGAACATACTGCGGTGACGCTTCTATCCAGCCGCGCCAACGGCCGAAGAATGCTTCGTCTGATAGGTTTTCTCTCGACCACTGGCAAGGTGGCTTCAGGCCCATCGGAAGATTTACCGTTCTATCTCCAAAACTATTGTGAAAAGTGCTTCCGCTATCAAGCGACCAAAAGTGCATGATGGTTTCTCTGAATGCAGTTCCGTTTGTAACAATAGCATTAGAATTACCGGATATTACTATTGGATTTGAATCTCCTCCTTCTATAATAGAATAGCTGAAATCAACACTTGAAATACGTGCACTATTGAAAATTACTCCGCGAATTTTCGAGTCAGAAAAATCTACATTATCGAGTTGCGCGTTGTAGAAATTCACATTCTCAAGAGTTGCCCCATTGAAATTTGCCTTCTTAATATTGCTGCCAGAAAAATCTGCACCGCCCATCCTTGCCTCGCTAAAGTCCACCGAATCCAAATCAGCGTGAAAAAACATTGAGTTTTCCACATTAGATCCTTTAAAATCAACGCTCTTCAAAATTGCTCTAAAAAAATTAGCTCCTGTTATGGTGGTTTGGCTAAGATTCGAATGGGCAATTCGCGCAGAACTGAGGTCTGCGTCGTCAAGCTTTGCTTGAACAAGATTAGTACCTAAAAGTTGCGCACCCACAAAGTACGCTCCTTGCAGACTCGCGTGTGATAGATTGGTTGTCTCCAAACTTGTCCAACCTAGATCCACATCTCTCATGTGTGACCAACTGATGTCTACTCCCTCCAATTGCGCTTTTCTAAGGTATGCAAAATTAAGGTTCGCCTCTCGCAGGTCCATGCCGGGAAGATGGGCCTGAAAGAGATCGGAACGGCTCAGGTTTCGCTCGCGAAGGATCGGTTTGGCCAGAACCCCCAGATAGGTTTCCCTTGCCTCCGCCCATTCCGTGCGGAACGCGTCGGATTCCATGGCACCATCGATATCAAAATATTTGGCGGTGCAATCCGGGGTGTCGAACCGTCTGCACCAGTCGGTCAGGAAATGTCGGCGCGCGGTGGCATGGGTGCTCCAGTCGGCGGGAAGTTCAGTGAGGTTGACCTCGGCCATTTGTGCGGGGACGGGCCGGAACCAGTCTTCGATACGGGTGCGGACGGTTGGGTTGTCTGACCGTGCTCTCAGGCGGTCGCGCGCAGCCTCAACGGCCAGCCGCGTCTCGGTCTGGTCCAAGGTTTCCTGATAGCGTTCGGCAACGGGCGGTGGCGGTTGCCAGATGTCGTATATGGTTCTTAGGGCCGAGGTCGGAAGCAAGAAGGCAGCGAGCAGGCAGAGGATCAGCGCGTGCAGGCCAGGTTTCAGCGGTTTGGGCTCGGTCCGGCCCATCCGTGCGTAGAGCGACCAGAGGCTGGTGAGGCAGGACCAGAGGGTGGCGGTGAACAGAAGGCCGATCCAGGCGGTCATCCAGAAATCATGGGCCACCGCCGAGCGGACCCAGAACCAGCCTACCACAAAGGGGCCGCCCGCCCAGCACAGCAGGAAGGAGGCGGCACCGCCGAGGAAGGACAGGGCGGTGCGGTCGATGCTGCGTTGCTGGGTCTCGGTGCGCAGGAGGGCGCGGACCAGGAGGGCGCTGTCGGAGACGAGCCAGGGGTGGATCATGGATGCAAGGGGTTTGCCCTCGATGCGCGGTTTGGCCTCGCCGAGTTCGGTCCAGAGTTTTTCGAGGAAGACGTGGAGGTAGCCGTAGATGAGGGCGATCAGGAAGGCGCCGGCGCCGAAGAAGGACGTGACGGGGACGGAGACGCCGATGAGGGGCAGTTGGGTGGAGGCGTCATAGGAGAAGAAGTCCTTGTCCTCGATGCCCAAGAGTGTGACCCCGGCGAAGGCCAGGGCGCCGAGATAGCCGAACCAGGTGGCGCGGGCGGTCTGGGTGAGGGTCTTGATCCGTTCAATGGCGGGATCGGACATCGCGAATGCTCATAACCAAAGCCGAAACTATGGGTTGAGTATGTCGATGGGCAGATTGTGTTACAAGGGGCTTGTGAAAACCGGCTCGTTGGGTTCACGGCCCTGTTTCAGAACCGGTCGAGCAGCCGTTTGAGGTAGTCCAGTTCTTCCTCCGGGCGGTCCTGTTCGGAAGAGCGGCGGCGGATTTCGTCGAACAGCTCGCGGGAGCGCGCGAAGGGGTCGAGACCGTTCAGGAGGTTCTCGTCGGTCTGGATGGTACCGCGGTCGCCGGTGGGGCGGCCAAGCGGGTCGCGGTTGTCGCGGGCCCCGTTCTGGCCGACCTGGTTGCCGCTCTGGCCCTGGCCCTGCTGTTGGGCCTGCTGCTGCAGTTCCTCGCCCAGACCCTGCATGCCGTCGCGGAGATTCTCCATCGCGTCGGCCTGTCGATCCAGCGCCCCGGCCATGTCGCCGCTATCGAGCGAGTCGCGGGCTTCGCCCATGTTGCGCTCGGCATCGCGCAGGGCCTCGCGGGCAGCCTGGCCCTCGTCGGTGGTGGGCCCGGGAAGCTGGCCGCGCAGGGAATTCAGCAGGTCCCGGAGCGCCTCCTGCCGCAGCGCCAGCGCACCGGGCGTGTTACCGCCGGGTTGCGTGCCCTGGCCCTGCCGGTCGCCCTGACCCTGCTGGCCCTGCTGGCCCGGTTGACCCTGTCCCTGTTGGCCGGGCTGCTGGCCGGGCTGTTGCCCCTGTTGCCCCTGTTGACCCTGCTGCTGTTGGCCCTGCTGGCCCTGTTGGCCGTCGCGGTTCTGCTGGAACTGGTCCTGCAGCTCGCGGAAACTGTCATCGGCGAGGTCTTGTTGCTGGCGCAGCGTGTCCTGCAGTTCCTGCATCATCTGCTGGCCTTCCTGGCCCTGCTGCCCGCCCTGCTGCGCCATCATGCGCATGTTTTCCATCATCTCCATGAGCTGGTTCAGCAGTTCCTGCGCCTCGGCCTCGCGGCCCTCGGCGAAGAGCTCTTCGATGCGGTCCATCATCTGTTGCAGCATGTCCTGGGTGATGACCTGGCCATCCTGGTTCTCGGCCATCTCCATCTCGCCGTTTTCCATCTGCTGCTGGGCGAGTTGCTGCATATAGTCGTTCATCGCCTCGCGAAGCTCGGCCATCAGCTCGTCGAGTTCCTCTTCCGTCGCTCCGTTCTGCAGTGCTTCGGACAGGCGCTCCTGTGCCTGGCGCAGCCGTTCGGCGGCGTCGGTCAGCGAGCCTTCCTCCAGCAACAACGCGGCCTGCCAGAGGACCTCGGCGATATCCTCGACCTCGGCGGCGTCGAGCCCGTCCTCCATCATGTAGCCCATCCGCCTGATGACGATGCGGATCATCAGATAGGCCCCGTCCTCGCCGTCGAAGAGGATTTCGGGCGCATGGGTAATGGCACGCAACAGCTGGTTGACCCGCTCGCCGTTTTCCGGCGACCAGAGAAGGTCGCGGCGAAGCTCGACCAGCGCGCCGGCCACGGGGTCGAAGAAACGGCGGCCGGGGAGGATCGCCGGCAGGCCCGCGATGGTGCCGGTCTGTTCGGCGGCGTCGGTGACCCCGAGGGTGATGCGGACGGGCAGGCCCGACCAGGGATGTTTGGAGAAATCCTCGACCAGGGTCTCGGTGATCTCCTCGGTGCCTCCGGAGAAGGGCAGGGGCAGATCGACCTCGATATCGGTGCGGTCCACCGGGTCGGTGACAAAGCCGAAATTCCGGTCCAGCCCATCGAGATCGAGGGTGATCCGGGCCCAGCCGCCAGTGATGCCATAATCGTCGCGGGCTGTGTAGGTGAGTTCCATCGCCCCGGTGACGGCGCGGCCTACCGGCTCGGCCAGCTCGATCTCCGGCGGGGTGTCGGGGATAATGGAGAACCGCCAGCTGCCCAGCGCCTCACTGCCCTCTCGGATGGTGACGGAGCCTTCCTGGGTGGCGGTAATCTTGGCATTCTGGATCCCGATGGCCGCTTCGCTGAGCACCGATCCGGTTCCCGAAACGGTTTCCTCCAGGCTGAAATCCTCACCCTCGCCATAGGCGCGGATGGTGATCCTGGTGCCGGTGGGCAGGGCCAGCGCGGTGGACGGGCGGATTTCCGAGAGATAGAGCGTCGGCTTGCCGGTATAGTCCGGCGGATTGGCCCAGGCCTCGAAACTGGGACCGGCGGCGAATTCGAGCGGGGCGGCGTCGGCCTCGAGCGCCTCGGTGAAGGCGGCGGGGTTGAGATTGCGGGCAAAGAGCGCCGCGGCGATGGCGACAGTCAGCGCGACGAGGCGCAGCCCGGCGGGGTCGCTTGCGGCGACGCGCAGATCGGGCCGGGCGGCCCTGGCTCCGGCGGCGGCCTCGGCCATGCGCTCCAGATGGCTGACCCAGACGCTTTGCGATTGCGGATCGTTCCGCCCCACGGCGATTTCGTCCTTCATCGCCGCGATCGGCCTGCCCTTGAGGGAGAGGTCAATGCGGGCCTCGGCCTCGGCGAGCCCGGGAAGGCGGAAAGCGGAATAACCGCGCCAGGCGAAGGCCCCGGCAAAGACGAGGATGGCACCGGAGACCGGCAGCAGATACTGGCCCAGAACCTGGGGCAGGCCGAAGGCGACGGCCGAACCGGTGAACAGGACCAGCGTCCAGAGCGGCCAGAAGCACCGCGCCACCTGTTCGGCGATCATGCCGTTCCGGGTGCGGACGATGGCGGCTTTCAGCGACGCTTCCGCCACCTCGATCCGCTTTTCGGCCGATCTCGGGAGGGTCACCATGCCGATTGCCCCGGCTGGTGTCGCGCAGATGTCATTCCATCCATTCCGGCAGTCTATCGCGTCCGAGCATCTCTTCATAGGTCGGACGTGGTCTTACCACGGCAAATTGATCCTCGTGGACGAGGACTTCGGGAATCAGTGGGCGCGAATTATACTCCGAAGACATTACCGCGCCGTAAGCACCCGCCGAGCGGAAGGCGATGAGGTCGCCAGCCGCCACCGGCGGCATGGGGCGCTGCTTGGTGAAGGTATCGCCGGTCTCGCAGACCGGGCCGACGAGATCGTAGGGTTGGTGATCTGCGCCAGGCACCGGTTCGGTGACCGGGTCGATATCGTGCCAGGCGTCGTACATGGCCGGGCGGATGAGGTCGTTCATCGCACTGTCGAGAATGAGGAAATTCCGCCCCTCGCCTTCCTTGACGTAGATGATTTTGGTGACCATCAGCCCGGCATTGCCCGCGATCAGGCGGCCCGGCTCGATCTCGATCTCGCAGCCGAGATGGCCGACGGTGCGGCGGATGACGTCGCCGTAGTCGAGCGGCAGCGGCGGCGCCTCGTTGGAGCGGGTATAGGGAATGCCCAAGCCCCCGCCGAGGTCGAGGCGGGTGATCTGGTGGCCATCGGCACGCAATGCTTCGGTGAGGTCGGCGACCTTGCGGAAAGCCGCCTCGTAGGGGGCGAGGTCGGTCAGCTGGCTGCCGATATGGACGTCGATGCCGATCACCTCGATGCCCGGAAGGCCAGCGGCCATGCGGTAGACGTCGCGGGCGCGGGCGATGGGGATGCCGAACTTGTTCTCGGACTTGCCGGTGGCGATCTTGGCGTGGGTTTTCGCGTCGACATCCGGGTTGACGCGAATGGTGATGGGGGCGGCCTTGCCCAAGGTGGTGGCGACTGCGGACAGCGCTTTGAGTTCCGGTTCGCTTTCGACATTGAACTGGCGGATGCCGTGGGTGAGGGCGTAGGCCATTTCCTCGGCGGTCTTGCCGACGCCGGAGAAGACGATTTTCTCGCCAGGAACACCTGCCGCCTCAGCCCGGCGGTATTCGCCGACGGAGACGACGTCCATCCCCGCGCCGAGATCGGCCATGGTCTTGACCACGGCGAGGTTGGAGTTGGCTTTCATGGCGTAGCAGATCAGGTGATCCATGCCTGAAAGCGCCTCCTGAAACACCCGGTAATGGCGGGTCAGGGTGGCGGTGGAATAGACATAGAAGGGCGTGCCGACGGCGGCGGCGATGTCGGGGATGGGGACGTCCTCGGCATGGAGGAGGCCGTCGCGATAGAGGAAATGGTCCATCAAGGCAGCTTTCGGGAGCGCAGGAACAGGTAAAGCGGCAGGCCGCAGGAGACGCCGATCAGGAAGGTGGCCGGGATGGCGACAAGGCAGAGCCGGTCGCGGCGGTAGACGGCTTCGACGAGGATGAAGAGGGTCAGGGTGACGGCGGCGATGGTGAGGTCCCATACTAGGCCGGTTGTGGCGGCGTTGACGTGCCAGGCACTCATGAGACCGGACAGGGACCAGCCGAATTCGCGAAACCAGGCGAAGAAATGCCAGAAGGGAACGAGTGTTCCGAGGATCGCCAGGGCGAGATAGATCATGCGCAGGGTGGACATCGGCGAGCCTTCCGTCGGATATCGCGCCGGACCTACAGGAACTCGCCCCCGCGAGCAAGATTGACCATGAATGCAAGGGCGCAGGGCCGGGTGGCGGAAGTTTCGGTTCAGAGCGGAAGATGCACCCGGAACACGGCGCCGGGATTGCTGTCTTCCAGCGTCAGGTCGCCGCCGAGCTTGTGCATGATCTCGAGGCTGATCGGCAGGCCGAGACCGGCGGATCCGGCCAGGGTGGCCTCGTCGAGGCGGGCGAATTTCTCGAAGACCCGGGCGCGGTTCTCCTGTGCGATGCCGGGGCCGTTATCGGAGATGTCCAAAAGCACATGGGTGTCGGTCAGCCGCGCGGCGATACCGATTTTCGGGTCCTTGGCCCGCCCGTATTTGACAGCGTTCGAGATCAGGTTGATCAGCACCTGTGCCAGCCGGTCGAAATCGGTGCGGAGCCGGATGTCGAGACTTGGCCCGGCGACGCTCAGTTGCACGCCTTCCGCCGTCCGCAGACCTTCGGTGCCCGACACTGCCGCATCGACGATATCACCAAGCCGGTGCGGGGCGATGTTCAGCTTCGCGCGGCCGCTTTCGAGGAAGGTCAGGTCGAGGATTTCGTCCAGAAGCCGCGTCAGGCGCTGGCTTTCCTCGTGGATGATGGTCACGAACCGCGCCGATTGTGCCGGATCGACCCCGGTCTTGCGGTCGTCGCGCAGGATCTCGGCAAAGGACCGGATCGAGGTCATCGGTGTGCGCAGCTCGTGGCTGACCTGGCTGAGGAAGGCGTCCTTCTGCTCGGACAGCGCCGTCAGCTGGGCGTTGGCGGTTCTCAGCTGTTCTGCGGTTTCGGCCAGTTCGGTGGAGCGGACCTCCAGTTCATGGGAATATTCCACGATCTGCGCCGTCTCGTCGGCCATCCTGAGCAGTTCCTCGACCGAGATCAGTCCGGTACCGGTGATCTGGCTGACCATCGCATGGGCCGAGGCGGCCCCGACCGATCCGGTCAGTTCCCGTTCCACCCGCGAGATCAGCTCTTCGGACGGATCGGGCAGGCCGGTGGGCTTGCCCTGGGCGCGGGCCTCGGAGGCAAACAGGCGATGCGCCGTCTCGGTGCCGAGGATGCGCTGGGCGAGGGTGAAGAGGTCTTCGGAAGTGGCGGAGCGCTGGATCACCGTCCGTCCGCCGCGCAGGCGGAAAGCGTCGACGAATTGCGCCGACTGGATACGTTCCATCAGCTGCGGCTTGGTCATCAGCGAGACCGAGACGAAGGCGATGACGTTGAGGGTCATCGACCAGAATACCGAGTGCACCAGCGGATCGGGATCGTCCGAGCCGAACAGCGCCTGCGGACGCAGCATCTCGATGCCGAAGGGGCCGTTGGCCAGCGTGGCCGGGGTGATCAGGAAACTGCCCTCGAAACTGGGCAGGAACAGCGTGTAGGCCCAGAGGAACGAGCCCACCGCGATTGCGGCCAGCGCGCCCGTTCGTGTCGCCCCGCGCCAGTAGAGACCGCCGATGAGGCTCGGCAGGATCTGCGCCACGCCAGCGAAGGCAATGAGGCCGATGGATGCCAGCGCCGCCGAGCCGCCGGTGAGGCGGAAGTAGAAATAGCCCAGCCCCAGGATCAGCCCCATCGAGATGCGGCGGCTGCCGAGGATGACCTGGCGGACGTCTCCGCTGGTTACCGTGCGGCGGGTGTTGAGCCAGAGCCAGGAGGGGACGACGATATGGTTCGAGATCATCGTGGACAGCGCGATGGCCGCGACGATCACCATCGAGGTCGCCGCCGAGAAGCCGCCGAGAAAGGCAAAGAGCGACAAGAGGTCGGCGCCTTGCGACAGCGGCACGGTCAGCACGAACAGGTCGGGGTTGGAGCCTTCGGGCAGCAGGTTCTGACCGGCGATGGCGATGGGCAGCACGAAGAGCGAGATCAGGAACAGGTACAGAGGGAAGGCCCAGGAGGCGGTGGCGAGGTGACGCTCGTCGGAATTCTCGACCACGGTGACCTGGAACATGCGAGGCAGGCAGATGATGGCCGTGGCTGCGAGGAAGGTCAGGGTCACCCAGCGCGGGGTGAAGATGTCTTCCGGCAGCGGCGGCAGGTTGCTCAGCGCCTCTCCGGGGCCCGCAGAGATGCCCCAGACCACGAAGATGCCCACCGACAGGAGGGCGGCCAGCTTGACGATGGCCTCGAGCGCGATGGCGGTGACGACGCCGGTATGGCGTTCGTTGGCATCGACATTGCGGGTGCCGAAGAGGATGGTGAACAGCGCCAGGCCGATGGCCATCCAGAAGGCGGTGACCTCGGGTGTCGGGGTGGCACCGGTGATGACCGGCGAGAAGGCCGAGAAGCTCAGCGACAGGGATTGCAACTGCAGGGCGATATAGGGCGTGGTGCCGATGACGGCCAGAAGGGTGACGACGACACCCAGGGTCGGGCTCTTGCCGTAGCGCGACGAGATCATGTCGGCGATGGAGGTGATCCGCTGCATGTGGCCGATGCGGACGAGTTTCCTGAGCAGCCACCACCAGCCGAAGAACACCAGCGAGGGCCCGAGATAGATGGTCACGAATTCAAGCCCGTTGCGCGCCGCCGATCCCACCGCGCCATAGAAGGTCCAGCCGGTGCAATAGACCGACAGCGACAAGGTGTAGACAAAGGGCGATTGCAGCCAGCCCAGTTTTCCGGCCTCGGCCCGGCGCTCGGCCCAGAAGGCGACGGCGAAGAGAAAGGCTCCATAGGCGAGGCACGCCGTAACCAGGACATTCCACGAAAGCATCTCAGTCGTCCCGGAGCAGGCGGGCGAGACGGGCGGACAGGGCGATCATGAAAGCCCAGACGGCGAAGATGTAGAACACCGGCGCCGGGATGCCGAAGAGGCGTTCGAGCCCCAGAACCGCGTTCAGGATCGGCGAGACGAACAGGAGCACCCCGAAGAAGGGCAGCACCAGGGCGGCGTCCTCGCGCTTCTGACGGCGGAGCGCGCGTTCGGCGAGGTCTGGTTCGGTATTCGGTTCGGTTTCCGTATCGCTCATTCGCTCACGAGGTCTTTGACGGCATCGACGAGGTCGGTGTTCGAGAATGGTTTGGTCATGAACCGCGTCACCCCGAGCTCTTCGGCCGTCTGCCGGTCGCGTGCCTGACCGCGCGCGGTCAGCATCAGCACCGGAACCCCCGCATTGGCAGAGCCGGCGCGCAGGTCCTTCAGAACGTCGAAGCCCGAGCGGTTCGGCAGCATCACGTCAAGAATGACGATATCCGCCGCCGCACTCCGCGCCACCGCCTTGGCACCGTCGCTTTCGACCTCGACATCGAAGCCTTCGCGGTCCAGCAGATAGCGGATGGCATTGGCGATGTTCGGTTCGTCCTCGACGATAAGCACGCGTCGGTTCACGAGTTTCACTCCCAGCACACCGGCATTTCTGCCGTTTTTCGGCTGAATGTACCTTCTTGCACGGGAATGTCACTTATTGATTAACGGTTGTGGGATGGCAGCGGGTGCAGGATCACAATACCAGCAAGTCAGAAAGCCGGTATTTGTTAACTGCTTTGACCATCATGATTTGGCTTAAGAAGCTCAGCCGCGAGTCTGACATTCTCCATCACGCGCCCGCCCGCGGGCATGTCCAGCATCGGTACAAGATCGGCGAGATCGGCGTAGCCAATCCTTGCCAATCCTTTGCGCGATCTCAACGTCCCATCCATTGTCAGTTCAACGCCCCAATTCTCCGAAAAGCCGGCGCTTGAGTTATTTGACCTCGAGATTGGCTGGACGCGAACATACTCGAACCCGTGCATCTCCGCGTAGCGGCGGTTCATGATATGATGGATCACAAGCCCTGCAATTTCCGCTTCTGGAAAAGCAAGCCTGTAGGCCCTTCGATAACCACGATATTTTGGCCTGACCCACAACTGCCTAACAGCGTTCAATACGTAAGAATTTGCATGTTTCCAGACTTTGAGATCAGACGGTTGGGGTCCGCACTCGGCTCGGACCAACAGCGCATTGCCCGACCTGGTTCCTGCGAGTTCCTGCACTTGGCGACCGACATGTGCCACTATTGCTTCTCGATCGACTGCAGCAATGGGTATCAGAAGGTTTTCGGGCATCCCTGCACGACGAACGGCACGCTCCCTTCCCTTCTCGTCCACGCGTACACTTGTTTTCAATTTCGGTTATCCTCGTCCTTGCATGACAGTTCCCAGAATGGGGCTTTCTGACCGCGAAGGGCAGGTGGTGCGGGTGCAGAGGCGGCAGCTGGTGCCGGTCTCGACCCGCATCGGCGGGGCGGCGAAGGGGCTTTCGGTTTCGGCGACGACCAGCATCGAGCTGCGCAGGTCGGGCAGGGCGTTCAGCCCGGTGGTGCCATGGGGCCGGGCAACGGAAACGGTGACGAAACGCTGGCCGGTATCCTGGACGAGCTGTGCGAGAAGCGGGCGCTCGGGCTGCGACAGGGCGGCGAAGAGCGGCCAGAGAGTACAGGCGTTGCCGTGGCGCGGCATGGGGAAATCCGGCAGCGGGCGGCGGAACAGCGGGTGGCCCGAGGCGGTCGCCGCGATCAGGCCGAATTGCGGCATCTCCAGTCCGGGGCGTTTCAGGACCGCGAGACGGCGCATGATCGTGGGAATCGGCTTGCCGGTGGACTGGCTCAGGGCGACGGGGTCGAAATTCCGCTCCCGCGCCTCGCCGTAGAATCGGGTCAGCGGCAGGTCCATGGCATCGCTTGCATAGGTCGTCAGCCAGGAATGCGCCATCTGGCGGGCCGCGCCCTCGGGCAGGTCGGGGTCGGCGACGAGGCGTTTGGTGTGTTCGGCGATCTCGACCACGGTCGAGGCGGTGGCTGCGCCGATCTCGGTCATGCGGTCGAGCGCGTCGAACCGGTAGTCGTGACGGAAAAGGAACTGGTCGAAGGCCTCTTCCGGTGTCACCGGATGATGGGCGCTGCCGGTGGCGCTGCCGAGATAGGTGGCCAGCCCCTCGGCGACGGCAGAGAGGCGGACGCTTTCGGCGTGGATGGTTTCGTGGAACCCGTGCCGCTGGTCTTCGGGCATGTCCTCGGCCGCCGACAGGATCGAGGCGGTGGAGCGGATGGCGGTGATGTTGGACAGCATCCCGTGAATGTTTTCCGACAGGTAAGGATCGTGGGTCAGCCGGTCCGACAGCGCGGCGATGGCCTGACCCTGGTCGCGGGTCTGGCGGAACAGCCGGGCGAGTTGGCGGGCCCAGTAGGGGAACCGGCCGATGAAGGCCTCGGGGGGTTCGGAGGGGGTATTGGGGGCGACTGCCTCGCGCAGCTCGGACAAGAGCCCGGCCTCGCCGCTATCGCTGAGATCGGCGGGTCTGGTGCCCAGGGCCTCGGCGATGGCGATCAGCACCTTGCCGGCGGCGGCGCGGCGGTTGTGCTCGATCAGATTGAGGTAGCTCGGAGAGATTCCCGCGGCCCGTGCAAGCGCTGTCTGCGACAGTCCGGCCCGGCGGCGGACCTCGCGTATCCGTGTCCCGGCAAGTGCCCCAGCCATCGGAATTCCCTCGTTAATCAACATGTTGCTGCAGCGCAATGTAAAAAATTTTACTATTTTGCACTGCAAGATGGAAAGATTGTTACAAATTTAATCTGCAAAAGCAATCGGTTATTGTTCGCTTAACAGAATCGGGCAATAAATGGGCCGGGTGGGAAAGCCCCGTCGTTCCGGTCGCTCTGGCCGAGCGGCAGATAAGTACGTTTCTAGGAGGATTCGAATGTCTGGCTTCAAGATGAACCGGCGTGGACTTCTGAAATCAGGTGCCGCTGTCGGCGCCGGTCTCGCCATGCCAACGATATTCACTAGCGCGGCGCACGCCTATGTGAACGAGCCGACGGGCGGGACCGTCACGCTCGGCTTCAACGTTCCCCAGTCCGGCGCCTATGCCGACGAGGGCGCGGATGAATTGCGCGCCTACCAGCTGGCCGTCAAGCACCTGAACGGTGAAGGCGACGGCGGCATGATGAACACCTTCTCGTCGAAGGCCCTGCAGGGCAACGGCATCCTGGGCAAGAAGGTCGAGTATGTGACCGGCGACACCCAGACCAAATCCGACGCCGCCCGCGCCTCGGCCAAGTCGATGATCGAGAAAGACGGCGCGATCATGATTACCGGTGGTTCGTCCTCGGGCGTGGCCATCGCGGTTCAGGGTCTCTGCCAGGAGGCTGGCGTGATCTTCATGGCGGGCCTGACCCACTCGAACGACACCACCGGGAAGGACAAGAAGGCCAACGGCTTCCGTCACTTCTTCAACGGCTACATGTCGGGTGCCGCACTGGCGCCGGTGCTGGCCAACCGTTACGGCACCGACCGCAAGGCCTATCACCTGACCGCCGACTATACCTGGGGCTGGACGCAGCAGGAATCGATCGCGGCGGCGACCGAGGACAAGGGCTGGGAAACCGTCGCCAACGTGCTGACGCCGCTGACCGCGACCGACTTCTCGTCCTATATTGCCCCGGTGCTGAACTCGGGCGCGGACGTGCTGGTCCTGAACCATTACGGCGGCAACATGGTGAACTCGCTGACCAACGCCGTGGCCTTCGGTCTGCGCGACAAGCAGGTCAACGGCAAGAACTTCGAGATCGTCGTGCCGCTCTATTCGCGCCTGATGGCGCGAGGTGCCGGTGAGAACGTCAAGGGCATCCTCGGTTCCACCAACTGGCACTGGTCGCTGCAGGACGAGGGCTCCAAGACCTTCGTGCAGAGCTTCGGTCAGGAATACGGCTTCCCGCCGAGCCAGGCCGCGCACACGGTCTACTGCCAGACGCTGCTTTATGCGGATGCCTGCGAACGCGCCGGAACCTTCAATCCCTGCGGCGTCGGCGAGGCCCTGGAAGGCTTCACCTTCGACGGACTGGGCAACGGTCCGACCGAGTACCGCGCCGCCGACCACCAGTGCTTCAAGGATGTGCTCGTCGTGCAGGGTAAGGAGAACCCGGAATCGGAGTTCGACCTTCTCGAAATCGTCGAGGTCACCCCGCGGGCGCAGGTCGAATACGCCCCGGATCACCCGATGTTCGCCGGCGGCGAACTGGGTCAGTGCAACCCGGGCGTCTAAGCCCGGCAAGCCCTGGGGGCTAAAACTGACCAGCCGCTCCTTTCTGAGCTCGGAGCGGCTGGTCGCCACGCTTTTTCAGGATGCGTGGACGAGCGGTAACAAGGGACAGAACGAGCTATGGACGCCATCCTGCTGCAATTGCTGAACGGCCTGGACAAGGGCAGCGCCTATGCGCTGATCGCGCTTGGCCTGACGCTGATCTTCGGCACTCTGGGTGTCGTGAACTTCGCCCATGGGGCGCTGTTCATGATCGGGGGGTTCTGCGCGGTGACGATGCAGAAGATCCTCAACGCCTACCATGTGACGCTGGATCCCGAAAAGACCAACTTCCTCGGCCAGCCGCTCGAGATCAAGACACCTTACGTGGTTGAATGGTTCGGCGAATTCGGCCATACGCTGATCGACTATTCGGTGCCCTTCTCGATCCTTCTGGCCATCCCGGTGACCATGCTGATCGGCATCGTCATGGAACGCGGGCTGATCCGGTTCTTCTACCACCGTCCCCATGCCGATCAGATCCTGGTGACCTTTGGCCTCGCCATCGTCATGCAGGAAATCATCAAGAAATTCTTCGGGGCCAACCCGATCCAGCAGCCGGCCCCGGACAGGTTTGCCGGGTCGATCGATATCGGTCTCTGGCTGGGCTTTGCCGAGAACGCCATCATCTATCCCTATTGGCGGCTGATCTATTTCTTCTTCGCCTCGGTCATCCTCGGTGCCGTGTTCCTGTTCCTGCGCTACACCACCTTCGGCATGGTGATCCGCGCCGGAATGGAGGACCGCGAGACCGTCGGGCTGCTCGGCATCAATATCGACCGGCGCTTCACCTTCATGTTCGGGCTGGCGGCGATGCTGACCGGTCTGGCGGGTGTCATGTACACCCCGATCCTGCCGCCCAACTACCATATGGGCATGGATTTCCTCGTGGTCTGTTTCGTTGTGGTCGTGGTCGGCGGCATGGGGTCGCTGCCCGGGGCCGTGGCTGCGGGCTTCCTGCTGGGTATTCTGGAAAGCATCGCCTCGACCAACTGGGCGACGACGACGATCCCCGGCATCAACCAGATCATCATCTATCTTGTAGCCGTCATCATCCTGCTGACCCGGCCTCGCGGCCTGTTGGGACGCAAGGGTGTGATGGAGGACTGAGCAATGGCCACGCGTGCATCCAATCTGAAAAAAACCGACCGCAACATGATGATCGCGGTGGTGGCCCTGGTGGTCTTCGCGCCGATCCTCCTGCAGCCCTTCGCGGCCGGCAGCCCGATGGCGATGTTCAACGCCGGCTATCCGGACCTGATGCAGCGCTTCGTGATCTACGGCATCTTCGCGCTGGGCTTCAACATCCTGTTCGGGCTCACCGGTTACCTGTCCTTCGGCCATGCCGCTTTCCTCGGTGTCGGGTCCTATGCGGCGGTCTGGATGTTCAAACTGCTGAGCTACAACGTTCTGCCGGCGCTGATCCTCGCCGTGATCGTGTCGGGCATCTTCTCGGTGCTGATCGGCTATGTGTCGCTGCGCCGTTCGGGGATCTATTTCTCGATCCTGACCCTGGCCTTCGCGCAGATGAGCTATGCGCTGGCCTATTCGGTGCTGACCCCGATCACCAATGGCGAGACGGGCCTGCAGGTCTACACCTCGGACCCGCAATACCTGATGAGCGAGGGCTCGCGGACCATCACCCACCTCTTCGGCCTCGCCATGCGCGACAGCTGGACGGTCGAGGTGGCGGGAAGGGTCTGGACCTTCAATTTCGGCTATTATTTCGCCGCGGTGTTCATGATCGCCTGTTTCTACATCTCGCTCAGGATCTTCCGCTCGCCTTTCGGCATGATGCTGCGCGCGATCAAGACCAACCAGAACCGGCTGAACTATACCGGGGTCAATACCAAGCCCTACACGCTGGCGGCTTTTGTGATCTCGGGCATGTATGCCGGGCTCGCCGGTGGTCTCCTGGCCTGCATGGACCCGCTGGCCGGGGCCGAGCGGATGCAGTGGACGGCCTCGGGCGAGGTGGTGCTGATGACCATTCTCGGCGGGGCCGGGACGCTGCTGGGGCCGGTGCTCGGGGCCGGGTTCATCAAGTATTTCGAGAACATCTTCTCGAAATTCAACGACCAGACCCTTTATGCCTTCTTCGACTTCCTGCCTGCGGGCGTGGCCGATGTGCTGGTCAAGGTCACCGGGCTCTTCGTCGGCGACGGCTGGCACCTGACCCTTGGCGCACTGTTCATGCTGGTGGTGATCTTCCTGCCCGGCGGGCTGATCGAGGGGGCGCAGCGGGTGACCGGCTGGGTCATGCGGCGCGGTAGGAAGGCCGAAACCACCGACGGCGCCACCGCGCCTGCCGAATAAGGAACGCGTTCAATGGGAATTCTGGAAGTCCAGAACGTCAACAAGCGCTTCGGCGGGTTGCAGGCGCTCAACAATGTCAATCTCGATGTCGAGGAGGGCAAGGTCCACGCCATCATCGGCCCGAACGGCGCCGGGAAATCGACGCTCTTGAACTGTTTCGTCGGACGGTTGACGCCGGATACCGGCTCGGTGATGTTCGACGGCAAGAGCCTGCTGGGTATCAAGCCCCATGAGATCAACCAGACCGGCGTGTCCCGCGTCTTTCAGACCCCGGAGATCTTCACCGATCTGACGGTGCTGGAAAACGTCATGATCCCGGCCTTCGCCAAGCGCGACGGCGCCTTCGAGCTGAACGCTTTCGCACGGG
The DNA here is from genome assembly GCA_050299335.1 of Paracoccaceae bacterium. Classification (GTDB taxonomy): domain Bacteria; phylum Pseudomonadota; class Alphaproteobacteria; order Rhodobacterales; family Rhodobacteraceae; genus JBNKVT01. The sequence continues at coordinate 104,672 of JBNKVT010000034.1, read as the reverse complement.
TCGCCAATGAGGCGGAGATCCGCGACCATGCCGAACACGTGCTGGAGGATGTCGGCCTCGCCGACAAGAGGGACATGACTGCCTCGTCGATGTCGCGCGGCGACAAGCGACGGCTGGAAATGGCGATGTGCCTGGTGCAGGACCCGAAACTGCTGCTGCTTGACGAGCCGACGGCCGGGATGAGCCGCGCCGACACCAACCGCACCATCGACCTTCTGAAGCATATCGGCGAGACCCGCGGCATCACCAAGGTGGTGATCGAGCATGACATGCATGTGGTGTTCTCGCTGGCCGACAAGATCTCGGTTCTGGCCCAGGGCACGGTGATCGCCGAGGACCTGCCGGAGAACATCAAGGGCAACCCGAAGGTCCGCGAAGCCTATCTCGGAGAGGCGGAAGTATGAGCACCAATCCCGATCCCGCACATGACGCGCCCGGCCTCAAGGGCCATATCGACCGCACGGAGCCGGCCTATTGCTCGGTCTGGGACATCCACGCCTATTACGGCGAAAGCTATATTGTCCAGGGCGTCAGCTTCAACATTCACGAAGGTGAAATTCTCGCCCTTCTGGGCCGCAACGGCGCTGGCAAGACCTCGACCTTGCGCACCATCGCGCAGGTGGGCAGCCCGGCGCTGACCCATGGCGAGGTCTGGCTGGACCACCAGCCGCTCCATTCCATGAAATCCTATCAGGCCGCCCAGAGTGGGGTGGCCCTCGTGCCCGAGGATCGCCGGATCATTCCCGGTCTGACGGTCGAGGAAAACCTGCAACTGGCGCAGATCGCCCCGCCGAAAGGCTGGTCGCCGGAACGCATCTACGAGCTGTTCCCGCGCCTCGGCGAGCGTCGCAAGCAGGAAGGCGTCACCCTGTCGGGCGGCGAACAGCAGATGCTGGCCATCGGCCGGGCGCTGGCCCGCGACGTCAAGCTCCTGTTGCTGGACGAGCCCTATGAAGGCCTCGCCCCGGTGATCGTGCAGGAGATCGAACGCACCCTGGCCGAAATCAAGAGCTTCGGCATCACCACGATCATCGTCGAACAGAACGCCGTAGCGGCCCTGAAACTGGCCGATCGTGCGGTGATCCTCGACATGGGGCAGGTCGTCTTTGACGGCACCGCGCAGGAGGTTCTGGACAACGAGCAGCTGCGCGAGGAATATCTCGCCATCTGACCGCCGCATCGTTGCGGGATTTGTCCCGTATACCGGCGCCGCAATTCAAGATCTGCCGCATCCCGCGCGCTCGGGGTGACGGTGGGCAATAACACACAGGGATGAGTGCAAAATGACGGACGAAATCTATCCGCCCTCAGCCGAATTTGTCGCCAAGGCGCATATCGACCGGGCGAAATACGACGCGATGTATGCCGAATCGGTGACCGACCCCGAAGCGTTCTGGGGCCGGGAAGGCAAGCGGCTGGACTGGATCAAGCCGTATTCAAAGGTGAAGAACACGACATTCACCTATCCGGATGTCTCGATCAAATGGTTCGAGGACGGCACTTTGAACGTCTCGGCCAATTGCATCGACCGGCACCTGGCCACCCGCGGCGACCAGACCGCGATCATCTGGGAACCTGACGATCCGAACGCCGAGGCGCTGCACATCACCTACCGCCAGCTTCACGAGGAAGTCTGCCGGATGGCGAACGTGATGAAGGACCTCGGTGTCAGGCGCGGCGACCGCGTCGTCCTCTACATGCCGATGATCCCCGAGGCCGCCTATGCGATGCTGGCCTGCACAAGGATCGGCGCCATCCATTCCATCGTCTTCGGCGGCTTCTCGGCCGATGCGCTGGCGAGCCGGGTCAAGGACGCCGAAGCGGTGCTCGTTGTCACCGCCGACCAGGCGCCGCGCGGCGGTCGCAACACGCCCCTGAAGGCCAATGCCGACAAGGCGCTCGACAGTCTTGGAGGCGATACCAAATGCCTGGTCGTGCGCCGCACCGGCGGCGATGTCACCTTCAAGGAAGGCCGCGATTTCTGGCTCGACGAAATGGCGGCGAAGGTCCCGGCCGATTGCCCGGTCGAGGAAATGGGCGCCGAGGACCCGCTGTTCATCCTCTACACCTCAGGCTCCACCGGCACGCCGAAGGGCGTGGTCCATACCACCGGCGGCTACCTGCTTTATGCCGCGATGACCCACCAGCTTGTCTTCGACTACCATGACGGCGACATCTTCTGGTGCACCGCCGATGTCGGCTGGGTGACGGGCCACTCCTATATCGTCTACGGCCCGCTGGCCAATGGCGCCACCACGCTGATGTTCGAAGGCGTGCCGACCTATCCCGATGCCTCGCGCTTCTGGCAGGTGATCGAGAAGCACAAGGTCAACCAGTTCTACACCGCCCCGACCGCGATCCGGGCGCTGATGGGTCTCGGCGATCATTTCGTCGAGAAGGCCGACATGTCGTCGCTGAAGGTCCTCGGCACCGTCGGCGAGCCGATCAACCCCGAGGCCTGGAACTGGTACAACACCGTCGTCGGCAAGGGCAAATGCCCCATCGTCGACACCTGGTGGCAGACCGAAACCGGCGGCCACCTTCTAACCCCGCTGCCGGGTGCCATCGCCACCAAGCCCGGCTCGGCCACCTTCCCGTTCTTCGGCGCCCAGCCGGTTATCCTCGACCCGCAAACCGGGGCCGAGATCACCACGACCGAGGCCGAGGGCGTGCTGGCTTTCAAGGACAGCTGGCCCGGCCAGATGCGTACGGTCTTCCGCAACCACGAGCGTTTCGTGAAGACCTATTTCGCCGATTACAAGGGCTACTATTTCTCCGGCGACGGCTGCCGCCGCGACAAGGACGGCTATTACTGGATTACCGGCCGGGTGGATGACGTGCTCAACGTCTCGGGCCACCGCATGGGCACCGCCGAGATCGAAAGTGCGCTGGTCGCTCACCCGAAGGTCGCCGAAAGCGCCGTGGTCGGCTATCCGCACAACATCAAGGGCCAGGGCATCTACGCCTATGTCACCCTGATGTCGGGCAACGAGCCCTCCGACGAGCTGAGGAAAGAGCTCGAGGTCTGGGTCCGTTCCGAGATCGGCCCCATCGCCAAGCCCGACCTGATCCAATGGGCGCCTGGCCTGCCCAAGACCCGCTCGGGCAAGATCATGCGGCGGATCCTCAGGAAGATCGCCGAAAACGACTATGGCAGCCTCGGCGACACCTCGACCCTGGCCGATCCTTCGGTCGTCGACGATCTGATCGAGAACCGGATGAACCGGGGCTGACGCGGCCACCTGAGACTTGACAGGGGTTAGGCGGGGGACCTCTCGCGTGGTCCGGGCGCAACCAAAATCGGTTCCTGGAATCCGATTGCCGCGATGTGCCCTAGACCAAAATCGTTTCAGACTGGATCAGTCTGAAAGAGAATTTTGGTCCAGATTCATAGGCTTGAGCAAAATCCTAGGATCAGATTGATTCAATCTGATCCGGTTTTGCTCTAGCCGCCGGGGCGGGACCGCTACAGGGCTGCCAGAATCGCGCGGCCGGTCATCAGATCCAGATGCGCCCCGCCGCCATTCTTGAAGAGCGTGATCTCGCCCGGATCCGTCCGACCGGCACGTCCGGCAACCAGATCGAAAAGATCGCCCCTGATCTCGGCCTCGGTGATCACACCTGCCTCGAGCGGGGTCTTCAGTTCGCCGATGTGGTGGAGCGTGGTCTCCCGGCTGTCGACGAAGATCCGCGACCGCAGCAGCGCCGCGTCATCCGCCTCGCGCATATCGGCGCGATAGGCGCCGATCAGGTCGAGATGCTGGCCCGGGCGCAGCCAGTCGCCATGCAGCACAGGCTCTTTCGACAGGGTGGCGGTGGCGATGATGTCGGCCTCGGCGACCGCGTCGGGCAGCGTCCCGGCGCGCGCCGCGCCGGTCTCGGCGGCCAGGGCTTCGGCGCGGGCAAGGGTGCGGTTCCAGATCCGGATATCGATGCCCGGAAACTGCGCCCGGTAGGCTTCTATCAGCGAGCGGGCGACGGAACCGGCTCCGATGATCAGCAGGCGGTCCTGGCGGGCGGCGAGGAGCTTGGCCCCGAGGACGGAATCGGCGGCGGTTTTCCATTTGGTGACGAGGGCGCTGTCGATGACCGCCTCGACAGCCCCGGTTTCTTCGGAAAAGAGCAGCATCGCGCCGTGGACCGAAGGCAAGCCGCGCGCCACGTTGCCGGGCCTGACGGTGACGGATTTCACTGCCCCTCCCAGCCCCTCGATTCGGGCGGCCCGGGTGAGGATTGTGTCGTCACCGTTCGAGACGAAGGCGTCGGCGATGCCAGGGCGGGGGCGACGGTGGCCGTCCTCAAGGGCGCCGATCACCGACAGCCAGTCGAGCCGGTCTTCTACCTCCGGCCCGACGACAATCATATCCCGGCGGCGACGATGGCCTTTGCCAGCTTGTCGAGCTTGTCGCCTGGCAGGCCTGCGACGTTGAAGCGCGAATCGCCGACCATGTAGATGCCGTCCTCTTCGCGCATCTTGACCACCTTGTCTTCGGGGGCGCCGAGGCGCGAGAACATGCCCCGATGCTCCTTGATGAAGTCGAAGCGGTCGGAGTTGGTTTCGCGGCGCAGCTCCGCCGCCAGCCCCTCGCGGAGGCTCAGCATCCGGGTCCGCATTTCCTCCAGTTCGGCCTGCCAGTCGGCGCGGAGGTCGGGGTCATTGAGGATGATCTCGACCACTTTCGCCCCGTGATCCGGCGGGAAGGAGAAATTCAGCCGGTTGAGCGCCGTCATCGCGCCCTTGGTCAGCGCCAGCGTCTCGGCATCCGGCACCAGCGCGAAGGCCGCGCCCACCCGGTCGCGGTAGAGGCCGAAATTCTTCGAACAACTCGCCGCCAGAAGCATCTGCGGCACCTTCGAGGCCATGTGCCGGACCCCGGCCACGTCTTCGTCCAGACCGTCGCCGAAGCCCTGATAGGCAAGGTCGATCATCGGGGTGGCCCCCTTTTCGACGATCAGATCGGTGATCTCGTGCCACTGTTCCAGCGTCAGGTTGGCGCCGGTCGGGTTGTGGCAGCAGCCATGCAGCATGATGACGTCGCCCGGCCCGATCCCGGCCAGATCGGCCTTCATGCCGTCGAAATCGACGCCGCGGGTGGCGTTGTCAAAATAGCGGTAGGAGCGGGTCGGGATGTCGAGATATTTCACGATGGCCGGATGGTTCGGCCAGGTCGGGTCGCTCAGCCAGACCGTGGCGCTGGGATCGGCCAGCTTGACCAGTTCCAGCAATTGCCGGATCGCCCCGGTCCCGCCCGGGGTCTGCGCCCCGGTGATCCGGTCGGACAGGACACCCGGCCCGAAGACCAGATCGCGCATGGCGGCGACGAAGCCGAGATCGCCAAGGAGGCCGACATAGGACTTGCTCTGCTGCGCCTCCAACAGCCGCTTTTCGGCGGCCTTGACCGCCCGCATCACCGGGGTCTTGCCGTTCTCGTCCTTGTAGACCCCGACCCCGAGGTCGATCTTGTCGGTGCGGGGGTCCTCGGCATACATGCCGATCAGCTGGATGATCTTGTCGGGCGGCTGCGGAGTGAGGTTCTTGAGCATGATGCCCCTCCTATGGGCGGATGTCGCGGGGGCGGGTCAGCACACGCGACAATTGCTCCTGACGGACCGGCGAGAAACCGGATTTCTGATAGAGCGGCAGGGCGCGCGGGTGGTCGAGGGAATTGGTGTTCACCGTCACCTTCTCGACGCCGTTCTGGTCCCAGGCCGCATATATGGCGGTCTGTAGCAGATACGTGCCGAGGTTCAAGCCGATTGCCTCGGGCGTGAGCCCGAAATAGGCCAGATCGCAGATCCCCGGATCGCGGGTATCGAGCAAGAAGAACCCCGCCGGCCAGCCGGTGCGCATCAGTGTATAAAGCGTGACCTCCCGGTCGTGGAGGAATGCCTCCAGTTCGTCCGGAGCGTCCTCGTGCCTGTCGGTCCATTCGTAATCCGCCCCGACGGCGTCATAGAGAGCGAGGAAGTACCAGACGGGTGGTTTCTCGGCGGCGATGAGGGCCGTGGGCGGGCCGGGGGGCAGCGAGGGGCGAGGATAGGAGGGCCGGGCGGTCATTTCCAGATAGGTGACCGTATAGGCGATCTCGTCTCCGGGGGCGGCGCTGGTCATCCGGTTTCGATCCCCCCCTTACCCGGCTGGCCCCATTCGGCGAAGGACCCGTCGTAAAGCGCGTGAGCCCGGTGGCCGATCAGTTCGAGCCCGAAGCTGAGCACCGCCGCCGTGATCCCCGAGCCACAGGAGGTGATCACCGGGCGGGAAAGGTCGATCCCGGCATCGGCGAACAGGCGGCGGATTTCAGCGGCGTCCGTCACGGTGCCGTCGGACCGGACGAGATCGGCGAAAAAGACGTTGCGGCTGCCTGGGATGCGGCCCTGGGCCAGTCCCTCGCGCGGCTCGGGCGCTTCGCCGCGAAACCGGGCCGGTCCCCTTGCATCGGCGATCTGCGGGTCGCCGGTGCGCGATGCGGCGGTCACCGCCGCCATATCGGCGCAGAGCCCGGGACGGAAACCGGCGGCAAATCGGCCCGGCGGGCAGGGTGTGATCCCGGTCTCCACTCCGCGCCCCTCACGCTGCCATTTCGGGAAACCGCCATCGAGAACGGCGACCCGGTCATGGCCGAACAGCCGGAAAGTCCACCAGACGCGCGGCGCGGCCATCAGCCCGGCCGTATCATAGACGACCACCTGGTCGCCGGTTGAGATGCCCATCTTCGAGACCGCCTCGGCGAAGGCTTCAGGTGTCGGAACCATATGGGGCAGATCGGTATCGGGATCGGCGATGGCATCGATATCGAAGTAGCGGGCACCGGGGATATGGGCCCCGGTGAATTCCGCCTTCGGGTCGCGCCGATCCTGCGGCAGGTACCAGCTGGCATCGAGCACCGTCAGCCCGGGATCGCCGAGATGCCGGTCCAGCCAGCCGGTATCCACAAGGAGCGTGGGGTCACTGTCGGTCATGGGGCCTGTCTACACCTCCGGCGCCGCTCCGTATAGCGGCAATGGCCCGCGCGTAACGGCGAAAGCCGGGGTTGCGCCGTCCGATGCCCGGACCGGAGGCATCGCTTCATCTCCAACTCACCTCGAACACCGCCGCCTCGCGGATCAGCTTTTCCTTCATGGCCCGCTCGAAATCGGTGAAATCCGCCGCTTCGACCAGAAACGCGCCCGGCCCGTGCAGGACCGCCATCCGGTAGTGGTCATGGACCTTGCTTTCCGTGCCGATCACCAGTCCGTTCACCGTTACCGCCGCGAAGGCCGGGTCGAGATACGCCGCTTGCACTGGCAGCCCGTCATTGGTCACTCCATCGCCCGAGATATCGATCACCTGCCGCGCACATTGCGGCGCGATTGCCAGGCGCCCGGCAGCGAATTCCGCCGCGTTGCCGATGGCGGTCAGCGAACCGGCGATGGCCCGACCATGGTGGCGGATGCGGCTGGCGGCGACGATCAGATCCTGAGAGGTCTCGACCCGCATCCAGGCCAGGATTTCGGCCTGCTCGTGCCGCCCGCTCCATTCGAAGACGCTGAGCGCCACATATCCGCCATCCAGAAGGATGGCATTCTGAACATCCTCATCCTCCAGCGCCCGCGCAAGCCCCTCGGTCTGCAACAGATACTCGCTCTCGTTCACCGACGAGGACACATCGAGCGCCAGCACCAGCGCCAGCCGGCAGGTTTGTGCCGGCGCAGGAAGGGCGGAGGCAAGATAGAGGAGCGCCCATCCCAACAGGCAGGACTTCCGGCCATTCGGGGTCACGATGACGGTCTCAGGACTTCGCGGAAGAGCTTCAGTTCGATGGCGCGGGGATAGTCGCGATAGCCGGTCGCGGTGATCACGAAGGCGTCGCGACCGGTGATGATATAGCGCTTGAAATACTGGGTCACCGAGCGTCCCACCCGGTCGATGGCCAGCCCGTTGATGGTGATCCCGCGACTGTCGGCGAGCACGCGCGCGCCTGCTGGCTCGGTCCCGTCATTATTCTGCCCGTCGCCGGAGATGTCGATCACCCGGCGGCGGCAATCGGGCACCTGGTCGAATTGCGCCGCGGCGAAGCTCATGAGATCGCCGATGGCGGTTTTGGAGTTGCTCCATTCGCGCGAGGCGCTGCGCACCTGCCCGGCGAAACCGTCAACGGTGCGGGGGTTCAGCATACGCCGCCACGGGATGGTCAGGACCTGTTCGCCCGCGCCCGACCACTGGATCACGCTCAGCGCCACCTTGCCCTGGACCAGGGCGTCGGCAATCGTGGGGTCCTCCAGCGCATCGGCCATGCCCTGCATCTGGAACCTGTACTCGACCGGATCGATGGAGCCAGAGACGTCCACCGCCAGCGCAAGCGCCAGGTCGCAGGCCCGTGCGGAGGCGAGGGTCGCCAGCGAGATGGCGGCGGAGGCAAGCAGCGACTTCCAGATCATGAGGCCGGTCTTACCACCTCGTTCAGCAATTTCCGGCGGATGGCGCGCGGATAGTCCCGGTAGCTCGACGCCGTCAGCACGAAGGAGCCCTCGCCGCCGGCAACGTCCTTGCCGTAATAGACCGCCAGCCCCTCGACTGCATTCTCGATCGCCAGCCCGTTGATGACGATGCCCTGGGCGATCAGCCGGGCCCGCGCCTCCGTCACCGAGCTGCCTTCGTTCGAGAACCCATCGCCCGAGACGTCGATCACCCGGCGCGAACAGATCGGTGCGTCGGCGAAGAGCGCTCCGGTGAAGTCCAGCGCGTCGCCGATGGCCGTCGAATAATGCCGCCATTCACGCGGCGCTTCCCGGATCCCGGCGATCAACGCCGCCAGATCGTCCGTATTCCGGATCCGTACCCAGGGAACCGAGACCGCCTGTCTCCCGACCCCGGACCACTGAACCACCGTGATGGCGATCTTGTTCGCCACCAAAGCGTCGGCAATCGACGGGTCTTCCATGGCGTCGGCCATGCCCTGCATCTGGAGATCATATTCCGTCGGCGAGATCGAGCCGGAGACATCCACCGTCAGCGCCAGGGCGATGTCGCAGGCCAGGGCGGAAACGGGCAGGCCCGCCGCGAGCAGCAGCAGACGCAGGAACCGGCCGATGTGGAGCCTCATTGCGCATTTCATGGCGGCGAGAATGCACCGGGACGGGAAATACGCCAAGAGGAAATGCGGGACGTTCACGCGCTTGCGGGGAATCGTGACGACCGGGATGTCGCGGCCTCAGGGCTCCCGGTTTCCGGCCTCGAAACCCAGCGAGGACGGATCGAACTCGTAATGCGCGCCACAGAACTGGCAATCGGCGGTGACCTTGCCGGTCTCGGTGGTCATGGTGGCGATGTCCTTCGCCGAATAGATCGACATGGTCCGCTCGACCTTTTCCGGCGAGCAGGTGCAGCCGAAGCGCAGGGGCTGCGGGTCGAAGACCCTCGGGGCTTCCTCGTGAAAGAGGCGCACCAGCAGCGTGTCGGGACCGATTTGGGGCCCGAGCAGTTCGGTCAGTTCCAGGGTTTCGAGATGCAGCGTCGCCCGGTGCCAGTTCTCGGCATCCTCGCCCTGCAGGATATCCGCCGATCTGAGCAGCCCTCCCGGCCCGGTGCCGCCCTCCTTCGCCTGCAGCTCCGACGCGGCCAAATGCTGCAACATCACCCCGCCGCCGCGCCAGCCCGCGCCTTGCCCTTCCGCTTCGGCCACGCCGATGGCGAACCGGGTCGGCAGCTGTTCGGACTGGGCGAAATAGGTCTCGGCGCAATCGGCCAGCGAGGTCCCGGCCAGGGGCGTGATCCCCTGATAGGGTGTGGTACCCTCGCCCTGGTCGATCAGGATCGCGAACATGCCGCGCCCCATCAGGTCGAAGGGCCGGCCACGGGCGGCGGCCAGCGCCTCGGCATCGAACCCCGCATAGGCCCGGATACGGGCCGGGTGGCCCTCCTTTTCGGGGGCGAAATAGTCGGTGGCAATCAGCCGGATCGGCCCGTCGCCCCTTATCTGCAGTGACAGTTTCCAACGCAGCTTGATCGTCTGGCCTATCAGCGCCGTCAGCAATGCGGCTTCGGCGACCAGCGAGGCGACCGGCAGCGGATAGGCGTGCTGGGACAAGATGGTGTCGAGCACCTTGTCGAGCCGGGCCACCCGACCGCGGATATCGGCGGCGTCGAGCTGAAACGGCAGGATGGTGTCATCCCAGGCGATCTGTGAGGCGGTGGTCATGAGCGATTCCTTGCAGGCCTTCCGACATAAACTTCTGAGCCGGGGTTGCAAGGGGAGGCCCGGCCAGGCCAGATGGCGACGACGAGACCGCACATGACCGTTCCGATACCAGAAATCCAGCCGGCAATTTCCGAAACCGACCACCACGCCATCCGACATCTGTTCGAGGCCTACGCCGCGACGCTCGATATCGACCTCGCCTACCAGGACTTCGCCACCGAGCTCGAGACCCTCCCTGGAAACTACGCTCCGCCCCGTGGCGCGCTTTTCCTTGCCCGCGCTGGCACCGCGCCGGTCGGCTGCATCGCCCTTCGTCCGCTGGCCGAACCTGACATTTGCGAAATGAAGCGCCTTTATGTGACCCCCGCCGGACGCGGCACCGGCCTCGGCAAGGCGCTGGTCACGACGCTTCTGAGAGCCGCCCGGCAGACCGGTTACCGCCAGATCCGCCTCGACACTCTCCCAACCATGCACCGCGCCATCGCTCTCTACGAGGCCTCGGGCTTTCGCCCGATCCCGGCCTACTACGACACGCCGATAACAGGCACCGTCTTTTTCGGCCTCGATCTTTGATGGCGCGCCCTCCGCACATACCGGCGAAAGTCGTCCGGAAAATTCCCGCCCGATTTCCGGCGGACGGGCGGAACGAATCGAACTATACCTGCCCCATGCTGTTCCGACTGCCCGATCCCGACACACTCTACGAAGCGCTCTGCGCCCGCGATCCCGCCTGGGAGGGCCGTGCCTGGGTCGGGGTCACGACCACCGGCATCTTCTGCCGCCTCACCTGCCCGGCAAGAGACCCGAAACCAGGGAATTGCCGGTTCTTCGACAGTATCGCCGCCTGCCTCGAAGCCGGGTTCCGCCCCTGCCGCCGCTGCCGCCCGCTGGAGCCTGCCACCGGCGAGGACCCGATGGTCCGGCGGCTGACCGAGGCCCTGCAAGGCGATCCGGCGCGGCGCTGGCGGGAGGAGGACATCGCCGCCCTCGGCCTCGACCCGTCGACCGTGCGCCGCGCCTTCCGGCGGCAATTCGGCATGACCTTTCTCGAAATGGCCCGCCAGTTGAGACTCCGTGACGGGTTTACCGCGCTTGCCGAGGGCGGACGGGTGATCGACGCGCAACTGGAGGCGGGGTTCGACTCCGCCAGTGCCTTTCGCGACGCCTTCGCCCGGCTGCTCGGCGTGGCGCCGGGAAAACTGGCCAGGGACGCGCTCCTCAGGGCCGACTGGATCGACACCCCGCTCGGGGCGATGGTGGTTGTCGCCGACCGGACGTCTCTGCATCTGCTGGAATTCGCCGACCGCAAGGCGCTGCCGCGCGAATTGCGGCGTCTGGCGGCAGCGGCGAAAGGCGGGCTGGGCCTCGGGCGGACGGCGATCACGGATCAGGTCGAGGCGGAATTGGGGAGCTTCTTCGCTGGAAGGTCGAGCCGCTTCGAAGTGCCGCTGGCGATGCATGGCACCGCTTTCACCCGCGCGGTCTGGCAAGCCTTGCGCGAGATACCGGCAGGTGCGACGCGCAGCTATTCCGAACTGGCGCGCTCCATCGGACGGCCAACGGCGACGCGGGCGGTGGCGCGGGCGAACGGCGCGAACCAGATTGCCATCGTCATCCCCTGCCACCGGGTCATCGGTGCCGATGGGACGCTGACCGGCTATGGCGGCGGGCTGTGGCGCAAGCAGAAACTGATCGAACTGGAACGAAGCTTTGCCGAAAGGGAGACGGGATGAACCAGGCGGAGAGTGCAGCGGCATTTACAGCGCTGCATGTGAAGGGGGCGCCGCTGGTGCTCTACAATATCTGGGACGCGGGCAGTGCCGCCGCCATCGCCGGGGAAGGTGCCACGGCTCTGGCCACCGGCAGCGCCTCGGTCGCCGGGGCGATGGGCTTTCCCGACGGCCAGGCGATCCCGCTGGATCTGCTCCTGACCATCGTCGAGCGGATCGTCGCCACGACGGATCTGCCGGTCTCGGTCGATTTCGAGGGCGGCTATGCCGAAGCGCCTGCCGGTCTGGAAGACACCATCGCGCGGCTGATTGGAACCGGGGCGGTGGGGCTCAATTTCGAGGATCAGGTTGTGGGCGCCGACGGGATCCATCCCGTCGACATCCAGTGTCGCCGGATTGAAGCCATCCGCCGCACCGCCGAGCGCGAAGGCGTTCCGCTCTATGTCAATGCCCGCACCGACCTGTTCCTGAAGGAAAAGGACAAGGCCCGGCACGCCGCATTGATGCCCGAGGCGCTGGCGCGGGCGGCGGCTTATGAGGCGGCGGGGGCCAGCGGGTTCTTCGCGCCGCTCCTGACCGATCCGGCGCTGATCGGCAGGCTCTGCGCCGAGGTGGCGCTCCCCTGCAACCTGATGAAGATCGCCGACGCGCCGCCGCTGGACGAGATGGCCGCGCTGGGCGCGGCGCGGGTCAGCTATGGGCCTGGACCGTGGCGGCAGGCGATGCGTGAACTTGGCGCGCGGGCGGCGGAGGTGTATCGGGGCGAAACCGGCCAAAGCATTTCGAGTTCACATTGAATCGTTTCTTCGCCGCCTCTCGCCGCGCTCGAACGCGAAAAACGATGCGGGTTGTTTCAACGAAAACTCGAAACGCCAGACCAAAATCGTTTCAGACTGTCGCAGTCTGAAAAAGAATATTGGTCCAGAGACGTAGGCTTGAGCAAAATCCTGGGATCGGATTGGTTCAATCTGATCCGGTTTTGCTCTATAAGATTTTCCCGGACCAGACGCAAACCTGGCACCCGCGTTGCCGCAATCGGGCTTGACGCCCCGCGCCTTGTCCGGAGGATGGGTGTGTGGTTCGTCTTCACCACACCGGGCCGATGCGATCTATCCGCCTGACCGTCCGGACAAGGTCGGCGTTCAGCGATAGGCGTGCAGGCGTCCGTCGAGCGACACGACATAGAGCGTGCCATTGGCCACTGCCGGCTCCGCCGCCGCTCCGCCGGGGATGTCGGTGCTGGCCAGAAGCGCCCCGGTGGCCGGGTTGAAACTGCGCAAGAGCCCGTCCGAGCCCGCGACCCAGAGCACCCCACCGCCGAGCACCGGGCCGAAATGGTTATAGGCGTCGCGCCGGTCATCGGGTTTGCGCCATTGCGGCAGCTGCACCGACCACCAGGTCTCGCCGGTTTCCTTCGACAGCCGGATCACCGCGGCCTCGTCCGAGACCAGAAAGACCGAATTGTCCATCGGCAGCGCCGGGCTCAGCGAGCCTTCGAGCGCCGTCCAGAGCCGGGCGCCGTTGCGCCGGTCGAACTTGACCAGCCGGCCGGCCTGATTGGCGGCATAGACGATGTCGTTGTCGATCACCGGCGCTCCGGTGATATCGGAAATCTGTGACCGCACCAGTTCGCGCCGCCCGCCCGAGATCGCGGCGTTCCAGACCGTGAGCCCGTTCCGTGTCAGCACCGCGTTCACCTCGCCGGACTGGAAGGGGAGCACCGTTACCGGCCCCCTTATCGCCGGTGCCGCGCCGCCCAGCACCCCGGCCCCGAGCCCGACGCCCTGGGTCCGCCAGTCCAGTGTCCCGGTTTCGGCATCGAGCCCATAGGCTACATCCGACCGCGCCACCACGACCACGCGGCCTTCCGCCACGGCCGGGGCTGCCCGGATCGCGGCATCGACCGCCGTTCGCCACAGGATCTCGCCCGAAACCGGATCAAGGGCCAGCACCTCGCCATGGGCCGTGGTGACAAAGAGCCGTCCCTCGTCATAGGCAAGCCCGCCGCCGAACCCGTCGCGGGCCGCCTCGCCCTCGGGCGTGGCATCGGTGCGCCACAGCACCCGTCCTGCGGTGGAGATCGCTGAGACCTGCGCGGCGGCATCCATGGCGTAGACGGTCTCACCCACGACGATCGGGGCGGTGATCAACCGGGCGCGTTTCGAGTTCCCCTGCCCGATATCGACGCTCCAGACCCGCCGCAGCGACCCGTCCAGCGCCAGATGCTCCCCGAGATGCTGGGCGTTGCCGCCGATCTGGGTCCAGGCATTGTTACGGGTGGCGGGCGGCAAATCGATCCCGGGAATTTCCGTCGCCTCTGCCACGGCCGCCTCGGGACGGACAGGCTCGCGTTCGCCGGGCAGGATCAGCTCGTCGCTGCTGCAGGCGGCCAGAATGAGAGCGAAACTCAGAACAAGAAGACCGCGTACACTCATATCCTACTGGCCCAACGCCTCGTTGACGATATCGGTGATGTCGCCACCCAGCACCTGCACCATCTGCTGCGCCCGCTGCCTGAGCGCATCCGTGGCATCGATATCCTGGGCCAGCACGGTGAATTCCGCCAGTGCCGCCTCGGTCTCACCGGCATCGATCAGCGCCAGCGCCTTCTGTTCGGCGGCCAGGGGCCTCAGCGGCCCGCCGGCTGCGATCACCGTCTCGATTGCCTGCATCCGGGCCCCGGCATCCATCTCGGCCCCGAGCAGCATCACCAGTTTCAACCGTGCGGTATTGCGATAGAGCGGATCGGCCGAGGCATCATTGGCGATCTCTTCAAGGGTCGCGGCGGCCGCGTCTGTCTCTTCCGCCCGCGCCTGGGCGGCGGCGAGCTGGATCTTCGCGATCCGCGCCGCCTCGCCTTCGCCTGCGGCCAGCGGCGCCAGAGCCTCGGCCTGGGCTTCGGGGGTTTCGGCCCGCACAGCGGCGATCAGGGCGTCGCCTGTGGCCTCGGCTTCGGTACGGGCGCGGGACTGGGAATATTCGTTATAGGCCACGCCGGCGACGATCAGCACCAGGATACCGATGATGGTCCAGCGGTGCCGATTGAAGAACCGCACCATCTGGTCGCGGCGGACCTCTTCGGTCACCTCCTCGATAAAGGAATCACTCTCGCTCACGCGGACCCTCCGGAAATTGGCTGGCCGGACACTAAACCGAGCGCAAGGGCTATGCCAAGCGCGAAACCTCCTGACAGAACAAGGCATCAGCGCGAACGATTAGCCGCATTTTGGCAGATTCGGCACAAAAGTCCCAAAATCCCTGTTGCAAGCTATGTGAACAGTGCTTACATGGCCGGGTGCTGGGACGGGGCGGAACCGGTGCATCAGCGTGTTGTGTCAGCCCCCTGCCCGTTGCAGCGATAGAAACTTGGCCCGCGGCCGGGAAAAACGGTCCGGACCACCCGCGCCTTCGGGAAAGGCGTCTCAAAACTGATCCGGAGCCGCCCGATGCGACTTGCACCGCTTTTCACCTCTTTGGTCGTTGCCCTTGTGCTCTATCTCTTCATCATGGAGCGCGATGCGCTGAAAGCCTGGGCCAACGGGCCGGAGGTGGAGGCCGAGATCGAGGAAATCGCCGCCGTCGAACCCAAGGATCCGCCGGTTTCCGTCGTCGCCATGATCTCGGAGGCGCGCGAGGTCGCGGCCGGGCTGGTGCTGAGCGGCCGGACCGAGGCGGCGCGGAATGTCGAGGTGAAGTCCGAGACGACCGGTCTGGTGATCTCCGACCCGATCCGCAAGGGGAACATGGTCTCGGAAGGCCAGGTTCTGTGCGAGCTGGATGCCGGCACCCGTCAGGCGACCCTGGCCGAGGCGCGGGCGCGGCTGGCCGAGGCGCAGGCCAACAACAACGCCGCCTCGCAGCTGGTCGAACGGGGCTATACTTCGGAAACGACGGCGATCGCGCGCAAGGCCGCATTGGAAAGCGCCCAGGCGATGGTCGAGCAGGCGGAAAAGGAACTGGCTCGGTTGAAGATCCATGCGCCCTTTGACGGGATCCTCGAAAGCGACACCGCCGAACTGGGCGACCTGCTGCAGACCGGCAGCCCCTGTGCGACCGTGATCTCGCTCGATCCGATCAAGATCGTGGGCTATGTGCCTGAGATTTCCATCGACCGGCTGAAGGTCGGCACCACCGCCGGGGCGCGGCTGGTAACGGGCCAGGAGGTCGTGGGGCTGGTGAGCTTCATCTCGCGCTCCGCCGACGATCTGACCCGGACCTTCCGGATCGAGGTCGAGGTGCCGAACCGGGATTTCTCGATCAAGGACGGGGTGACGGCGGAAATCGTCATCGCCCTTGACGGCGAAAAGGCGCATCTGCTGCCGCAATCGGTGCTGACCCTGAATGACGAGGGTGCCCTGGGGATCCGGGCCAACGAGGATGGTGTGGCGCAGTTCCTGCCGGTCCGCGTGGTCCGCGACGATCCGGAGGGCATCTGGGTCTCGGGCCTGCCCGACAGCGTCGAGGTGATCGTGGTCGGTCAGGATTTCGTACGCGAGGGACGGGCGATCAACGTCACCTATCGGGCTGAGGACAACGAGGCCGGGCAATGAAGGGAATCGTCGACTGGGCGTCCAACCACGCCCGCATGATCCTGGCCTTCGTGGTGATGTCGATCGCCGCGGGGGTCCTGTCCTATGTCGGGCTGCCCAAGGAAGGCGAGCCCGATATCGAGATTCCGATGCTGTTTGTCTCGGTGCCGTTCCAGGGGATTTCCGCCGAGGACAGCGAGAAACTGCTGGTCCGGCCGCTGGAGACCAAGCTGCGCGATCTGGACGGGCTGAAGGAGATGTCCTCGCTCGCCGCCGAGGGCTATGCCGGGGTGTTCCTGGAGTTTGACTATTCCTGGGACCGCGACAGCGCGCTCGCCGATGTCCGCGACAAGGTCAACCAGGCCGAGGCCGAGTTCCCAGACGGGGCGGATCAGTACACGATCAACGAGATCAACTTCTCGGAATTCCCCATCCTCGTGGTGTCGCTCTCGGGCGCGGTGCCCGAACGCACCCTCCTGCGGGTGGTCAAGGAGCTGCAGGACGACCTCGAAGGCCTCGCCCCGGTTCTGGAAGCCGGGCTGGCGGGTCAGCGCGACGAGATGCTGGAGGTCCTGATCGATCCCTTGAAGATGGAGGCCTATAACGTTACCGCCGCGGAGCTGGTCAACGTGGTGCGCCAGAACAACCAGCTGATCGCGTTGGGCGAGGTCGAGACCGGCTCGGGTGCCTATGCCCTGAAACTGCCCTCAGCCTTCGACGATGTGGAAGACGTCTACGGGCTGCCGGTGAAAACCAATGGCGACCGGGTGATCACGCTGGGCGACATCGCCGATATCCGCCTGACTTTCGAGGACCGCACCTCGACGGCACGCTACAATGGCGAAAGCACCGTGGCGTTGCAGGTATCGAAGCGCAAGGGGTTCAACATCCTCGACACCGCCGAGATGATCCGCAACCAGGTCGATGCCTCGGTCGCAGATTGGCCGCCGGAGTTGCAGGAGGCGATCAAGGTGTCCTTCTCGATGGATACCTCGCACGAGATCGGCTCGATGGTCAGCCAGCTGGAAGCCTCGGTGATGACCGCCATCGCGCTGGTGATGATCGTGGTGCTGGCCTCGCTCGGCACCCGCTCGGCGCTGCTGGTCGGTTTCGCCATCCCGACCTCGTTCCTGCTGTGCTTTGCCCTGCTCGCGGTCTTCGGTATCGCGATTTCCAATATCGTCATGTTCGGGCTGATCCTCGCGGTGGGGATGCTGGTGGACGGGGCCATCGTGGTCGTCGAATATGCCGACAAGGAAATCGCGAACGGCATCGGGCCGATGCGGGCCTATCGCCATGCGGCCAAGCGGATGTTCTGGCCGATCATCTCGTCCACGGCGACGACGCTTTGCGCCTTCCTGCCGATGCTGTTCTGGCCCGGGGTGGCGGGACAGTTCATGGGTAACCTGCCGGTGACGCTGATCTTCGTCCTGTCCGCCTCGCTGGTCGTGGCACTGATCTACCTGCCGGTCGTCGGTGGTGTCGCGGGCCGGATGTCGCGGACCATCGGAAATCTGTCGAACGTCATGCGCCGGAACGTGCCCTGGCTGCTGCGGGCACTGCTGACCCCAGTGCCTATGGCGGGGATGGCCTTCGGATTCCTGACCGTGTTCTCCAGCCAGCCCGGGGCGCTGGCGATGGGCGCGGTGATGTTCATCGGCTCCTGGCTGGTGCTGTCGGTGATCGGCGGTTCGCTGTTTGCCGCGAAGGAAGAGGCGGTGGGCCGAGCCGGCTACAGGCGGTCGCTGTTCGGCAAGTTCATCCACTTCATCTCGGGCAATCCGATCATGCCCTTCGTGTCGGTGGGGCTGGTGATCATTTTCGTCTTCCAGACCTTCGCCTATTATGGAGAGAACGGCAAAGGCGTCGAGTTCTTCGTCGAGACCGAACCCGAACGCGCCATCGCCTATGTGCGGGCGCGGGGCAACCTGTCGCTTGCCGAAAAGGACCGGCTGGTGCGCGAGGTCGAGGATATCATCCGCGAATATCCCGGCGTCGAGTCGGTCTTTGCCTTCGCCGGATCGGCAGGGCTGAATCAGAATACCGGCGGCGCGCAGGCGCCTCTGGACACTATCGGACAGGTGCAATTCGAACTGACCGATTGGCAGGACCGTTACGCGCTGGGCGAGGCCGGGCGCGGGCAGGTGATCCTTGACAGCATTGCGGAAAGGGTCGCCGAAGTGCCCGGGATCCAGGCTGAGCTGCTGGAACAGAACATGGGCCCGGCCTCGGCCAAACCCGTGCATCTGCGGCTGAAAGGCGACAATTGGGAGGAGTTGCTGGCAGCAACCGACATGGTTGCGCAGCATTTTGCCAACACACCGACCCTGCGCGATATCGAAGACACGCGGCCCCTGCCGGGGATCGACTGGGAAATCGACGTCGATGTCGAACGCGCCGGACGCTTCGGCACCGATGTGGCGACGGCGGGCGGTATCATCCAGCTGGTCACCCGCGGTCTGACCCTGGACACGATGCGCACCGACACTTCGGACGAAGAGATCGATATCCGCGTGCGGCTGCCCGAAGAGGACCGGGTCCTGTCCACCCTCGATACGCTGCGCCTCCGCACGCCTGACGGGCTGGTGCCGCTGGCCAACTTCATCTCCCGCAAGCCGGTGCCGAAACTGGCGCAGATCAACCGCGTCGACGGCTCGCGCTATTTCGACGTCAAGGCCGGGGTGGTGGGCGACGCCAACCCGATTGTCGAACGCGAAAAGATGGAGGATTGGCTGAGGACCGAGGCCAACCTGCCCGGCTCGATCAGTTTCGAATGGACCGGCGACCAGGAAGACGAAGAGGAAAGCCAGGCCTTCCTCGGTCAGGCCTTCCTGGGTGCGCTGGGGCTGATGTTCGTGATCCTCTTGGCGCAGTTCAACTCGGTCTACAACTCGATCCTGGTGCTGCTGGCGGTGGTTCTGTCGGTGACCGGGGTGCTGATCGGGATGCTGGTGATGGACCAGACCTTCTCGATCATCATGACCGGGACCGGGATCGTGGCCCTTGCCGGGATCGTGGTGAACAACAATATCGTCCTGATCGACACCTATCAGGAATATTCCCGCTACATGCCCCGGCTGGAGGCGATCACCCGCACCGCCGAGGCGCGGATCCGCCCGGTTCTGCTGACCACCATCACCACCATGGCGGGCCTCGCGCCGATGATGTTCGGCCTGTCGATCGACTTCATCAATGGTGGCTATTCCATCGACGCCCCGACCTCGCTGTGGTGGAAACAGCTGGCGACGGCGGTGGTGTTCGGGCTGGGGCTGGCGACCTTCCTGACCCTGATCGTGACCCCGGCGCTGCTGGCTGCGCGGATCTGGATCATGAAACTGCTGAGCTGGCTCTGGCACGCGATCCTGTCGATCCGGGGCGGGCGGGCGTCGGACGAGGCGCGCGACCGGCAGCTCCGGCGGCAGGCGAAGCGGCAGAAGGCTGCGGACGTCCAATGGGATATGCCTCTGGTGCTGAGCGATTTGGCGGCGAAAGCCGCGCCGCGCGCGGCCGAATAGGACAGGTCCCGGCCTCGCTGCCGGTTTCCGCCTTTGCACCGAATGAGCCCCTAAGCGTCCGGGCCCGACCCGACGCCGTGAAAAGGGGACTTGAACCGAATCCTCACCAGCGCTACGCAGCGTCACGGTCGGCAGGACCGAGGCGTCACCGCCCCTGACATGGGGGAGCTAAATCTGCCACACGGACCGACCCATTGGACCCGTTCGACCAGTGCCGCGTCGCAAGCCGGTGACCACGACCCCGAAGCGGCACGTGTTGGATGAGCCATGACCAGACACGCCATTCCGCTTGTCGCGGAAGACATTTCGCAATTCAGCCGCTTGCTGGCCCGGCAATTGGGCGAGATCGGACCCTCCCCTTCGCATCTCAGCCTGATGAACATGCTGGCCAGGGCCTCGGGGTTCCGGAACTACCAGCATCTGAAATCTGCCCATGAGGCCAAGGCGCGGCTCGACGCGCCCGCGCCGCCCGAAGCAGTCGATCACCGTCTGGTCGAGCGGGCGCTGGGCTGGTTCGATGCCGAGGGAAGGCTGGCGCGCTGGCCGACCAAGCGCAAGCTGCAGCTCTTGTGCCTCTGGCCGCTCTGGGCGGTGCTGCCCGCTGGAATCTCGATGCCGGAAAAGACCGTCAATGGGCTGCTGAATGACGGGCATCTCTTTGGCGATCCCGCCCAGCTGCGCCGCGAGTTGATCGGTCTGGGGATGGCGACGCGCCGCATCGACGGCTCGGACTACCGGCGGGTCGAGCAGCGGCCTCCTGCCGAGGCGCGGGCGCTGATCGGTCTGGTGGCGGCGCGGCGGGGCTGACGGGGGCGGCACTTGCCTTGCAGACGCCGCCTCGCAGGTTGGAAAAAATGCATGAATCCGATCAGGCGCAATACGCTCCGAAGCAAAATACCGGGATCAGATTGTTACAATCTGATCCGGTTCTACCCACAACTATAGCATTTTGCGCCAAGTCGAATTCATTCCAAACCGCGAACGCATTTGCTACGCAAACGCTGTCTCGCGGATCGAAATGAATAAGTGAATCCGGTCAGGCGCAAAGCGCTCTAGCTGACGACCGGCACCATGCCCTTCTCGCTGGCCAGTTCGCGCATCTTCTTCTGCAGCTTCTCGAAGGCGCGGACCTCGATCTGGCGGATACGCTCGCGCGAGACGTCGTATTCCTGGGAAAGGTCCTCCAGCGTCTTCGGCTCGTCCTTCAGCTTGCGCTCGGTCAGGATATGCCGTTCGCGCTCGTTGAGCGCCCCCATCGCCTCAATCAGCAATTCGCGGCGGGCCTCCAATTCGTCCTTTTCGGCATATTGCGCCGCCTGGTCGGCATCCTCGTCCTCCAGCCAGTCCTGCCACTGATCGGTGCCCTCGCCATCCGACTTGATCTGCGCGTTCAGCGAGGCATCGCCGCCCGACAGGCGCCGGTTCATCGAGATGACCTCTTCCTCGGTGACGTTGAGGTCATTGGCGATCTGGGCGACGTTCTCAGGGCGCAGATCGCCCTCTTCCAGCGCGCCGATCTTCGATTTCGCCTTGCGAAGGTTGAAGAACAGCTTCTTCTGCGCCGAAGTGGTGCCCATCTTCACCAGGCTCCAGGACCGCAGGATGTATTCCTGGATCGAGGCGCGTATCCACCACATCGCGTAGGTCGCCAGGCGGAAGCCCTTTTCGGGGTCGAAGCGCTTGACGGCCTGCATCAGCCCGACATTGGCCTCCGACACGACTTCGGCGGTCGGCAGCCCGTAACCGCGATAGCCCATGGCGATCTTGGCGGCGAGGCGCAGGTGGCTGGTGACCAGCTTGTGGGCCGAGTCCTTGTCGCCGTGGTCGACCCAGGCCTTGGCCAGCATGTATTCCTCTTCCGGTTCCAGCATCGGGAACTTGCGGATGTCCTGCATGTAGCGCGAGAGCCCCTGTTCCGGGGACGGCGCCGGTAGATTCGTATAGCTCATGTCTGTCCCATCTCCTGTCAGTGAGCCTGACGTAAGCACTGCTTACGGGGGTTTCAAGCCTCAGGTAGGCATCTATTCACACATTGATCTGTTGCAAGAGTGTTAACAGTGAGTTGAGGTCTGGCGGGATTTGCGACGAGAATTGTAACAATTCACCGGATTTCGGGTGTTTGAAGCCCAGCGTTTCAGCATGAAGCGCCTGGCGGGGGAAAGTTTTCAGGGCTTCGATGGCCTCTTCTGACTTTGCCCCTTTCCTGACCGCCCGTGCCTTGCCATACACCGGATCGCCAACAAGGGGATGGCCGATATGGGCGAGATGGACGCGGATCTGGTGGGTGCGGCCGGTTTCCAGCTTGCATCGGACAAGGCTTACCGGGCCGAAACGGTCGACCATGGAGGTCCGGGTCACCGCTCGACGTCCACCGGATTTCACGGCCATTCGTTTGCGGTCATGGGAGTGGCGCGCGATAGGGGCATCGATGCGAAGGATGCCACCGGGTTCGAAACTGACGGCCTCAAGTCCATTCAGCCGCGGATCCGAGGCCTCAGGCGATCCCCAGATCAGGGCAAGGTAGGAACGTTCGGCGGTATGAGCTTCGAACTGGGCAGCGAGCGCGTGGTGGGCGGCATCGGTCTTGGCGACGACAAGAAGGCCGGAGGTATCCTTGTCGATGCGGTGAACGATCCCGGGGCGTCGCTCGCCGCCGATGCCCGACAGGCTGTCGCCGCAATGGGCGAGGAGGGCGTTGACGAGGGTGCCGGTCCAGGCACCCGGGGCGGGGTGGACGACCATGCCGGCGGGCTTGTCGATGACGATCAGCTCGGCATCCTCGAAGACGATGTTCAGGGGAATATCCTCGGCCTCGACACGGCCTTCGACGACTTCGGGGACTTCGATCAGCCAGACCTCGCCGCCCGTGACCCTGGTCTTCGCGTCGGTCACCGGGGCCGCGTCCTCGCGCCGGACCGCGCCCGCGACGATCAGTGCCTGCAGGCGCGAACGGCTGAGCGCGGCTTCTTCTGGCACCGCGCGGGCGAGTGCCTTATCAAGGCGCGGCGGGCTGCCTGGCGGCAGGGTGACGCGGATCATATGCGAGGCCGACATGGACCCAGAGACCT
Organism: Paracoccaceae bacterium; assembly: GCA_050299335.1. Lineage (GTDB taxonomy): Bacteria > Pseudomonadota > Alphaproteobacteria > Rhodobacterales > Rhodobacteraceae > JBNKVT01. The sequence goes on along the minus strand of JBNKVT010000034.1, from coordinate 81,652 downwards.
CATCTGTTCAGGAGCCTGCGCATCTGCGGCTGCTCCGGCGGCTGGTGACCGTGCTGACGATCATCATGATTGTCGGCGTGGTAACGATTGTGGGGCTGCTTGTCACCACGCTTGGCGGTGGGCCTGAGCGTGCTCTGGCCGTCCCTGAGGGGCTGGTCGTGCCGGAAGGCGAAGCGGTACAGGCCTTTACCAGGGGGTCCGAATGGCTGGCTCTGGTGACGCGGGACGACAGCGGTGTGGAACGCATTCGCATTTACGGCCCGGACGGCGCAGCGCGTCAGGTGGTGGAGATCGAAAGATAGCCGTCTTGCGTCTCAGGCCGGCCTTCGGTCATGTCCGCGCTTCCAACTCCGCAGGTCCGGGTGCCCGCGCGGATATTCCGCACAACGGCGCTGCAAAAAAAAAATCGGCGGAAGAACCCGCCGACTGAAGTCTCTGAATTGAAGGAACTGCTCGCCCTCGATCTGTCGCGCCTCAGGTGACGGGCGGCTCGGAACTGCAGCCGAGATCCTCCGGCGTCTGCTCGATCACATCGCCGTCGCCATCCAGTTCGACCAGCGGGATTTCCGTCACGAAGCGGGGACGGATGATGAGATCGACATACCAGGTCTTCTGCGAGACGGGCATCATCTTGGTCGAGAGCGGCCACCAGGTCGAATAGAGCTCGACGTAAAGGACGGTATCCTGATCGGCCATCAGGGGCAGGAAATCGTCGTCCGGAAGATCGTCCTCGTCGCGGACCGGCAGCACCGGGACCGTATTGCCCGATCCGTCGACCATTTCACCGGGATTGCGAACCTGGGACCACTGGATCCAGTGCCCGGTCCCGTTGCCTTCATCCGTTTCGTCGTAATAGCAGATGCTTGAGATCCGCAGGCGGTGATCGGTATTGCGGAACGGCAGCATCCTTGAGGCCAGCGAGTTCAATTCGTCGATATCGTCTTCCTCGATCTGCTCGTAGCGCGAGGCGATATCGGCAATCGTGAAACCGACCTTGTTGGTCTGACTCATCGACCGATAGGCGTCGTAATACAGAAAACTGCCGACACCCCACATGACCAGCAGCGGCACCATGATCACGAACTCGGCCGTGACGTTGCCGTCCTGATCGTCTTGGAAGCGCCGGAACCGGGAGGCAATCTGCTGCAGGAAATATGGCTGGGTCATGTCAGTCTTCCGGTTCGCTTTTATAGGCCGCAAAGGACGCCATCTTGTATCCGTTGGCCCCGGCCTCATCGAGGGTTTCATTGATGGCCGTCATCCCGGGCACCAGGCGACCCAGGCCGGGAAGAAGCGGTTCGACGATCACGCAAGCGACGACAAACATCAGTTCATCCGGCTGGTTGCTGTCAAAATTCGACGCATCCACTTCAGGATCGATCGGCTCCGACTTGTCGCGGCAGGTGATGGTGGTGTAGGGCCAGCGACGCCCCGTCGTGCCATCGTCCATCGCCTCCACTTCGGACAGGGTCCGCATCTCGATATAGAGCGAGTTCTCGCAATCCGTGATGCCCATGGCCTCATCACAGATATTCTGCTTCAGCTCCGAATGGGTGATGCCGGGCACGAGGTTCAGACGTACCTCGCGCATGGCCATGTCGAGACCGCGGTCCAGCATCATCTGGCGCACCATCAGCCAGCCGGCTTCGAACGTGGCGAAGAACATGAAGAACAGCACCGGCGCGATGATGACGAATTCCAGTGTCGAGACACCGCCATCCTCGTCGCGCCTGAACCGCGCGAATTGCCGTTTCATCGAACCAAGTCTGATCATGTCAGTTCACCAGTTTCAGACGGGTGATTTCGGCGGCAATGCTTGAAAAGGCCGCCTCGAGGGCGTCCCCGCCGGTCACGTTGAAATCCTTGCCGGCAGAGGCGCAGCCACCGACCGGATCATCACTCAGCAGTTTGATGGCTTCTTCATATTCGTTGTAGCCGTCATTAAGATTCTCACCGCTGCCCTCGACTTCGCTTTCGATCAGGTCGAAGGCGATCGTGTAGACCGTAAGGCCCTCCGGTTTGGTGCCAGCCTCGAACTGCACATTGCCATCCTGGTCGAGTACGGCGCTGTCGGTCCGTCCATGCAGGATATCGCACTGGGCGAGCAAATCCAGATTGAGCTGCTGCGTCGACTGGGGATCCATCCCGCTCACCGAATGGGGACGGTTGTGGCCGTCCGACATGATAACGAGGATCTTCTGGACATCCTGATCGCCATAATCCCGGGGCAACTGATTTGCCCGCGCGAGGTCGACATACTCGGTTCCGCTTTCGTCCTCAATCACGGGCAGACCGGAAATATATGCATTTGGCGTCACGAAATAATCTTCGCCGTCTTCGGGGGTGCCTTCCGAAGTCTTGATCGAGGACACCATGCCGCGCATCACGTCGCGAAATGAGGGATCCAGAAGGGCAACACCCCATTTCATGCCCGTGTGCTGGGAGGTCCAGAAGATGGAATCCATCTGGCTGATGAAATATTCCAGTTCTTCGAGATCGTTTGAGTAGGGCAGAATATATTCCCCGACCGTGTTGGTGCAGTTCTGACTGTCGGAAAGGTAGTCATAGGTCTGCGAGATGCCGAGACGCTCCTGCTCCCAGTTCCGGAAATAGAAACACCGCTCGCTCCCGTCATACTGGTCGCGCATGAGATCCTGCATGATCACTGTACTTGAAAACGGTACGATCGAAACGGTGGTATAGTCCCCGCCATTGCCTTCCAGCACCGTCTGCACGAATTTGGTCGCGGCCGACTTCATCTGACCGAGCCGGTCGGAGCCGTTGGGGTTGCTCGTCATCGAGCGCGATTCATCCAGAACCAGCACGATCTCGATCTCGGACAGCCCCTGCAACGCCGACGAGGCGGCCGGTGCTGTCAGTTCTGTGATGCCGATCAGCTTCATGAACCAGGTCGGGACTTCATACTTGGCCCTTGCGGCCACATAGGACCGTTTGGCCGACTGTTCCGATGCCGATATCTCAATATAGGGATCGCCCAGTTCGTGGAAGTTCCGCGTGTCCATGTAGCTCTGGACGATGCTCTCGCGGTCCTCGGTCTGATTCAGCGCGGCTGCGGCCAGAACCGCGCGGTCGAGCGCGTTCTGAACGTCGGCGCGGGCGACCTCGTGGCGCATCAGGTCGATGGCCATGCCGGTGGCGAGCACCATCAAAAGGAAGGTGGCGACGATATAGGCGGTGATCGCACCGTCCTCGTCGCGCTTGAAGCGATCCAGTTGGGCTTTGAGTCTCGACGGTTTCATTGATCTTCCCCTGGCATCCGGCATCCGGGATTTAGGTTGTGGCTATGGGACGCAACGCGTCGGGGGCCCGGTTCATTCACCCGGACCTGCAGCTTAACGACATCATCGGAATAAAATGGAAACAGTGCGGGAATGACGAAAGAGGCCGTCCGGTCAACGGCGTCAAAGACCGCTCGGAGTATCGATCCGGCGGCATCTGAGAGGTCTGAGACAAGGCGCGAAAAAAGGGCGCTCGGAACCGGGCGTCCTGACGATAATCTCTTGTCACACACACTCTTCTCTACACGACGAGTCTTGGTCATTGGATTCATACCACCAATTTACTCGCCACCCACAGCATGGTTACTAACATTTAACACGCATTTTTGCAACGCGATTCGCTGATATGCCGCCACTGACTCAGCTTTGAGTTGTTCGCCTACACTCCAAAAAACCCAATAGGATTAAAAATTTATCTATACCGCCGGGAGCCGGAGCCCAATTTTGCAAGCAATCCAACCTAAGACGACGTGATCGAGTTTCGGCGAATTTCCGCCGGGTGAGGCGCTGCCCGATGGATCGGGCGGGTGGCATGGTGTCGGGGTTCTGCCATGTATTTCCTGTGGCATTCGGCGCCAAATCGAATTCTGCCCTACAAGTGTATGCAGTCGGCAGGCAATCGCTGCATCATCAGTGGGGTAGATTACACGCATCCGATCGGGCGCAAAACGCTGTAATGTCGGGCGGGGGCGGTGAACGCTCCCCCGCCCGACACCAGAAACTTGCGTCAGTTTACCAGCTTGAGACGCGATATTTCCGCGGCGATCTTGCCGAACTCCGCCTCAAGGGCTGCGGGTGAGTCTGCGGAAAGGGCAAGACCTTCGGAAGCGCAGCCCATATCCGGATCGTCGCCAAGCAGCAGCAGCGCCTGATCGTACTCGACATAATCGTCATTCGGATCGCCGAACCAACCCTCCCATTGCAGGGTTTCGTCCTCACGCAGGTTGAACGCGATGGTATAGACGGTGATGTCGATGTCGTTGTCGCCCGCCCGCTGATGAATCTGATCGCACACGTTCCGGGCATGGTTGTTCAGATCTTCGGATGACAGATCTTCGTCGTGCATGTAATTGTGCCCGTTGCCATCGTCCCAATGATGCCGGTTGTGACCGTCCGTCATCAGAACGATGATCTTCTGAACGTCCTGGTCGCCATAGTCCCGCGGAGTCTGGTTGGCGCGGGAAATGTCGAGGATGGTCTGGCCGCCCTCGCTCTCCGTGACCGGCATCCCGTAGATATATTCCCCTTGCCGGATATCCCACTCGCCGTTTTCATCGGGCTCGCCCTCGTTTTCCTTCATGTCCGCAACCATCGCCTGCATAACGTCGCGAAACGACGGGTCCAGAATCGCCAGGGCCCATTTCATCCCTATATTCTGCGAGGTGTGGCCTTCGCCCCACATGTCATCGATGTAATCCTCGAGCATGTCCTGATCGTTGGTGAACGGAATGAGATAACGGCCAAACGAGGTCGAGCAATTGTCTTCGTCCCGGCGAGTCTCGGGATTGAGGTTCACATCCGTCGGCACATTCGGAATGAGGTAGTCGTCCTCCTCGAAGTGATGGCAGCGGTACCCGTCCAGGTACTGGTCTTTCATCAGGGTCTGGATCGGCGTGGTTGTCTGAAAGGGAACAATGGCGATCGACGTATACTCGTCGGCGCCATCCTTGAGAACTTCATCAATGAAGGCCTTCGCCGCATCCTGCGCGGCCTCCATCCGCGTCTGACCGCCATCCTCGATCGACCAATCCGGGTCGGCCGGTTCGCCTTCCATGGAGCCGGAATGGTCGAAGACCAGTACGATCTCGATTTCGGACAGGCCCTGAAGCGCTGACGAGGCGGCCGGGGCTGCCAGTTCGGTGATACCGATCATTTTCATGAACCAGGTGGGCACATTGTAGCGCGCCTTGGCCGAAATCAGCGCTCGCTTGGCCGAGGCCTCGCTCGAGGTGATGATCAGTTCCGGATCGTCCAGTTCATGGAAGTTACGGGTGTTCATGTAGGTCCGGATGACTTCCTCGCGGTCCTCTTTCTGGTCCAGCGCGGCGGCGGCCAGAACCGCGCGGTCGAGCGCGTTTTGCACGTCGGCGCGAGCGACCTCGTGGCGCATCAGGTCGATGGCCATTCCGGTGCCGAGCACCATCAAAAGGAAGGTGGCGACGATATAGGCGGTGATCGCACCGTCCTCGTCGCGCTTGAAGCGATCCAGTTGGGCTTTGAGCTTACTCAGTTTCATGCGGCTTCTCCATTCAACCGGCGGCACCCGGTACTGATATCTCCCGTTTCGGGATCGTCTCGATGAGGCCCCGGATCCGTCGCCGGGGCCGAAGGAATCGGCAGGTTCTCAGCAAGCCACGAGTCTGCAGAGGGAACCGGCCTCGATTGCTTTTCGGAGGTGACAGAGTGAACAGTTCGAAACACGCCTGGACGGGTGTTTCTAAAGAAATATGCCAATGAATGAAGGATGTTATCTAAAATAGCACGAATAACCCATAGGTATTCGCCGCCATCTTTTTCACACAAACTTGAAGAACTGATCATTCGGTACTCGTCTCATTCCCGATATCACCGAGAATTACTACTAGATATGGAATCCACCGATAGCCGGTGAATCTGAACAGGCCCTAAGCCAGGGATTTACCTCAGGGCCATTAAGGTTTCGTAAAACCTCACTTTGTCGTTAATTGGGCGGATTTTGACCTCGTATGCCTCATTTCGAAGCCCGCTCTCAGGCCCCGATCGGGGGCACCGATCGGGGCACCGATCCGGGGTGCCGCGGGGGACCTGCCGAACATCTCGGAAAACGCTGCTTCTGGACAGCGCCCGGCTGCATCGCTACATGGCCGGTTAACATGGCCAAGACATCCGACCCCAATTCGAAGCTGATTGCCGAGAACCGCAAGGCCCGGCACAATTACTTTATCGAGGACACGCTGGAATGCGGCATCGTCCTTGAGGGCTCCGAGGTGAAGAGCCTGCGCGAGGGCCAGGCGAATATCGCCGAGAGCTATGCCACGGTCGAGGAAGGCGAGCTGTTTCTCGTCAATTCCTATATCGCCCCCTACCGACAGGCCAAGACCTTCAGCCACGAGGAAAAACGCCGCCGCAAGCTTCTGGCATCTCGGCGGGAATTGTCGCGGCTGTGGAACGGCATCGGGCGCGAGGGGATGACGCTGGTGCCCCTGAAGCTCTACTTCAACGAACGGGGGCGCGCGAAACTCCTGATCGGGCTCGCCAAGGGCAAGAAGATGGCCGACAAGCGCGAGACCGAGAAAAAACGCGACTGGAACCGGCAGAAGGCGCGACTGCTGCGCGAACGCGGTTAGGGTATTTCTGGCAAGGTCGGAATCGACTTGCCCCCGTCTCCGACCCATCTCGTGACCGGGTGGGGACACTGCATATCGAGTTTCATGTCCCCGTTTTCATGGCTTTTCGAGAAATTCATGAATGACTTTTCGCGGTCGCTCGGCAGTGCCCCGGACGCGAAAAGTGCGGTGTGATGCGTCGAGCTTTTCTCGAAACGCTGTAAGCACGAAGCCGGGATCCCGCTGATTTGGCCCTGTGCTGGTCGCACCGTGAGGTCGAGCGGCACGGGATTGGGGTTGCGGGGGGTCTGGATTGGGCTGGGAGATCGGGGCCGGTTCCTTCAAACCCTGACACGCATTCGCATCCGAAAAGGCGCTCACACCGCCGATTCCGGCACCGTCTGTCCCCGGGGGCCAGGCGTCACTCGATATAGTTCATCTTCTGCGGCGGTTTCCGCTTCCGGATCAGCCAGAAGAGGGCCGACAGGACGAACAGGACGATCGCCGCGGGCAGGGTCAGGAAGATCCTGAGCACCGGGTCCCAGAGCATCGGGATTGTGCTGGCCTGGAGCTGGGGGAGATATTCGGCGTGGGTCTCGGGCGAATTGGCCAGCCAGACCGCCTCGACGCTTGAAAAGCGGAAGGCCTCGCCGACCGACATGGTCGCCTGCCAGTCGGAATAGGTTATCCAGGCCGACAGTCCGAAGAAGATGATTGCAAGTAAAAGGCGCATAAGCCGCTCCTGCCAGAAATGCCGGATTGTCCCCGGTCTGGATCACACTTTAGCAGTATACCGTGCCAGTACAGAACCCGACGCGTCGCAAGTGCGCGGAACCTGTGTCCCGGCGACCATAGGGGCATCCTTGACGCGGTTCGGGCCGTCACTTGCATCCGGCACTCGGTAATTGCATGAGCCCGGGCCCCGGAGTACTTCTCCGGCAGGCCACTGACCCCAGCCGGAGCCCGTCCTCAGATGTTCCAGTCCTTCGACGCCACCACCTCGCCCGAAACCGGTGCCCCGCGCCTGGCGGCGCTGCGCGCCGAAATGGCCCGACGCGGCCTCGATGCCTGGCTGGTGCCGCGTGCCGATGCCCATCAGGGCGAATATGTCCCGCCCCGCGACGAGCGTCTGGCCTGGCTGACCGGGTTCACCGGCTCGGCGGGAAGCTGCGTGGTGACGGTGGACAGGGCGGTGCTCTTCGTCGATGGCCGCTACACGATCCAGGCGCGGGCGCAGAGCGATCCGAAGGCGTTCGACATCCTGCAGATCCCGATGAACGATCCCGATGACTGGCTGGCGGAAAATCTCGGCGACGAGGCGCGGATCGGCTACGATCCCTGGCTGCACACGCGCGGGCAGGTCGCTGAGCTGGAAAAGATCGCCGACAAGCGCCCGATGACGCTGGTGCCGTCCGACAATCTCATCGACGCCATCTGGCCCGATCAGCCCGGCCCGCCCACCGCGCCCGCCCGGCTGTATCCCGAAACGCTCGCTGGGCGGAGCCATGCGGAAAAACGGCAGATGATCGCCGAAGCCCTCGGGAAGGAGGCTACAAAAGCCTGCGTTCTGACGCTGCCGGATTCGATCTCCTGGCTGCTCAATATCCGAGGTGGAGACATCCCGCGCAATCCGGTGGTTCTGGCCTTCGCCATCCTCTACGACGATGCCGGCCTGACGCTCTATAGCGACGCGGCGAAGTTCGGAACCGAGGTTCTGGCGCATCTGGGCGAGGCCGTCACCTTACGTCCACCCGAGGCGTTAGCCGCCGATCTCGCCGGGCTGAGCGGGCCGGTCGCGCTCGACAAGGCGTCGGCGCCGGCGGCTGTTTCTGATATCCTGAGCGACGCCGGGATCGAGATTCTCTGGATGCAGGACCCTTGCATCCTTCCAAAATCCCGCAAGACCGGGGCCGAGATCGCCGCCACCACCGCCGCCCATCTCCGCGACGCGGGCGCCATGGCCGAGTTCCTCCGCTGGCTCGATGCAGAAGCCCCGGGGGGCAATCTCACCGAAATCGATGCGGTCCGCGAATTGGAGGGGTACCGCCGGGCCACAAACGCGCTTCTGGATATCTCCTTCGATACCATTTCCGGTGCGGGGCCCGACGGGGCCGTCGTCCATTACCGGGTCACGGAGGCCACCAACCGGCGTGTGACGCCTGGCGAGTTGCTTCTGGTCGACAGCGGTGGCCAATACGAGGACGGCACCACCGACATCACCCGCACCATCGCCATCGGACCGCCGCCCACCGAGGCCATCCGGCCTTTTACCCTGGTCCTCAAGGGCATGATCCAGCTGTCACTGGCCCGCTGGCCTGCCGGTCTCGCCGGGCGCGACCTCGACGCGCTGGCCCGCAGCGCGCTTTGGCGGCAGGGCTTTGACTACGATCACGGTACCGGTCACGGCGTCGGAGTGCATCTCTGCGTCCATGAAGGGCCGCAGAGCATCTCGCGCCGCTCCCATGTGGCGCTGGAACCGGGGATGATCGTGTCCAACGAGCCCGGCTATTACCGCGAGGGGGCCTTTGGCATCCGCATCGAGAACCTGGTCGTCGTCACCGCGCCAGCGATCCCCGATGGCGGCGACCGCGAAATGCTGGGCTTTAAGACCCTAACCCTGGCTCCCATCGACCGGCGCCTGATCGATCCCGGCCTTCTGACCGGCGACGAGCGTGACTGGCTGAACGCCTATCATGCGCGGGTGCTGAGGGAGGTTGCCCCTCTGGTCGCGCCGGGAACGCGCGACTGGCTGGAAACGGTCTGTGCCCCGATCTGACGTGACGCCAATCTCCTCTTGTGACATCCTCCCGTTACCGTCCTATAGTAGAGACAGATCGCGAGGGGGGACGCATATGAGCGCTGATATCACAATCACCGAAGCCGAAGGTACCTGGGTCGTTCGCGCCAAGGGCGCCATCATCGGCGAGAGCACGGCGGCGCTGCGGCTTTCCGAGACCGGGTATCCGCCGGTGATCTATTTTCCGCGCGAGGATATCGAGACGGTGTTTCTCGACCCGTCCGACCACCGCACCACCTGCCCGAAAAAGGGCGAGGCCACCTATTTCGATATCGTCGCCAAGAGCGGCACGGTGCGGAACGCCGTCTGGTCCTACGAGACCCCGATTGCGGCGGTCTCGGCGATCGCGGGCTATCTGGCCTTCGATCCGGACAGCGCCGAAGTGGAGCAGCTCTGAGAGGCCTTCCCCGCTGACACCCGGGTCGGTGAGGTTATTGCGTTTCGAGTAAGATCTGAACACGTTGTCGCTGTCTTTCGGCCTTACCTGACCGACTACCAAGCGGTGCGCGAAAGCGCGCCGCCATTCCTTTGAGGCCGGGCATTCGGGCGCTGGATGATCGTATCAGAACAGCCGGAAAGGTTCGGCCATCGCCATGTAGACGGGGTCAGGTGGTCGCGGCCCATTCAGGGCAGCGTCGATGAAGGCTGCCGGCGGCTGGTAATGTTCTACCGCAACGTAATGATAGATCAGGTTCGGGGCGGAGAAGACCGTCCCATCGGCTCCGAATACGACAATCTCGGCAGAGCCCAGCATCCGGGTTTCGCCATGGCGTACCATCTGGTTTGCCTTCGGCGGAATAGGCTGTTCCCGATCGAGAGGGCAAAAGGGGCAGGGATGAAAACCGCGAATCGGCAGGATTGCGACCGTGGTAAAGGCCCAAAGCGCGTCGAGCAGGTCTTCTTCAGGCCTGGCTGTTGGAAACGGATGGCCTGTATCCAGCCAGCCAACCGCAAGGACCGGACCGTTGTTCGCATGTTTCGCTCTGAATTCAGTCAGGTCCGGATAAAACATCGCTCTACACCTCCGCGATGACCCGCCCCGGCGCTATATCTCGCGGGTCGAGTTTCAGGTGGATCAGCGCCGGACCCTCGGCTGCACGTGCCGCAGCCAGTACGCCGGCGAAGTCCGCATCCCGTTCCACCGTCTCGCCAAAGGCCCCGTAACTCCGTGCCCAGGCGGCGAAATCCGGGTTCTTCAACTCGGTCCCCGAGATCCGCCCCGGATATTCCCGTTCCTGATGCATGCGGATGGTGCCGTAAAGCGCGTTGTCGCAGACCAGCACCCGGATCGGCAGCCCCCGCTCGGCGGCCAGTCCGAATTCCATCGCGGTCATCTGGAAACAGCCGTCCCCGGCGAGGCAGACCACTTCGCGGTCGGGGCATCTCAGCGCCGCCGCCACCGCAGCCGGCATCCCGTAGCCCATCGACCCAGAGGTCGGCGACATCTGCGCCCCTTGGGTATAGCGCCAGAACCGGTGCAGCCAGATGGCGTAATTCCCCGCCCCGTTGGTCAGGATCGCGTCCGCGGGCAGCACGTCGCGCAGATGCGCCATCACCGCGCTCATCGTCACCGCACCAACTCCCGCTGGGGGCTCCCCGCTCCAGTCTAGATAATCGGCATGCAGTCTCGCCACCCGCGCATCCGGCCCGCGCTCCAGCCCGCGCACGGCCTTGAGGAACTGCCCCGGCGTGGCGTTGATAGCGAGGTCTGGCGCATAGATCCGCCCCAACTCCTCTGCACCGGGATGCACATGCACCAGCGTCACCCCCGGCTGCGGAATACCCAGCAGGCTGAACCCCTGCGAGGGGCTCTCCGAGAACCGGCCTCCGACGAGGATCACGAGGTCGGAGTCCCTGAACGCCTCGACCAGCCTGGGATTGGCCGACAGGCCGATATCCCCGGCATAATTGGGATGCACCTGCGGGAACAGCGTCTGCCGCCGGAACGTGCAGGACACAGGCAGATGCGCGGCTTCCGCGAAAGCCCTTACCTCGCGGAAGGCCGCTTCGTCCCAGCGCGTCCCGCCCAGTACCAGCAGGGGCCGTTTCGCCGCCGCCAGCATGTCGCCGAACCGCTCGACAGCTTCGGGCGATGGCGCCGGCTCTGCTACCTCGACCCGAGGCCCCGCCTGCGCCGAGACCTCCTCCCGCAACATGTCCTCGGGCAGGGCAATCACCACCGGGCCGGGCCGTCCGCTCATGGCAATGTGCCAGGCATGGGAGAGGATCTCCGGCACCCGCTCGGGCCGGTCGATTTCCTCGACCCATTTCGCCATGCCGCCGAACAGCGCCCGGTAATCGACCTCCTGAAACGCCTCGCGCCCGCGCATGTCGCGCCCGATCTGGCCGACGAACAGCACCATCGGCGTCGAATCCTGAGCGGCCACATGCACCCCCGACGCCGCATTCGTCGCCCCCGGCCCCCGCGTCACCATCGCCACGCCGGGCCGGCCGGTCAGCTTGCCATCCGCCTCGGCCATCATCGCAGCCCCGCCCTCGTGGCGGGCATTCACAATGTCGATCCCCGAGCCATAGAGCCCGTCCAGCACGTCGAGATAGGACTCGCCCGGTACGCAGAACACGCGGTCGACGCCTTGCGTCTTGAGGCAATCGACAAGAAGGTGACCGGCAGTTTTCATCAGAAAAACGCCTGTAGCCCGGTCTGCGCCCGGCCCAATATCAGCGCATGCACGTCATGCGCTCCCTCATAGGTGTTCACCGTCTCGAGGTTCATCATGTGGCGCATCACCTGATATTCCTCCGAAATCCCGTTGCCCCCATGCATGTCGCGGGCCATCCGCGCGATATCCAGCGCCTTGCCGCAATTGTTGCGCTTCACCAATGAAATCGCCTCCGGCATCAGCTGCCCCTCGTCCATCAGCCGGCCCACCCTGAGCGAGGCCTGCAGCCCCAGGGCAATCTCCGTCTGCATGTCGGCGAGCTTCTTCTGAAACAGTTGCGTCTGCGCCAGCGGCCGCCCGAATTGCACCCGGTCGAGCCCGTATTGCCGTGCGGCGTGCCAGCAGAATTCCGCCGCCCCCATCGCCCCCCAGGAGATGCCGTAGCGTGCCCGGTTCAGGCAGCCGAACGGACCCTTCAGCCCCTCGACGCCGGGCAAGAGCGCCTCTTCGCCGACGACCACATCCTCCATCACCACCTGCCCGGTGACCGAGGCACGAAGGCTCAGCTTGCCCTCGATCTTCGGCGCCGACAGACCCCTGGTGCCTTTGTCCAGCACGAACCCCCTTATCGCGCCGCCATGGGAATCGGACTTGGCCCAGACCACGAAGACATCGGCAATCGGCGCGTTGGAGATCCAGGTCTTGGTGCCGTTCAACCGGTAGCCGTCGCCATCCTTCACCGCCTTGGTCTTCATCCCGCCGGGGTCCGAGCCCGCATCGGGTTCGGTCAGTCCGAAACAGCCGATCCAATCGCCAGACGCCAGTTTCGGCAGATACCGCGCCCGCTGCTCGTCGGACCCATAGGCATGGATCGGATGCATCACCAGCGAAGACTGGACGGACATCATCGACCGGTACCCCGAATCCACCCGTTCCACTTCCCGCGCCACCAGCCCATAGGCGACGTAACCGGCCCCGATACCACCGTGGGATTCGGGAATGGTGATCCCCAACAACCCCATCTCGCCCATCTCGCGGAAGATCGCGGGATCGGTGACCTCGTCGCGAAACGCCGTGATCACCCGCGGCTGCAGCCTGTCTTGCGCATAGGCGCGTGCGGCCTCGCGGATCATCGCCTCCTCATCGGTCAGCTGCTTGTCGAGGCGGAACGGGTCGTCCCAAGCGAAGGAAGTTCTGTGCGGCACGCGGCGACTCCGATTTTCAGACTTTTTTGACCCGATACCAGAGCGGTACCTGCCTAAAGATGCGTCATTTCGACACGAAATAGAGCCAATTTTATCGATGCACGCAAACAACAATAAAAAATTATGGAGCTTGCCACATTTTGGCGCTGTTGAACTGCTTATGTCACCTAGTTTACCAATTGGGTAACGCGTGGGTGGCAATAACGCCGAGGCAGGCGAACAGATTGTATGAGGTTATGAAATGAGAGCGCATGGAACTGCGGGACTTCTTGTGGGCCTGATGGTGCTCGGTGGATGCGCCGAGTCGTCCCGCGACAAGGCGATTATCACCGATACTGGCATTGACGCGGGTGTACTGGTGGATGGCCGGGCGAATATCTGGGTCGACCCCGACGGGTGTCAGCACTGGTTCATCGATGACGGTGTCGAGGGTTACATGACCCCGCGCCTGAACCGTGACGGTACACCGCGCTGTGTCGGCGGCTCGGGGGGCACGATCACGGCCAAGGACGGAACGACCGTCTATCTCGACTGACGCCGGGTTTTTCCGGACAGAGAATTCTCTAGGCCGGGTGCAAGCGCTGAAAGGCGATTGCACCCGGCCTCGTCATGGGTAGAGTCCGGACCCGAAACGGGAGGAGACATCCATGGCTACATTCATCGGGATCGATATCGGTACATCGGGGGTCAAGAGCCTCCTGATAGACGAGACTCAGCGCCCCATCGCCGAGGCCCACGCCCCGCTCGATGTCTCGCGCCCGCATCCCGGCTGGTCCGAGCAGGATCCGGCCCATTGGTGGGCCGCCGTGCAGGCGACACTCGACGAACTTGCCGCGGGCCACGCCACCGAGATGGCCGGTGTCGCCGGGATCGGCCTGTCGGGTCAAATGCACGGGGCAACGCTGCTTGGTGCCGATGACGCCGTTCTGCGTCCATGCATCCTGTGGAACGATGGCCGCTCGGCGGCGGAATGCGAAGCTCTGGAGGGGCGGGCGGACTTCCGCGGCATCGGCGGCAATATCGTCATGCCGGGCTTTACCGCGCCGAAGCTGGAATGGGTGCGAACCCACGAGCCGGACGTGTTCGAGCGGGTCGCCAAGGTGCTGTTGCCGAAGGACTATATCCGGCTGTTGCTGACCGGTGACTATGCCTCGGACATGTCCGACAGCGCCGGGACCCTGTGGATGGATGTCGCCGCGCGGCGCTGGTCGCCGGCGCTGCTGGAGGCCACCGGTCTGACCGAGGGCCAGATGCCCGCGCTTGTCGAAGGCTCGGCGGCGTCGGGGGCGCTGAAGCCCGATCTGGCCGCCCGCTGGGGAATGTCCGCGCCGCCGGTGGTGGCCGGGGGCGGCGGCGACAATGCCGCCTCGGCCTGCGGGGTCGGGGCGATCCGGCCCGGGGCCGGGTTCCTGTCGCTCGGCACCTCGGGGGTGCTTTTCGTCTCGACCGACCGCTTCGCGCCCAATACCGACAATGCCGTCCACGCCTTCTGCCATGCCGTGCCCGATACCTGGCACCAGATGGGGGTGATCCTGTCGGCGACCGACAGCCTGAACTGGCTGTCGCGGATGACTGGCAAGACCCCGGCCGAGTTGTCCGCCGCCGCCGCGACCCCGTCGGAGAGCGATGTTGCGTTCCTGCCCTATCTCTCGGGCGAGCGCACGCCCCATAACAACGCCGCCGCCCGCGGCGCCTTTGCCGGTCTGTCGCAAAGCACCGAGGTCGGCGACCTCGCCCGCGCCGTCATGGAAGGTGTCGGCTTTGCCTTTGCCGACTGTCTTGATGCGCTGAAGGCGGCGGGGACCGAATGCGACGAGGTCTTCGCCATCGGCGGCGGGGCCAACTCGGCCTATTGGGTGCAGATGATCGCCGATATCACCGGGCTGACCCTGGCGATCCCGGAAAAGGGCGATTTCGGCGCTGCCTTCGGCGCGGCGCGGCTGGGCATGTGTGCGGCGGGGGCCGATCCGGCCGCCACCTGCACGCCGCCGGCGACCGAGCGCAGTTTTGCCCCGGATCGTGGCAAAGCCGAGGCCTATGCGGAAAGGCTGGCGCGGTTCCGGGCGCTTTATCCGGCCTTGCATGGGTAGGGGACGGGCAGGTGTGCCAGCGACACGGTGAGCCAACGCCGTGGTTCAAACGCTTTGGGAAACCTTCCCCTAACCTCCTCTCAGGGGAGAGCAGGGCTATTGCACATGAATTCCTTTAAACTTCTGCATTGAGACTACGCTCCCTGATCGCATCCTGAGCACGTAGATTTCAGATACCGTGATCACACTGCCTGTGCTTCGCGATAAGGGCGAAGCCCGGCCCAGGATGGGCGCGACACGGACCTCTCTGCCATGTCCCTTTATGGCTCAGTCACTTCCGAGCGGCCCGCCTTGTCCCTCTCTCAGCAATGCGCCCGTCCCCGGGGTGGTGAGGCAGGACCGTCGCGCCAGTGGCGCGGCGTAAGCCTGCCGAACGGCTTTGCCCGGTGCTGGTCGCACCGTGCAAGCTCTGAGCGGGGAGGAATGGTGAAGGCGAGATTGCGCGCTTGGGCCAGATTAGAGCGCTTTGCGCCAGACCGGATTCACTTATTCATTCCGATCCGCGAGACAGCGTTTGCGTAGCAAATGCGTTCGCGGTTTGGAATGAATTCGATTTGGCGCAAAATGCTATAAGCGGTTGGTTCAAATGACGAGTTGGTATTCCCAAAACCGTTTTGCGTATAGTTCGGCCGAATATGCAAATGCCATACCGGGGGAAAGCGAAACAGTCGCATAGAAATCCGCATAACATTCTCACAAATTGAGACATTAGGGCATTCGCCTCTGGCCCTTCCGGGGCGATTTGGGTAACCGGTTGGCAACCCGTCCCCTTTTCGGGACCGGAGCAAAGGACATCGTACATGACCCAGGCCTCGCCGCGGCACGCTCCGCTCGGATTCGGCGCTTTTGTCGCCCTGCAGGCGGGGCTTGTGGGGATGAACGCCTTTGCCATCGACATCATGCTGCCCGGCCTGCCCAATATCGCCGCCTCCTATGACATGGAGGATGCCAACCTGGCGCAGGCGGTGATCTCGTCCTACCTGATCGGCTTCGGGATCGGGCATTTCTTCATGGGGGTGATCTCGGACCGCTACGGGCGCAAACCGGTGCTGATCGCCGGGCTGGTTGGCTATGTGGCCACCGCGCTGGTCTGCATCCTGGCCCCGACCTATGGCACGCTGCTGGCGGCGCGGTTCATTCAAGGGGTCTGTTCCTCGGCCCCCGGCGTGGTCTCAAGGGCGGTGGTCAGGGACTGTTACGAGGGGCGGACCATGGCGCGGGTGATGTCGCTGACCATGTCGCTGTTCATGATCGTGCCGGTGATCGCCCCCACGGTGGGCCAGCTGGTGCTGTTCGTCGCCGACTGGCACACGATCTTCGGCTTCCTGCTGGTCTACGGCACTATCCTTCTGTTCATCTGCTTCACCCGCCTGCCCGAAACGCTGCCCCCGGAAAACCGCCGCGCCATCCGCTACCGCGAGGTGAAGGAGGGGCTGGGATCGGTCTTCGGCTCGCGCCAGACCATTGGCTATTCGCTGGCTGGGGGGACGTTCTTCGGCTCGCTCTTCGGGTTCCTGAACTCGTCACAGCAGATTTTCGTCGATGTGCTGGGCTTCGGCGTCTGGTTCCCGGCGGTGTTCGCGGCGACCGCCACCTCGATGTCGCTGTCCTCCTTCGTCAATTCGCGGCTGGTCGAACGGTTCGGGATGCGCTTTCTGTCGCATGTCGCCTCGACCGGGTTTCTGGTTCTGGCGCTGGTCATGCTGGCAGTGTCGGTCTCGGGGGCGATGACCGGCTGGATCATGTTGCCGATGATGATGGCGATGATGCTGCTTGTGGGGCTGGTTTTTGCCAATTTCGGCGCGCTGGCCATGGAGCCGCAGGGCCATGTCGCCGGGATCGCCTCGTCGGTCAATGGCGGGGCGACGATCCTGATCGGAGCGGTCTATGGGTTTTTCGTTGGTCAGAGCTTTGACGGCACGACCGTGCCGCTGGCCACCGGCTTCGTGGTTTCGGGGGCGTTCACCATGGTGGTGCTGCTGGTGACCGAACGCGGGCGGCTTTACCGCAGCTAGGCATTGTGCCGGGGGCGCTGGCGTGGCATCAATACCCGCCTTTCTTAGCCATATGGTAGAGTGCGATGCCCGGACCGTTGAAAATCAGTTCCGCCAAGATGGTCGAAGACGCCCGCGCCCGGATCGAGGAGATTCCGGTCGCCGAGGCGCTGGGGATGCAGGACCGCGAGGACGTGGTCTTTGTCGATATCCGCGACATCCGCGAACGGTCGCGGGTCGGATTCATCCCCGGCTCGGTCCATTGCCCGCGCGGCATGCTGGAATTCTGGGTCGACCCCGAGAGCCCCTATTACAAGGAGATTTTCGGGCGCGACGCGAAATATCTGTTTTATTGCGCCTCGGGCTGGCGCTCGGCGATCACGGTGGCGACGCTGGACGATATGGGGTTTCAGAACGCGGCGCATCTGAAGGAGGGGTTCAGCCTCTGGAGCCGCGAGGGCGGGCCGGTGGAGATGCCGGATCCGCTGATGCAGCCCTGAAATGAGGGGTTTCGCCCCGCTGGCGCGGGGCGACACGCGGGGGGACGCTGTCCCCCCGCACCCCCCTGGAGTATTTCCTCGAAGGAGGAACAGCGTCAGAGCCTGACCGGCTGGCCTTCCTTGTCGGAGGCGAGGGCGGCGTCGAGGACTTTCTGCATGTCGGCGGCGCGGCGGAAACTTGGCTCGTCCTGGGCGCTGGTTCTGACGGCGGCGGCGAATTTTTCGTAGTTGGTCGGGGTTGAAGGACAGGAGATCTCGGTCCACTCGCCCTTCAGCATGTCCTCGCCGATGGAGGCCCTCAGCCAGCTCTTCGGCCCCTTGATGCCGACCTCGAGGCCGCCTTTCTCGCCGTAGGCGCGCAAGGTCAGGTCGTTCAGGTGGCCCGAGGCCCAGCGGCTGGCGTGGAGGACGCCGATGGCGCCGCTGGAGAACTCGGCCTGCATGGTGAAACTGTCATTGGCGTCGAGGACATAGTCGCCGATGCGGTCGCCCGGGGCCTTGTGGAAGGTCTGCAGCTTGCAGGTGACAGACGCGAAATCGAGGCCGGTCCCGAAGGAGGCGAAATCGACGATATGGATGCCGATATCGCCGAGGACACCGTGCGAACCGTGGGCGGTCGAGAGGCGCCAGAGCCATTTGTCCTCGTGGTCCCACTGGCCCCAGGCGGGCTGGGTGAGCCAGGATTGCAGGTAGGAGGCCTCGACATGGCGGATGGTGCCGAGCGCCCCGTCGGCGATCATCTGGCGGGCCTGCTGGATCGGGGAGACATTGCGGTAGGTGAGGTTGACCATGCCGATGAGACCGGCCTCTTCCTGGGCCTGCGCCATCTCGAAGGCGTCATCGGCGTTCAGGGCCAGCGGCTTTTCGCAGAAGACATGCTTGCCGGCGGCGAGACAGGACAGGGTGGTCGGGTGGTGAACCGGGTCAGGCGTGACATTGGCGACCGCGTCGAATTCGCCCCAGGCCAGCGCGTCCGACAGGGTCGGGAAGCGGTGGGGGATGGCAAACGTGTCGGCGAAATGCTCCAGCCGTTCGGGATTGGTATCGACCCCGGCGATCAGTTCCACATGGTCAATGGCGGCGAAATGTTCGGCATGGGCCCGCGCCATGCCACCGGTACCAAGGATTAGAAGACGCATCATCGGAGGCCTTTCTCGCCATGGGCGTGCAGCTTTGGCCCGCGTTCCTCGATCTTCTCCGGCGCCTTGTCGACAGGCACGTTCGGCGCGTCGGTGGGGGCGGCGATCCGGGGCAGCGGGTTGTGGGCCCATTTCACGGCGTTCTGCAGCACCTTGTGGACATTGGCGTCGTGATAGGTCGGGTAGGTCTCGTGACCCGGGCGGAAATAGAACACATTCCCGGCCCCGCGCCGGTAGGTGACGCCCGAGCGGAACACCTCGCCGCCCTGGAACCACGAGATGAACACCGTCTCTAGTGGTTCGGGGATGCCGAAGGGTTCGCCGTACATTTCCTCGTATTCCAGCTCGAACGAGGCGGGCAGACCGGCGGCGATCGGATGGCGCGGGGCGGTGACCCAGAGCCGCTCCCGCTCGCCGGCCTCGCGCCACGAGAGGTTGCAGGGTGTCCCCATCAACCGCTTGAAGATCTTCGAGAAATGTCCCGAATGCAGCACGATCAGCCCCATCCCGGTCCAGACCCGTTCGGCCACCCGCTCGACGATGGCATCGGCAACATCGCCATGGGCGGCATGGCCCCACCAGAGCAGCACGTCCGTCGCATCAAGCCGCGCTTCGGTCAGCCCGTGCTCGGGTTCCTGCAGCGTCGCCGTCGCAGCCTCGATTCCGGCATCGGCATTCAGCGCCGCCGCAATGCAGCCATGCATGCCGTCGGGATAAAGCCCCGCCACGGTCTTGTTGGATTGCTCATGGACGTTCTCGCCCCAAACGAGCGCGCGGATGGTCATTGGATCCCTCTTTCAAAGCGATTTGAGCGAGGCGCAACCTTGCCTTCGGACCGCCGCCTTGTCAATTACTGCCAGAGGGGCAGGGCCGACATCCTCCGGACCTTGAAAAATCGCTTGTAAATCGCGGCGATTTGCCGCTCAGAATACCCTTGCGCCTGCCGTTCGGCGCGGGGGGAACCCCAAAGGGATCAGTGTCCGGCAAGAGCGGCCCGGCCTCCATATGAGGACTACGCGCATGATGATGATGCGCTGCTATCTCGCCCCGTCCGGCATCGAGGGACTTGGGGTCTATTCCACCACCGACATCAACAAGGGCGACATCGTCTGGCATTTCGACCCGGTGCTCGATATTTCCATCCCGCGCCAGCATATGCAGACCGCCCCGGAGCACGTGCGCGAGTTCCTCGACCGCTACACCTATGACCATCCGACCGACCCCGAGCGGATCATTCTCGATGGCGATGAGGGGCGGTTCATGAACCACTCCGAGACCCCGAACCTGGATTTCTCCTCGCGAGATCAAGGGGTGGCGCTGGCGGATATCCCGGCGGGGACCGAGCTGACCTGCAACTATGGCGATTTCGTCAAGGGAGCGGTGCACATGCAGCCGCCGCGCCACCGGGTGAACGGGGCGGGGTTGCTGCCGATCTGATCTGCCTCGCCCCCGCGCTTGACCTCGGGCGCGGGGGCGTGCCATCACCGGCGCGGACTTCTTTCCGTGCGCCATCCGGCTGACCAGACCCGGCTGAACCACGGGAAACGGGTCGCGGATGTGCCTGGCGTCCCCGGCTGGCAGCGTGGCAGGACCAGGCAAGGGGCAAAACGTGAAAATCCTCATACTCATCGATGACAGCCGCGCGGACCTGGCTGCCGGGGTCGAGGCCGCCTGCGCCGGGATCGAAGGCGCGGAAATATCTGTGCAGACCGGCCGGTCGCTTCCGGATGGCGACTGGCAGGCCGTCCTCGTGACCCCTGGGGCCGACGGATTGGGCGACGACCTCAAGGCCGGGCTCAAGGGACGGTTCAGCGTCGAGGTCCAGCCCGAAAACACCCATGCCGACAGTACCGATCATGCGCCGTCCGGCACCGATGCGATCCTGCTTGGCGCCGGGGCAGGTGCCTACGCCCTCGCCGTCCGTACCTGCCTTGCGAGGGCGGCATGAGTTCTGTCCTGCTGATAAACGGCCCCAACCTGAATCTGCTCGGCCAGCGCGAGCCGCATATCTATGGTGCCGAGACGCTGGCCGATGTCGAGGACCGCACCCGCAGCCGCGCCGAGGCGCTGGGCCTCGATCTCGACGCCCGCCAGTCCAATGCCGAAGGCGAACTCGTCAGCGCCATCCAGGCCGCAAGGGGCGTGCATGCGGCGATCATCATCAATGCCGGGGCCTATACCCACACCTCCGTGGCCATCCACGACGCGCTCAGGGCCTTCGAAGGCGTGATCGTCGAGCTCCACATCTCGAACCCCCTCAACCGCGAGCCCTTCCGGCACCGGTCCTTCGTGGCACCCACGGCGGATGTGGTGATCGCGGGGTTCGGAACCGCAGGCTATGAGGCGGCGATCGAGGCGGTGGCGGCGGCAATTCAGGACCGCGGCAGCGCGTGAACCGCCAATCCGGCACGCAACCCCCATGGTTCGCCCCGGCCCCGGTGCTTGCCAACCGATGGCGCCCAATGGCAGAGACGGCTTGCTGGCGGTAAGGTGGGTTTAAACCCACCCTGCGAATCCGCACACCGCCGAAAAAGCCCCAAAGGAACCCAGATGTTCGCCGACCTCCTGAAACGCCTCACCTCCCCGGCCCCGAACCCGGAGGCCGAAGCCGATTACAAGACCTCGCTCGCCGCCCTCCTCGTCCGCGCCGCCCGCGCCGATAACGACTATTCCGACACCGAGGCCCGCGCCATCACCCGGGTCCTCATGGCCCGCTACGGCCTGCCGGAACCCGAGGCCGACGCCCTGCGCATGGAAGGCGAACAGGCCGAAAAAGAAGCCCCCGACACCGTCCGCCTCACCCGCGCCATCAAGGACGGCGTGCCTTACGAGGAACGCCAGGCGGTGGTCGAAGCACTCTGGTGCATCGTTCTCGCCGACGACGAACGCGAAGAACACGAGAACGCCCTCCTCCGCCTCGTCGTTTCGCTTCTCGGCGTCAACGACCGCGACAGCGGCATGGCCCGCCAACGCGCCGCTGCCCGCGTCGCCGAGGGCCTCTGACTTGCCGCACGCCCTCTGGATCACCGGCCCCGGCCAGACTGAGATGCGCGACGAGACGCTCGGCGACGGCGTAGAGATCCGCGCCGAATATTCCGGCATCTCCCGAGGCACCGAAGCCCTCGTCCTCGCCGGAAAAATCCCGCAATCCGAATGGCCCCGCATGGCCTGCCCGCTGCAATCGGGCAGCTTCCCCTTCCCGGTAAAATATGGCTACGCCGCCGTGGGCCGCACCCCGGACGGCTCCCGCGTCTTCTGCCTGCACCCGCATCAGGACGTCTTTGTCGCCCCCGCCGAGATGGCCATCCCAATCCCCGACGCCGTCCCCTCCGCCCGCGCCATCCTCGCCGCCAACATGGAGACCGCGCTGAACGTGATCTGGGACGCCCAAGCCGCCCCCGGCGACCGCATCGCCGTCATCGGTGCCGGCGTCGTCGGTGCCCTAGCCGCCTGGATCGCCGCCCGCATCCCGGCCACCGAGATCACCCTCATAGACATCAACCCGGACCGCGAAACCCTCGCCACAGAACTTGGCTGCACCTTCGCCCTGCCATCCGAAGCCCCTGAAAACTGCGACCTCGCCATCCACACCAGCGCCAGCGCAGAAGGCCTGAAAACCGCCATCGCCTGTGCCGGTTTCGAAGCAAGAATCATCGAGGCCAGCTGGTACGGCGACCGCGACACGCCCATCCCGCTCGGCGGTGCCTTCCATTCCCAGCGCCTGCAGATCATCGGCTCCCAGGTCGGCCACGTCCCCCCAGCCCGCCGCGCCCGCTGGCCCTACCGCCGCCGCATGGAAACCGCCCTTGCGCTCCTCGCCGATCCGGCCCTCGACGCACTGATCTCGGGCGAAACCGACTTCTCCGACCTGCCCGCACATTATGCCGACATCCTCGCCGACCCCGGCACGCTCTGCCATCGCATCAAATACTGAGACAAAGCACACAAGACACCGGGCCGCTTAAGCAACCCTCAGGAAAACCACAGACTTTCGGCCCGCCCCCAACCAAACGCACTGAGCAAACTCCCTTACCCCTGACAGGGGGGTTATCGCATATGAAACTGTGGTGTCCTTCGCGTTCATTTTGCGGGCCTAGATCCTGCACACTCCGGATACCTGCCCTGCCCTGCCGAGACTTCGAAATGAGGGCAAAGCCCGACCCAGGGTGGGCGCTGTCCGGGCTTCTCTGCGGACCACTTTATGGCGCAGTCGCATCCGAGCGGGCTGCTCCGAGCGAGCGACAGCAACGCGCCCGCCCCTCGGGTGGGTCGGGCTTGGCCCGGTGCTGGTCGCACCGTGCGGGTGTGGAGCGGGGAGAGATGGGGGCGGCGAGGTTATGGATTTGGGGCTGGATTGACGGTTGGCTCGAATGGAGGAAACCGAATCTCAGGTGGTTTCCCATGACAGGCGGACCCAAATGCAATTGCCCTGCCCTGTCAGGGGGAGGGGCCGGGGGAGGGGGTAAGCCGTGCAGCCAAAACCGGCAATACCCCTCCCTCCCGCACCAGCCCCGAATATTCCACCTCACCGGCGCGTTACCCAAATAACCTTGCTGATCCGGCCACACTCTGCCATCGCATCACCAGACCAAAATACTGAGGGTACCCCAAATGTTTGCCGTAGAAGTCCGCGACCACATCATGATCGCCCATTCCCTGCCATCGCCCGTCTTCGGCCCCGCCCAGGGCATGCACGGCGCCACCTTCGTCGTCGACGCCGCCTTCTTCACCGAGGATATCGACGCCAATTCCCTGACCGTCGATATCGGACTCGCCACTGACGAGCTTAAAGCCGCCCTCGACCCCCTGCGCTACGGCAATCTCGACGAAAAGCCCGAGTTCAAGGGCAAGATCACCACCACCGAGTTCCTCTGCAAGCACATCTTCGACCAGCTTGCCGACGCCGCCCGCGCCGGCCGCCTCGGCGACAATGGCCGCGTCAAGCGCATCCGCATCCTCCTGCATGAAAGCCACGCCGCCCGCGCCTGGTACGAGGCTGATCTCTGACGTGCGCCTCGCCTTCGCCATCCCCGGAGACCTCACCCTCCCCACAGGCGGCTACGGCTACGACCGCCGCCTGATCGAAGGCCTGACCGCCCTCGGCTGGGACGTCACCCACGTCCCCCTGCCGGGCGGCTACCCGTTTCCGGACGAAGCCACCCTGGCGGAGACCGACCGCATCTTCAGCAATCTCCCCGACGGCACCCTCACCCTGATCGACGGCCTCGCCCTCGGGGCCATGCCCGACATCGCCTTCAGCAACCGCGACCGCCTCAGCCTGGTCGCCCTCGTCCACCACCCGCTCTGCGACGAAACCGGCCTTTCGGACGACCTCCGCGACACCCTCTTCCAAAGCGAACACGCCGCCCTCAAGGCCGTCTACGCCACGATCTGCACCTCCACCACAACAGGCAGACGCCTCGCCGATGGCTTTGGCAAGAAGGCCACAGTCGCCCCTCCCGGCACCGACCGCGCGCCCAAACGTGCCCAGCCTTCCCAGACCCCGATAATCCTCTCCATCGGCGCCCTCGTTGCCCGCAAAGGCCACGACATCCTGATCGAGGCCCTCTCCCGCATCGCCGACCGCCCCTGGACCGCCCGCATCGTCGGCCCCGACGACCGTGACCCGGGCGTGACCGCCGCCCTCACCGCGCAAATCGCCACCCTCGGCCTGCAATCCCGCATCACCCTCGCCGGCCCCGTCCCCGACGCAGGTCCAGAACTCGCAAACGCCCAGATTTTCGCCCTCGCCTCCCGCCACGAAGGCTACGGCATGGCCTTTGCCGAGGCCCTCTCCCATGGCCTGCCCATCGTCGCTTGCGCCGCCGGAGCCGTGCCGGAAGTCGTTCCCTCACAAGCTGGATCCCTCACCCAACCCGACGACCCCACCGCCTTCGCCGAGGCCCTCGCCCGCCTCATCGACAACCCCGAAGCATGGCAATCGGCGGCAGACGCAGCCTGGAAGGCAGGATCGGCCTTGCCGGATTGGTCCGACACCGCCAAGATCGTCGCCATAGCCCTGAAAGAGGTCCACGATGCCCTTTGAAGCCGACTGGCTCGACCTGCGCGAACCCGCCGACCATGCCGCCCGCGACCAGAGCCTCCTGAAAGCGGCAGCAGAACGCGCCACCGGCCCGGTCATCGACCTTGGCGCCGGGACCGGCTCGACCCTGCGGGCCTTTGGCGACCTCGCCCCGAACGCGGTCTGGCACCTCGTCGATGACGACGCCACGCTGCTGCATCTCGCCAGCGACCGCCATCCGGACGTCCAGACCCACCGCCAGAACCTCGCCGATCTCGACGCCCTGCCGCTCGACGGCGCGTCGCTGGTCACAGCTTCGGCGCTGTTCGACCTGATGCCGCTCGACTGGTGCGAGGCGCTGGCTGACCGGCTGGCGGCCAACCGCGTCGGGCTCTATGCAGCACTCAATTACGACGGCAAGATGTCGTGGGAACCGGCGCTGATCGAGGACCCGCTCATCATCAAGGCCTTCAACACCCACCAGCGCACCAACAAGGGGCTCGGCCCGGCGCTGGGGCCGGATTCGGGGCCGGTGCTGAAAGAAATCCTGGAAAAACGGGGCTTTACCGTGCAGACCGCCGACAGCCCCTGGCATATCCGCCCGTCAGAGGCCGACCTGCATCGCAAGCTGGTCACCGGTGTCGCCCATGCCGCCAGTGAAACCGGCTCACCTTTCGCGGAAAACTGGCGCTATGCCCGGCTTGCGGCCTGCAGTGCTGCCGACTGCACGGTCGGGCATATCGACATAATCGCCTTGCCCGGCTAGAGCGATGGCGAGGAAATCGGTAACGATTTCCGAACAGGACATCGCATAGAATCGAATGGTTAGAGCAGCGTTCTTGATTCAGAAATCATGGACGATGCTCTGAGCCGGCGCGAGGCCGATTTCACTCACCCCAGCGACCGCAACTGCTTGGCCATCGCCGCCTCGCTGGCAGGGCTGAAGGCGAGGTTCCGGGCAGGCGCGATCCGCGCGAGAACACAGTCGAACACCACCTCGCGGCGGAACCCGTAGATATGCGTCTCGGGCCGCAAGGCATCTGCCAGTTTCGCCACCGGATTGGTCCTCAGCCCCGACGGCCCCGCACCAATAATCAGCGGCGCCACGGCCACATGCAGCCGGTGCAGCAACCCGGCCTCCAGAAAATGCGAGATCGTCACCGCCCCGCCTTCGACCAGCACCCGCTTCAAGCCGCGTTCCGACAATCCGTCGCGAATATCGCGCGGGTCGATCCGGTCGCCGCGCCGCTTGATCCGCACCACCTCGACCCCGCGAGGCCGCGCGCGGTCACAGGCCTGCACCACCAGCCGACGCCCCCCGTCACCGGCCAGCAGCTTCGCCTCATCCGGCATCCGCCCATCGGGATCGATCACGATCCGCGCCGGGCTCTCGCCGCGGGCCAGCCGCACGGTCAGCCGCGGATTGTCATGGATCGCGGTACACACCCCGACCATCACCCCGTCGGCCATCGCCCGGCAGCGATGCAGATGCGCCAGCCCCTCGTCCCCCGAGATATCCTGCGCGTCCCCCGCCTCCGTCGCCACCCGCCCGTCCAGCGACTGGCCGACCTGGGCAAAGAACACCGTCCCTTCCGAGCTTTGCCCCGCCAGCGGCGCATAAAGCGAAAAGGCGGCCTTTTCGGCAGCCGTCCAGTGATGCGGCACCGAGGCCGAATGACCCTTCTTCAGCGCAAGAAGCGCGGTCCAGACGTCGTCGGTCAGTTCAACAGGCTGCATTCAAATTTCCTCACTGGTCAGCCGCACGGGCGGCATGTCTTGTGTCGGTATCGCTGAAGGCCTGCACGAAGCGGGCGCGAAAATCTTCCATCCCCCAGGGCGTCAGGTCCGAGGCTGGCAGCATCCCCTCGCTCCATCCCCAACCATCGAGCCGCGCGATCAGTTCCGGTGCCCCTATTATGTGTACGGGCACATCGCGGTTCTGGATGTCTTCTGATACGAAAGTCGCAGGCTGGTGGTCTCCCAGAACGATCATCAGGGGCGGGGTGTCGGCCTGGCGGGCGGCAAACGAGCCGACCACCTGCAAAACATAATCCGTCGCCAGCCGGAACTGATCCCTGATCCGGTCATTGTCCAGCCAGACCACATCCGGCGGGTCCCCGACCTCGGTCATCGGATTGAAGATCGTGCCGTCGCCCACCGCTTCCCAGTCAATGAGGTCCGGCACCGGCGTCCAGGGCGCATGCGACGAGATCAGCGCGATTTCGGCAAAGACCGGCGCGCGGTCTTCCCGGTCCAGTTCGAACCGCTCCAGCGCCGAGAACGTATACTGATCCGGCATCGTCACCCAGTTGAAGGGCAGGCCCTGGTAGTCCAGATCGTCAAATGCATAGACCTTGTCATAGCCGAAGAATTCCGCCTCCGGCCATGCCATCGAAATCGCCGGCATCACGCCCAGCGTCCGGTGCCCCGCAGCCTGTGCCAGATGCAGCAAAGTCCGCCGCTCGCTTCGCAGCATCGCGTCGTAACGCCCCTGATTGGAGATATCGAGCCCGCTCAGCAGCGACGCATGCGCCAGCCAGCTCTGCCCGCCGACAATCGGCGAGGTCAGCCAGCCCGAGCGCATGGCAAGCCCCTTGCCTGCCAGCTCCGCCTCGATCCCGGTCAGGGTCGGACGGATCGTCGGGGCGTAGATCGGGTTGTCATGGGTGCTGCGCCCGTAGGATTCGACGAAAATCAGCAGGATATCGGTCTCGTCCAGTTCCGCGAGCAGCGCCTCGGCGGGAATATCCGCCACCGGGTCCAAGGCGGCCTCGATCCTGAGTGCGGCAATATTGCGCCGCGCCGCCTGCGCCTGGACGACATAGTCGTAGGCCACCGATGCCGTGAAGGTCATCCCTGGCGGGTCAAAAGGCAGCCGCATGAAATTGATCGCGGCCAGCGCAATCGCGGGGACAACCAGCGCATATCCGGCGAAACGGGCGGGCCGCAGGCTCTGCCAGCGGGTCAGAACGGTCAGTGCCCACCAGATACCGCGCAGAAGCAGGGCAAGGGCGGCTACCCCCGCCACCACAGCCAGCGCCGCCAGCGGTGTTCCGACCGTTCCCTTCAGCAGATGCCAGCCTGCACCGGGAATGTTGCTGTCATAGACGAGGTTGAACCGCCGGTTGAGCGCAATGAACGTCCCGAGATCCGCCAGCCGCAGCAGAAACAGCATGCCCAGCACTGCCACCAGCCCGATCCGCAGCCAGCGCGAGGCGTGGCTTCCGGAAGGCAGGATCAGCATCAGGCAGACGATCACCGGTAGTTCCAGCGGGAACCGCTTCAGAGCCCCGAGCGTCATGGCGCCAGGGTGGTTCGGCTGAACGAGCAGCAGAAACAAAAGGCCAAGCGCCGCTGTTAGCGCCCAAAGCGATCCTGTCCGGTCTGGTCTGGTCAAAGCTGTCTCCGCAGGCCCCTCCGGCCCGGCTCCCCGTTCTGCGCGCCCTGAACCCGGGCGATTCTCCAGCTAACGCGTCAGCACCGCCCAATATTCATGAAAATATTCAGAGATATTTTGGGAATTTTCCATCCGACCGAAGTCCTGCCCGTGCCCTTACGCACATCTCCGCGCATAAACATCGCCGGACTTCCCGTCCCTTGCCTCCTCGGCCAACCTTTCCCGCATCGCCTCAGGCCCCAGCCAGTCCTTGCACAGGAACGCCTGCCGCTCCCCCTTCACGAGATTGAACTCATAGTCCCCAAGCGCACAGAGCCGCTCGATACAGCCCATCGCCGGGTCCAGATCAGCCGGCAGATACTCGAACGCCACGATCTCGACCGCCTGCGACAGCCCCGCCAGCACGTCCGCCTCGAACCCCTCGACATCGATCTTCACCAGCTTCGGCACGCCATATTCGGCAATCAGCCGGTCCAGCGTCGTCACCTCGACCTTCTGCCTCCGGTCCCAGCGCACATGCTCGAACCCCGGCGTCTGCCCGACCCTCTCGGCAAATCCCGTCGCCAGCGACGACACCGTCGGATGCAGGCTGGAAACCGCCAGCTCCGCCACCGCAACCTCCGGCCCCGCCGCGAACGGCAACAACGTCACCGCCTCGGGCCGAAACCGGTCAAACGCCTTGAAAAACGCCTCCTGCGGCTCCAGCGCCACCACCCGCGCCCCGGCCCGCACCATCGCGACCGAGCGGTTCCCCAGATGCGCCCCAACGTCAAACGCCAGGTCCCCCTCCCCCAGAAACTGCCCATAGAACTCAACCAGCTGCCGCAGCTTCCAGGGCCGCGCATAATACATCGCCGCCGACCGCAGCACCCCTGCCCAGACCCGCACGCTCATGCCCGCCTCAACAACCAGGCGGTATCCACCGCAAAGGACCAGCCCAGCGCCCCCAGCGCCACCCCGGCCAGCAGCACCGACACCGGCGGCACCACAACCGGCACCAAGAGCGCTATCAGCACCAGTATCTGCACCACACAAACCACCTTCCGCCGCATCGACGGCGGCAAATCCCCCCGCATCCGTGGCACCAGAGCCACCGCCAGCAGGAACCCATAGCGCATCAGCCCCAGCGCCAGCACCCAGACCCCGGCCTTGTGGTTCCCCCAGGCCAGCAGCGCCAGCAGCATGATGAACAGCGCATCCAGTTCCATATCCAGCCGCGCCCCGAAGCGCGACTCCAACCCCTGCCGCCGCGCCAGCATCCCATCGACCCCGTCCAGCGCCAGAGCCGCCAAGGCAACCCCCGCCGACATCCAGGCCTCCTCCGCACTCAGCCCCCGCCCGGCAAGCAACGGCCCCGCGAACAGGCAGATCATCCCGCCCCTCAGAAACGTCACCACATTCGCCCAGCCCAGCCGGTCATGAGGGTGATAGGTCCCGATCCGCTCCAGCGACAGCCCGCCGATCACCGCTAGCAGCACCAGAGGCGCCAGCGAGGGAAAGCCCGCGACCCGCTCGATTGCCAGCGCCACAGCCGCGGTCAGAATCCCCGTGGCGGCGATCACCAGCGCCATCTCGATCTGCACAGGTCTGAACGGCACCGGGGGCATCGGCCATTCCTTGTCTGCCGGTTCGACCATACTGTTACCTCCCGTCCACATCCCGTCGGCACTCGTCAGAGGTAACGCATCCGGCGCTTGTTTATTCGCATCAATCCGCCTCTCATGGCAAACGATCTCTGTTAACCCGCGCCCAGGAGGCGGAAATGAGCTACGGCAGAACCGCGAAATTCTTTCACTGGCTGACCGTCATCCTCGTCCTGGTGATGATCCCGGTCGGCATGATGATGATCCAGGACTATGACCGCTCCATCGCTGCCGAGCGGCTGATGCAGGACCGGCTCTTCATCCTTCACAAGGGCCTGGGGCCGGTCCTTCTGGTCGTCATCGTCGCCCGGCTCCTCTGGCGCCTCACCCACCGTCCGCCGCCGCTGCCCGACAGTATCCCGCGCCTCCAGCAGCTCGCCGCCGAGGCCACTCATTGGGGCCTTTACGCGCTGCTGCTGATCCAGGCGGTCTCGGGCTATATCCGCACCGTGGCAGACGGCTTCCCCATCGAATGGATGGACAGCCTCGGCATCCCGACCCTGCTCGCCAGGAACCCCGAGCTCGCCAAGAAGGCGCTGTTCATCCACGAATACGCCGTCTTGGGCCTGATGGCCCTGATCGCGGCGCATGTCGGGGCGGCGCTGATGCATACGGTGATCAAGAAGGATGGGGTGATGCAGCGGATGTGGCCGCCTTACTGACCCTTCCGGTCGGGCGGGCGTTTCACCGTGAAACGGGACCTCATTTAATTGATATCGTTCGAAAAAATTGTTTCCAATGGGTTAATTCCCGGGGACTGTGAGAGGCTGTCCTGACCCCGGGGAACCGTCGCTTTCCAATGGTGATCGTCCGCGCATTGCCAATCCCGGTATAGGGCGTATCCTGCTTCCATGGCCGATCCTTCGCCTTCGCCCGAAACCGACCGGGACGCGGACCTCCATGCGCGGCTGGTGGCGGCGTTCCGGGCGCTGGGGCCGGACTATCGCCCCCGCACCCATCAGATCGACGGCAATGAGCCGCGCTTCGTCAACCGGCTGATCGAAGAGCCGTCGCCCTACCTGCTGCAACACGCGCACAACCCGGTGGACTGGTGGCCCTGGGGCACGACGGCGCTGGAAGAGGCCGCCCGGCGCGATCTGCCGGTGTTTCTCTCGGCGGGCTACGCGACATGCCACTGGTGCCATGTGATGGAGGAAGAAAGCTTCGACGATCCGGGCGTGGCGGCCCTGCTCAACCGGAATTTCATCGCAATCAAGCTGGACCGCGAACAGCGGCCGGATATCGATCATCTCTATATCACCGCCACCTCGCTGCAGCACGGCCATGCCGGGTGGCCGAACTCGGTCTGGATGCTGCCGGACGGACGGCCCTTCCATACCGGGACCTATTTTCCGAAGCCGCATTTCATGCAGATCCTGACCGCCATCGCCCGTGGCTGGCAGGGTGGCGACCGGAGCGAGTTCGAGCGTGTGGCCGGATTGATGGCCGAGCAGCTGCAGCGGCTGGGTGCGCGCAAGGCGGCACAAGCCGATCTTGCCGATGTGCCGCAGGCGGCGGTGACGCAACTGGCAGGGTATTTCAATCCCGCCCATGGCGGCTTTGGCCAGGCGACGCAGTTTCCCCATGAGGGGTATTTGCTGTTCCTGCTCGACCGTTGGCGGCGGCGCGGCGATACCGACGCGCTGGCAATGGCCAGAACCACCCTCGACGGGATCGCTTCGGGCGGGATCCATGACCATGTCGGCGGCGGGTTTCATCGTTACGCGGTGGATGTGAACTGGCGCACGCCGCATTTCGAAAAGATGCTCTACAATCAGGCGCTGCTGATGCGCTGTTTCACCGAGCTCTACGAGATTTCCGGCGAGACGGCCCATCGCCGGGCGGTGCAACGTTGCGCCGATTATGTGCTGCGCGACATGGTCGCCCCGGATGGCGCGTTCTTTGCCGCCGAGGATGCCGACAGCGTCGACAAGACGGGCCGGCTGCGCGAAGGGGCGTTTTATCTTTGGACGCCGGAGGCGGTGCGCGGCGTGCTCGACGAAGACGCGGGGCCCGTCATCGACGCATTGGGGCTGACGGCGGCGCCGACGCTTGAAGAAGGGCCGGTGGCGCATCTGAAACCGGGGATGGCGGTGGATTTCGCCGCCCTCGATCCGGCGCTGGAACGACTGCGTGTGGCGCGGGAGGGTCGCGCGCGGCCCTTGCGGGACGAGAAGGTGATCGCGGGCTGGAACGGGCTGATGATCCGGGCGCTGGCGGAGGCCGGGCGGAGTCTGGGCCGCCGGGACTGGGTGGACGCAGCGGCGGGGGCGGCGGCGGCGGTTCTGGCGCGGCTGGATGGGCCGGACCGGCTGGCGCGGCTGTCGGCGGGGGGGCAGGTGCGCGAGGACGGCAACCTGTCCGATCATGTCTGGCTGGCCGAGGGATGCCTGGCGCTGAGCGATGCCGGGGCCGGAACCCGCTGGCTGGCGGAGGCCGAGCGTCTGGCGATGGCGGCGCGGGAACGTTTTGCCGTTGCGGGCGGCCGGCTGGCGCTGGTCCGGGACGGCGCACCCCTTGGGCCCGTAATGGAGAACGAGGACGGCGCGGTGCCGTCGGGGGAAAGCGCGGCCCTGGAGCTGTTCGCGCGGCTGGACCGGCGGGTGAGGGGGACGAACTGGGCGGAGGCCGCCCACGCGCTGGCCGACGCCCTGTCGGGGCATATTGCCGGTCTGCCGATGGTGCGGCTGGTGGCATTGCTCGGCGCGGAGGTCCTGAGGGGTGGCGAGAGCGGAATGTGGCGGGTCCATGAGGGCGGCGCGCTGGTGACGGGGCTGGTGCGGGAGAACGGCCACTGGCACCTGCATCTCCTGCCCGGACCGGGCTGGCATCTGGCGAATGGCGGGGCGGCGGGGCTGCCGATCCGCGTCGAGGGGGCGGAGGCGGCTCTGCCCGGGGCCACGCATCTGGCGGAGCCGGTGTTGATCCCGCTTCGCCCGCATGCGGACGTGATTTCGCTGACGGTGCAGCTTTGTGACGAAAGCCTTTGCCTCGCGCCACTGGTGGTGACATACCGGCAAACATGATGATCCGACTGAGTGCATTGGCCCTGCTGGCCGCGAGTCTGTCCGCCGAAGCCGAGGAATTCCTCTCCGCCGACGAGTTCGAGGAGATCGCCACCAACATTACCCAGTATTTCACCCGCGGCGGGACCTTCTACGGCGCGGAACAGTTTTTCACCGGGCGGCGCTCGCTCTGGCAGTATAGCGACGGGTCCTGCACTTACGGGGTCTGGTATGAGGAGGGCGACGCGATCTGCTTCGTCTATGAGGACGTCCCCGGCGGGCCGCAATGCTGGCATTTCACCCGGCGCGGCGACAGTTTCTACGCCCGTATCGCCGGTCTCGCCGCCGGCGACCCTTCCGAATTGCGGCTGTCGAAGGTCGATACCGAGCCGCTGCCGTGCCCTGGTCCGGATACCGGGGCCTGAGGGGGTCGCTGCCTAGAGCAAAACCGGATCAGATTGAACCAATCTGATCCCAGGATTTTGCTCAAGCCTACGTCTCTGGACCAAAATCGTTTCAGACTGATTCAGTCTGAAACGATTTTGGTCCAGGATTAGGGAACAGATGGTTTGCACGCGTGCAAAAATCGTTACTTTATTGAAAATATTGAATTAAAATGTTAAGGGAAAGTGTATTTCCGCGCGTCTGGCTGTCCGGATCGCGGATCGCTGGCGACCGATGCCGGATCATTTCAGCCCGTCCTGTCCGCCGAGGGACTTGGCCACTTCCACCCGGAGCGTCGCGCGGTCGATGGGCTTTTGCAGGAAGGGGACGCCGACAAGGGCGATTTCCTCGCTGCGGCGGCGGGCGGATTCGTAGCCGGACATCAGAAGGATGCGGATGCCGGGCCAGGTCTCGCGGATATGCAGGGCAAGGTCGTGGCCCTGCAGCTTGCTCGGCATGACGAGGTCGTCGAGCACGCTCGGCAACGGCTCCAGCCGCGAGCGGCGGCCATAGGCGAGGAGCTGGCGGGTGAGATGCGACGGGTGGTTGGA
Organism: Paracoccaceae bacterium; assembly: GCA_050299335.1. Classification (GTDB taxonomy): domain Bacteria; phylum Pseudomonadota; class Alphaproteobacteria; order Rhodobacterales; family Rhodobacteraceae; genus JBNKVT01. The sequence goes on along the minus strand of JBNKVT010000034.1, from coordinate 47,640 downwards.
CGCGGTGATTGCCTCGTCGACGCAATACCTGCGGCTTTCGTCGTCGGTGACCTCCTGGAGCAGTTCCAGATTGCCGATGATGACGGTGAGCGTGTTGTTGAAATCATGGGCGACGCCGCCGACGAGTTGCCCCATCGCCTCGACCTTCTGCGCCCGGACGGCGGCCAGTTCGCTGGCCTGGCGGGCGCGTTCGCTCTCGTACAGTTCGGCCTCGGCGGCGGCGGCGCGGCGTTCGGAGCGGTTGGTGAGATGGGCGAAATAGATCACCGAGAGGCAGATACGCAGGGTCCTGTCGCTGAGCCCCCAGCGGATCATCAGTGAGGCCGAGAGGGCCACGAGGGCCATTAGCGTGGCCAGCGACATCCGGTCGCCGGTCACCAGGCCCGGCGCCTGGATGGGCGCCCAGTTGGCCTGGACGATGATCAGGAAGATGATGGTGCCGGTGGCCAGCCGCACGCCGCGCATGTTGTTGGAATAGGCCGAAAGGACGCCGTTGGCGGCCAGCACGATGCAGGCGGCTGACTCGGGGACCATGGCAGGATAGCCGGGGCGGATGCGGGTGAAGAACTCGATGCCCAGCACCCAGCCGAGCATCAGGTCGGCAATGGCGATGAGACCGGCAAAAACAACAAGGACCAGCCCAAGGAATCTGGGGTTGAACACGAGCGCCGGACCGGCTGCGATCCTGTCGCCTTCGGCCATTTGCCCCTGGTCCTGTCAGATACGCTACATTTCACGCACTATGCCTCAGGTTGCGGGGCGTTGAGACTATTCAATTCAATAGCTTCGAAACCGGTTGCCGGTGGCTGTGCCGAAGCCCCGATCCCGGTGACGGGTGGCGATGCCGGATTGCGGGGTGCGTTGAACCGGCGGTGTAATCGCGGTATCTCCCTGATCAGCGGACAGCTTCAGATGTCGGAGGCTGCGGAACAGGGGAGGAAAGCGGGATGACAGAGACCGGACAGGCGGGGCTGGGGGTTTCGTTCCCGGAACTGGCGGGCAAGGCGGTGCTGATCACCGGGGCCTCGACCGGGATCGGCGCGGCGCTGGCGCGGAACTTTGCCGCGCAGGGGGCGAAGGTGGGGGTGCATTACAATGCCTCCGAGGCGGCCGCGAAGGCGGTGCTGGACGAGATCGGCGCCGCCGGGGGCACGGCGGTGCTGGTCAAGGCCGATGCCTGCGTTCCCGCGGAGATGATCCGCGCCGTCGAGGATACCGTGGCGGCCTTCGGGCGGCTGGACGGGCTGATCAACAATGCCGGGGGGATGGTGAAGCGGGTGAATTATTCCGATGTCACCGATGCGGATTACGACCGGGTGATGGATCTGAACGCGCGCTCGGTGCTGGTCGCCTCGAAGGCGGCGATCCCGCATCTGAAGGCCGCGGGGGGCGGGTTCATCATCAACACGACCTCGGTGGCGGCGCGGAACGGGGCGAGCGGCGGGGCGGGGCTTTATGGCTCGTCGAAGGCGTTTGTGTCGAATGTGACGCGCGGGATGGCGAAGGAGCTGATCGGCGACGGCATTAGGGTGAACGCGGTGGCGCCGGGGGTGATCACGACGCCGTTTCACGAGCGCTATTCGACCGAGGCACAGATGGCGGCGATGAAGGCGACGGTGCCGCAGGGGCGGCTGGGCGTGGCCGAGGATTGCGTCGGGGCGTATCTGTTCCTCGCTTCCCAGCAGATGTCGGGCTACATCATCGGCCAGGTGATCGAGGTCAATGGCGGGCAGTTGATGCCGTGAGGGGACTGGGCGAGGTTCAGGCGCAGATCGGCAAGGCTGCCGCGCGGGTCGGGCGCGATCCCGGCTCGGTGACGTTGATCGCGGTCTCCAAGGTGCAGCCGCTGGAGCGGGTGCGGGCGGTGCTGGAGGCCGGGCATCGGGTGTTTGGGGAGAACCGGGTGCAGGAGGCGCAGGGCAAGTGGCCGGCGTTGCGGGAGGAATTTCCGGGGGTCGCGCTGCATCTGATCGGACCCTTGCAGACCAACAAGCTGCGGGCGGCGCTGGATCTTTTCGATGCCATTCACTCGGTGGACCGGGCGAAGCTGGCGCGGAAGCTGGCGGATGAGGTGCAGGCGCGGGGGGCGTCTCCGGAACTGTTCGTGCAGGTGAATACCGGCGAGGAGCCGCAGAAGGCCGGGGTATTGCCGGGGGACGCCGACGGGTTCATTGCCGAGTGCCGGGGGATGGATCTGCCGCTGTCAGGGCTGATGGTGATCCCGCCGGTGGACGAGGAGCCAAGCCTGCATTTCGCGCTTTTGCGAAAGATCGCCGAGCGGAACGGGCTGGCGGGCCTGTCGATGGGGATGAGCGGGGATTTCGAGGCGGCGGTGGCTTTGGGGGCGACCCATGTGCGGGTCGGTTCGGCGATATTTGGGGACAGGGTGCAGCCGCGGTGAACGGGCTTGTCGGGCTTTTCCGGTTGTGATGGAAGCGCTTGACCCGACCCATCGCGCGTCGCTCCACGCTGGCCGGTGCGACCAGCGTCCTCGCGCCATGCCCGACCCTCTGTCGCTGCGCGCGCCAGTCGCCGAGACCTTCGCCCGGACGGTATTCCAGGCGCTCTCCACCCCCCGGGACGGGCGTATCTGGAAGGGATCGAAGCGACACATCCACTTCTTCGAGCATGGACGTTTCAGTCGCGCCATAATCGCCTGTTCCCACCTCCGGATTCCCTCCACCCCCGCTAAGAAATGAGGGCCGCTCCCGACCCAGGGTGGGCGCTGTCCGGAAACCTCTGCTACATCGCTTTATGGCGCAGTCACATCCGAGCGGGCCGCTTTCAGCCCGTGTCGGCAACGCGCCCGCCCCGGGGTGGGTCGGGCGCGGCCCGGTGCTGGTCGCACCGTGCAGAAGCTGAGCGGCGTGGGATGGGGCTGGTGGGGTTCTGGATGGAGGTGGGAGGGATGGGGCTGGATTCCTTGAATTTCCGATATGGACCTGAAGGACGCTCGATCACGCCGGGATCGCGCATTCCAACTTCAGGATCCCCTCTACCCCAGCTAAGAAATGAGGGCCAAGCCCGACCCAGGGTGGGCGCTGTCCGGAAACCTCTGCTACATCGCTTTATGGCGCAGTCACATCCTAGCGGGCCGCTTTCAGCCCGTGTCAGCAACGCGCCCGCCCCGGGGTGGGTCGGGCGCGGCCCGGTGCTGGTCGCACCGTGCGAGGTTCTGAGCGGCGCGCTATGGGGACAGCGGGGTTTGGATAGAGGCGGGAAGGTTGGGGCTGGATTCCTTGGCTCCTCAAAACTTGAAGGATGCTCGATCACGGCGTGATCGGCGCGTGTTCATGTTGCGGATATGCAATATATGTGCGGCGGTCCTGTCCCGTCAGGGGGGCGGAAAATTGCACCACCCATCCTTGTCCCCCCAAAGCCAACGGCCACGAAGCCCTTGCACACAGGAGCCCCGCCCGCATGGGGTGAGGCTGGAGAGTCTGCATGAACCGGACATCGTGGCCGCTGCAACCCGAACGATCCTGTAACCCCCACGACGGGATCGGACCGGGTCGGCGCCCACTCTAGGCAAGTGCGGTGGCGGGGATTGTGACAAAGCCCACTCTTATCCCAATTGCGCCCCAGGCCTTTTGTCGCATCCCTACCCGGCCTGCAGCTCCGCCTGGTATTTCTCCAGCGCCGGCACCGAGGGCACATAGAGTCCCCGTCCCTTGCGCTCGATCAGACCCTTCTTCTTCATCCGTCCGATCTCGCGGGCCACCGCCTCGCGGTTGGTGAAGACGAAGGCGGCGAGTTCGGCCTGGGTCGGGCTGTCGGTGATCATCGCCTCCTGGCCGGACACCATCTGCGCCTTGGCGAGACGAATGACCTCCAGCCGGATTCGGTCATCGGCCTTCAGCGCAGTGAAATCGTTGACCCGCCGGGTCAGCTCACGCAGTTTTCCCACCAGGTTCTTCAACAGAGCCATCGACATGTCGGCATGGGTATCGAGAAGCTTGCGGAACTGATGGTCCGGGATGCGGCCCACCCGGCATTCCGACAGCGCCATCACCGAGGCCGAGCGCGGGGCGCCGTCGATCACCGAGAACTCGCCGAAAAACGCCCCCTCAGACAGGGTCGAGAACGACACTTCCCGTCCCTTGGCCGAGAAACTCGCCACCCGGACCGAGCCTTCCAGCAGGGCGATGACGTCGTTGGTTTCCTCCTCGGCATCGAGGATCAGCTTGCCCGGCGCGTAGCGATGCTCGCTCCAGGCCTGTTCCAGCGCCTTGCGCGAGGCCGGGGCGATCTGGCCCAGAAGCGAGGCCTCGGGGTATTGCACCTCGAGGTTTGCGTTATATTTCAAAGCCATGTGGCAAGCCCCCCCTTTGGGCGCGAGTGGCTGATATCGGTCGCGGCGCTATGCGGGAGCGGTCGCTGGTCTGGCACTCCAGACCCCGGGTTCCCGGCACCGGTCTCCCCTGTCTTACACCGATCCGCGCGGCTTGTGGAGAGGTGTCCCATGCGATTTCCGGCGCCTATCACCGCGCCGCCCCGGCCCGCAACCCGCAGTCTGACCGCCTGGGTGACGGAACGCACGGTTTGCGACGGTTTCCTTTGCGGGATCGTGATCGCGCTCAGGCTTCACAAGCGGGTGGTTTTCTGGCATCATAAGCGGCAAAACACGCGGAAAACCGCACCAAGACCGAGCAGATAACAAAAACGCAGGTACCCCGTCCCAATGCGGCATATTGCCCTTTTCCTCTTGCTGTTCCTGAGCGCCTGTTCCTCGTCGTCGCTCGGGCCTCCGGACAATCTCGACGATGCCTGCGCCATCAAGCGCGACCGCCCGCAATGGTTCCAGGCCATGGAACGGACCGAGCGGCGCTGGGGTGCACCGGTGCATGTGCAGCTGGCGACCCTCTATCAGGAAAGCACCTTCCGCCCGGATGCGCGGACACCGCGGACCTATGTGCTCGGTTTCATCCCGACAGGACGGGTTTCGAGCGCCTATGGCTATTCCCAGGCCATCGACAGCACCTGGGAATGGTACAGGGACGAAACCGGCCGGCGGCGGGCCAGGCGGGACGATTTCGACGACGCGTCGGATTTCATGGGCTGGTACATGTACCAGACCAACCAGCGCAACGGCGTGGACATGTATGATGCGCGCAACCAGTATCTGGCCTATCACGAGGGTCATACCGGTTTTGCGCGGGCCTCCTACAACCAGAAGGCCTGGCTGCTGCGCACCGCCGACCGGGTCGAGCTTCGGGCCGCCGCTTACAGGGATCAGCTGATGTTCTGCCGCTAGAGCGATGGCGAGAAAATCGGCAACGATTTTCGGCTCGGACATTGGGCAAGATCAAAAGGTTAGAGCATCTTTCGTGACCCAGAAATCATGGACAATTCTCTAGCGTGGGGCCGGGGCGAGAGGCGCGCCAGAAGCCTGACCACGCCGGGGACCGCCCCCTGTTCGGCACCCGCATGTCGCGTCTGAACGCCCCGCCGGAACACCGCCATTGTCCCCGGCCCTCCCGCACTTTAACACTATGTCCCAAAGCCTAGGGACCTGCTCCATGCTCGACGGCAAGCGCATTCTTCTCATCATCGGTGGCGGTATCGCCGCCTACAAGTCGCTCGACCTCATCCGCCGCCTTCAGGACGCGGGGGCCGAGGTGACCCCGGTGCTCACCCGCGCGGCAGAGGAATTCGTCGCCCCCCTGTCGGTCTCCGCCCTCGCCGGAAAGAAGGTCTATCGCGAGCTTTTCGACCTCACAGACGAGGCCGAGATGGGCCATATCCAGCTGTCGCGAAATGCCGACCTCGTCGTGGTCGCGCCGGCCACCGCCGATCTGATGGCGAAGATGGCACATGGCCACGCCTCCGATCTTGCCTCGACGCTGCTCATGGCCACCGACAAACGCGTCCTCATCGCGCCCGCCATGAATGTCCGCATGTGGACCCATCCCGCGACCCGGCGGAACCTCGCCACCCTCGCCGCCGACGGCATCCTCACCATCGGCCCCAACGAGGGTGACATGGCCTGCGGCGAGTTCGGACCGGGCCGCATGGCCGAGCCGGCCGAGATCGTCGCCGCCACCGAGGCCGCCCTTGCAGACGGTCCCCTCAAGGGTAGGCACATCCTCGTTACGTCGGGCCCCACGCACGAGCCAATCGACCCGGTCCGCTATATCGCCAACCGGTCCTCCGGTGCGCAAGGCACCGCCCTGGCCCGGGCGCTGGCCGCCCTTGGAGCCGAGGTCACCTTCATCACCGGGCCCGCAACCGTCCCGCCGCCTCAGGGTTGCAGGATCATCTGGATCGAGACCGCCGAGCAGATGCTCGGCGCCGTCCGAAAGGCGCTTCCCGCCGATGCCGCCGTCTTCGCCGCCGCCGTCGCCGACTGGAAGGTCACGACCGCCAGCAATTCGAAGATCAAGAAGGGCAAATCCGGCACGCCGTCCCTGACCCTTGCCGAGAATCCCGACATCCTCGCCACCATCGCGCAGCTCAAGAAAGATCGCCCCGCGCTGGTTGTCGGCTTCGCCGCCGAGACCGATGACGTGGTCAGGCACGCCACCGCCAAGCTGGAACGCAAGGGCTGCGACTGGATCGTCGCCAACGATGTGTCCCCGGAGACCGGCATCATGGGCGGCAGTGAGAACGCCGTGACCCTGATCACCGCGGACGGTGCCGATCCCTGGCCGCGGCTGTCGAAGGATGAAACCGCCCGCCGCCTCGCGGCGAAGATCGCCGAGGTGCTGGCATGAGTGCGGTTCATGTCCGCATCCGTTATGGCGACGACGCCGACCGCGATGTCCCGTTGCCTGCCTACGAATCCGCTCATGCCGCCGGGCTCGACCTGCGCGCCAATCTCCGGCCCGCCGACCGCGAGACCGGCCTTACCCTGCATCCCGGCGCCCGAAGCCTGATTCCCACCGGCCTTCATGTCGCCATCCCCGACGGGTTCGAGATCCAGATCCGCCCCCGCTCCGGCCTGGCGTTGAAGCGCGGTGTCACCCTCGTCAACGCCCCGGGTACCATCGATGCCGATTATCGCGGCGAGATCGGGGTCATCGTCATCAATCATGGGCTGGAGCCTTGCCGCATCGGCCATGGCGAGCGCATCGCCCAGATGGTCCTCACCCCCGTTACCCGTTGCGTCTGGGACGAGGTCGAGACCCTCGATGCCACCGCGCGCGGTACGGGCGGCTTCGGCTCCACCGGGTCCTGATGCTCTGGGTCCTCGCCGCGCTTGCCGGTCTTCTCGCCCTCTGCCGCTATCTCAAGACCCCCCGCTGGGTGCCGCTGTCGATCCTCAGCAGCACCGCAATCCTCGTCATCGCCGCAAGATTCCTGCTGCCGCCGACCCACCCTGTCCGCGAGAACGCCGGCAGCGACCTTGATGGGCTGATCGTGGTCATTTTCGGGACTGCCGCTGGCCTGCTCTACCTGCAATGGTTCCGTCGCCTGAAGCCCCGCACCGTGTCCGCGGCTGCGTCCGCGACCGTCGACCAGCCGGGTTTCGTCCTCATTGCCGAAGACGCCGCGCTGACACGCGACGTCGAGGCGCTTCGGGGGACCCCGACCGAGAGGTTCTCGGTCCTCCGCCGAGATGCTTCGGGCGAGATCGCCGCCTCCGGCCGCGCCGCCGTCACTGGTCCCGTCGTCACCTTCTCCACCCTCTATGACCCGGAGGGGAGATATGTCGCCGGGATTCTCGACGCGCTTGAGGCCGAGGCAAGCGCCCGTGGTGCCACCGAGGCGCTGATCGGCCCGGTGGACGCGGGTGGGGCGACGCTCTACCAATCCCTCGGCTACGAAGTCTGTGCCCGTTTCGACCTTGCCGACGGCCCGCGCGCTTTGCTGAGAAAGACCCTCGCATGAGCTTTTCGCCCGAAGAACTCGACCGCTATGCCCGCCATATCGTCCTGCGCGAGATCGGCGGCCCCGGCCAGCAGAAGCTGAAGGCCGCCCGGGTTCTGGTCGTTGGCGCCGGTGGCCTCGGCTCTCCCGCCTTGCTCTATCTGGCGGCGGCCGGGGTTGGCACGCTGGGTATCATCGACGATGACACCGTGTCGCTGTCGAACCTGCAGCGCCAGGTGCTCCACGCCACCGAGAGTGTCGGCAAGCTGAAGACCGAAAGTGCCGCCGAGACCCTCGCCCGCATCAACCCCCATGTCACCGTCGAGCCCCACGCCACCCGCCTGACCGAAGAAAACGCCGCCCTCATCGCGGATTACGATCTCGTTCTCGACGGTTCCGACAGTTTCGAGACCCGGTATCTCGTCAACGAGACCTGCGTGAAGACCGGCACGCCGTTGATCGCCGCCGCCATGAGCCAGTGGGAGGGCCAGATCAGCCTCTACGACCCGGGCCACGGCACGCCCTGCTATGCCTGCGTCTTCCCCCGGGCCCCCGCGCCCGGCCTCGCGCCGTCCTGCGCGGAAGCCGGGATCATGGGGGCGCTGGCGGGGGTCATGGGGTCGATGATGGCCGGTGAGGCGATCAAGCACATCACTGGGGCGGGGGAGACCCTCAGGGGCCAGATGCTGATCCATGACGCGCTCTATGGCGAGAGCCGCAAACTGACCCTGAAACGCCAGCCGGATTGTCCCGTCTGTGGCGGCACGGCCCGATCCGGCCGGTGATCCCTACCCCGGGTCCGGGCCGTATACGTGAGCGCCTCCGGGTTTCAGGGAACCGGCCCCGTCCTCCCGCCCCTAGTCAGGCCCCGCCACCCCAATCGCATGCCGCTCGCCCGGGTTCTGCCCGCTCGCGGCGGATCTCCGGCGCTCCGCGCGTTCATGTTTGAAACTGTCCCCCGGACGGTTTCCGGGACGCCGCTCGCCCCGCACGGTGCGACCAGCGACCCAGTCCCGGCCCGTCAGTCCCGCGTCCAGATCCAGACGCCGTCCGCGTTCAGGGCACGGCGCGCCCGTCCGGCAAGCCGCAGATGGTTGAGATGGGCGATGGTCTCGACCAGGGCCAGCCCGTATTCTGCGGTGCCGATCTCGCGCTTGAACAGGACCGGGAAGGCCTCGGTGGCGATCCGGGGCGTGTTCAGAAACGCTTCGAGCCGTGTGAGCGCCCCGTGGTGGTTGTCGATCAGCTGGCCGAGCCGTTCGGACAGACCCGAAAACGGAAGTTTGTGGCCTGGCAGGGCGAAATGGCGCGGCTCGGCCATGTCGCGGAAGCGCGCGCAGGAGGCCAGCCACTCGCCCAGGGGATCGGCTTCGGGCTCGGACGGGTAGACGCCGATATTCGGGGAAATGCCCGGGATCACCTGATCCGCGGTCAGGACCAGATCGTCCTCCAGGCTCCAAAAGGTCGCCTGTTCCGGCGCGTGACCGTCTCCGGTCCGCACCGTCCAGCGCCGTCCGCCCATCGACATCTCGTCGCCATCCTGCAACCGCCGGAATCCCAGCGGCAGTGGATGCACGATATCGGCGAAATTGAACGGCCGCGTTCCGGCACGATCCGCCAGCATCGCCGGGTCCATGCCCGCCCCCTTGAAGAAGGCCAGCGAGACCGGGTCCGGCAGCGCCTGTTCGTCCAGCACCAGCATCCGTGCATAGAGCCAGGAGGTCCGCGTCGTCCAGAGCTCGGCGCCGTTTGCCTGAAACCAGCCCGCAAGCCCGATATGGTCCGGATGGTAGTGGGACGCCACCACCCGGTGCACGGGTTTGCCCTTCAGGGGGCCGCTCAGCAGCTGGTCCCAGATGGCGCGTGTCTGCTTCGAATCGAACCCTGTATCGACGATTGTCCACCCGTCGCCGTCATCGAGGACATAGACATTCACATGATCCAGCGCCATCGGCAGCGGCAGCCGCGCCCAGAGCACACCTTCGGCGATCTCGTGCGCCGTGCCCTCTGCGGGCGGTGTCTCGTGGGGAAAGCGGATCAGCCCGTCATCCATTACAGTGCCTCCACCCCCAGCGCGAACAGATCACCCTCGCCGCGCCGCGCCGCCACCGTCAGCCCCTGCACCTGCGGCAGGATGTTCATCGCAAAGAACCGCGCCAGCGCCATCCGTTCCGGTGCCTGCTCCACCAGCGCCGCCTTCAGCAGGTAATGCCCGCTCAGCACCAGCCCCCAGGCCCCGAGATAGCCCGTCGCCCCCGCCGCCCGGTCGCCCATTTCGGCCTTCGTCATCCAGCCGGTGGTCTCGCTCAGCGAGCCCAGCGCCATCGCCAGCGCCATCGACATCTCGCCATCGACCGCATGCGCCGCCTTCACCGTCTCCATCACCTCGCCCTGCAGGGCCTGAGCCGCTGTCCCACCATCGCGCAGCTTCCGCCCGACGAGGTCCAGTGCCTGGATGCCGTTCGTTCCCTCATAGATCGAGGCAATCCGCGCATCGCGGTAATACTGCGCCGCCCCGGTTTCCTCGATATAGCCCATGCCGCCATGCACCTGCACACCCAGCGAGGCTACCCGCTCGCCTACTTCCGTCGCCCAGGACTTGGCAATCGGCGTCAGAAATGCCGCCCGCGCCGACCATTCCCTGCCCTTCCCGGCCGTCGCCATATCGGTCGACAGGGCGGTATCGAGGCAAATCGCCCGCGCGCCCGCCGCCAGCGCCTTCATGGTCAGGAGCATCCGCCGCACATCCGGGTGATCGATGATCGCCCCGGTCTCCTCGCGCATCGGTTTGCCCTGCCTGCGGTCCTTGGCAAAGGCCAGCGCCTGCTGATACGCCATTTCGGCGATCCCCAGTCCCTCGACGCCGACCCCGAGACGGGCATTGTTCATCATGGTGAACATCGCCGCCATGCCGCCATGTTCCTCACCGACCAGCCAGCCGGTGGCCCCGTCATACTCCATCACCGCCGTCGGCGAGCCGTGGATGCCGAGCTTGTGTTCCAGCGACACCACCTTCAGGCTGTTCGCCTTCCCCAGCCCGTCCCCGTCCGGCAGATATTTCGGCACCAGAAACAGCGATATTCCCTTGGTCCCCGGGGCGGCCTCCGGCAGCCGCGCCAGCACCAGATGACAGACATTGCCGCCGAAATCGTGATCCCCCCAGGTGATGAAAATCTTCTGACCCGAAACGGCATAGGTCCCGTCTCCATTTGGCTCAGCCTTCGCCTTCAGCGCCCCGACATCCGAGCCCGCCTGCGGCTCCGTCAGGTTCATCGTCCCGGTCCATTCCCCCGAAATCAGCTTCGGCAGGTACAGCGCCTTGATCTCGTCGCTTGCATGATGCTCCAGCGCCTCGATCTGGCCCTGGGTCAGCAAGGTGCACAAGGTCAGCGCCATGTTGGCCGAGGCCATCATCTCGCCCACCGCCGATGTCATCACCATCGGCAGCCCCATGCCGCCATAGTCGGGATCGGCCGAGATCCCGACCCAGCCGCCCTCGGCAATCGCCCGGTACGCCTCGGCAAAGCCCGGAGAGGTCCGCACGACGCCATTCTCCAGCCGTGCCGGGTGTAAATCGCCTTCCCGGTTCGTCGGCGCCACCACCTCCTCGCAAAGCTTCGCCGCCTCGCCGAGGATTGCCTCCATGGTCTCTCCGGTCGCCTCGGCAAACTTCTCGGTCCCGGCCAGCCGCCCGGCCCCGAGAACCCGGTCCAGCAGGAACTGCACCTCACCGACAGGCGCGCGATAGGCCATGAGAACCTCCGATCCCGGCTTTCCCCCAGCCGGTTTCCCAAGTAGAAGCGGGGCGACCCTAACCCCGAGACCCCGTCCGAACAAGGGAGACCCGGCGTCACATGCCGTCCCTCAACACCGTCCTCCTGTCGCCCACCGACCGTGGTCTGCGTGCCGCCGCGTCGCTCTTGCGCGACGGCGAAACCGTCGCCTTCCCGACCGAGACGGTCTACGGCCTCGGCGCCGACGCCACGCAGGGCCGCGCGGTGGCGAAGATCTTCGAGGCCAAGGGGCGCCCCCGCTTCAACCCGCTGATCGTCCATGTCGCCGACCGCGCCGCCGCCGCCCGCCTCGCCGACCTCCCCTCCGAAGCCGCCCTGCTTGCCGAGACCTTCTGGCCCGGTCCCCTGACCCTGGTCCTGCCGCGCCGTCCCGATTGCCCGCTGACCGACCTCGTCTCGGGCGGCCTTGCCACCGTCGCACTGCGCATTCCCGCCCATCCGGTCGCCCGCGACCTCCTGCAGGCCTTCGGCGGCCCCATCGCCGCGCCTTCGGCCAACATTTCCGGCCGCGTCAGCCCGACGATGGCGGGGCACGTGCTCGACGGACTGCGGGGCCGGATCGCGGCCGTGATCGACGGCGGACCCTGCCCGGTCGGCCTTGAATCCACCATCATCGGCTTTGACAACAATCGTCCTGTCCTCCTCCGCCCAGGTGGCATCCCCCTGGAAACCTTGCGCGAAGTCGCCCCGGACATGTCCCTGAACCGGTCAGCGGACATCACCGCCCCGGGCCAGCTCACCTCCCACTACGCGCCGACCGCCCGACTGCGGCTGAACGCCCCCGCGCCGGACCCGGACGAGCTTCTCCTCGCCTTTGGCCCGCTCGGCGATGGCCCCGGCCTGACCCTGTCCGCCACCGCCGACCTGCAGGAGGCCGCCTCCAATCTCTTCGCCTGCCTGCACGAGATCGACCGCATGGCCCGGGAGAGGGACATGCGAAAAATCGCCGTCCAGCCCATTCCCGACACCGGCCTCGGCCTCGCCATCAACGACCGCCTCAAACGCGCGGCTGCCCCGGATGCCTGATTGCCCGCCTTCTCCTTCTTGAAAATACTCCGGGTGAATTTGACGGCGCAGCCGTCAAAGGGGGCGGAGCCCCGATAACGCGAGGCCGGTGCGGGCGCAGCCCGCGCCGGCCTCGCGGGTCGTCCCGCGTCAGCGGGGCGAAACCACTGGCCACCCGCTCAGGCCCGACCGCCTTCAGCCGATAACAGCCGCGGATCAATCCCGATCTTCTTCAGCGCCGCTTCCCATTTCTTCTCCGCCGGCAGACGAAACAGGATCTCCTCGCTGCCGTCACAGGCCAGCCAGCCATTGGCCTGCAACTCTCCCTCCAGCTGCCCCGGCCCCCAGCCGGCATAGCCCAGCGTCATCAGCGCCTCGCGTGGCCCCTTCGCCCCGGCGATGTCCTTGAGGATGTCCACCGTCGCCGTCATCGAGGCACCACCCTCGATCCTCAGGGTCGAATCGGGCACGTAATACTCGTCCGAATGCAGCACGAAGCCCCGCCCGTGTTCCACCGGGCCGCCGAAATAGACCATCTGATCGCCCATCCCGTCGCCGGTCGGGATGTCAAGCTGCTCCAGCAGGTCCCCGAAGCGCACATCCGGCGCGGGTTTGTTGACGATCAGCCCCATCGCGCCTTCGGCCGAATGGGCGCATAAATATATGACCGTCCGCTCGAAACGGGGGTCGCCCATCCCGGGCATCGCCACCAGGAACCGGCCTTCGAGAAATTCCGCCTTCTCATCCATGACCCGAAAATGAGCCTCAAGGCGCGGCAATTCAAGCAACAAACTCTCGCTCCATTGTGATTTTCATGTCTGCGCATCAGCGCCTATCTAGGACACTGCCCGCAATCGATCCCTGAAGGACGCACCATGACCGCCCGTTTCGCCTTTCTCCTGGCTGTCTTCATGGCACCGCTTTCGGCGCTGGCCCAGGGCTCGGAGGTGACGCGGGTGACGCTGCTCGACGGCTGGCGCATGGAGAACGGCAACCGGATGGGCGCGGTCCGCATCGTGCTGGCGCCGGGCTGGAAAACCTATTGGCGCGCACCCGGGGCCAACGGCATTCCGCCGGACTTCGACTGGACCGGTTCGGAGAATATCGCCGCGGTGCGGGTCCACTGGCCGCGGCCGCAGGTCTTTGAAAGTTTCGGTACGACGACCATCGGTTACCGCGATTCCGTGGTGATGCCCATCGAATTCACCCCCACCGACCCTTCCCGGCCCATAGAGGTAAATCTCGGCCTGTTTTTCGGTGTCTGCGAGGATGTCTGCATTCCTGTCGAGGCCGACCTGACCGGCCAGCTGACCGCCGCGGGCGGGGCGCAGGCCGAGACCATCCGCACCGCCCTCGCGGCAATTCCGGAAAGTGCTGCCGAGAGCGGCATCCTGTCGGTGGTCTGCGAGTTCGAACCGGGGCCGGAAGGGCTCGCGGTGACGGCCGAGATCGGCTTCGGTGGCGAGATCGGAACGGCGCCCTTTGCCGTCTTCGAAATCCCCTCCGACCGGATGTGGTTCACCGAGGCTTCCACCGAGGTCAGCGGCCGGACCCTGCGGGCCCGGTCGGTGCTGGAGAGTTTCGGCGAGCCCGGTGCCATCGCCATAGACCGCGACGCGATCCGGCTGACACTGCTGGGGCGGAACAGGGCGATTGATATTGCCGGATGTCCGGCGGGCTGAGCGGTCTTATCGGGAAATTCGCCTTCCTTGGAAGCTCCTCGCGGCGCCAGGCCGGGAGAAATTCCAGGTTGGAGAAAAGCGGACAGGCGGCGTGTCCGCCTGACGGTGAAAATGCTTTGGTTTCCATCCGCTCCTGGCCGATAATCTCCGCATGAGCCGTCTCGATCCGCCCGCGGACCCCCTCATCCGCTTCGCCACCTACAATATCCGCAAGAGCGTCGGGCTGGACTGGCGGCGGCATCCCGAGCGCATCCTGTCGGTGATCGCCGAGATGCATCCCGATATCGTCGCCCTGCAGGAGACCGACCGCCGCTTCGGCGCGCGGACCAGTTCGATCCCGGCCCGGCTATTGTCCGAGAATTGTGCTCTGAAACCCGTCCCGCTGACCGATATCCCCGATCGCATGGGTTGGCATGGCAACGCGGTGCTGGTCAGCGGAGAGGCCGAGATTCTGTCGCGCCATACCCTGAACCTTCCTTCGTTGGAGCCGCGCGGCGCCGTGGTGGTCGAGATCGGATTTCGCGGCCGCCGATTCCGGGTGGTCGGCTTGCATCTGGCCCTTCTCGCCACGATCCGCCGCCGCCAGATGGCGATGCTCTCGGCGCATCTGAATGGCCCGGAGAACACGCTGCCGACCATCATCCTCGGGGATTTCAACGAATGGCATCGCGCGGGGCGCAATATCGCCGGGCTGGGGGCGGATTACACCATCTCCAGTCCCGGCCCGAGTTTCCACGCCACCCGCCCCACCGCCGCTCTCGACCGGATCATCACCGGCCCGGGGATCGAGATCCGCGACATGGGTGTGCACCGGTCGCTGGAAGCGCGGGTCGCTTCGGATCATCTGCCGGTCTGGGCCGATTGCGCCATCGCGAAATAGGAAAATCCGGGTCCGACCGGCATCGCCCCCCATCGCCTGCGAGGTGAATATCGGGATCGGGTACAGAAAGCCGGTCGCTCAGGAGCGTTGAAGGAGCCCGGAGTGCGCCTATAGCATTTTGCGCCAAATCGAATTCATTCCAAACCGCGAACGCATTTGCTACGCAAACGCTGTCTCGCGGATCGGAATGAATAAGTGAATCCGGTCAGGCGCAAAGCGCTTGTCTTATGATTTTCCGTGGCTCTCTGCGAAAGTGGAGCCTCAGCACGCCACGCCATTTATGGCGTGCTGAGGCGGTGGTCGGATCGTCAAAGGCTTGGTCACGAGGGACCGTGTTAGAGTGAGATCGGCCACCGTCTTCGCAATGGGCCTGAACGGATACAGAGCGGCATTGAGCCCTCTACGACAAGCATAGGACAGCGAGGACGATGAACGATAGCATTGGGATCGACGTTTCCAAAACCAAACTGGATTGCCACCGGCTGAGCGACGGAGCGTTTGAGACATTCTCCAACACCAAAACCGGCTTTGCGAAGCTGCGCCACTGGATTGGAAGCGCGGCTCCTCAACGCGTGGTCTTTGAAGCAACTGGCCCCTATCACAGGGCGTTCGAACAAGCTCTGGCGAGACATCTCCCGCTGGTCAAGATCAACCCGCTGCAAGCTCGCCGGTTTGCACAAGCACGCGGCACACGCGCCAAGACCGACCGAGTCGATGCAGCCGTTCTGGCGCAAATGGGAGTGGCTTTGAACCTGCAACCAGATACTCTTGCGCGCGAAGATCAGCACGAACTCAAAGAGTTACAGATCGCCCGCACCGCCCTGGTGAAGGACCGCACCCGGCTGTTGAACCGGATCAAAACGCAGACGCTTGCCCTGACCAAGCGACGCTCAAAGGCGTTGCTGCGCCAGATCGAGGCAACCCTCAAAGAGGTCGAGGCCGAGATCAAAACCCGTTTGCGCGCCACCAATCAGGGCGCTCTTGCCCACGACATCCTATGTTCGATCCCCGGGATCGGTGAGCCAACAGCTGCCGCGATCCTCATAGAATGCCCCGAAATTGGCACGCTCGGGCGCAAACAGGTCGCCAGCCTCGCGGGGTTGGCTCCGATGACCCGACAATCAGGACAATGGCGCGGCCGGGCGTGCATTCAGGGCGGGCGCAAGTTCCTGCGCGACGCGCTTTACATGCCCGCGCTCGTCGCTGTTCGGTTCAACCCGGACATGACTGCGAAATACGAAGACATGTGCGCGCGCGGAAAACCCAAGAAGGTCGCCCTCACCGCAATCATGCGCAAGCTCCTCGAACTCGCAAACGCGCTGCTAAAAGACAGCCGAAAATGGTCACCGAAAACAACTTGACCAAGACGGATACTCTAAACCCGCCCGCTCCTGGCCTTGCCCGCCTCAGAAATTATAGCTCACCCCGGCCCGGACCGTGGTGAACCTCACGTCCGTCTCGCAGTCCGGAGAACAGGTGTTCGGCAGGTCGAGCGTTCCCAGATCGAAATACAGCACTTCGATCTTGCCGCTCAGTACCGGCGTGAAGGCCCGCTCGATACCCGCGCCGAGGGTCCAGCCGGTCATTCGGTCTTCGCCGATCACGAAGTCGTTGCCCGACACAACTGCAGTACCCTCGACATCGGCGGCGGCCAGGCCGCCCGTGACATAGGGCAGCCAGTCCCCATAGGGCCGGCCGGCCCGCGCCCTGAGCGTTGCGACGGTCGACACCTCGGTATTGCAGGTCTCGTCGGCGCAGCTGAAACTCGATGATGCATCATTCTCGGACGAAAATCTGGCAATTCCGATATCCAGTTCCGCCCCGATGACAAATCCGTTGGCCACGTAGTCGTAGCCGATCCCGACCCCGCCTCCGAAGCCACCGAAATTTCCGCTTTCGGTTTCATCGCCTGTGCTGACCATCCAGGAATTCGATCCGAAGGCCGTCGCCCCATAGACCGTCCCGTGAAATCCGCCCCAGTCTCCGCCGGACGATTGCTGTGCATTTGCCTGGAAGGCAACGACACTTGCAACACAGCACAGAGCTGCGCATTTCCTGAAGTTCATCATCATTGATCCCGCCCCTACCTGAATTACCGGGTTACTCGTGGCGTGACTTTACATTACTTTTGGGTCGGACTGCTACACTGTTTCAGTGATTTCTGTGGGAAAAGACAGTTTCGTGCTTTTTTTTACAACAGGTCGCGGTTTCGGAGCAAAGCCGGATCAGAATGACACAACCAGATCCCAGGATCTTGCGCCGGCTTCTGGTCTAAAGCGTTTTTGCGCCTGATCGGATTCATCGCATTCATTCCCGCCCGCGAGACAGCGCTTGCGTGGCAAATGCGTTCGCGGGCGGGAATGAATGCGATTTGGCGCAACATGCTCTAGCCGCGCATGATCGCCGCGGCGACCGCGATCAGCAGGCACCCGGCGACGATATTGGTGTTCCGCACGGCCTTCGGGCTCTGCAGCCAGGTCCGTGCGACCGAGAACAGTCCCGCCCAGATAAGGTTGCCCAGGAGCGGCACCAGCCCCGAGACGAAACAGATCGCCGCGATATCCCAGCCGGTCACCCTGCTGACATCGAAAAAGCCCGGCAGCACCCCGATATAGAACAGGATCGCCTTGGGATTGCCGGCGATCACCGCCAGCCCCGCGACGAACCCGGCCCAGTCGCCCTTCGCCCGCAGGGACGGGTCAGCCTCGATCGCCGCCCCGGCTTGGCGGATCAGCCCGATCCCCATCCACAGCAGCATCCCCGCCCCGAACCACCTCAGCAGCGTCAGGAAATCCGCATAGAGCGCCACCAGCACGCTCACCCCGAAGATCGCCAGGAGCGGCCAGAGGATGTCCCCGACCACCACTCCCAGCGACAAGGGCACCGCCGCCCGCACCCCGCCGGTCGCCGCCCGCGCGATCAGGGCGACCACCACGGGACCGGGGGTCAGAACAAGGATCGCCAGCGCCCCGGCATAGAGCAATAATTCCTCGATCGAGACGGTCATTCTCGGAGCCTTGCCTCTGCCCTCGGACTCATTCCGCCTCTTCCATTATCGCTGACACCCCGCCGCTCTCCGTCACTTCCAGCCACTGCGCCCGTTCCCCAAGGGCCGTGAACAATTCCGGTCCCGTCCCGGTCATCCAGGCCTGTGCCCCCAGCGCGCAGACCTCGTCATAAAGCGCGGCGCGCCGGTTCTCGTCGAGATGCGCGGCGACCTCGTCGAGCAAGAGGATGGGTGCGGCGCCGAAATCTTCGGCCAGGGCGCGGGCATTGGCGAGGATCAGCGAGACCAGCAGCGCCTTCTGTTCGCCGGTCGAACACAGCTTCGCCTCGACCCCCTTGGCGGCATAGACCCCGGCAAGATCGGCGCGGTGGGGGCCGGTCAGAGTGCGGCCTGCGGCCATGTCCCGGCTCCGGCCCGTGGCGAGAGCGGCGCGCAATGCTTCCTCGCCGGCATCGGGCTGATCGTCCCCGGCCACCAGGGACAGGTCCGCCGCAGGAAACGCCGTCTCGGCTCCGTCCTGCGCCCGGGCCAGACGGTCGATGGTGGCCTGCCGGTTGGCCGCCAGCTTCGATCCGGCGACCGCCATCTGCGCCTCCAGCGCGTCGTACCAGGCGGCATCGCGCACCTGATCCTTCAGCAATCGGTTCCGCTCGCGCATGGCCTTTTCATAGGCCGTGGCCAGCTCGGCATGACCGGGTTCGAAACTCATCGCCATCCGGTCGAGAAACCGCCGCCGCTCGGCCGCGCCATCGAGCCACAGCCGGTCCATCGACGGCACCAGCCACAGGATCCGCATCAGCCGCCCCAACGCGATCTGCGGGGCCGGTTTGCCGTCGATCCGCACCTGGCGCGCCGGACCCTCGGCCCAGACCTCGATCTCATGGGTTTCCGACAGGCTTTCGACGACCGCGCGAACCTTCCAGCCCAGCGCCTCGGGCGCGCGGGCCATGTCCTCGACGGCGGCGCGGCGCAGGCCCCGCCCCGGCGACAGCATCGAGATCGCCTCCAGAATATTGGTCTTGCCCGCCCCGTTCGCCCCGTGGATCGCCAGAGGGCGCGGGTCGGGGGTCAGGCGGGCGGATTTGTGGGAGCGGAAATGCGAGAGCGTCAGGTCCCGGATCGCCAGGATGGCCATTCAGACCCGCATCGGCATCACGACATAGACGGCGGTCTCGTCATTGCCTTCGCGCATCAGCGTCGGGTGGTCGGCGCCGTCGAACATGAACACGGCGTTCTCGCGGTCCACTTGCCCCGCGATTTCCAGGAGATACTTAGCGTTGAACCCGATCTCCAGCGGCTCGTCGCCATAGGCCACCGCCAGTTCCTCGTCCGCCGCCCCGGCATCGGGCGCGTTGACCGACAGCACCAGCCGGTCCTCGTCGAGGGACAGCTTGACGGCGCGGGAGCGTTCGGACGACACCGTCGCCACCCGGTCCACGGCCTGGGCGAACTCGGCGGCATCGACCTCCATCCGCTTGGTGTTGCCCTGCGGGATCACCCGCTGATAGTCGGGGAAGGTGCCGTCGATCACCTTCGAGGTCAGGGTGACCTCGGGCGTGGCGAAGCGCACCTTGGTCTCGGACACCGATACCGCGATCGCCGTCTCGTCATCGTCCAGGAGCTTGCGCAATTCGCCCACGGCCTTCCTTGGCACGATGACCCCCGGAAGGTTTTCGGCCCCTTCCGGCAGCGGCGCATCGATCCGCGCCAGCCGGTGGCCGTCGGTGGCCACGCAGCGCAGCACCCGGCCCGAAGCCCCGTCGGCGGCGTGCATGTAGACGCCGTTGAGGTAATAGCGGGTCTCTTCGGTGGAGATGGCGAACTTGGCCTTGTCGAAGAGGCGGCGCAGCACCGGCGCCTCGGAGGCGAAATTGCAATCGTATTCCGACGAGGCCATCACCGGGAAATCCTCTCGGGGCAGGGTGGCGAGCGAGAAATGCGACCGGCCCGCCGCGACCTCCAGCCGCCCCGAAGAGCCGTCGTCCGACAGTTCGACCAGTGCGCCATCGGGCAGCTTGCGGACGATCTCGTGCAACGTATGCGCCCCCACGGTCGTCGCCCCGGCCTGGGTGACGACGCCCGGGGCCTTGTCGACCACCTCGATATCCAGATCGGTGGCGCGCAGCGAGACCGTATCCCCCTCGGCCTCGATCAGCACATTGGCCAGGATGGGAATGGTGTTGCGCCGCTCGACGACCGATTGCGCCCGGCTCATCGCTTTCAGAAGCGCGCCTCGCTCGATGCTGACTTTCATCCCACTTCCCCGTTCGCTCTTTTCGGCCTGGACCGGGAAAGTAGCGCATTCGGAGGGGGATTCAACGGGTTTTCGAGCGGTGGGAAACTTAGAGAGGCGTGGCGTGACGGAATGGCCGATCGGCAAAATGGTGCGGAGGGGGCAGGTCGGGCCCGGTCTCGCCTTCCTCCTGAACGGGGGCATTTGCAGAGAAGTATGGAGGGGTCCGAACCGCTTTCTTTCGAAGAAAGCGGCCGAAATCTTTGAAAGATTTCGGTTTTTCGGGGATTTGATAGATGTGCCCCGGTCGAGGGATCGCGCACCCTGCAGGACATCGAACGCGGAAACCGGAGCCGTAGAACGCCATTTTTTCATTTGGATTCAATGCAATCCAGATGATCCTGCCAAGGTGGACTATCCACGCCACGCGCAATTTCCTGCCGCCGGTGCCCGAAGCTCTGGCAAGACAAGGGCAATCACGTTAGAGTGCATCCAATCATCGACAAGGCGACGCCCCGTTCAACAAGGGGACGCGTCGGAGGCAGTGGCAGAAATCATGGGCAGGCCCTCATGACTGATATGGTTTTCGGGACGGTTGCCGCGCGGGGCGGCGAGCCGCTTATTCCGCAATGGTGGCGCACCATCGACAGATGGTCGCTGGCCGCCCTTGTCGGGCTCTTTCTCATCGGGCTTCTGCTGGCACTGGCCGCTTCGCCGCCGCTCGCCGAACGCAACGGCCTCGGTCCCTTCTACTATGTCAGCCGCCAGATAATCTATGGGTTCGCCGCCTTCGGGGGCCTGCTGATCGTCTCCATGCTCAATCCCCGCGATCTCCGCCGCCTCGCCGTCCTCGGCTTCGGCTGTGCCTTCGTCGCCGTCGCCCTCCTGCCCGTCCTCGGCACCGATTTCGGCAAGGGCGCGACCCGTTGGTATTCGCTGGGCTTCGCCGCCATCCAGCCGTCAGAGTTCCTGAAACCGACCTTCGTCGTTTTCGCCGCCTGGCTGATGGCCGCCTCCTTCGACATCGCAGGCCCCCCGGGCAAGCTGATATCCTTCCTCGTCGCGGCTGTCCTCGCCGTCCTCCTCGCCCTGCAGCCCGATTTCGGCCAGGCCACCCTGATCCTAGCCTGCTGGGCCCTGATGTATTTCGTCGCCGGAGCCCCGATCACGCTGCTCGTCGGCATTGCCGGCCTCACTGTCGGCGCCGGGCTCCTCGCCTATTCCAATTCCGACCACGTCGCCCGCCGCATCGACGGTTTTCTCAACCCCGAGCTCGATCCCCGCACCCAGATCGGTTTCGCCACCAACGCCATTCAGGAGGGCGGTTTCCTCGGCGTCGGGGTCGGCGAAGGCACCGTCAAATGGTCGCTGCCGGACGCCCATACCGACTTCATCATCGCGGTGGCGGCGGAGGAATACGGGCTTGTCCTCGTCCTCGCCATCATCGCGCTGTTCCTCACCATCGTTATCCGTTCCCTCATCCGCCTCGTCCGCGAGCGCGACCCCTTCATCCGCCTCGCCGGCGTCGGCCTTGCCGCGCTTTTCGGCATGCAGGCCCTCATCAACATGGGCGTCGCCGTCCGTCTACTCCCGGCCAAAGGCATGACCCTGCCCTTCGTCTCCTACGGCGGCTCGTCGCTGCTGGCCGGTGGCCTCGCCCTCGGCATGCTCCTCGCGCTGACCCGCCGCCGCCCGCAGGACACTCTGTCGGAAATCATCGGCCGGGGCCGCTGAATGGCCGAGCCGCTGCTCATCATCGCCGCAGGCGGCACCGGCGGGCACATGTTTCCGGCACAGGCGCTGGCCGAAGAGATGCTGCGGCGCGGCTGGCGGGTCAAGCTTTCCACCGATGAACGGGGCGCACGCTATGCAGGCGGCTTCCCGGTCGCCGTGGAACGCACCGTCCTTCCCTCGGGCAGCTTCTCGCAAGGCGACTGGAAGGACCGCGCCCAGGTGCCTTGGAAGATCGCCCGCGGGGTCTGGGGGGCAATCCGGGCAATGAAGGCCGACCGGCCGTCTTGCGTGGCCGGTTTCGGGGGCTATCCGACTATCCCGGCGCTCAGTGCCGCGACCTGGCTGAAGATCCCCCGGATGATCCACGAGCAGAACGGCATTCTGGGGCGGGTGAACAAGCTTTTCGCCACACGGGTCGATGCCGTGGCCTGCGGGACCTGGCCGACGGAACTGCCCGAAGGGGTCACCGCCTACAATATCGGCAACCCGGTCCGGGCCGGGATCAAGGAATGCGAGAACTCGCCCTATATCTCGCCCGGGGACTGGCCGATGAACCTTCTGGTCATCGGCGGCTCGCAGGGGGCTTCGGTGTTCTCATCCATGGTCCCGGCGGCTCTCGCCGCGTTGCCCGAGAGCATCCGCGACAATATCACGGTACAGCAGCAGGCGCGGCCTGCCGATCTGGACGACGTAAAGGCGGCCTATGACGCCATTGGCGTCCGGGCCGAGGTGAAGTCCTTCTTCGACGATATCCCCGAGCGGCTGGTCAAGGCGCAGCTGGTGATCTCGCGGGCCGGGGCCTCGTCGATTGCCGATATCTCGGTGATCGGGCGACCTGCAATACTGATCCCCTATCCCCATGCCACCGGCGACCATCAGAGCGCCAATGCGCGTGGGTTGGCCGAGGCGGGTGGGGCCTTCGTGATCCCCGAAGACAAGCTGTCGCCCGAGAAACTCGCCGGGACCATCGAGGCGATCATCGGCGAGCCTGCGGGGGCGAATGCGATGGTCAAGGCGGCTGTGTCTCAGTCCAAGCCCGATGCCGCGGAGATGCTGGCCGACCTTGTCGGCAAACTTGCGTTTGAAGGAAGTGAAGCGTGAACAACCAGACCCGTCTGCCGCATGATATCGGCCCCATCCATTTCGTCGGCATCGGCGGGATCGGCATGTCGGGGATCGCCGAGGTGCTTCTTAATCACGGGTTCACCGTCCAGGGCTCGGACCTGAAGGCCAGCCCGATCACCGAGCGACTGGCTGGCAAGGGGGCGAAGATTTTCGTCGGGCAGGAGGCCGGGAATATCGATGGGGCCGACGTGGTGGTGATCTCGTCAGCGATCAAACCCGGCAATCCGGAGCTGGATGCGGCGCGCGCCCGGCATCTGCCGATTGTTCGTCGCGCCGAGATGCTGGCCGAGCTGATGCGGCTGAAATCCAATGTCGCGGTGGCCGGGACGCATGGCAAGACCACGACGACCTCGATGGTGGCGGCCCTGCTGGATGCCGGGAACCTGGACCCTACTGTTATCAATGGCGGGATCATCCATGCCTATGGCTCGAACGCCCGGATGGGCGAGGGCGAGTGGATGGTGGTCGAGGCGGATGAGAGTGACGGCACCTTCAACCGGTTGCCCGCGACCATCGCCATCGTCACCAATATCGACCCTGAGCATCTCGATCACTATGGCAGCTTCGACGCCCTGCGCGAGGCGTTCCATACGTTCGTCTCCAACATCCCCTTTTACGGTGTCGCCGTCTGCTGCATCGATCATCCCGAGGTTCAGACCCTGGTCGGTCATATCAACGACCGCCGGGTCATCACCTATGGCTTCAACCCGCAGGCCGATGTGCGGGTCACCAATCTGGTCTATGAGGACGGGCTGGCGCATTTCGATGTGGTGCTGGCCGCCGAGGGCAGCGCCATCGAGAGCCTCAGCTTGCCGATGACCGGCGACCATAATGTCTCGAACGCGCTGGCGGCCATCGCAGTGGCGCGGCATCTGGGGATCGCCCCCGAGGATATCGCCCGCGCGCTGGCCGAATTCGGCGGGGTGAACCGGCGGTTCACGCGGGTTGGTGAGTGGAACGGGGTCACCATCATCGACGACTACGCCCACCACCCGGTCGAGATCGCCGCGGTCCTGAAAGCCGCCCGCCAGGCGACGAAAGGCCGGGTGATCGCGGTGCACCAGCCGCATCGGTTCACCCGGCTCCATGACCTGTTCGAGGACTTCTGCACCTGTTTCAACGAGGCCGATATCGTCGCCATTTCCGATGTCTACACCGCCGGCGAGGCCCCGATCGAAGGCGCCAGCCGCGACGCGCTGGTCGAGGGGCTTCAAGCCCATGGTCACCGCCATGCGGAGGCGCTGGGGTCCGATGCCGATCTACCTGATTTCGTTCGAGAAAATGCTGGGGCCGGGGATATCGTCGTCTGCCTCGGCGCCGGGTCGATCACCGCCTGGGCCAACGCGCTGCCGGGTCAATTGACGGCAACCTGACGGGCCATGTCAGGCTCTTGTAAGCAAAATACCCCATTGCCACCACTTTTCCTCCGCGAATCCTCCAGAATTCGGCGCGATAACATTCTCGTTGGCGTAACGATTATCTTCAGTATCAGATACGGAACCGGTTCCGTTCGGGTGTAACAAGTCAAGACCTGTCCGTATGACAGGCAGCGTAACGAGGGGTCGTGTGGCGTGGGGTGTGCGTCGTGTTAAAGGTCTGAAGCCACCGTGAAATTGGTCTCAGGGGACGCCCGGCGCGGCGTCCCTTTGGCCGTTTGCCCCCCGCCTCGGGGCTGGGAAGCGGGTTGCGCCAGAAGGCCGGAGCGGCGCCAGTCAAGTGACTGTCATCCCCGACCCGTGCCTTACAGCGTTTTGAGAAAAACTTGAGACATCATTCATCACTTGTCGCGTTCGAGGCAAAGCCGGGAGACGGAGAAGAGGGGTCCAGGTCTTTCTCGAAATGCTAGAGCAAATCCGGATCAGATTGAACCAATCTGATCCCAGGATATTGCTCAAGCCTACGTCTCTGGACCTAAATTCTTGTTCAGACTGATTCAGTTTGAAACGATTTTGGTCTCGGGCACCGTCCCAGCTTTCTGAATCAATCGCGGTGCTCTATTCTTTTTGTATTACGCGATGTCCGAGCCGGAAATCGTTGCCGATTTCCTCGCCATCGCTCTATCCTTTTGATATTGCGCGATGTCCGAGCCGGAAATCGTTGCCGATTTCCTCGCCATCGCTTTATAGGGATTTTGTTGAAATCGGGCCGCGCCATTGGCCGATTGAAGCCCACGAAATTTTGTTGAATAAAATCAATTTATCAGTATGTTATAAGGCATACGCCCAACTTGCCCGATCCGTTGGACGGTCGATAATGGGACAGGAAAAGACCAAAATCAAAACACTTTTCCTCCGCGAATCCTCCAGAATTCGGGGTGATAAATCAAACCGTAGCGTAACGATTACTTGCTTATCCCGATCGGAATCGGTTCCGACCAACGCCAACGCCGGACCCGCGTTAAAAGCGGGCTGATTGTACAGGGATGACGTCATGCGTAGAATGAAAGTGTTCGCACGAATTGCCTGGTTTGCGGTCACCAAGCTGCTGATTGTCATGGGGCGGGCCGTTTCCAGCCCCCACAAAGCTCTCCGCCGCTAGACGACTGCCAGACCGGCCGCTCAAGGTCGCGCCAGAGGTCTTCCGATCCGGGTGCGCTTTTGCTGATCATATCGTGGGTCCTTCTGGCCTCGGCCACCGCGATGACGCCCTTTCCCTGGCACCGGCGCATTGCGATTTTCCTTCTGATTGTGTCTTTTGCAATATTGGTAGCCGTCGCGGTCGAATATGGCGTAAACTACGCGATACTGTTCTTCCTGGCCGTCGCCTCGATCTTTCGGCGGCCCTTGATCTACTATCTCAGACGGCTGCGTGAAAGGGGACGGCGTGAAGGGTAAGGAGGATTGGCTGGGGAACTGGACGGATTTGGGCATTTTCGAAATTTTCGGGAACGCCGCCAATGGCGATATCGGCGCGATCGTCATTCTGGTCATTGCCGGACTGTTTCTGATCCGGTTTCTGTTCGCGCTCTTGAAGTTCGTCTTCAAGCAGTTCCCGGCGCTGTTCTTCGGCACGGTCGCGGGCATTGCCATGGCGGAAGAGGACGGCGTCTTTGTCGACGAGGTCTTCGCCCAGCCCGACCGCCTGCCCGAGCTTTTGCCCTATCTCCTGCCGGCGTTGGCGGTGGCCTTCGTGATCTGGAACGTGATCCTCTTCATCCTGCGCACGATATTCCGGTCGATTTTCGGTCAGGTGAAGACAGCGATGGCGGACCAGCACAACGTCACCCGCCGGACTGATGCGGCAGGGCGGAAGACCGGGACGCGCCAAGCCGGTGCCACCGAGACCCATAACGTCACCCGCAGCGGCGCGCAGCGGCAGCGAAAGCCGCACAAGACCCATGTCGAGAACGAAGTGGTGACGGCGAGCGAGCGCGGGGCGAAGCGGCAGCGCGAGAAGCTGATGCAGGCCTATGAGAAACGGAACCAGCGGATGCGGGACTATGACGCCGCCCATGGCGGGGACCACAACCAGCCGATGGTGATCCGCCGCCACAAGCCCGGGGCGACGGTGGTCCGACCCTGAGCCCTGCCCGGTTTCCGCCCGAATCGCGCGGGATACTCGATGGCGCGGGCGACCGGACCCGCCGCAACCGGAGACGATTTCCCCGATGACGCTTTCGCTTGGCCTGTTCTGCCTCTGGGCGGTGACCGCCAATCTTCTGGCGATGTTCCCCTCGAAGCGCCACCATTGGCCGGCGGCCTATTTCCTTCTGGTCACCGGGCTGCCGCTGATCGTCCTTGTCTTCCGCGAGAATCCGCACTGGGTGAGCGCTTTGGTGTTCCTGCTCTGGTGCTCGGTCCTGCGCTGGCCGATCCTTTACGGGGGCCGGTTTCTCAAGCGCGTATTCAGGATACGGTCATCGCGATAGTCCTGGTGGGGAGCCATCGGCGCGACGCGTTCGGGGATTTGCGCCCCGGGTGTAAAGGGCGGGACCGAAACCACCGGATCAAGATATCCGGGTGCCTCACTCCCAATCGTATTTGAGGCCGATCTGGGATCTGATCTCGTCCATGACCTTCATGTTCCCCAGCGTGTCGGCCCAGCTCATTCCGGGGCTCTCGGTCAGCCCTTCCCGGATGCAGCGCTGGCTCTCCATGATCTCGAATTCGAAACCCGAGCCGTCGAACGGGGCCTCGATCTCTTCGATATCATCGCCGACCCGGACCGTCGCCTTTTCGGGGAACCAGAACTTGTTCTCGGTATGGATGAAGCCCTTGGTCCCGCGGATTTCCAGCGTGTTCTGCAGCTTGGTGGTGAAGGAACAGCCGAACACCGCCATCTTGCCGCCCTCGTACATCATCGTCGCGGTGGTCAGCTGATCGGCCCCGGTCGGCGCGAAATCGGCGTGGCCTTTCACCGAGACCGGGTCCCTGCCATAGACGAATTGCGACATGGCGACGTTGTAGATGCCCATATCCAGGAGCACCCCGCCCGCCAGAGACTTGTTGAACCAGCGGCCCTCGGGGTCGTAGTCCAGCGGGAAGCCGAAGCTTGACCAGACGAGATTGACCTCGCCGATGCGGCCCGAATCGATGATCTCGCGGATGCGTCCGTAAAGCGGCAGGAAGCGGGTCCAGACCGCCTCCATCAGGAACAGGCCTTTGTCTCGGGCCCTGGCGATCAGCTCGGCGCTTTCGCCGGCATTGGTGGTCAGCGGCTTTTCGCACATCACGGGCTTGCCGGCGTCGAGGCAGCGCAGCACCAGGTCCTTGTGCAGGACATGGGGGATGGCGACATAGATGGCGTCGAGCGACGGATCGGCGAGCAGCGCGTCGTAATCGTCATAGATCGCGGCATCGGGGCCGTATTGGGCCGCATAGTCCTCCGCCCGCGACTTTGTCCGGCTGGCCACCGCGCCCAGCACCCCGTCCGGCACCACCGCCAGACCCTTGCCGAAGCTGTTGGCAATGCCCTTCGGCCCGATCACGCCCCATCTGAAATCGCTCATGTCATTCCTCCCCGTTTCCTTCCGAACCGATAGCCCGGTCGGTGGGTAATTCCAATGATAATATTACTAATACTTTCGAACCAGTGACGCCAGGCATTCGATCCCCGGTGTTGACGGGGCGATCTGGTCCTTGAGCAGAAAGGCGCACGGGGGAAGAGGCGATCAAGGCCGGCACCGCGACGACGATCTTTCCTCGTGACCGGTCGGGCGAACTCAATTACAAGCGCTCCGATGATACCTGTACGCGGATATGACGGCCACAAGGTCGGTGTTCTGGGCCTTGGCCGCTCCGGCCTCGCCGCCGCCGCCGCCCTGCGCGAGGGCGGGGCCGAGCCGGTCTGCTGGGACGACAACGAAACCGCCCGCGCCGCTGCCGAAGAGGCCGGTTTCACTGTCGAGGACCTCTCCCGCGACCGCCCCTGGGAGGGGATCGTGTCGCTGATCGTCTCCCCCGGCATCCCGCATCTTTATCCCGCCCCCCACCGGGTCATCGAGAAAGCCTGGGAACACGGCGTCGGCCTCGACAATGATATCGGCCTGTTCTTCCGCTCCTACGCCACCGACGACTGGGACGACATGGACACGCCGCCGCGGGTGATCTGCGTCACCGGCTCGAACGGCAAGTCGACCACCACGGCGCTGATCCACCACATCCTCAAGGAGGCCGGGCGGCCGACGCAGATGGCGGGGAATATCGGCCGCGGTGTGCTGGACCTCGACCCGCCGGGCGACGGCGAGGTGGTGGTGCTGGAACTCTCGTCCTACCAGACCGAGCTCGCCCGCGCCCTGACCCCCGATATCGCGCTGTTCATGAAC
Organism: Paracoccaceae bacterium; assembly: GCA_050299335.1. GTDB lineage: Bacteria > Pseudomonadota > Alphaproteobacteria > Rhodobacterales > Rhodobacteraceae > JBNKVT01. Next base: position 18,607 of record JBNKVT010000034.1, on the reverse strand, counting down.
CTCAGCCCCGATCACCTCGACCGCCATGGCGGCATCGGCGGCTATTTCTACGCCAAGCGCCGCCTCTTCGCCGAGGGCGGCCCCGACCGCGCCATCATCGGCGTCGACGAGCCCGAGGGCCGCTTCCTCGCCTCTCAGATGCGCGAGCACAAGGGCAATGGCGACCCGGTGATCCAGATCTCCGTGGACCGCAAGCTGCCGGGCCTCGGCTGGAACATCTACGCCCGCAAGGGGTTCCTGAGCGAATGGCGCAAGGGCCGCCAGGTCGCCGCCATCGACCTCCGCCCCATTGCGGCCCTTCCCGGCACCCACAACCACCAGAACGCCTGCGCCGCCTACGCCGCCTGCCGCGCGCTGAACCTCGCCCCGAAGCAGATCGAGGCTGCGATGGCCAGCTTTCCCGGCCTGCCGCACCGCTGCCAGATCGTCGCCACCAAGGGGGGCGTGACCTATGTCAACGACAGCAAGGCCACCAACGCCGACGCCGCCGAAAAGGCGCTGCTGGCCTTCGAGAACATCCGCTGGATCGTCGGCGGCCTGCCCAAGGACGGCGGCATCACCCCCCTCGCGCCGCTCTTTTATCGGGTGAAAAAAGCCTACCTCATCGGCATGGCCGCCGAAGAATTCGCCGGTACCCTCGGCGCCACCCCCCACGAAACCTGCGTGACCCTTGAGACCGCCGTCACCCGCGCCAGTGCCGAGGCCGAACCCGGAGACACCATCCTCCTCGCGCCTGCCTGCGCCAGCTTCGACCAATACCCGAATTTCGAGAAGCGGGGGGAGCATTTCGTGGAGCTGGTGGAGCAACTGAGGGTATAGGCACCCATGCGAATTGCCTTCAAGAATTGGTTCATCCACATCGAGACCGGAGAAGGATCATTTGCGTCTGGATTGCTTCGGGAACGCGCCGACAAGGTCTTCGAACTCAGCCAGCCCGAAGATCGAGGCGAACCGGTTGTCATGTTCGTGGAGACCGGAAAAGGGCCGGAACTAACCGGATTTCTGATCGCCGCCAAGGATCGCAAGACGCCCGGTTTCACCTCCGGCCTACTGGTCGCTGAAAACAGTTCAACCCTGTTTTTCGGGATCAATGACAAGGTCTACGTCTTCGACATGCAAAAGCCCGAAATTCTGTGCGAGGACGACGCGGAACATGGTTTCTGGGGCTGGCGACAGCACGGAAATATCGTTCTCATGTCGGCGGAATGCGAACTTGCAGCCTTCACTGAAAATGGGCGCAAGCTCTGGACGACCTTTGTCGAGCCGCCATGGTCATACGATGTGGACGGTGCGACGATCATTCTGGACGTCATGGGCAAAATCAGCCGCTTTCCATTGCGGGAAGGGCCACCGCCGCCGCAACGGAAAGCCGGGTTGGCAGACAAGTTTCGGGGCTTGCTCCGGCGGGATTAGGAGTCATTACCTCACTCATGGCCCTCCGCAACTACCTCATCGAAGGCCCCTCCGGTTCCGGCAAGACCTCAATCTGCGACGAGCTCCTGCGCAGAGGCCTCCACGCCATCCATGGCGACCGCGTTCTCGCCTATCAGGGCGACCCCGAGACCGGCACGCCCTTGGAGGGCTTCTCCCACGACCACCATATCTGGGACATCGCCAAACTCACCGCACTGACCGCCGACACCACCCACGAGGCAACCTTCTTCTGCGGTGGCGCCCGCAATCACTCCCGCTTCCTCCACCTCTTCGACAAGGTCTTCGTCCTCGAAACCGACCCCGAAACCCTCGCTCACCGCCTTGCCACCCGCCCGGCATCCGAATTCGGCGGCACCGAGGCCGACCGCGCCTTCATCGCCCGACGCCTAGCCTCCGGCAAGGACCGCCCGCCGAACGCCTTCCCCATCGACGCCACCCAACCGCTCACCCGCGTCACCGACGCCATCCTCGCCGCCTGCTGATGCCTCCCGACTGTCCCGCCAGCATGCCTGAATGGCCCCCTTGTCAAAACCCGTCGCACCCGCCGTGCGTCGGCTGCTTTTCCCGGCTCCGGATTGCCGGTAAGACTGGGCCCATGTTTCCGATCCGGGACCATAACCCTTCACGCCGGATGCCGGTGGTGACCGTGACGCTGATCGCGGTCAATATATTGGTGTTTCTCGGTGTCAATCTCCGGCTCGGCACCTCTCCCGGCGGTCTTGAGGCGTTCTTTGCCGACTACGCGATGATCCCGGCGCGGATTGCCGCTGGAGAGGGCTACGGGACGCTGGTCAGCTCGATGTTCCTGCATGGCGGTGTGATGCATATCGCCGGAAACATGCTGTTCCTGTGGATCTTCGGCGACAATCTGGAGGACACGTTCGGGCATCTGGGATTCCTGGCCTTCTATCTCGGCAGCGGGCTGGCGGCGGATTTCGCCCATATCGCGGGCGATCCGGGCTCGATGGTGCCGACGGTCGGGGCCTCGGGGGCCATCGCCGGGGTGATGGGCGGGTATCTGTTGCTGTTCCCGCAGGCGCGGGTCGATGTACTGGTGATCTTCGGCTATTTCGCCCGGCTGATCGCGCTGCCCGCCTGGACGATGCTGGGATTGTGGTTCGCCCTGCAGGTGCTCAACTCGGTGGCGAGTTTTGGCAGCCAGGGCGGCGGGGTCGCCTATCTGGCGCATGCCGGAGGCTTCGTGGCCGGGGCGCTGCTGGTGCTGCCGGTGCTGCTGCGCCGGGGCGGCAGGCGGTTCTGGGAGCGGACGGAGGGGCATCCGGACCATGCGCCGACACGGGCCGCGGTGCGGATGTCGACGGTGCCGAAGGTGCGGCGGCGGAAGTAACGGGACACCTGAACAGGTGTTCCGCTTGGTTCAGGGCCAATTATTTAAGTGTAGGTACGATTTCTACGCACCTACACTTGAAATTTCGTTAAAACTGACTATCTATTAAAAGAAATGCAATTCAGTGATATTGAATCGTGAGTTATGTTCACGATACTTCACATCTATATTTCATCATTAGAGAGGAAAAGCCATCTTACCTTTGAAGGACGACGCGCCGGCGCATCGCTTTCCGGCATTCACTCTGGCATTCGTGACCATGAATATCGCGGTCTTCTCGATCTTCAATCTGGCGTTTTGGGACGATCCCCGGGCGCTGGCGGATTTTTACGAGACCTATGGGACCGTGCCCTATGACGTGGTCAACCACCAGGACTACACGCGGCTTCTGACCTCGATGTTCATGCATGGCGGGATCATGCATCTGGGGTTCAATATGCTGTTTCTGTGGATCTATGGAGACAACGTGGAATACGCATTCGGGCATGTCGGGTTCGCGCTCTTCTACCTGGTCTGCGGGGTCGCGGCGGATGTGGCGCAGATCGCCTCGGTGCCGGAATCGCGGATTCCGGGGATCGGGGCGTCAGGCGCGATCGCCGGAGTGATGGGCGGGTTTCTGGTTCTGTTCCCACGGGCCAGCATTCAGGTGTTCTCGCCGAACCTCTGGTTCATGGGACGGTTCTCGCTGCCGGCCTGGATGGTGCTGGGCCTGTGGTCCGGGCTGCAGATCTGGGCGGCGGCGGTGACCTTCGGGGTCGATGGCGGCGGCGTGGCCTTCGCTGCCCATGCCGGAGGTTTCCTGGCCGGATTGGTGCTGACCATGCCATTGAGGCTGATCCGGGGGAATCCCGACACCTGGCCGAAATACGAAGATCCGCTCTACGGGATCGAGGACGCGCCGACGGTCGATCTGCGCGCGCTGCGCAAGCGGCGGCAGCGACGGCCCTGATGACGCGACAACTGGCCGGGGGCCTGAAATCGGCCTTGCGATCCGCGCCTCAGATGACATTCTGGCGCCGGGAGGGGGTCTCATGCGACTTGAGGGGAAGACGGCGATTGTGACCGGGGCGGCTTCGGGCTTTGGCGCGGGGATTGCGCGGAAGTTTGTGGCCGAGGGGGCTCGGGTGATGATCGCCGATATCAATACCCGGGCGGCCCGCGCGCTGGCCGGGGCGATCGGGGCGGAGGCGCAGGCGGTTGATGTGGCGGACAATTCCTCGGTCGCGGCGATGTGCGAGGCGGCGCTGAAGGCGTTCGGGCAGGTGGATATTCTGGTCAACAATGCCGGGGTGACACATTTGCCTGCGCCCTTGGAGGAGGTGAGCGAGGCGGATTTCGACCGGGTGTTCGCCGTGAACGCCAAGTCGGTGTTCCTGACCGCCCGCCATCTGGTGCCGCATATGAAGGCCCGGGGGGCCGGGGCGATCCTCAACGTCGCCTCGACGGCGGGGCTGAGCCCCAGGCCGCGGCTGAACTGGTACAATGCCTCGAAGGGCTGGATGATCACCGCGACGAAGACGATGGCGGTGGAACTGGCGCCCTCGGGGCTGAGGGTCAACGCGATCTGTCCGGTGGCCGGCGAGACGCCGTTGCTGGCCAGTTTCATGGGCGAGGATACGCCGGAAATGCGCGAGAAATTTCTGGCGACAATCCCGCTGGGCCGGTTCTCGCAGCCGGAGGATATGGGGAATGCGGCGGCGTTCCTGTGTTCGGACGAGGCCTCGATGATCACCGGGGTGGCTTTGGAAGTGGACGGGGGGCGGTGCATATGACGAAGGTCAATCTGGCGGAGAAATTTGCGAAGATCGACGGCTATTACCGGCCCGGGATCGTGGCGGAGTATAACGGCAACGAGGTGTTCCTGGCCAAGTTCAAGGGGGAGTTTCCGTGGCATTCGCATACGGATACGGATGATCTGTTCCTGGTCATCAGGGGCGAGGTGGAGATCCGGTTGCGGGACCGGGGGGTGCGCCTGGGACCGGGGGAGCTGTTCGTGGTGCCGAAGGGGGTCGAACACAGTCCCTATGCCGAAGAGGAGGCGCATGTGCTGCTGATCGAGCCGGCCGGAGAGCCGAATACCGGCGATGCGGCGACGGCGGTTCAGAAGGTGTGGCTCTGAATGGGGCCGGGGGTGCGGAACCTGATTACCGATGTGGCTGGTCTGAGGGTCGGGAATGCCTCGGACGCACGGCTGAAATCGGGGGTGACGGTGCTGACGGCGGATATGCCCTTTGCCGCCTCGGTGGCGGTGATGGGCGGGGCGCCGGGGACGCGGGAGACGGATCTGCTGGCGCCGGACAAGCTGGTCGAGGCGGTGGATGCGCTGGTGCTGTCGGGCGGCTCGGCCTTCGGGCTGGCGGCGGCCTCGGGCGTGGTCGAAGGGCTGCGGGCGGCGGGGCGCGGCTTTGCCGTCGGCGAGATGCGCGTGCCGATCGTGCCGGCGGCGATCCTTTTCGATCTCGGCAATGGTGGCGAGAAGGACTGGACGGACGAGCCCTATACCGGCCTCGGACGCGAAGCGCTTGCGGCGGTATCGGAGGATTTCGCCCTTGGCAGTGCGGGAGCCGGGACCGGGGCGACGACGGCGCGGCTGAAGGGCGGGTTGGGCTCGGCCTCCTGGCGGCTGGAGGCGGGCCACACGGTCGGGGCGCTGGTGGCGGCCAATCCGGTGGGATGCGTGACACCGCCGGGACGGCGGCAGTTCTGGGCGGCGCCCTTCGAGGTGGAAGACGAGTTCGGTGGTCTCGGCAGCGCCCCGGCCCCGGTACCGCCGATTGGCTTGTGCGATACAAAGATCGGTCCGCGTGGCCGTGTTGGAGAGAATACGGTGATCGCCATAGTCGCCACCGATGCGGCGCTGAGCAAGGCCGCCCTCTACCGGATGGCCATTGCCGCCCATGACGGGATCGCGCGAGCCGTGGTGCCCTCGCATACGCCGATGGACGGCGACCTTGTTTTCGCGGTTTCGACCGGCAGCCGCCCGCTGGCCGAACCGGCAACGGACCCGCTGGAACTCGGCCATGCCGCCGCGACCTGCCTGTCGCGCGCCATCGCCCGGGGCGTCTATGAGGCCAGCCCTTCTCCGGGCGACCTGCGGCCCTGCTGGCGGTGGTCCGACGATGCGTCCGAAGGTGCACAAGACGCGTGAGCCAACTTTTTCATCTGCACGTCCGGGAACCGAAATTTTTCAAAAATTTCGGCCGCATTTTTTGAAAAAATGCGGGTCGCGGAGGGATGGGTCCTCGGGAGACGGTCTGGGCGTAACGCCAAGTCCTGGACCGGAAGACGGTGCCCGGGCGATTATCCGCCAGAGACCATCGTCCGGATCGCAGCGCGGCGTCAGTTCAGCCCGGCGTGATCCAGCGCCGCCCGGATTCGGGCTTGCGTCGCTTCGGCGACAGTCATCAGCGGCAGACGGACCTCGTCGCGGCATTTGCCGAGCAGCGACAGGGCGTATTTGACCGGGCAGGGATTGGGTTCGTCGAAACAGGCCCGGTGCAGCGGCAGGAGCAGGTCCTGCAGCCGCAGCGCCTCGGCCCATTTGCCGCCCATCAGCGCGTTCTGGAAGTCCGCGCAGAGCCGCGGCGCCGCATTGGCCGTGACCGAGATACAGCCGACCCCGCCATGGGCTGCAAAGCCAAGCGCGCATTCGTCATTGCCGCAGAGCTGGATGAAGCCGGTCCCGCAGGTCGCCCGCGTATCCGAGACCCGCGCCACATCGCCGGTTGCGTCCTTGACCCCGATGATGCGCGGCAGTTTTGCCAGCTCGCCCATCGTCTCGGGGGTCATGTCGATGACCGAACGTCCGGGGATGTTGTAGATGAGGATGGGCAGCTCCACCGCATCGTGGAGCGCCTTGTAATGCCCATAGAGTCCGCGTTGGTTCGGCTTGTTGTAATAGGGCGTGACCACGAGGGCGGCGGCGGCTCCGACCGATTTCGCAAAGCGCATCAGCGAGATGGATTCGTCGGTATTGTTCGATCCGGCTCCGGCGATCACCGGCACACGTCCCGCCGCCTGCTCGACGATGAGGCCAATGCATTCTTCGTGTTCGGCATGGCTGAGCGTGGGCGACTCGGCGGTGGTGCCGACGGCAACGATCCCGTGCGAGCCCTCGTCGATCTGCCAGTCGACCAGCGCCTTCAGCGCCGACACGTCTACCTTGCCGTCTGCGAACGGGGTGACGAGAGCCGGGATGGAGCCTTTGAACATGGCGGACACCTTTTGATCGGTCGGTTGCGCGGTCGGTTATGCGGTCGGTTATGTGGTCGGGGGCCGGTTCGGGTCCCAAGTCTGGAAATCGGGCGGACCCTAGCGGCGAATTTACCGCTCGGCAAGCAAGCAACTAGAGACCTTGGTCGCTGGATATGTTAAAAGCCCGTAAAGAGCAGAACAAGAAACTACAGGACGACAATATGCAATCGATGAGATCAGCGATCTTGATCGTTGCGCTGGCCATGGTGCCGCTGGGTGCCGCGGCGCAGAGCAGTGGGAATGGCGTGGAAATGGCCGAGGCGATGCAGGCCGCCGCCGAGGGCGACTGGGCCCGGGCGTTGGGTCATGCGCGGCGGGTGTCGAACCCTGCCGCCGAGACCATGGTCGACTGGCACCGTCTGCGCGATGGTGCGGGACGCTGGGAGGAATACACCCGCTTTCTCGACCGCCACGCCGATTGGCCGGGGCTGGAGCTGATGCGCCGCCGCGCCGAGGCGGTGATGCCGGCTGGCCTGCAGGCGGGCGACGTGATCCGGTTCTTCGCCGCCGCAGGCCCTCAGACCCCGGAAGGCCTGCAGCGTTACGCGGCGGCGCTGATCCAGTCCGGGCGCCGGGCCGATGCCGAGCGGGTGCTTGTCGCCGCCTGGACCGGCGAGACCCTGACGGTGAGCGGCCAGGAAGCGCTGATGGCCGCCTTCTCGCCGATCCTGGCCCCGCATCACCAGGCGCGGATGGAGCATCTGCTGTGGGCAGGCAACACCGCCGAGGCCAAGACGATGCTGCGCCATATCCCGGTCGCCGACCGGTCGCTGGCCATGGCGCGGATCGGGCTGCAGGACAATGCCAATGGTGTGGACGGCCTGATCGCGGCGGTTCCGGCGGCGCAGCAGGATCATCCCGGTCTCGCCTGGGAGAGGCTGGACTGGCGGGCGCGAAAGGGGCGCTGGCAGGACAGTATCGACCTGATCTTCGATCATTCCTATCCCGACAACCTGCTCGGCCGTCCGGAGGTCTGGGCCTCGCGCCGCCAGGGGCTGGTACGCGAGGCGATCGCGCTCGGCAGGTTCAAGACCGCCTACACGCTGGCCTCGCGGCATTTCCTGACCGGCGGCGAAGACTATGCCGAGCTGGAATGGCAGGCGGGCTATGTGGCGCTGACGCGCCACAATGACCCCCGGAAGGCGCTGCCGCATTTCCAGCGCTTCCAGGCGGCGGTCGAGAGCCCGATTTCGCTGGGCCGGGCCGGGTACTGGTTGGGGCGGACCTACGAGGCGCTGGGCAATCATGCGGCCTCGATCAATGCCTATGCCGAGGGCGCGCGGTATCAGACCAGTTTCTACGGGCAACTGGCGGCGGAGCGCGGCGGGATCGCTCCCGACCGGGCGCTGGCCGGCTCGATGCCGGTGGCGGACTGGCGCGGGCAGGCCTTTGCCCAGAGCGGGCCGATCCAGGCGGCGATCCTTTTGCACGAGGCCGGCGATTTCGTGACCATGCGGCGGTTCTTCCTGCACGTGCAGGAAAGCCTGACGCCGGATCAATCGGCGAGCCTGGCCCAGATGGCGCTCGATATGGGCCATCCTTTCGTGGCGGTACGGCTGGCCAAGCGGTTGGCCTCGGACGGGCTGGTGATGCCGCAGGCCTACTACCCGGTGACCGATCTGGCCTATCAGGCCGGTCCCATCCCGCCGGAACTGGCGCTGGCGATTGCCCGGCAGGAAAGCGAGCTGTTCCCCGAGGCGACATCTCCGGTGGGCGCGCGGGGGCTGATGCAGCTGATGCCGGGGACGGCCAAACAGGTGGCCGAGGGGCTGGGGCTGGACTATTCGCAAGCCCGGCTGACCGAGGACCCGGCCTATAATGCCAAGCTGGGGACCGCCTATCTGGCCGAGATGCTGGAAGAATTCGACGGCTCCTATATCCTTGCCATCGCGGCTTATAATGCCGGGCCGCACCGGGCGCGTCGCTGGATCGAGGAGTATGGCGATCCGAGGACAGGGGCGGTTGATCCGATCGTCTGGATCGAGAGCATCCCCTATACCGAGACCCGTAATTACGTGATGCGGGTGCTGGAGGCGCTGCATGTCTACCGCACCCGTCTCAACGGCACCCCGGTGCCGCTGCAACTGAGTGCGGATATCCAGCGGTCCTGACGGGGGTCAGGCACGGGCGGCGCACGGAGCCCGAAATTGGGCGCAACCGCGTTCTTGCGAAGAACGCGGACGAAATTTTTGAAAAATTTCGGTGCCGGATCGGCAGGACCGGCTTTGGAGTCACCCTTGTTTGGAGTCATCCCTGGGCGCTTGTGAGGTCCTCGGCTTGCCTCGACACCGCCAATGGACAAGACATACCTGTATGGGATCTAGACCACTTCGAGATAGGAATTGATCTCGAACTCGCTCATGCGGGCCCCGAATGTCTCCCATTCCTGGCGCTTGCATGCTGCGTAGAGCCGGGCAAAGAGCGGGTCGAAAGTCTTGGCGAAGACCTCCGCACCCTCTTCGAACGCGTCGATGGCGCGGCCCCAGGAGGTTGGGAGTTGCGGGACGTCGATCTCGTAGGCGTCGCCGGTGATCGGCGGCGGCGGCTCGCTCGCGCTCTCGATGCCGTCAAGTGCAGCACCGAGCAGCGTCGCGAGGACGAGATACGGGTTGGCATCGGCCCCGGCGACCCGGTGCTCGATGCGGCGTGCAACCGGCAATCCGCCCGGGATCCGGATGGCGGCGGTGCGGTTCTCATAGGCCCAGCATTGGGCGATGGGGGCGTGGCTGTCCGGCTGGAGACGACGGAAGGAATTGACATGCGGAGCGAAGATGAGGGTCGAGGCCTCCATCGCCGAGATGAGGCCGGCAACGGCATGGCGCAGCGCCGGCGTGCCTTCCGGGCCGCCATTGTCGAATATATTCACCCCCGCCGCGTCGAGGAGGCTGAAATGGACATGCTGGCCCGACCCGGTACTTTCCGGAAAGGGCTTGGCCATGAAGGACGCCGCGAGGCCGTGCTTGCGGGCGATGCCCTTGACCAGGCGTTTGAAATAGACCGCATCGTCGGCGGCCTTCAGCGGGTCGTCGACATGGACGAAATTGATCTCGAACTGCCCGGGCCCGCCTTCGGCGATGGCGGTGTCCACCCGGATCTCCTGGGCGGCGCAGGCGCGGTAGACCTCGGAAAAGAAGCCGTCGAAATGGTCGAGATCGTCCACCGAGAGCACGCCGTCGGCATGGAGCGGCTTGCCGGTGATCGGCGAGACCGGCGGCGCGGGCAGCGGCCCGGAGGCGTCGAGGAGGTAGAATTCCAGCTCCAGCGCGACCACGGGGCGCAGGCCCCGTTCGGCGAAACGGTCAAGCACCGCATTCAGGGCCTGGCGGGGATCGACCATGCAGGGGCTGCCATCCTCATTGAAGAACCACATCGGCAGGAGGGCGGTTGGCTCGGCCAGCCAGTCGACCATCAGCGGCGCACGGCCCGTGGGCAGGCAGATGCCGTCGGCGTCGCCGGTCTCCCAAACGAGCGGGTTGTCGTCGATATCGCGGCCCCAGACATCCTGAGTGGCGAGCGAGACCGGCATCCGCATCCCGTCCGACAGCGCCTTTTCGGCCTGGGCGATCGGAAGGCGCTTGCCGCGCATGCAACCGTTGAGGTCGCAGATGGCGGCCCGCATGGAGCTGAGCTCGGGATGCGCGTGAAGCCAGGCGCGGGCGGAGGTGGCGAAATCTGTCAGGTCTTTCATGATAAGGTGACATTATCACCGTATCCGGGCCCCGCAAGCGGGATCGAATGCGCAGGCTTCGGGTCGCCATGAGCGGCGGCACGGTGGCAAATGGGCCGGCACTGAATTGGAGGATGCGATGAGCTTTCGGATTGTTCCCCTTGATCCCGCGCCGTTCCGGCCGCTCTTCGGGTTGCCGGAGACGGAATTGGCCGAAAGGGGCGTCAAACGGTTGGTGGCGGATGTTTCGCACGGGTTTCCCTGCCGGGTGTCGCTGGCGGATGCGCCGGTGGGCGCGGCAATGCTGCTTTTGAACCACGAGCATATGGGGCTCGCCTCGCCCTACCGGGCCCGCCACGCGATCTTCGTGCGGGAGGGAGCGGAGCCGGTGTTTCCGGAGATGGGAGAGATCCCCGACGTGATCGCCTCGCGGCTGATCGCGGTCCGGGCCTATGATTCCGAGGGAATGATACGGGATGCGGAAATTGCCGAGGGGACGGAGATCGGGCCGATCATGGAGGCGATGTTCGAGGATGAGGAGGTGGCATTCCTGCAGCTTCACAACGCCCGGCGGGGCTGTTTCGCGGCCGCGGTGGAGCGGGCGTGAAAGCCGCCTTTGCACGCGTGCAAAAATCGCCATCGCCTTGATATTAAGTGATAAAAAGGTTAATACTGTGTGCATATTCACGGTTAGGTCCCGTAGGGTGCGTGATTTCACGCACCACCCCCCCCCGGGGAGGCGAAGCCGCGCGAATTTCTGTGACGCATGGTGCGTGAAATCACGCACCCTACGGGGGGCTCGGGCCGGGCCTCGCGATTGACATTGCGGGCCTCGTGCCGATCCGGCACAAACCTTCGGAACGACATTCCGGGAGAACGCCATGCAGGCAGAGCTTGTGCTGAAATGTGATTGTCAACTGGGCGAGGGGCCCCTGGTCGACGGGGAGACGCTGTGGTTTGCCGATATTCAGGGCAAACGCATCCACGCCTGCAAACCCGATGGCAGCGACTGGCGGCGCTGGGACAGCCCCAACCATGTCTCGGCCTTTGCCCGGACGGGAACCGGGCGGCTGCTGCTGGCTTCGGACCGGGCGCTGGAATGGTTCGATCCCGAAACAGGTGCGCGGGAAGACATCGTGGCTCTGGAGGCGGACAATCCGGTGACGCGCTCGAATGACGGGCGCGCGGACCGGCAGGGCGGGTTCTGGATCGGGACCATGGGAAAGAAGGCCGAGGCGGAGGCCGGGGCGATCTATCGCTATTATCGCGGCGAATTGCGGATGCTGCGCGACAAGGTGACGATCCCCAATGCGATTTGCTTCGCGCCGGACGGCTCGGCGGCCTATTTCGCCGATACGGCGCTGGATCGGGTCTTCCGCTGGCAGCTTGACGACGAAGGCTGGCCGGTGGGCAGAGCGGAAATCTTCCATGATCGGACCGGCCTGCCGGGATCGCCGGACGGGGCGGTGATCGACAGCGAGGGCGCGATGTGGCTGGCACTTTGGGGCGGGTCCAGGGTGATCCGGATCGGAACCAATGGCGGGCAGCTGGACGAGATCGCGGTGCCGGCGAGCCGGGTGACCTGCCCGGCCTTCACGCCCGATCTGACGGGATTGCTGATCACATCGGCTCGCGAGGGGATGAGCGACGCGGACCGCGCGGCCGAGCCGGATGCCGGCTGTATCTTCGGTGCCGGGATCGCGGTGGCGGGGCTTGAGGAGCCTCTGGTCAAGGTCGCATGAACCCGGAGCTTCTCTTGCGGAACATGTTCGCGCGGGCCGTGGAAGTGGCCCGGCCGACCCATGTCGTGCCGAATTTCCTGCCCGCGCCGCCCGTGGGCCGGACGATCGTGCTCGGCGCCGGCAAGGGGGCCGCGGCGATGGCGGCCGCGCTCGAGGCGCAGTGGGAGGGGCCGTTGGAGGGGCTGGTTGTGACGCGCTACGGCCATGGCGTGCCGTGCCAAAGGATCGAGGTGGCGGAAGCGGGACATCCGCTGCCGGACGAGGCCGGAGCCGCTGCCTCGGCGCGGATCCTGGCGCTGGCGGAGGCGGCCGGAGAGGTCGATCTGGTCATCGTGCTGATCTCGGGCGGCGGCTCGGCGCTGCTGACCCTGCCGGGTGATGGCGTGAGCGTGGCGGAGATGGCGGCGCTGACCGAGGGGCTTCTGGCCTCGGGCGCGCGGATTTCGCAGATGAACTGCATCCGCAGGCATCTCAGCCGGATCAATGGCGGACGGCTGGCGGCGGCGGCGCATCCGGCGCGGGTGGTGACGCTGGTGATCTCGGATGTGCCGGGGGACGATCCGGCGGATATTTCCTCGGGGCCGACGGTGGGGGATGCGACAACCGTCGCGGATGCGCGGTTTCTGCTGCAAGGGCTGCGGCTGGGGCTGGAGGCGGATCTGCTGGAGCGGCTCGGGGCGGCGCTGGGCGAGAGCGTGAAACCCGGGGACCCGCGTCTGGCACGGGCCGAGTGTCATGTGATCGCCACCGCTTCGGCCTCGCTGGCGGCGGCGGCGGAGGTGGCGCGGGCTGCCGGGTGCGACGCGTTCGATCTCGGGGACCGGATCGAGGGCGAGGCGGTGGAGGTCGGGGCGCGCATGGGGCGCGAGGCGCTGGCGATGAAGGCGCGGCGGGGGGGAGAGCGGCCACTGGTGGTGATCTCGGGCGGCGAGACCACGGTGACACTGCCGAAACGCCCCTATCCGGGGCTGGGGAGCGGCGGACGGAATGTGGAGTTTCTGATGGGGATGTTGGAGGTCCTGGAAGGTGCAAAGGGGATCTACGCGATCGCCTGCGACACGGACGGGATCGATGGCGGGGCCGAGGTAGCCGGGGCGGTGATTGGTCCGGACACTCTTGCGGCGGGGGAGCGCAACGGGATGCTGTTCCGGGGGTGCCTGGCGCGGCATGACGGGCACGGGTTCTTCGAGGCGGCCGGGTGTCAGGTGGTGACCGGGCCGACCCATACCAATGTCAACGATTTCCGGGCGGTGCTGATCCTGCCGGGATAGGCTTTGGCAGAACGTGGCAGGCATGCTGTTTCAAGGGGGCGGTGCGTGAAATCACGCACCCTACGGGCGAAGGGGGAGACGATCATGCGCGGCGGGCTGCGTCCGGCATCGCCCGCGAGATCAGGGGGCGAGCCAGCCTGCCGCCTCGGTTTCGAGGATTGCGGTCATCATCGCGATATGGGCATCGCTGTCGTTGAGACAGGGGATGTAGGTGAAGCTCTCGCCGCCGGACCCGATGAAGGCGTGTTTGATCTCTTCATTGATCTCTTCCAGCGTCTCGACGCAGTCGGACGAGAAGGCGGGGGAGATGATGGCGATGTTCTTCCGGCCCGCCTTCGCCAGTTCGGCGACATGTTCGACCGTGTAGGGCCGCAGCCAGTCCTCGGGGCCGAACTGGGACTGGAAGGTCATCTTGACCTCGTCTTCGGGCCAGCCGAGCCGTTCACGCAGAAGGCGCGTGGTGGCGGCACAATGGCAGTGATAGGGGTCGCCCTCTTCGAGATAGCGTTTTGGCATGCCGTGATAGGAAGCCACGAGAAGGTCGGGGCGTGCATCCAGCCCGGCATAGGCGGTTTCGACGTGTTGGGCGAGGGCGTCGATATAGAGCGGGTGGTCGTAATAGGCCGGAACCGTGCGGATCGCGGGTTGCCAGTTGAGGGTCATCAGGGAGCGGAAGGCCTGGTCGTTGGCCGTCGCTGTCGTCGGGGCCGAATATTGCGGATAGAGCGGAAAGAAGACGATGCGCTCGCAGCCTTCGTCCTTCATGCGCTCGATGACCGAACGGGTGGAGGGGTTGCCGTAGCGCATGCAGAACTCGACCTGGACCCGGTCGCCATATCTCTCGGTCATCGCGATCCGCAGCTTGTCGGTCTGGGCGCGGGTCGTGGTCAGGAGCGGGCTTTCGTCCCTGTCGGTGTTCCAGATGCCGCGATAGGCCGCGCCTGAGGAAAACGGCCGTCTGGACAGGATGATCAGCTGCAGCAGCGGCTGCCATTTCCATTTGGGATAGTCGATGACCCGCCGGTCGGAGAGGAACTCGCTGAGATAGCGCCGCATCGACCAGTAGTCGGTGGCGTCCGGCGTGCCGAGATTGGCCAGGAGGATGCCGGTCTTGGCCCTGGGGACCTTGGGGTGGTCGGATGGGGCATGGGTGAGGCGGTCCTGGCCGGGGGTGACGGGGGTCCTGGTGGCGGTGGCATAGGGTTTACCCATTGTCGTCCTCGCGGAGTCTGGTCTCGTCGGTGCCGAGCGCGTCGGCGAGCCGCATGCGGGCCGAGCCGGGGCGGAGCGGTTGCGGCTGGGTCGCGGCAGGGGCCCAGCCGGTGAGGAAGGCGATCTCGAAGCTGGCGCGGATCCGGCCCGTGTCGGTGAGGTAATGCCGGGTGTAGATTTCGCAAGCCCTCTCCAGCAGCCGGCGGGGCATGGGGGTGCGGCGTCTGGCGTGCATGACGTTGGTTTCACCCATCCCCCGGAGGTCGCGCATCAGGTGGAGGGGGGTTTCGTAGGTCACCGTCAGAAGGATGGTGTCGGCCACCGGCAGGGCGAAGCCGGCGCGTTGCAGGAGGCTGCCGAGGTCGCGGATATCGCCCATCGGTGCGACGCGGGGCGACAGGCCGCCAGTGACCTCGGTCTCGGCCTCGGCGAGAGCGGCGCGAAGCTCGGCGAGGGTCCGGCCGGTGAAGAGGATGCCGACAAAGAGCCCGTCGGCGGCCAGGGCGAGACGGGACTGGATCAACTGGCCGACCGGGTCATTGGCGTGATGCAGAGAAAACGCGTGGAGGACGAGGTCATGGGCCCCGCGCCCGAGGGCGAGGGTCGGAGTGTCCTCGGCCAGAACCGGCGCCTCGATCCCGGCGATACGCGCGAACTCGGGGGGGACCGGGCCGACAAGCGCGGGGCGCGTAAAGCGCCTGTTAACCTCGGTGAGTCTTTCCTGCAGCTGATCGGCGATCTCGCGCCACAGGAAGTCGACGGGCGCTCTTGCGGCGCGGCGGCGGCGCTGCACGAGGAGGTCGCGGTCGAAAAGCTCTGGCGGGCGGGCGGGCTGCATGGGCCTTCCCTTCCGCGATTGCGCGCGTTTTGCAAGAGGAAACAGGCCATGGGCCATCCGCTGATCGACACGGTCCTAAACACGATCTACCCGCCGCAATGCGCCGCCTGCGGCGAACCGACCGGCGCGGCGCAGGGTCTCTGCGGGTCCTGCTGGGCGAAAACGCCCTTCATCTCGGGGCTCACCTGCGCCAAATGCGGCATTCCGCTCGACGGCGAGGAGGACGGGGACGTCCATTGCGACGGCTGTCTGCACGCTCCACCGGCCTGGGATCGCGGCGCGGCAGCGGTGCTATATGACGGAACCGGGCGGCGGGTGGCGCTGGCGCTGAAACATGGCGACCGGCTGGACCTCGCCAAGCCCCTGGCGCGGTGGATGGCGCGGGCGGGCCGTGACCTGATCGCGGAAGCCGAGGTGGTTGCTCCGGTGCCGCTTCACTGGTCGCGGCTGGTGCGGCGGCAGTTCAACCAGGCTGCCGAACTGGCGCGGCAGCGGGCGATCTCGGGCAAGGCGGTGCTGGTACCGGACCTGCTGGTCCGGACGCGGGCGACGCGGTTACAGGACGGGATGGACCGGGAGGAACGCTTTGACAACCAGCGCGACGCCTTTGCGGTCCGGGAGCGCCGCGTCCCGGCGGTGCGGGACCGCACGGTGCTGCTGGTCGATGACGTGCTGACTTCGGGCGCGACGCTGTCGGGCTGCGCGGAGGCGCTCAGGCAGGCGGGCGCCCGCAACGTGAACGTGCTGGTGCTGGCGCGAGTTGCGCGACGATGATCCGGGGCGTATGAGCTATGGGAAAGCGACGATTGGGACGGCCCGATGAAAGAGGTTGAAATCTATACCACGCCGATTTGCGGCTATTGCGCGGCGGCCAAGCGGTTGCTGGCCGGCAAGGGCGTGGGTTTTACCGAGATCGACGTGATGCGCGATCCCGGGAAACGGGCGGAGATGGAAAAGCGCTCGCAGGGCGGGCGGACGGTGCCGCAGATTTTCATCGGGGGGACGCATATCGGCGGCTGTGACGATATGTTCGATCTCGAATATGCGGGCAAGCTGGACATGATGCTGGCCGATTAGGCGCCGATATCCGCCGACTGGCAAACTAGAGGCAAGAAGAAAGGGGGGATGCGGGATGAAGGCGGGGCTGGTGCAGCTCAATTCATCCGACGATCCCGTCGCAAATCTTCGCGACACCGAGGCGCTGCTGCGCGCGGCGGCGAGCCAGGACGCGGCTCTGGTGCTGACGCCCGAGGTGACCAATTGCGTCTCGACCAGCCGGGCGCACCAGCGGGCGGTGCTGCGGCAGGAGGCGGACGACCTGACGCTGGCACGGCTGCGGGAGGTGGCGGCGGAGCTGGGGATCTGGCTGCTGATCGGCTCGCTGGCGCTGAAGACGCGCGAAGAGCGGTTTGCCAACCGCTCTTTCCTGATCGCGCCGGACGGGGCGGTCCGGGCGCGTTATGACAAGATCCATATGTTCGATGTCGATCTGGAAGGCGGCGAGAGCTACCGCGAATCGGCCGGGTTCCGGCCCGGGGACCGGGCGGTGCTGGCCGACACGCCGCTGGGGCGGATCGGGTTGACGGTGTGCTATGATCTGAGGTTTCCGCGGCTCTACCGGGCCCTGGCACAGGCGGGAGCGGAGATCCTGACGGTGCCCGCCGCCTTCACCCGGCCCACGGGGGCGGCGCATTGGGAGGTGCTGCTCAGAGCGCGGGCGATCGAATGCGGGGCCTATGTGCTGGCACCGGCGCAGACCGGGGGGCATGACCGCTCGGGGCGGCGAAGCTGGGGCCATACGCTGGCGGTCGATCCCTGGGGGGCGGTGATCGCCGATTGCGGCGAGGCGCCGGGGGTGACGCTGGTCGATCTCGACCTCGAAGCGGTCACCAGGGCCCGTGCCCGGATTCCGAGCCTTGGCCATGACAGGGAGTTTGCGGGACCATGAACGAGACGGTACCGGATCCGCTGGCCATCGTGATCTTTTCCGAGATCGCGACCATCGACCAGTTGTCGAAGGGCCGGCTGGGCCGGGTGCTGCCGCGCGGCATGGAAGTGTCGCATTTCGCCGTCCTGAACCTTCTGGCCCGGCCCGGGACCGAGCGGACCCCGGCGCAGCTCGCACGGGCGCTGAACCTGACCAAGGGGGCGATGACGAACACGCTGGGCAAGCTGCAGCGGGCGGGTTTCGTGCATGTGCGGCCGGACTGGGAAGACGCGCGGCGCAAGATTGCCACCATCTCGCCCGCCGGGCTGGCGGCGCGGGACGCGGCGGTGGAGGCGATCGCGCCGGTCTTTGACGACGTGATGGGCGGCATGGGGCCGGAGCGGACGCGGGACCTGCTGCGCCTGCTTAGGCAGGTGCGCTCGATCCTGGCGCAGGAAGGCTGAGCGCGCTGTGCCCGTCGCGCTTCTTGCTGTGGCGCCACTGCCCAATCCGCTCTCCCAGCGGGGCGGCCAACGCCTATAGCGGTCTCGAACCCGCCAACCGGACCCGCGCCTCACCCCCACATACCAATTCCACTCCATAGAGCCTCCAGCAATCCCCCATCCAACGCCGCTCACCACCCGGCACGGTGCGACCAGCACCGGGCCAATCCCGCCCTCCCCCTGCTGGGCTATCGCATATGAAAGTACTGTCTCTTTCGCGTACATGTTGCCCGCCCTGATCCTGTACCTTCCCGAAACCTGCCCTGCCCCGCCGGGACTTCGAAATGAGGGCCAGGCCCGACCCAGGGTGGGCGCTGTCCGGGCTTCTCTGCGGACCACTTTATGGCGCAGTCACTTCCGAGCGGGCCGCTCTCAGCTTGTGTCAGCAACGCGCCCGCCCCTCGGATGGGT
>JBNKVT010000033.1:0-150590 GCA_050299335.1 Paracoccaceae bacterium | reverse complement strand
CCCCCCCCCCCCCCCCCCCCCCCCCCCCCCCCCCCCCCCCCCCCCCCCCCCCCCCCCCCCCCCCCCCCCCCCCCCCCCCCCCCCCCCCCCCCCCCCCCCCCCCCCCCCCCCCCCCCCCCCCCCCCCCCCCCCCGGATCGGCCCGCGAAGCGGGGCGAAAAACCTCCGCACTGCGCCGCATCCGATCGTAGACAAAGGACCCGAGAGGCATCCCCTCGGGCCCTTTCATAGTCAACGAGCCCTGTTCAAAGACTTATTTCAGCGGCGCCATCGACGGGTCGTAATTCGGGATCGGGTTGGTCGATGCCGGTGTAGGCTCGATCCCGGACCAGTTCCCGTTGGCCTTGTCGATATTGCCGGGGATGTCTTCTTCCCAGAATCCGACCACTACCGGGGTAATGTTAAGAAACAGTTTACCATCGACGATCCGCCACAGATCCGGGTTCCCCGGTACCTTGCCGCCCTTCGAGACCCCATAGGCGCAATGCCCGTCGAATTGCGGCGCGAAGGCCGCGGGATCGGCGAGGAAGCGGGCCCGGTTCTCCTCGCTGGCGAAGGCGAAGGTGGCGCCATTGTATTCGGCGGTGATATCGGCTCGTCCCGGCACCGCCTCGGGCTGTGGCGTTCCGGGCCGGCTCTGGGGCAGGTCGAAATAGGCCACCACATCATGCCCCGAGACGGCATAGCCGCTGGCATCGACGAATTGCGGCCCGGCCAGGGCGGCGGTTCCGTAAAAGGCAAGGGCGGCGGCGAGGCCGAGCGATGTTCTGGTCATGGAATGAACTCCGATGTTGCGTTCAGCAACCCAGATAGCGCCCGTCCGCCCGCCTGTCTCCGGCCTGAAACCGGTTCTCACACCCAGTTGACGAAAGGTGAAGCCGTCGCGGAAATCCGTTACACACCGGGGTTCGCTGCGCCCGGGAGGCGGATGGCAGGAAACCTGGTTCTGTCCGCGCGCCTCAGAGCCGGACCAGCGCGTGACGCTTGCGGCCCGCCGACAGTTTCACCGTCGCCGCGATCTCGTCTCGGCTCACCATCTGTCCGGCATCGCTGAGCGCGGCGTCATTCAGCCGCGCCCCGCCTTCGGCGATCAGCCGCTTGGCCTCCTTGCCGGATTTCGCCAGCCCGGTCCGCACGAAAAGCTGCACGATCGGGATTGCGCCGCCGGCGAGGTCAGCCTCGACAAGCGTCACCGTCGGCAGGTCCTCGCCCGTCCCGCCTTTCTCGAACACGTCCCGCGCCGTCGTTTCCGCCGCTTCGGCCGCCTCCGCGCCATGGGCGAGTGCCGTGACCGCGTTGGCCAGCCGGATCTTGGCTTCGTTGATTTCCGACCCTTCCAGCGCCCCCAGCCGGTCGCACTCGTCCAGCGGCAATTCGGTATAGAGCTTCAGGAACCGCCCGACATCCGCATCCGCGGTATTTCGCCAGAACTGCCAGAATTCGTAGGGCGACAGCATGTCGGCATTCAGCCACACCGCGCCGGCCTGGCTCTTGCCCATCTTCTTGCCGTCGGCGGTGGTCAGGAGCGGCGAGGTCAGCCCGAAGACCTCCGCCCCGTTCACCCGCCGTGCGAGGTCGATGCCATTGACGATATTCCCCCACTGGTCCGAACCGCCCATCTGCAGCCGGCAGCCGGTGCGCCGGTTCAGTTCCATGAAGTCGTAGGCCTGCAGGATCATGTAGTTGAACTCGAGAAAGCTCAGTGACTGTTCCCGGTCCAGCCGCTGCTTGACGCTTTCGAAGCTCAGCATCCGGTTGACCGAAAAATACCGCCCGATATCGCGCAGGAATTCGAGATAGTTGAGCCCGTCCAGCCACTCGGAATTGTTCAGCATCAAGGCGCCGTCGTTCTCGAAATCGAGATAGCGGGTGAAGACCTTGCGGATCCCGTTGAGATTGGCATCGATCTGTTCTGAGGTCAGCAGGTTGCGTTCGTCGTCGCGGAAGGACGGGTCGCCGACCTTGGACGTCCCTCCGCCCATCAGGGCGATCGGCTGATGGCCGGTCTTTTGCAGCCATCTGAGCATCATGATCTGGATCAGCGAGCCGACATGCAGCGAGGGTGCCGTAGCGTCGAAGCCGATATAGCCCGGAACCACGCCCCCAATCAGCGCCTCGTCGAGGCCGTCGAAATCGGTGCAGTCCTGCATGAAACCGCGGCTCTGCATCACATGCAGGAACTCGGCCTTGGGCTTGGTGCTCATCTTGACGGTCCGTTGGTTTCGGTGACTGAGTGCTCTATAGCGGATGGGCAGGCGAAGGGAAGAGCGGATCATGGGCAAGAACGGGTTTCGGCTGGTGCTGGGGCTGATGAGCGGCACGTCCATGGATGGGGTGGACGCGGCGCTGATCCGGACCGACGGGGTGACGGTCGCCGGATTCGAACGCGGGGCGTTCCTGGCCTATTCC
This sequence comes from Paracoccaceae bacterium, assembly GCA_050299335.1. Classification (GTDB taxonomy): domain Bacteria; phylum Pseudomonadota; class Alphaproteobacteria; order Rhodobacterales; family Rhodobacteraceae; genus JBNKVT01. The sequence continues at coordinate 148,182 of JBNKVT010000033.1, read as the reverse complement.
GAGGCCGAGCGGGAGGTGCTCAGGGCAGCGCTTGGCCTCTGGCCCGAGGCGGGTGCGGAGTTGGAGCCGGTGCGCGAGATCGTCGAGCGGCGGCATATCGAGGCGGTCCGGGCCTTCCCCGAGGCTGAACTGGTCGGGTTTCACGGCCAGACCCTGGCCCATGATCCCGTCCATGCGCGGAGCTTTCAGATCGGGCGCGGGGATGTGATCGCCGCCGAGACCGGGCGGCCCGTGGTCTGGGATTTCCGCAGTGCCGACTTGCTCAGCGGCGGCGAGGGGGCACCGCTGGTGCCGTTCTTCCATTTTGCCTGCGCGCGGGCGATCGGGGCGGAGGCGCCGCTTGCCTTTTGCAATATCGGCGGGGTGGCGAATGTGACCTGGGTCGGGGCAGGGGCGGAGCGACCCGAGGTGCCGGGCGCGCTTCTGGCCTTCGATACCGGGCCGGGAAACGCGCTGATCGACGATTTCATCCTAACCCGGCTGGGACAGCCGGTCGATACCGGCGGCGCTCTGGCGGCGGAGGGGCGGGTCGATGAGGCCATTGTTGCGCGGGCGCTTGCCCATCCATATTTGTCAAGAATGCCGCCCAAGTCTTTGGATCGGAACGAATTTCATGAGTTTATGGATCTGGTGCAGCCGCTTGGGGCCGAAGACGGGCTGGCCACGCTGACGGCGATCACGGCGGCGACGATTGCGGCCTCGCTGCGTCACATGCCCGAGCCCCCGGAGCGTTGGCTGATCTGCGGTGGCGGGCGGCATAACCGCACGCTGATGCGGATGCTGGCCGAGCGCACCAATCTCGCCGTCGATCCGGTCGAGTCGGAGGGTTTCGACGGCGACATGTTCGAGGCCCAGGCCTTCGCCTATCTGGCGGACAGGGTGTCGCGGGGACTGGCGACCTCTGCTCCGGGGACGACCGGGTGCCGGATCCCGGTTTCGGGGGGGCGGATTTCGAGAGGCTGACGAGACGGGCGCGCGGAGAGACTTGACCGGTTCGGCGCAAGAGGGCTCTTCTGGCCGGTGGAGGTGTGCCGATGCTGCGCTGGATTGCCGTCTTCGTGCTTGTCGCCGGTCGGGTCTTGGCCGCCGGGCCGGTTGATCTGAACCTGGTTCTGGCGATCGATTGTTCGTTTTCGGTCTCCGCCGGGGAATACGCCCTGCAGATGCAGGGCACCGCGCGCGCCCTGGCCGATCCCGAGGTTGTCGCGGCGATCCAGGGCGGGCAGAACGGGCGGATTGCGGTGACGGTGGTGCAATGGTCCAACGACGATTCGCAGGTGGTGGTCGTGCCGTGGCGCGAGATCGGCAGTCAGGCGGAGGCCGCAGCGGTGGCGGCGGCGATAGCCGCGACGCCGCGGCAGGCCGAAGACGGGGCGACCTCGATTTCGCGGATGATCTATTTCGGGCTCGACCTGCTGGAACGCGCTCCCAATCCGGCCGCGCGGGCGGTGATCGACATTGCCGGTGACGGTGAGAACAATATCGGCCCGGATGTGCGTTTGGCCCGCGATTTGGCGGTCTCGCTCGGGGTGACGATCAACGGGCTGGCGATCCTGAATGCGCGCCACGAACTGCATATCTATTACCGCCGCAATGTCATTGGCGGACGGGCACCCTTTGTCGAGATCGCCAATGATTTCGAAGCCTATGAAGAGGCGATCAGGTCCAAGCTCCTGCGCGAGATCCGGCCGCCGGTGTCGTGACGGTCCGCCATTGGGGCGAGGATCGGGACTGACTGGCAGGGCAGGGCTGATCCCGCTCTGCGGCCAAGCCGGCGGCGGGGCTCAGAACCGGTAGGCCAGACGGATACCGCCCCAATGGCGGCCCCGGACCATGATCGGTGCTGAAAGGTCCTTCATCATGACGAACTGGCCGCCGCCCATGTCGCGCTCGTAGACCTGCAGGAGAAACGGTTTGCTCGACTGGCCGGCCTTCAGCCCGACGCGGTCGTTGAACAGGCGGCGGTTGCGGCTGTTGGCGGCGTTCCACACCGGATCGTCGCCCTGGGGGCGCGAGAACTTGTTATTATGGGTCGGCAGGAACCCTTCGCGGTTGACGCTGGCGCAGAAGACCACTTTCGGGTCGAATTCCAGCGCCGGTTCCTGGATCGGCGGCAGGACCTTGTCGGTGAAGCTCACGAAGGGTGCCATCAGCTGTTCGGGATCGGAGCCGGAAATCGGACGGTAATCGGTCGAGAACAGCTGCTCCATCTGGATCTCGCCCGAGGCGATCCCCGCCTCGAATTGCTGCGAGACGCGCGCGGCAAGCGATTTCACATGTTCGATGAATTTGGTATCGGCGGTGCTGGCCCCGAGTTCCACCGAGGCCTGAACGATGGTCTCGGAGGTGTCGACGAGGGCGGAGACCCGTTGCCGCGCGACATGCACGCCCTCAACGGTTTCCTTGAAGCCCGAGGCGATCTTCTGAAAGACCGGTCCGAAGCTGCTGCTGGCGGCCTCGACCTCTTGGGCGCGGCGCTCGATCTCGCCGGCGGCATCCGACGTGTCCCGGACGCGCTCCGAGATACCGTTGAGCGCCGTATCGGTCTCCGCCGCCTCGTCGAGGACCATACGCGCCTCTTGCGAGATGCCGCTGGCCTCGCTCCGAAGTTCGGAGATACTGCCCGACAGGCCCTGGACGTTCTTCTGGATCGCATTGGCCGCCGCCGTGGTCTGCAGCGACAGGTCGTTCACCGCCTCGGCCACCACCGAAAAGCCGCGCCCCGCCGCGCCAGCCCTTGCCGCCTCGATCTTGGCATTGACGGCGAGAATGTTGACTTGGCTCGCGATCGCCGACACCTCGGTATTGCTGGCCAGCACCGCCTTCAGCGCCGCCTCGATCCGGCCCATGCGCTCGTCAAGCGCCTGCACCCATTCCGCAACATGAGTGGTCCGTTGTCCGGCCAGTTTCACCCGCGATACCGAATCGCGCACCGCCTCCAGCGTCTCACCGGCCATGCCGGCCACCGAACTGACGGCATTGATCACCCCCTCGTTGGCGGAGGTGACCTGGCGTGCCCCGATTTCGGCCCGTTCGATCAGCGATCCTTGCTGGGAGGATTGGGAATCGACCCGGTCGAGAAACCCCGCGACCTCGACAATGTTCTTGCCGAGTGACGAGGCCGAGCGGGCAAGCGTATCGAGGTCGTCCTTGTTCAGATCCTCTCCCATCATGGGCAGAGACATTTCGAGAGCGGACATGCAATACCAGCCTGTTAATGCGAATTTCGCGCAACTAAGCACAAACAGGTTACCCGAAGGTTGAAGGATAGCGACCTGGTTCCGCGGATTGCCCCCAATCCGGCGTGGTCGGCTGTCGCTGCTCAGCCACCTCGTGCGATGGCCGCCACCCCGGTCCTGGCCACCTCGACCAGGCCGAGGGGGACCATGAGGCCGACGAAGGCGTCGATCTTTTCCGGGGTTCCGGTCAGTTCGAAGACGAAGCTTTCCAGCGTCGTGTCGACCACCGAGGCACGGAAGACCTCGGATGTCCTGAGCGCCTCGACCCGCTTCTCGCCGGTACCCGCGACCTTGACCAGTGCCAGTTCCCGCTGGACGGAGGGACCTTCGACGGTGAGGTCGTGGACGGCGTGGACCGGGACGAGGCGGCCGAGCTGGGCCTTGATCTGCTCGATCACGGAAGGTGACCCCGTGGTGACGATGGTGATCCGCGACTGGTGGCCGGTATGGTCGACTTCGGCCACCGTGAGGCTTTCGATATTGTAGCCGCGACCCGAGAACAGGCCGATGACCCGGGCCAGCACCCCGGCCTCGTTGTCGACGAGGACGGTGAGGGTGTGGGTCTCGTCGGCCTGCGCATGCGGGTCGCGTAGGTGATAGGCGCTCTGTTTCGAGATGCCTTTTTTGAGCGAGAGGGCGTTCATGGCGGGTCCTTCCTCGATAGGGGAGCAGTTCGTGTGGGTTCAGGTTCGGATAATCCGGTGTCTGTCTGGCGCTTGCCCTTTGCCAGCGGACTGCCGGGATCGGGCTTGTCCAGGATTTCGTCGTAAAACGGCGCGTAACGGCTACGGAAAACGGCGCTGGTTTCGGGGTCCATTTCCAGCGCGTGACGCATGGCAATGGCCTTGTTGCGCTGGGTGAATTCATGTTCCAGCACCCGATTGGCGATCTCGCTGGCATTGCCCGAAACTTCGAGATGATCGAGAATTGCTTCTGCGGCCTTATCCGTCTGGAAGGCGAGGGTGTCATACTGGAGGCGGCGTATTCCGGGGATTTCGAGCCAGGCGGCCAGAAACCCCATCTGCGTGTCGATGGTGGCCAGGGTATCGGGAATTGTGTGGAGGTTGGAAAACGCCCTGCCGCCCCGTCGGCGGGACTTTTCGGCGATATCGAGCAGGGATAGCGCCATGTCGCGGGGGTCCCGAAAAACCGCGTGTGCGCGAAAGGCGCCGGTTTCGATGCCGCGCAGGAGCGGCTCGGTCGGTGCCGTGTGCACCTTGACAACGACCGGATGGCCGCGATCCTGGACATGGTCGATCATTACCCGCAGATTTTCCTCATCCAGCGTTTCGGTGTAGTTCGTTTTCACTTGCGCCGGTCTGCCCGGCAGAGGTAGCAGCGGCTGATCGTATCCGGCTTGCAGCAGGGCCACCCTGGTCAGTTCGAAAGCCAGGGTGGAGCCGCAACGGGTCATCCCGTAGCTGATGAAAGCATAGGGCCGCGACGGACTGCGGGGTTCGCTATACCAGAACCGCGCCGCCCGCATCGATGGCATCCTTAGTTGAGGCTTCACCAAGAAGCATTTCGTTATGGGCCTTGCCCGAAGGGATCATCGGGAAGCAGTTTTCGTGCTTTTCGACCAGCACGTCGAGGATGAAGGGCCCGTCATATTCCAGCATCTCGGCGATGGCGTCGTCCATTTCGGCGGGGTCCGAGACGCAACGGCCCTTGCCGCCGAAGGCCTCGGCGAGCTTGACGAAGTCGGGCAGGCTTTCGGACCAGGAATGCGAGTAGCGCTCGCCGTGCAGCAATTCCTGCCACTGGCGGACCATGCCGAGGCGTTCGTTGTTGAGGATGAATTGCTTGACCGGCAGGCGGTATTGGACGGCGGTGCCCATCTCCTGCATGTTCATCAGCCACGAGGCCTCGCCGGCGACGTTGATGACAAGGCTCTCGGGATGGGCGATCTGGACACCGACCGAGGCGGGCAGGCCGTAGCCCATGGTGCCGAGGCCCCCGGAGGTCATCCAGCGGTTGGGCTCTTCGAAGCCCATATATTGGGCGGCCCACATCTGGTGCTGGCCGACCTCGGTGGTGATGTAGCGGTCCATGCCCTTGGTCAGGGCCTCCAGCCGCTCAAGCGCGTATTGCGGCTTGATGGTCTTCTTGGAGTTCGCGTAGCTCAGGCATTTGATTGCCTGCCAGTCCTCGATCTGGCTCCACCATTTCTTGACGGCGGCGGAGTTGGTCTTCTTGCCGCGGGATTTCCAGATTTTCAGCATGTCCTCCAGCACATGGCCGACATCGCCGACGATGGGGACATCGACATGGATGTTCTTGTTGATCGACGAGGGGTCGATGTCGATATGGACCTTGAAGGAATTGGGGCTGAAGGCGTCGGTCCGCCCGGTGATCCGGTCGTCGAAGCGCGCCCCGATGCAGATCATCAGGTCGCAATCGTGCATGGCCATGTTGGCCTCATAGGTGCCGTGCATCCCCAGCATCCCGACCCAGCTTTTGCCGGAGGCAGGATAGGCGCCGAGACCCATCAGGGTGGAGGTTATCGGGAAGCCGGTTGTGTCGGTCAGTTCGCGCAAGAGCTGACAGGCGCCGGTGCCGGAGTTGATGACGCCGCCGCCGGAATAGAGGATCGGGCGTTCGGCCTTTTCGATGGCTTCGACGGCCAGCGTAATCAGGTCGATATCGCCCTTGACCGGCGGGGCGTAGTGCTTGGTGCGGGCCTTGGTCGGCTCGATATACGCGCCATCTGCGAACTGGACGTCCTTGGGGATGTCGATCAATACCGGGCCGGGACGGCCATGGGTGGCGACGTGAAAAGCCTGGTGGATGGTCTCGGCCAGCTTGTCGGTGTCCTTGACCAGCCAGTTGTGTTTCGTGCAGGGGCGGGTGATGCCGACGGTGTCCGCCTCCTGAAAGGCGTCATTGCCGATCATGAAGGTGGGGACCTGGCCCGTCAGGACGACCAAGGGGATCGAGTCCATCAGCGCGTCGGTCATGCCGGTGACGGCGTTGGTGGCCCCGGGGCCGGAGGTGACCAGAACGACGCCGGGCTTGCCGGTAGAGCGGGCATAACCCTCGGCGGCATGGGTGGCGCCCTGTTCGTGGCGGACCAGGATGTGGCGGATGTCGTTCTGCTGGAAGATTTCGTCGTAGATCGGAAGGACCGCGCCGCCGGGATAGCCGAATACGGTATCCACGCCCTGGTCTTTCAGGGCCTGGACAACGATCTGTGCGCCGGTCATCTGACGGGTCATTGGTCTTCTCCGTGTTTCCCGGGGGTGCTCCCGGGGTGTTGAGTGGTGCTTTTCGGGCATAAAAAAAGCCCCGGTGGGGGCTCATGCGCGAGAGTGCCGATCCGGATTTTATATCCGTCGGGTCCCGCGCTTTCCGATAAGTACCACAATGCTGTTCATGGGGCGAAGCGTATAAGCCGGGATTCGGGACGGGTCAATATGGTTTGCCGGGAAAAATGCCGGATGAGCGGTGGTTGTGACATTTTGTTCCTGAAATGACGCGCTCTGGGCAGGAAATGAAAAGAAATACCGAGGTCTGAGATTGAATATTTCGCAAGTGCGGCGCCCGCCCGCCTGCCGCCAGATCGGCGTGACAGGGCGTTGCCCCGGCGCGATGCGGTGAAAAGCCGCTGTCAGGCGGTTATGGACTTGAGGACCGAGATGGCTTCGACGACGGCGCGGGAGGCTTCCGAGCAGCGGCTGCCGGGTTCGAATTCGGCTCTGGCGTCGTCGTAACGTCCGGCATTGATCATGCCGGCCAGACGTGAACTTTCGAGATGGAATCGTCTATGCGCACGGACCACGGCCTTGAATTCCTGGGATCGGTTGAATTCCTTCTGGGCATCGCCATAGAGCCAGTGGCCGAGGTCGCATTGGCGATCCATGGCAATCAGCTTGGTGTCGAGATGTTCCTTGTTTTCGATGGCTTGCGCGTAATCCGTGCGCCAGCTTTCATGGGCCTTTTGGGCGGCGTCGAGGTCCATTTTCTGCTCCTGAATTTACCAGACGCGGATATCGCATGAAATCGTTTATCCGACCTTAAAGCCTCGGGCCTGTTCCCGCCGGTGTGTCGTGGGACGCGGGTCGACGTATCCGGGCCCGGAACCGAAAGGTCAGGCGGGTTGCCCCCACCTTACGCCGGAGAAGCGGTGCCGGGCACGCGAATTCGGCGCCGGGAATGTTCGCGCTGTCACCTGCAACCGGCAGAATGACCGATTTACCGCCCAGTGACGGCATAGCCGGATCCGAAGCCAATTATTGCAATGTTATCAATGGGAAACGCAACGCAACAACACCGCCAGATTTGTTCCGGTTTCGGGAAATTTCGCGTTTACTCAGCCGTCACCGTCGCTAGTATGACCGCCACAATCAATAATCCTGTCTGACTGAAGGGCGGGACCAAACCACTGGGAGAACATGAATGGACCGTCGTTCCTTTCTGAGAACATCTGCGCTTGGCGGCTCGGCCGCTGCTGCTTCGACACTTGCCGCTCCTGCCATCGCGCAGGGCAACCGCACGCTGACCATGGTCACCACCTGGGGCCGGGGGCTTGCCGGGGTGCAGGACGCCGCGCAGCGGGTTGCCGACACCATCACCGCCATGACCGACGGGGCGCTCACCATCGACGTGAAGGCTGCCGGTGAACTGGTTGGTGCGCTTGAAGTTTTCGACGCCGTGACCTCGGGTCAGGCCGATATGTATCACGGGGCCGACTATTATTTCGTCGGTCAGCATCCCGCCTATGCCTTCTTCACCGCCGTGCCCTTCGGGATGACTGCCCAGGAACTGGTCAACTGGTACTACATGGATGGCGGCATGGAGATCCATGACGAGCTCGGCCAGATCTTCGGGCTGAAATCCTTCCTTGCCGGCAACACCGGCGCACAGGCTGGCGGCTGGTTCAAGAACGAGATCAACGGGCCGGAGGATTTCAACGGTCTGAAATTCCGCATGCCCGGTCTTGGCGGCAAGGCGCTTGGCCATCTCGGCGCTTCGGTGCAGAACCTGCCCGGCGCGGAGGTCTATCAGGCGCTGGCCTCCGGTGCCATCGACGGCACCGAATGGATCGGACCCTGGGCGGATGAGAAGGCCGGGTTCCAGGAGATCACCAAGATCTACTACACCGCCGGGTTCCACGAGCCGGGCGCAGGCCTGTCGCTGGCCACCAACCGCGAGGTCTGGGACAGCCTGTCCCCAGCGCATCAGAAGATCGTCGAGATCGCCGCTCTGGAATGCCACCAGTGGAACCTCGCGCAGTTCCTGGCCGAGAACTCGGCCGCCCTGCAGCGCCTGTCGGCCTCGGGTGTCACCATCAAGGAATTCCCCGACAGCGTCTGGGATGCCTTCGGCAGCGCCTCGCAAAAAGTCTATGACGAGAATATGGGCGACGAGCTGTTCAAGCGCGCCTTCGACTCGATGCAGGCCTCAATGAGGTCCTCGTCGGCCTGGCTGACCCGTTCCGAGGGCGCCTATCGCGCTCAGCGCGACCGGGTTCTGGGCTAAGCCCTTGATCTGAAAGACCGAGCCGGGCCTGTCCCTTTGCGGGCGGGCCCGGTCCCGTATCCGGCGATCCGCCCCGGAAAAGCGGGTGGGGGCCGGACAGGACCTCAGGGAGGGCGAGGGAGATGGACGAGAAAGTCGTCTGCAGCGGATTTTTGACCGCCAGCGAGGAGGGCACGATCGCGTGTCTGGAGGCTTACCAGCAGGGTGGGCTGTTGCAATGGATCAGCGGCAACATGCTGGAGGGGGTCTTCAATCTCGGCTACGCGCTCAGCCATCCGCATCTGTGGCTGGACTGGTCGGACAAGCAGGCGCTGGGCCGGTTCATCTATTACGGCGGCTCGGCGGAGCTCTTCTTTGCCGTTCTGATCCTTTTCCTCGCGATCTTCGCCATCGGCCTCTTCGCCCGCGGGTTTCTCTGGGGTGTCGTGCGGGGGTTGGAGGGGTTTGCCAATACGGTTGGACGCCTCTTTGCCTGGGTTGGTCTGCTCATGGTGCTGCAGCAGGTGATGATCATCTTCTTGCAGCGCATCTTCAGGGTCTCCGAAGTCTCGCTCGGGCCCTTCGGGTCGGCCTTCACCAAGGACCTCAGCTGGTGGTCGGAGGAGCTGAAACTTTATAACGCCATGATCGTCTGCCTGTGTTGCGCCTACACATTCACGCAAGGCGGCCATGTGCGGGTCGACCTGTTCTATGCCGGAATGCGGCACCGGGCGAAGCGGTTCATGGACATGTTCGGCAGTCTCTGTTTCATGATGCCGGCGACGGTGCTGATCTGGATGTATGGCTGGTTTTTCCTGTGGCGGAGCCTGGTCACGCCAAAGGTCTCGGCCTCGGACAGTCTCGATATGGTGATGCGCAAGGCCGGGGTGCTGAACTGGAATATCGAGACCATCGGCTTCTCGCCGAACGGCTTCAACGCCTATTTCCTGTTCAAGGTGCTGTTGATCGGTTTCGCGGGGATGATGTTCCTGCAGGCCTGCGCCTTCTTCTACCGGTCCTTCCTGGAATTCGTCGAAGGCGAGGACAGCGCGGACCGGTATCTCGACAAGGATGTTTTGGGCGACGAGGTGGCCGAAGCGGCCGCCCAGGCGCATTAGGGGCAGGGTAGATCATGTTTTTCGGTCTCGACGGCGTAGAGCTTTCACTGATCATCGTTTTCGCCTGCCTCTTCGCGGGTATCATGTCCGGTTTCCCGGTCGCCTTTGCCATTGGGGGGGCGGCAGTGATTTCCTTTGGGATCATCGCCGCGCTCGACAGTTCGGGCCTTTTGATGCGCGCGGTGATCGATACCGGGTCACCGGAATATGCTGCCTTGCTGGCCGAAGGGGTGGGCCGCGAGACCATTTCGCATTTCCGATACCCCGATTTGCCGACAATCTCGATGCCGCTGCTCGATGGCGGCTGGGAGCGGGCGATGGACCGGAACCTGTCCTTCATGCCCAACCGGATGAACGAGCGGGTGATCGCGGGGCCGTCGATCGAGACGCTCCTGGCGGTGCTGATGTTCGTGCTGATGGGGATCACGCTGGAACGCTCGCGGATCGCCAATGACCTGCTGACCACCATGGCGCGGGTCTTCGGGCCGCTGCCGGGAGGGCTTGCGGTGTCGATCGTGGTCGTCGGGGCCTTCCTCGCCGCCTCGACCGGGATCGTCGGCGCGACGGTGGTCACGATGGGGCTGTTGGCGCTGCCGACGATGCTGCGCAATGGCTATTCGCCGGAACTGGCAACCGGGGTGATCGCCGCCTCGGGGACGCTGGGGCAGATCATTCCGCCCTCCATCGTGATCGTGCTTCTGGGGACGCTGGCCGGCGACCTCTATGCGACGGCGCAGGAAACCCGTGCTTCGGCGCTGGGGTGCGGCGATGCGCTGACCTATCTGGGCGAGCCGGCGGTGCTGTCGGTGGGCACTCTGTTTCAGGCCGCCGTCATACCGGGGATCCTGCTGGCGGTGCTCTATGGTCTATATGCCTTCGGCTATGCGCTGGTGAAACCCGACAAGGCGCCGCCGATCCCGGCCTCGGGCATGGCCGGGCACGGGCGGGGCAGGGGGCATTCGCTGACCTGGTACGCAATCGTGCCGGTGGCGATGGTCGGGCTCGCGGTGCTGTCGGGTTCGCTTGGTCTGTCGGGCTCGCAGAATGTACACGTGGATTCGGTGGCCGATATTGGCGCGCAGGCGGAGTTGAGGACCAATGTCTCCGACCAGTGCCAGGCGGCGATGATCGAGCTGCACGGGCAGGAGAAATGGGACCGCGCGGTGGCGACCCAGGCCGAGATCGACGCGACCGGCGGCAACCTTTCCCAGGCGGATCGCACCCTGACCCCGGAGCAGATCGAGGCGGCGCGGCTGGCGGCGGTCGAAAACGCTGCCCCCATCGGTACCGGCATCCTGATCGCCATGGTGCTGTTCGGTCTGGTGCTGACCACCGGTTTCGGGGTGGCCCCGGATGAAGAGACCATGCCGGCGCTGCTCGGCGGGCTGGCCATCGTGGCGATCCTGTTGATCGATTTTCTCTATATCACGCCCGTGACCTCGCCCGGCACTACCTTTCTGAAGATCGCACTTCCCTTGGGGGTTCTGCTCTGGGCCGTCGGTCACGCCATGCAGCGCCTGTCGCAGAACGAGCTTTTACGCGTGGTCTTCCCGCCGCTGATCCTGATCGTCGCGGTGCTGGGCTCGATCCTCGGCGGTATCACCAACCCGACCCCGGCGGCGGGTTTGGGGGCGGCGGGGGCGATCATGCTGGCGGCCTATCGCAAGCTGCAGGACGAGGGCCGACCCGGGACACCGATCCTGGTGGCGACCTTCGCCATGGTCATCATGCTGCTTTTAGGGGTCAATTTCGATCTCAGGGTCAATCTCGAGGAGGTGACGACCGAAAGCTGGATCGCCTTCGTCGCCGCGATGATCGCCTATCACATCGCCTTCGGCGGGCTGCTCTTCGCCTGCTGGGTGCTCTACCGGACCGCGGTCCTGACCCCGGTGGTGCGCGAGACCGCGAAGGTGACGTCGATGGTCTTTGCGATCCTGATCGGGTCGCAGTTGCTAAACCTCGTCATCATCTCCTTCGGCGGCGAGCATTACATCCAGGAGTTCCTGCGCAGCTTCGACGACGAGTTCAAGGTGTTCCTGATCGTGATGCTGGTGCTGTTCGTGCTCGGCTTCGTGCTGGATTTCCTCGAGATCATCTACATCGTCGTGCCCATCGTCGGGCCGGTGATCTATGGCGGCACACTGGACCCCAAATGGGTAACGATCATGATCGCGGTCAACCTGCAGACCTCGTTCCTGACCCCGCCCTTCGGCTTTGCGCTGTTCTATCTGAGAGGCGTGGCACCGCCGCAAGTGACCACGGGCCATATCTATCGCGGAGTGATCCCCTTCGTGTTGATCCAGGTTCTGGGGCTGGCGCTTCTCTGGGGGTTCCCCTCCGTCGTGACCATCCTGCCCGATCTCATGAAATAGCCGCTGATGCGACTGGGACCGGCCCGCAGGATCGAGAACGTCGCCCCGGCGATCTTCGGCCGGATCCTGAACGGACGCGCCCGGGAGAGCCGCGGCCAGGAGGCGCTGAAATCGGGATTGCTTTTCGCGGGCGGGGTCGGGGCGTTCTGGGTGCCTGACAGGGCGGGGGGCTTCGTTGTGGCGTTCCTGACCGGACTGGCCGCGGCGCTCGCGCTGATCTGTCTGATCCGTGGGCTCCGGCAGCGCGCGCAGCGGCGGCAAACCCTGCTGTTGGCGGCGGCTCTGGGGCTCGGGGCGTGGGTGCTGTTCGCCCATCCCGCCCCCGCGCTCCTGCTGGTCGGGCTGATCGCGGTCGTATTCCTTGCCGATGGCGCCTTGAGACTGATCGCGACGCTGCCGGATCGGGCACATCCCCGACGCTTGGAGTTTCTGGTCACTGGCGCGGCATCGCTGGCCTTCGGCGCGGTCCTGAGCTTCACCCCGGCGCGGCATGACACGATGCTGATCGGCGGTCTCGCCGGATTTGCGCTGCTCGTGGCTGCCTTCAAGTCCCTCCGGGCGCTGTGGGGGACGCGAACGCCGCCATCCGGCTGACCGCGACGCCCCCGCCGGCCCGGCGGCTGGGGTTCAGAAGCGCAGGTTCACCATGACGGCGGCCTTGTCGACCTTCTCGACCTCCCCGGGCACCTGCTGCAGCTGGAACGCCAGCTCACCGGCACCGCCTTCGAGAAAATCCCATTTCCCGGCCAGAAACAGCCCGGTATCGCCGGTGCCGGAGGCGTCGAAAGCCGCCTGCCGGTAAAAGACCTGGCCGTCGAGGCTGCGCGCGGTGGCAAGCTGGATGGTGGCTTCGCCGCCGATTTGCTGATCGGGTTGGTAAAGCCCGGCACTCAGCCGGTAGTCTTCCCCGGCATATTCCGCCCCCAGCACCGCCGAGCCATAGATGGCGTCCTCGGCGCCCCAGCGCGTCGTCGAAGCGGCGATATCGCCGACCTCGCGCATCTCGGCATGGCCGAACAGCTCGATCCGGTCGGTCAGAGCGTGGCGGAGGCCGATCTCAAAGCGGGTGGCCTCGCCGAGGGTCATGTTATGGGCGTCGATGCCGGTCATGTCCTCGACATAGCTGCCTTGCGAGACCCCGCCCATCAGACGGGTGCGGTCGCCCAGCAGCAACGAGGCGGCCAGACCGAACCCGGTCTCGCGGGTGACGTCGGAATACTCGACACTGCCCGACAGGGTCAGGGCGTCGGTGAGCGCATAGGCCACCTGGACGCTGTCGGTCCGGAGCTGGTCGCCGTCGAGATTCTTCACCAGCCCGACCTTGTCGCCCCAGAATTCCACGCTTGCGGCATTGACGCCCTGAGGCGCGTAGGTGTGGGTAAAGCTCAGCCGGTCATCGGCCTCGGGGTCGATTCGGGCGGCATGGAGGCGGGGTTCGGGGCCGGCGGAGAGATAGCCGATGGCGCGGGTGTCGGTCTCGGTCTCAGTGAACACTTCCGAGCCGTCGATGCGAAAGACCGCCCCGTCGAAACTGTCGAGCGCGGCGATTTCCGTCGCCGCCAGCGCCGCCCGGCCGCGATCCGACAGGCCGGCGGGCGCGGCCATCCTGACCGTGGAACGGCCTTCGGCGGAGGCCGTCAGCGGCACGGAGAGGCTCCCCATTACCTGCTGCGCGGCCAGGGCATCGACGAGCCCGAGGCCGAAGACATCACGCATCTCATCCGCGCAACCGGGAGTATCAATGGTGCAGCCGTCGAATGTAGTTAGTCCGTCGTAATCTGCTGTGGCTTTGACTCGCAGTAATGCCTGTTCGGCACTAATGCTCAACTGATCCATCAGGATTGCAAGCACGCCCGACACCATAGGGGCAGCGAAGGAGGTACCGCTTACGGTGTTGTAACCGCCGCCCGCATCGGATGTGAAAATGTCTGTACCCGGAGCGGCAACACACCATTCCCAAGCTTCGCCGCATTGATAAGAGAAATCCGACTCGGTGCCATTAATGTCCACCGACATTACAACGACCCAGTTGGCCGCAAGCCCAGGTTCCCAATAAGGCAGTCCGCCAAGAACCGTAGGATTGTCCCAGTCATCAGGCCCAAAGTCGAGAGTCGGATCGATATTGCCGGCCGACCAAACGAAGACCGTACCGGCTGCGGCTGCATCGTAAAAGGCATCAACCACGGTAGCTTGGAAACTCGAATCTGTAACCAGAGCATCGGCCGCCGCGGAATCCATATCGTATACATAGCCCCAGCTATTGTTGGAGATATCTATATCATCATCGATATGCTGGCGGATCAGGGCCGCAAATTGCGGATCCGTATCAACGCCTTCAAAACCAGGTGAACCACCACTGTCGATCCGATAGGCGTAGAGCTGTGAGTCGTACGCGACCCCATGCATGCCCTGGCCATCCAGCGCTGCGCCGATTACCCCGGCAACCCAGGTGCCGTGCCCGACATTGTCCTGATCCCAGTTCTGGGTCGAGCCACCGGCGAAATTGTATCCCGTCACACCGCGCCCGATGAATTCCGGGTGCGAATCGTTGATGCCGGTATCGACCACCGCCACGCGCACGCCGTCGCCGGTGCCACCAAGCGCGTGGACGTCATCGGCGTTGACCATCTGGATGCCGTATTGCGCTGCCGCCTCGTTGATCGCGTCGCCGGGGTCGTCTCCGCCGCCGCCGCAGGCGCTCAGGGCAAGGGCTGCCGGAAGCATCGAAACGCTTTGCAACAGGTGCAGGTTCAGGGGGAATCGGCACGGGAAATGCACGATTGAAAACGCCTTTTCTCACTCGTTCTGTCGTCCCCACCACCGAGCAATTAACTTTGCGGTTCACGAGATTGCAAGAATGTTTCACCGCATGGCCGATATCGGGTGGGGTTCTGCCCAACCGGTGCGCAGTTCCGGGCGGTCCGTGGGGACCCTGACCGGGTATAACAGCCATCGCCACTCCCGAAGGGGGCGGAGCGGGCTTCACCTTGGCGGATGCCTCAGATCTTGCCGATATCGGGCAGGTGGATCGCCGCCACCTGTTCGGCGATCGGGTCGCTGTCGAGGGGGTGGGAGCTGAGTTCGAGCTGCTTTTCGGTGCTGAGCTCGGTCCAGCGGCCGCGATGGAAGATCTCCAGCGGCCGGAAGCGGGCCTTGTAGTCCATCTTGCGCGAGCCAGGCACCCAGTAGCCGAGATAGACATGCTCGAGCCCAGAGGAACGGGCGAGGTCGATATGATCGAGAATGATATAGGTGCCGAGCGACTGGGCGTCACGGTCGGGGTCGAAGAAGGAATAGACCAGCGACAACCCGTCGGCGAGAACGTCTGTCAGGCAGACACCGACGAGGTCGCGGCTCTCGCTGTCGTAGTATTCGACGACGCGGGAGCGGACCGGGGTTTCCTCGACCATGGCAGCGAACTCGAAGATATCCATGTCGGCCATGCCGCCATCGGCGTGGCGGCTGTCGAGATAGCGGCGGAAGAGGGCGTATTGCTCTTCGGAGGCCCAAGGAGATGACGCCTCGCGGCTGATGGAGCGGTTACGCCTCAGGACGCGTTTCTGGGATTTAGACGGTCGGAATTCACGCACCGGGATACGGGCCGAGAGACAGGCCGAGCATTCGTTGCAGGAGGGTCGGTAGAGCACGTTCTGCGAGCGGCGGAAACCCTGGCGCGACAGGCTGTCGTTGAGGGTATTGGCGCTGTCACCCTGCAGGGCCGTGAACAGCTTGCGCTCGACCCGTCCCTCCAGATACGGGCAGGTCTGCGGGGCCGTCACATAGAATTGCGGCGTATTGGGCAGCGAGTGGCGCATCTGGCAGGATATGTCCGAACCGTTTTGCGCCACGCTAACAGGGCTTCGCGGAAATATGCAAACATATTTCCGCGATCCGGTAAGCTCGCCGACACCGGCTCGGCCTGCCGGCGTCAGCCGGTGAGGGGCCGATTGATGGCCGCCGAGCCGAGCAGCATGTCGGGCAATCCCTGGCCGCGCGGCGAGGCGAGCATCAGGATCACCGAGATCAGCCAGCCGATCACCGTTGCGACCGAGAGGAAATAGAGCAGCGTGTGGATGGCGGCATTGGTAAGGTCGAACCGGTCGCCGTTCCGATCCCGGAGCTCGATGCCCATCATCCGCATCCCCCAGGTGGCCGAGCGGTTGCCGATCGAGAAACTGCGGTAAAGGAAGCTGGTGGTGACGATGATCGGCGGCAGGATCAGAAAGCCGAGCCCCAGGGTGAAGATCGCCACGATCAGGCTGAACAGAAGCGACAGGAGCCCGATGACGACAGCGTCAATGGCCCAGGCAACCAGTCGTTTGGAGGTGACCCTGGTGTAGAACTGCCGGTCTAGGACGGGATCGGGAAGGCCGCTATGCATGGGGGTGATATAGGTGCTGTCAGTCATCTTGTCTCGTTATTCCTCGTTTTACCCGCGGCGGGGGAAGGGTAGGCGGGGTTAACCCCGCCCTACGCCAAAGGGCTTGTCGGGAAGAAGTTCAGGCCTTCGCTCAAGCCGGCACTGCGTCGCCGGCATTGCCGTTCTTGCGGTCTTCCATGAACCGGTCGAATTCGGTCTGGTCCTTGGCCTGACGCAGTCGGTCGAGAAACTCGCGAAAGGCGCTCTGTTCTTCTTCGAGGCGCTTCAGGGTTTCGTCGCGATAGGCATCGAAGACGGTATTGCCGGAACTGTTGAAACGGCGGCGGCCGAAATGCGAACGGTGATGGCGGTTGTGGCAGGTCATGCGTTTGCTCCAGATCATGTAGGCGAGAAGGGCGAGGCCGACAGGCCAGATAAAGACGAATGCCAGGATCATTGCAGCGATCCAGGCGCCCTTGCCCCGTGCGTCCAGCCACGCCTCGGCGTCGTTGAACCATTGCGAGACGGTGTGCATCGGTGGGTCCTTTCGATGTTAATGTTAATAACATTTACATACTTGGAGAGGATTTCGGTTTGGTCAAGAGGGGGGAAGAAAAATTTTGCCAAATCTGGTATAGTACTGGAATAATTAGTTTATTTCGGGCTGAGAAGCGCTGGTGTGCGGGTTTGTACCTCGCGCGGTGCAGATTTTGAACGAAGAGAGGGCCAGGGTCAGGCGCATTATGGGCCGACTCGCGCGATTGTGCGATATTTGCAGAGCTTGGCCCGGGGTCGCCTCTGGTATCGGGGGCCGGTTCGGGTAGAATGCGGGCTCGATTGAATGGGAGCGCGGTCTTGGTTGCTGAATTCGGGCATTTTGCGTTGATCCTCGCCTTCGGGGTAGCCGTGTTGCAGATGCTGGTACCGCTGATCGGCGCCCAGATGCGGCGGGCGGACTGGATGGCGGTGGCGGTGCCGGCGGCGATGGTGCAGTTCGTGCTGACGGCCGGGGCTTTCGCGGCACTTACCCATGCTTTTGTCACCAGCGATTTCTCGGTAGCGCTGGTCGCACGCCATTCCAATTCGGCGATGCCGCTGCTTTACAAGGTGACGGGCACCTGGGGCAATCACGAGGGCTCCATGCTGCTCTGGGTGCTGATCCTGACGCTGTTCGGGGCGATGGTGGCGCTGAGGGGCGGCAATCTGCCCGCCGGTCTGAAGGCGCGGGTGCTGTCGGTACAGGCGGGGATCGCGGTGGCCTTCTTCGCCTTCCTTCTGTTCACCTCGAACCCGTTCCTGCGCCTGGCCAATCCGCCCTTCGACGGCGCCGATCTGAACCCGCTCCTGCAGGATCCCGGTCTCGCCATCCATCCGCCGTTTCTCTATCTCGGCTATGTCGGGCTCTCGATGGCCTTTTCCTTCGCCATCGCCGCCCTGATCGAAGGCCGCGTCGATGCCGCCTGGGCACGCTGGGTGCGGCCCTGGACGCTGGCGGCCTGGATCTTCCTGACCATCGGCATCGCCCTGGGATCGTGGTGGGCCTATTACGAGCTTGGCTGGGGCGGCTGGTGGTTCTGGGACCCGGTCGAGAACGCCTCTTTCATGCCCTGGCTGGTGGCTGCGGCATTGCTGCATTCGGCCATCGTGGTCGAGAAGCGCGACACCTTGAAAAGCTGGACGGTGCTGCTGGCAATCCTGGCCTTTTCCTTCTCGCTGATCGGCACCTTCATCGTGCGTTCGGGCGTCATCACCTCGGTCCACGCCTTTGCCAACGATCCGACACGGGGGGTGTTCATTCTCGTCATTCTCGGCATCACCATCGGCGGGGCGCTGCTGCTCTATGCGGTGCGGGCCCAGGAATTGCGATCGAAGGCGGTCTTCGGTCTGGCGAGCCGCGAGAGCGCGCTGGTCCTCAACAATCTCTTGCTGGTCGTCGCAGCCCTGGTGGTCTTCATCGGCACCGTCTGGCCGCTGATCGCCGAGATCGCCACGGGCCGCAAACTGTCGGTCGGCCCGCCCTTCTTCAATCTCGCCTTCACGCCCTTCATGGTGGTGCTGGCGATGCTGATGCCGATCGGCGCGGTCCTGCGCTGGAAACGCGGCGGCCTTGGCCGCGCCATGCAGCCGCTCTGGGGGGTGCTGATCCTGGCGGGAACGCTGGGCGCGCTGGTCTGGACCATGCAGACCGGCGGCTCGATCCTGGCACCGGTGGGCGCGGTCCTGGCCGCCTGGATCGTTCTTGGCAGCCTCGCAGAGATCGGCGACCGCTGCCGTGTCGGCCGGGCGGGGCTGGCGGAGACCCTCAGGCGGGCCCGGAACCTGCCGCGGGCCGACTGGGGCAAGGCAGTGGCCCATTCAGGATTTGGCATCGTGATCTTCGCCATCGCCGCGGTCACCGCCTGGGAATACGAGGACATAAGGCTCCTGCAGATCGGCGAGGAGGCCGAAATCGGCGGCTTCACTCTGCGCCTCGATGCGGTCGAGACCGGGCAGGGGCCGAATTACCGGGTGGATCGCGGCTCGCTGACCTTGTTCGACGGCAATGACGAGATCGCCACCCTCCATCCCGAAAAGCGCTTCTATCCCGTGCAGCGGATGCCGACGAGCGAAGCGGCGATCGACCGCGGCCTGACGCGGGATGTCTATGTGGTGCTGGGCGACCGGCAGGAAGGCGGCGGCTGGGCCGTGCGCACCTATATCAAGCCCTTTGCCAACTGGCTCTGGGCCGGGGCGCTGGTGATGGCGTTCGGTGGGGGGCTCAGCCTGATCGACAGGCGATACCGGGTCGGGGCGGTACGGCGGAAGGCCGGGGCCGGAGAGGCGGTGCCGGCGGAATGAAATGGCTTGCCACACTCCTTCTGGTGCTTTCGGCGACCTGGGCGGCCGCGGCGGTGTCACCGGACGAGATCATGGACGACCCCGCATTGCAGGTCCGAGCTATGAAGCTTTACGGCGAATTGCGCTGTGTCAAATGCCGGAGCGAGACCATCCTGTCCTCGAATGCCGACTGGGCGCGGGACGCGCGCGGGGTGGTGCGCGAACGGCTGCTGGCGGGAGACAGCGACCAGGACGTGCTGGATTTCTTCGTCTCCCGCTATGACGAATACGTGCTGATGGACCCGCCGATGGCGCTGAACAACGCCGTGCTCTGGCTTGCCGGACCGCTGCTTCTGCTCCTTGGCGGCGGCATCGCCTGGCGTTTCCTGCACCAAAGGGCAGCAGCGGGACCCGCCGAGCCGCTGAGTGCGGCGGAAACGGCGCGCCTGCGGGAAATCCTCGGTCAAGACGAGGACTGACCCCACGTCCGTCTTAACATTCCGCGCCGTCGGGCTTACCTTCCGCCACGGAACCGGGGAGACGCCGCCATGGGCTATGAGACGATCACTTACGAGACCGCCGGGAATGTCGCCACGGTGACCCTGAACCGGCCCGAGGTGCTGAACGGGCTCAACGGACAGATGCGGCTGGAATTGCTGCATGTGTTCAAGAAGGTCGCCGAGGAGGCGCGGGTGGTGGTTCTGACCGGGTCGGGGCGGGGCTTCTGCTCGGGCCAGGATCTCGGCGACCGGGTGACGGCGGCGGATCTCGATATCGAACGCACGCTGCGTGAGGAATACGAGCCACTGCTGAAGGCGATCTATGATTGTCCGCTGCCGGTGATCGCCGCGGTGAACGGCCCGGCGGCGGGGGCGGGGGCCAATCTGGCGCTGGCGGCCGATGTGGTGATCGCGACGGAAAGTGCCGTCTTCATCCAGGCCTTTGCCCGGATCGGGCTGATCCCGGATGCGGGGGGGACCTACTGGCTGCCGAAACAGATCGGCTTTGCCCGTGCGATGGGGGCCGCCCTTTTCGCCGAGCCGGTCCCGGCCCGACAGGCCGAGGAATGGGGGATGATCTGGCAGGCGGTCCCGGACGCGGAATTCGCCGATACCGTCGCGGCGCGGGCGAAGCAGCTGGCGAACGGGCCGACCCGGACCTATGCGCTGATCAAGCAGGCACTGCGCGGCAGCTATGACCGCGACCTAGAAGGCCAGCTCGATTTCGAGGCGCATCTGCAGGGGCTAGCGGGCAAGACGCGGGATTTTACCGAAGGGGTGATGGCGTTTCTGGAAAAGCGGGCGGCGAAATACGAGGGCCGTTGACCGCTTGGGTCCGCCCGGGCTTCGCGGTACACAAGGCGGCAGAGCAGCAAACGATTCTGACCGCATGAGCATGTCGCATCAGACTGGATTCAAGTGCACCCTCGAATGCATTTGCGCAGCAAACGCGGGATCGCGGGTGCAATTCAATGCTGGTATCCGTTCAGGTGCGACACGCTCTGAATGACGGCACTGGAAAAATATGTCCGGCTTGAGGCCGAGGCGCTGTGGCGCGAGGGGCCGGCGGCGGAGCCGCGCGCGGTGATCGTGTCCTTCGGCAAGGGCTCGCTGGTGATTTCCGACATATCCGATGCACCGCTCACGCACTGGTCGCTGGCGGCGACGCGTATCGTCTCCCAGGATGGCGAAACCGTGCTCTATGCCCCCGATGGCGGGGTGCAGGAGACGCTGGCGGTAACCGATCCATTCCTGGTCGAGGCGATCCGCGAGGTGACGGCCTCGGTTCTGGCGGACCAGGGACGGCCGAGGCGACGGCGCGGGCTCTGGTTGCTGGCGGGGCTGGCGGCGGCGGCCCTCGGCGCGGCTTTCTGGCTGCCGGGGCAGGTGCCGGGCTGGGTGGCGGGGCTGGTCTCGGACGAGCAGAAAGTGCTGGTCAGCGACGAGATTGCCGACCGCATGGCGCTTCAGACCTGCGCCGAGCCGAGGGCGCTGGAGGCCTGGGACAGGCTGGCCGCTCTGGTCCTGATGCCCGGGGACGCGGTGCGGATTGCCGATCTGCCGGGGCCCGGGATCGCGGTGTTGCCGGACGGACGGGCGATCCTCGACAAGGACTTGCTGGCCCGGGCCGGCTCGGCACCGGCCTTTGCCGGCTGGATGGCGCTGGCCGCAAACCTGCCGCGCGACCGCGACGCGCTCGACCGGCTGATCGCGGAGGCCGATACCTCAAGGGCGCTGCGCCTGGCCTTTACCGGCGGGATCAGCGAGGACGAGATGGAAGCGATGGCGGCGCGCACCCTGGCGGAACCGGTGGTGCCAACCCCCGCCAGCGTCGAGGCGGCCCTGGGTCGGCTTCGGGCGGCGGGGATCGCGGTCTCGCCGCTGCGCGAGAGCCTGAACCTGCCGGGCGAGAGAGAAATCGGCCCGTTCATCCGACCTCTGACCGGACAGGACTGGGCGGCGCTGCAACGGATCTGCGACCGGTAGGGAAATCGTGGGGGGGGAAGCACTGTCGGGTCACGAAGCATTGTCGCCATAACTGAATAACCAGCTCAGGTCCGTGCCGCGATCCGGCTTTTTCCAATTAGGATCAATTCCGCCCGCAAGACCGCCGTCAAAGCCCCGGAACCCGCCGCCCGGCGCCCCGGATCCCGGCTTGGAACGACCGCTAAGCTCCCATCATCCGGTGCAAATTTCCCAATCATGACAGCTTGCCCAGATTTTGCTCGATTCCACCCTTAGAACCTGCGCAAGCGACGAATTTTTCTTGATTCGAGTGGAAGATGGCAGAGCTGCAAGACATCAAAGCGTTCCTGACAACGGTGCGTCTGGGAAGTTTTTCGGCCGCCGGCCGCGAACTGGGCCTGTCGCCCTCGGTCATGACCAAAAGGGTCAGCCGCCTCGAGGACCGCATGGGCGCGCCGCTGTTGCTGCGCTCCACCCGCAACCTGTCGATGACCACGCTCGGCGAGAAAGTCCGCCCCCGTTTCCAGCTCCTGATGGGCGAACTCGACGAGGTTCTCGATGGCGGCATGCCCATCGAGGGTGAGATCGAGGGCCATCTGCGCATCAAGACCCCCCAGACCATCACCGCGCTTTATATCGGTGACATCTTCGCCAAGTTCCTTGCCGAGAACCGCAAGGTCACGATGGAAATCATCACCAAGGATCGCGCCGTCAACCCGATCGAGGAAGGCTATGACCTTGCCATCGGCGCGTTGCCCTCGTCCTTCGCCAATGTCGAGGACGTCCCGCTCTGCCGTTATGACCGCGTCCTCTGCGCGGCACCTTGCTATCTCGACCTCCATGGCACCCCCCGCACGCCTGGTGATCTGATTGAACATGAGTGCCTCACCTTCATTCCAGCCGGGACCACCTGGTCGTTCCTGTCCAATTCCGGCAGTTCGATCATCGACGTCCACGCAAGGATGAACGCCAATGACAGCATGTCCGTGCTTTCCGCGGCGCTGCAGGGGGTCGGGGTCGCCATCCTGCCGCGTTTCCTCGCCCGGCCGCATCTTCAAAGTGGCGCGTTGACCGAACTCATGCCCTCAAACCCTGTCACCCCGCTCAGTCTCAAGGCACTGATCCCGGCCAACAAGCGGCAAAATCCGTGCGTCGACGCCCTTGTCACCTGCCTCATCGCGGAACTGGGGCCAATTCCTCCGTGGGAGCAGAAATAGCTGTCCGTTTTCTCACAAGTCAGTTCGGCCAGGAAACCGTATTGTTTCTCGTATCGATGGGGATGACCTTGCGGTCCCTGCCGCGCGCCTGCTGAGGCATTGTGAAATTTTGACGAAAAATCAATATCTTGAAGATCAACGAGACCGCTTTCTTTGAAAGAAAGCGGCCGAAATCTTTGAAAGATTTCGGGGCGTCAGGCGCCGCGCAGTATCTCCGTGAACCGCTCGAAGACCTGATCATTGGCGGCAATCACGCTGCCTGAACCCAACACGTCCTCGCCTTCGATCACCGGCCCAACCAGTCCCCCGGCCTCGCGCACCATCAGCAGCCCCGCACCGATATCCCAGGGGTTCAGCCGTCGCTCCCAATAGCCGTCCAGCCGTCCGGCCGCCACATAGGCCAGATCGAGAGCCGCCGCCCCCCAGCGCCTAATACCTGCTGTCCGGGGCGTCAGCGCCGCCAGATCGCGCAGGGTCTGCGGCAGGTCCGTCGAGCCACCGAAAGGGATCCCGGTCGCAAAGATCATCTCGATCATGTCGCGCCGTGCCGAGACCCGCATCCGCCGGTCGTTCATCCAGGCCCCCGAGCCCTTCTCGGCCACGAACATCTCGTCCTTCGCCGGGTCAAAGACCACGCCCGCCACGATCTCGCCCTTGTGCTCCAATGCAATCGACACTGCCCAATGGGGCAGGCCGTGCAGGAAATTCGTCGTCCCGTCCAGCGGATCGACGATCCAGCGCCGCGTCGGGTCGGAACCCTTCACCGGCTTGCTCTCCTCGCCGAGCCATCCGTAATTCGGCCGCGCCTCGCACAATTCCTCGCGGATGATCTCCTCGGCCTTGATATCGGCCTTCGACACGAAATCCCCCGCCCCCTTGGACGAGACCTGCAAATTCTCAACCTCGCCAAAATCGCGCACCAGCGAACGCCCGGCTTTGCGCGCGGCTTTTATCATGATATTGAGATTGGCAGAGGCTTGGGCCATCGGTGGGGGTTCCTGAGTTTTCGCATTTTCTACGCGCTTCACCCGCAAAGGCCAAGGCCCCGTTCTGAAGGGGCGTTTCTGTCGTGGTTCTGTCGCAGATCACGACTAAGCGTTTCCGCCACAGTACCGATCGAATGTGTCGCAAAACCACTATATTCCCTGTCATGGAGCCGCGCCGATGCCTAACCTTCCCTTCACCCCGACCCGCCGAGATTTCCTTGCCAGCACAGCCATGACAGGCGCTTTCATCGCCCTTCACCCATTCTCCGCCAACGCGCAGGCCAATGGCGCGCATCTGCGGATCCTGTCGACCACCGACCTGCACGTCCACGTCTATCCTTACGACTACTATGCCGACCGCGAGGTCGATACGGTCGGTCTCGCCCGCACCGCCTCGATCATCGACGCCATCCGCGCCGAGGCCACCAACTCGATCCTGGTCGACAATGGCGACTTCCTGCAGGGCAATCCGATGGGCGATTACATGGCCTATGAGCGGGGCATGAAGGACGGCGACATGCACCCGGTCATCACCGCGATGAACACGCTGGGTTATGCTGCCTCCACCTTCGGCAATCACGAGTTCAATTACGGGCTCGACTTTTTGATGAATTCCGTTGCCGGGGCGGATTTCCCCGTCATCTCGGCCAATGTCGTCAAGGGCGAGCTGCGCGCCAATCCGCGCGAGGACGAATTGTTCGTCAAGCCGTATGTCATCCTCGACCGCGAAGTCACCGATGGCGCGGGCCGGACCCATGCGATCAAGGTCGGTCTGATCGGATTCTGCCCGCCGCAGATCATGACTTGGGACAGGCTCCATCTGGAGGGCAGCGCCAATACCCGCGACATCATCGAGACCGCCGCCGCCTTCATTCCCGAAATGAAGGAAGCCGGGGCCGATATCATCGTCGCCCTGTCCCATTCCGGTATCAGCGAGACCGGCCCCTCCGACCGAATGGAGAATGCTTCGCTTTATCTGGCCGGGATCGACGGTATCGACGCCGTCGTCACCGGGCACCACCATCTGGTCTTCCCCGGCGACAGCTACGAGGCCAGCGCGCTGATCGATCCTGAAAAGGGCACGCTGATGGGCAAGCCCGCCACCATGGCCGGGTTCTGGGGCTCGCATATGGGGCTGATCGATCTGGCGCTGGAGCATGACGGCGGTGAATGGCGGGTCGCGGCGGCTGAATCCTCGGCGCGTCCGATCTATGAGCGGGTCGAACGGGACAATGTGCCGCTGGTCGAAAGCGATGAGGCGGTTCTCGCCTCCATCGCCGATGTCCATGAGGCCACGCTCGACTATATCCGCCGCCCGGTCGGCGAGACCTCGGCCTCCCTGCACTCCTACTTTGCGCTGGTCGCCGACGACCCCTCGGTGCAGATCGTCAGCCAGGCCCAGCTCTGGTATACCGAGCAGATGATGGCAGGCACCGAATGGGAAGGCCTGCCGATCCTCTCGGCCGCCGCCCCGTTCAAGGCCGGGGGACGTGGCGGGCCGGAATACTACACGGACGTCAAACCGGGGGCTGTGGCGATCAAGAACGTCGCCGATCTCTATCTCTACCCCAACACCACCCGCGCGGTGCTGATCACGGGGGCAGAGGTCAAGGACTGGCTGGAACGCTCGGCCGGCATCTTCAACCAGATCGAGCCGGGGGCTGTGGATGTCCCGCTGATCAATCCCGAATTCCCCAGCTACAATTTCGACATCATCGATGGTGTGACCTACGAGATCGACCTGTCGCAACCGTCGAAATATGACCCCAAGGGTGAGCTGCTGGACGCCGGAGCCAACCGCATCGTCAACCTCAACTTCAACGGTCAACCCATTGATCCGGCGCAGAAATTCGTCGTTGCCACCAACAACTACCGCGCCGGTGGTGGCGGCAATTTCCCCGGTGCCGACGGCTCGACCATCATTTTCGTCGGCCCCGACACCAACCGCGACGTCATCGTGCGCTATATTGTCGAGCAGGGCACCATCAACCCGTCCGCCGATTCCAACTGGAAATTCAAGGCGATGCCTGGAACGACGGTGCTCTTCGACACCGGCCCCGCCGGGGCGGGATATATTGACGACGTCAAGGCGGTCAGCATCGAGCCCGCCGGCGACGGTGCCGACGGCTTCGCCCGTTACCGCATCACCCTCTGACCTGAAACAACCTCAGAAACACGCCCCAAGGAGCTGATATCATGAGTAAAACTGTTATCATCCTCCTCGGCACCTCTAAGGGCGCGTTCCTGTTGCAATCGGATGAAGCCCGCCGCGACTGGACCCTCAAGGGGCCTTTCTGCGACACTTGGCCGATCAACCACGTCACCGCCGACACCGCCACAAGCGCCATCTATGCCGGCGGCGGCCATGACTGGGTCGGCATCGACGTCTGGCGCTCGGAAGATCTGGGCGAGACCTGGACCAAATCGGGTGACGGTCTCGCCTTTCCCGAGGGCATGGACAAGGCCAACTCCGTCTGGTCCCTCGACGCCCATGACGGCATCGTCTACGCAGGCACCCGACCCGCCGGCCTCTTCCGCTCGGAGGATCACGGGCAGACCTGGACCCATGTCGAGGGCCTCACCAACCACCCGACCCGCAAGGACTGGATGCCAGGCGGGGCGGGGATGACGCTGCACCATATCGTCCGCGACCCCGGCGATGGCAACAGGATCTGGATCGGCGCCTCTTCGGTGGGCGTCTTCGCCTCCGAGGATGGTGGTGAAACCTGGGAGCCCCGCAACCGCGGCATCCGTAACGACTATGCCGAGACCGAAGCGGACAAATACGCCGAATTCGGCCAGTGCTGCCACTCGATCACAAGGGCCAATGGCGGCCCGGTGATGTATCAGCAGAACCATTGCGGCATGTATCGCAGCGACGACGACGGCAAGACCTGGGAAAGCATCGAGACGGGTCTTCCCTCCAGTTTCGGCTTTGCCTCCGCCGTCCATCCTGGCGACCCCGAAACCGCCTGGTTCGTGCCGATGAATTCCGATATCGGCGGCCGCTTCGTTCCCGACGCCAAGGCCGCCGTGTGGCGCACGAGGGACGGCGGCAAGACCTGGACCGACCTTCGCGAGGGCCTGCCGCAGGAGAACTGCTATTTCACCGTTCTCCGCCAGGCCATGTCCACCGACAACCTGCCGTCGCCCGGGCTCTATTTCGCCAGCAATTCCGGCTCCGTCTATGCCAGCCTCGACGAAGGCGACAGCTGGACAGAGTTGGCCCGCCATCTGCCGACGGTGTTCTCGGTCGAGACCCTGACTTCGCCCGGCTGACCGGCCCTGTCCGACAGATTGCTGGCCGCCCCCGATCCTGCCCGCGCTCCAGTGTCAAAGCACCGGCGAGAACAGCCGGGCGACCGGCGCACCGATGCGCTTTAGAATGCCCTGCTCGGACAGCGCCCGTTCCAGCAGAAAGGCATTGGCGAAGTCGCGCTTCAGCATCTCGGCCACCCGATCCGCCGCGCGGGTGTCGAGAAAGATCGCCGTCGCCTCGAAATTCAGCCGGCAGGAGCGGATATCGAGATTGATCGTGCCCACCGAGGCGACATCGGCATCGACCAGCAGCACCTTTTGATGCATGAAGCCTCGGGTGTAGCGGTAGACCTTCACCCCGGCCTCGCGGATCTCGTCGAAATACGCATGGGCCGCCAGCCAGGGGATCCGGTGATCGATGGCATCGGGGACGAGGATGCGGGTATCGACGCCGCGAATGGCCGCCAGTTTCAGTGAGGTCAGGATATCGGTGTCGGGGATGAAGTAGGGCGTGGCGATCCAGACGCGCTTGCGGGCGGCGTCGATGAGATTGCAGAAATAGAGCGAGCCGGTTTCGAGATCGTCGCCGGGTCCGCTCGACAGGATGATCCCGTCCATATTGGCTGCGGCCTTGCCCGCCTCCCAGATTACCTGGTCCCCGAGCGCCTCGCCGGTGGCCCAGAACCAGTCCTCGGCGAAGCAGAGCTGCAATTGCGAGACCATCGGCCCCTCGATGCGCAGGAAGGTGTCCCGCCACGGCCCGAAGCGGCTGCTGCGGCCCATATATTCATCGCCGACATTCAGCCCGCCGGTGAACCCGGTCGTACCATCGACGATCAGGGTCTTGCGGTGGTTGCGGAAATTGATCTGGAAGCGGTTGCGCGCGGCATGGCGGTAATGGACGTCGAAAATCTCGATCCCCGCCTCGCGCATTTCACCGAGGCGGGTCTCTGAAAGCCGCGAACTGCCGATCTTGTCGAACAGTACCCGGACCCTGACCCCGTCCTTTGCCCTGGCAATGAGGCGGGATGTGAGCTCCTGTCCCAAGTCGTCGTTCCGGATGATGTAGAACTGAGCGAGGATGTAGGACTTGGCCATGTCCATGGCCTCGAAAAGCGCGCCGAAGGTCTCGGGCCCGTCGATGAGCAGTTTCATGTCGTTATCGGCGACCACGGGAACCCCGGCGAGGCGTTCCAGGGCAAGGACGTTGATGCGGGATGGATCGATCCTGGATTTGTGGTCGATCCGCAGCCGATGCAGGCCGCTGGCGACCTGAGCCGAGTCGCGCCTTGCGTTGACATAACCCGCGAATTTGACGTTGCCGAGGAACAGATAGGCCGGAACGGCGATATAGGGCGCGGTCAGCAGGAACACCACCCAGCCGACCGCGCCCTGGGGGGTGCGCGATTGGTTTATGGCGCGCCAGGACATGTAGACTGCCGTGACGAAGAGGGCGACGACGAATGCGGCGCTGATGGTGGTGAACATGCGGCCTGACTGGTGGGCGGGTCTTCTGTCCGGACAACCGGCCACGCCCACAACTCCCCTGTGGCCAAGTCTGAGCGAGATCGCACCGGGAATCAAGCGTTTAGGCGCGTGAAGGCCAAGGCCGGGCGTGTCGCAATATCCGGCGTCGCGCGGTCAGGGTGATCGGGCGGCTGGCCGCCCTCGGGAGCCTCTTGACAGTTACTGGCAGGAGGTCTTTCCAACCACGATTCCCGCCTTGTTAACGATCACGGTTTGTTCCAAGTTTGCGCGTCTGGAGTTCAGAGACAGAATCACCGACAATCCCGCCATCCCGGGGAGCAGTATGGCCGAGCTGAAGAACATCGAGGTGCGCGGGGCGCGCGAGCATAATCTGAAGTCGGTGGATGTCGATATCCCGCGCAACCAGCTGACGGTGATTACCGGGCTGTCGGGCTCGGGCAAGTCCAGCCTGGCCTTTGACACGATCTATGCCGAGGGGCAGCGGCGGTATGTCGAAAGCCTCAGCGCCTATGCGCGGCAGTTTCTCGACATGATGCAGAAGCCCGATGTCGATCATATCGCGGGGCTGTCGCCTGCGATCTCGATTGAACAGAAGACCACGTCCAAGAATCCGCGCTCGACCGTGGGGACGGTGACGGAGATTTACGATTATCTTCGGCTGCTGTTTGCGCGGGCGGGGACGCCGTATTCCCCGGCCACCGGGCTGCCGATCGAGGCGCAGCAGGTTTCCGACATGGTCGATCGGGTGATGGCGATGGAGGAGGGGACGCGGGCCTATCTGCTGGCCCCCATCGTGCGGGACCGGAAGGGAGAATATCGCAAGGAATTCGCCGAGTTGCAGGCGAAGGGGTTTCAGCGGGTCAAGGTGAATGGCGAGTTCCACGAGCTGGATGCGCCGCCGAAGCTGGACAAGAAATACCGGCACAATATCGACGTGGTGGTGGACCGTTTGGTGGTGAAGGCGGGGCTGGAGACGCGGCTGGCGGATAGTTTCCGCACTGCGCTCGATCTCGCCGACGGGATTGCGATTCTGGAGACCGCACCGAAGGCGGGGGAGCCGGAGCGGGTCACGTTCTCGGAGAACTTTGCCTGTCCGGTGTCGGGGTTCACGATCCCCGAGATCGAGCCGCGGCTGTTCTCGTTCAACGCGCCTTTCGGGGCCTGTCCGGCCTGTGACGGGCTGGGGGTGGAGATTTTCGTCGACGAGCGGCTGGTGGTGCCGGATACGACGCTGAGCCTGTCGAAGGGGGCGCTGGCGCCGTGGGCGCGGACGACCTCGACCTATTCGGAGCAGATGCTGGCGACGCTGGCGCAGGAATACGGGTTCTCGCTGACCAAGCCGTGGGCCGAGTTGTCGGAACAGGCGCGCGATATCGTGCTTTATGGGACCGGCGGGCGGAAGGTGAAGTTCAGGCTGCGCGACACCGGGCGGACCTACGAGATCGAGAAGCCGTTCGAGGGGCTGATCCCGTCGCTGGAGCGGCGGTATCGCGAGACGGAATCGAGCTGGTCGCGCGAGGAAATTGAGAAATACATGAACAACCGGCCTTGCGGGGTTTGCGAGGGATATCGGCTCAGGCCAGAGGCGCTGGCGGTGAAGATCGGGCCGGCGAAGGGCAAGAAGGCTGCGCGTTTGCATGTCGGGCAGGTGGTGCGGATGTCGATCAGGGAGGCTTTGGACTGGGTGGATGCGGTGCCTGCTAGCTTGAGTGCCCAGAAGAACGAGATTGCCCGCGCCATCCTGAAGGAAATCCGCGAGCGGCTGGGGTTTCTGGTCAATGTCGGGCTCGACTACCTGACGCTCAGCCGGAACTCGGGGACGTTGTCGGGTGGGGAGAGTCAGCGGATCCGGCTGGCGAGCCAGATCGGGTCGGGGCTGACCGGGGTGCTCTATGTGCTGGACGAGCCGTCGATTGGGTTGCATCAGCGGGATAACGGGCGGTTGTTGGTGACGCTCAAGAACCTGAGGGATCAGGGGAATACGGTGATCGTTGTCGAGCATGACGAGGAGGCGATCCGCGAGGCTGACCATGTGATCGATATCGGGCCGGGGGCCGGGGTGCATGGCGGGGAGATCATTGCCGAGGGGACTCCGGCGGCGATTGCGCGGTCGAAGAAATCGATCACCGGGCAGTATCTGACCGGGGCGCGGGAAATCCCCATTCCGGCGGTGCGGCGGAAGGGGAAGAAGGGTAAGAAAGTCTCGGTGATCGGGGCGACGGGGAACAATCTGAAGAACGTCTCGGTGGATTTTCCGTTGGGCGTCTTCACCTGCATCACCGGCGTTTCGGGCGGCGGGAAATCGACGCTGACCATCGAGACGCTGTTCAAGACGGCGTCCATGCGGCTGAACAAGGCGCGGCAGACGCCGGCGCCCTGTGAGGCGATCAGGGGGCTGGAATATCTCGACAAGGTGATCGATATCGACCAGTCGCCGATCGGCCGGACGCCGCGCTCGAACCCTGCCACCTATACCGGGGCCTTCACCCCGATCCGCGACTGGTTCGCCGGGCTACCCGAGGCGAAGGCGCGAGGCTACAAGCCGGGGCGGTTCAGTTTCAACGTCAAGGGCGGGCGGTGCGAGGCGTGTCAGGGAGATGGCGTCATCAAGATCGAGATGCACTTTCTGCCGGATGTCTATGTCACCTGCGAAAGCTGCGGCGGCAAGCGCTATAACCGCGAAACGCTGGAGGTGCTGTTCAAGGGCAAGAGCATCGCCGATGTGCTGGATATGACGGTCGAGGATGCCGAGGAATTCTTCAAGGCGGTGCCGTCGATCCGCGACAAGATGACGACGCTGATGCGGGTAGGGCTGGGCTATGTGAAGGTCGGCCAGCAGGCGACGACGCTGTCGGGCGGCGAGGCGCAGCGGGTGAAGCTGGCCAAGGAATTGTCAAAGCGGGCGACGGGGCGGACGATCTATATCCTTGATGAGCCGACGACGGGACTGCATTTCGAGGATGTGAAGAAGCTCCTGGAGGTGCTGCACGAGCTGGTCGACCAGGGCAACACGGTGATCGTGATCGAGCACAATCTTGACGTGATCAAGACCGCCGACCACATCATCGATATCGGCCCTGAGGGTGGCGATGGTGGCGGCGAGATCGTCGCCACCGGCACGCCCGAGGCGGTGGCCGGGGTGGCGGCGAGCCATACGGGCCGCTACCTGAAGGATATCCTGGGGCCGAAACGGGTGCTGGCGGCGGAATAGGCGCCGAAATCGAACGGGGGCCGGATGGCCGAAGACGGGAAAATCGCGGTCAGGATGGTGCTGTCGGCAATCGGTCGGGAGCAGCCTGAGACGATCCGCGCCCGGCTGGAGGCGCTGGGGGTCGGCGATCTGGTGGTGACGCCAAGGGCGGTGAACCTCAAGCTGGACGAGGCGGCGGCGGACCGGCTGTTTCATACCGATCTCAGCAAAAGCACCCCACAACCACCCGATTCGGCAACCCTGAAGGCGCTCCAATTGGATGAATTCGTCGATTACGTGTATTTTCCCACAGCCCCGACCTATTTCGGCCGCTAGGCTCTCTCCATTCATTTCGAACTGCATATATTGGGGGAACCATGTCCGATATCCGTGTCCGCATCGTGCCGAAATCCCGCATCGAGCCGGATTTCCGCCGCGAGGCTTTCTCGCTGTCCGTCTCGAACGCCAAGGAGGCCGCACCCGATCTCGACCGGGCCCGCGAGACCCAGAAGCGATTGTCCGAATACAATGTCGAGGCGCATGTGACGCCGAAGAACGCCGTCGATCTGCGGATGGATTCGGCGCAGGTGCAAGAGGTCTTCAACGTCTCCCTGCGCGAGGAAAGCCAGGAAGGCGCCGATATGGCCTTCGTCCAGGGACCGGCGCTGACCACCCGCGAGCCGCTGAGCTTGCCGCCAGCGCTCGCCGAGGTGGCGGCCTTTGCCTATGTGCCGAGCCCGGTGCAGTTCTACGCCCCGAGTTTCGTGCCGCCGAGCGCCTCGGTCTATCACCTGCGGGTGGCCGATGTGGTGCGCGGGGTCAGGGCCGCGCTCTGCCACCGGCAGGGCTGGAGCGGGCAGGGGGTGCGGGTGGCGATGTCGGATACCGGCTTTGCGCGGCATCCGTGGTTCGACGATCACGGGTTCAATATCGTCCGGGTCTCGACACCGGCGACATCGGACCCGGGGATCGATACCAGCGGCCACGGCACCGGCGAAAGCGCCAACGCGCTGGCGGTGGCGCCGGATTGCGAGTTCATCGGGGTCAAGCATGACGATTATTCGGCCATGGCGCTGGAGACCTGTCTGGCGCAGAATCCCGATGTCATGACCCATAGCTGGGGGTGGAATATCGATGTCGTTTCGAAGGCGCAGTTGCAGGCGCAGAACCCGAACCAGTTCTTCGAGCTTCTGGATGTCGAGCAGATCGTGCTCGATGCCATCGATGACGGGGTGGTGGTGATCTTCGCCGCCGGCAACGGGCACCGGGCCTTTCCGGGCTGCATCCCGCAGGTGATCTCGGCCGGCGGGGTGACGGTGCAGAAGGACGGGGCGCTGGAGGCATCCTCCTATGCGAGTTCCTTCACCAGCCTTCTGTATCCGGGACGCCAGGTACCGGATTTCTGCGGAATCGTCGGGGAATCGCGGCCGAACCGGCCTCTGCCGGGGCATATCATGCTGCCGGTTCCCCATGGCTGCGCGCTGGAGGGCGAGAACCTGCCTGCGACCCAGCAGGACAAGGGCTGGGGGATCTTCTCGGGCACCTCGGCGGCCGCCCCGCAGATCGCCGGGATTGCGGCGCTGATCCTGAGCGCCAATCCGAACCTGACCCCGGTGCAGGTCAAACAGGTCCTGTCGGACACGGCGCGCGATGTCACCGATGGAAGCTCGGCGATGGGCGACCCGGCCACGCTCGGGGTGGACGCGGCAACCGGCACGGGGTTCGTCGATGCCTTCGCGGCCTGTATGCGGGCCTCGCAGATGGTGATTACCTGAGGCCGAGGGGCCACGACCGGTGGCAACCAGGTTAACCGATATCTGGCCGCGGCGCGCCTCTGCGCGAGGATTACGGTGCTGTTTTTGGCGATATGTAACGGAATGAGGCCGGATACCCCGCCAATCTTGCCGAAGCGGCGGGAATCGCGGTCGAAAATTGCGAATTGCCGGAATAGCGCCCGATCCCGGTCACATTTCTGCCCCAGCCTAAACCTATCCTTTACCGACCCTAACATAGCGTTGACGCTGAGAGAGAGTGTCGGAGGCGGTAAGATGGACCAACTGATTGCATTACTGTTCGTGGCCTGTGCCGGGGCCGCCGTATTCGCCGGTCTGCACAAGAAGGATATCGAAGAGGGTCGTGTTCCGGCCCCGATCGCGGCCTATATCGACAGCTGAACCAAGCTGACCGGCGGGCTTTCCGCCGGTCGATCTCCTGCGGATCACCTGACGGCGGATGACGTGCCGCGTCCCTTCTCGAATATGACCTGACCCCCGCATTCCGCGTATCCTCGATGGCGAAAGTGTTCCGGATCGTCCGGATGGCGCCTGCCGTGGATTGCCTTCGTCGCTGATCTTGTGTCTGATCGCGCCCATGACCGGAACGCTCACCACCATTGCCTTCGACGCCGATGACACGCTGTGGCAGAACGAGCAGTTCTTCCGCATCACCCAGGACCGGTTCGCCGCACTGTTGAAGGATCATGCCGATCTCGACCATCTGGCCGAGCGGCTGGCGGCGGCGGAGCGGCGGAATATCGGCCATTACGGGTTCGGGGTGAAGGGCTTCACCCTGTCGATGATCGAGACCGCGATCGAGGTAACCGAGGCGCGGGTGCCGGCCTCGGTCCTGAGCGATATTCTCGAGGCCGGGCGCGAGATGCTGAGCCATCCGCTGGAATTGCTGCCAGGCGCGCGCGAGGTGCTGGAAGGCTTCGCCGGGCGCTATCGGCTGCTTCTGGTCACCAAGGGCGACCTGTTCGATCAGGAGCGCAAGGTGGCGCAATCGGGGCTGGGGGAACTGTTCGACGCGGTGGAGATCGTCTCGGACAAGGCGGCCGGTGTCTATACGCGGATTTTCGAGCAATACGGTGAGGGAGCGGCGGCGTCGATGATGGTCGGCAATTCGCTGAAATCGGACGTGATCCCGGCGCTTGAGGCCGGGGCCTGGGGGGTGCATGTGCCCCATGACCTGACCTGGGTCTTCGAGGCGGCGGAAAAGCCGGTGGGCAGGGACCGGTTCGTCGAGATCGCGCAGTTGGCGGATTTGCCCGATCTGGTGGCGGGGTTGTGAGCGTGCGGAGGAGGCGCGGAATGGCAGGATGGTCCTGTAGGGCATGGGCGCGTGGTGCTCTCATGGGCCTGGCACTCGGTCTCGGGGCCTGTGGCGGCGGCGAGGAGCAAGCATCATCGCGCCGGGTGCAGGAACTGCCGGAACTGCCGGTCTCGATCGAGATCGCCGAAGCCGCGACCATCCGCTTCGACGATCCCGGGGCGGATTTCGTGTTGGTCTATGTGACCTATGACGGTCAGCAATTCGGCATCTATGCCGGGAACGCCCCGAACACGCCCCACGATCCGGCCTCGAGCCCGGATATCTCGGGCGCGCTCGGAGCGCGCTATCCGGTGCATTGCGCGACCTCCGCGGGGCCGGACGGGGAGTCGGGCCACTGCCTCGTCGATCTCCGGGCGCGCCTGGATTACCCGTGGTACCTGCATTTTTTCTACGAAGATTTCGCCCCCGGAGCCGTTGCCGAGGTCATGGCGGTCATTGCCAGTGCCGAGGTTCTGGACAGCGAAGGGATTTGAGAGGCGCGGCAGGCGGGGTCAGCCGAGGCCGCGTTCGGGCATCTTGAGGCACCCGGGGGCGCCAGGGCGATTGCAGCGCACCGCGCCTGTGGTCAAAAGAGGCCGCGACCCCATTTGGGGCGCTTCCGGTAGGGAAGGTCCGGGTCGGGCGCGGTGTTCAGCAAGCGCGGGATGTCGAGGGGGCGCGTGGCGATGGGATCGACATCGGCGCGGCCGGATCGCATCTGCTGGGCGGGCATGACGGAATTCAGGATATGCCGGAAGGCTTCGACCCGGCGCCAGGCGTTCTCGCGGCCCGAAAAGGCCGGGGCGGCGAGCGTTTCGGCATGGGTCTCGACCCAGAGGGCTGCGGCACCGGCGACAAAGGCCGCGGCATAGGCGGTGCCGGAGGGGTCGGCATCGGCATCACCGGTCGCCCAGCCTGGCCTGATGCGACCATCGGGGCGGCGGGTTCCTGTGGCGTGATTGAGACCGGAGGCCTGGGCCCAGGTATCGACGAAGGCGTTGCCGGTCCCGTAACCGCCCTTGGGATAGTGGGTATAGTGGGTGCCGTCATGCTCGTAACCCGCGACGGAAATGGTGCGCCCGAATCTGGCGGGGTAGACGACGTCGCGGCGGACCTCTCCGGCGGCGGCGCAGACGATAATGCCGCGATCATAGGCGCGATTGATGGCGAGACCGGTTTCGCGGGCCATGCCGTGGCTTCCGCCGGGAGAACCGAGGATGAAGCCGCCAAGGGGGCCGATCCAGCCGGGATTGCCCAGAGGGATGGCGATGACCGAGGCTGCCGGACGCTGGTCGATGGCATGGATGATGGCCCTGCCGATCAGGGCGGTGGCCTCGGCATCCTCGAAATGGGGGCCGGCGCCCTCATGGAAGAGCGGGCCGTTGGAGACGCGGTAGGGAATGATCCTGGCGCCGGGTGCCACGCCCTTTAACTCGGGCGTATCGGAGAGAATGACCGACAGTGTCCCGACGCCGTGGCCGGGATATTCGGTGAATCGTGCCACCGCGCCGTCGCGTCCGGTGAGATAGGTCCAGGGGGCCAGTTTCTGGGGGCCGGTGACCGGATCGTGGAAATTGCGGCCGCGGCGCAGGAGGATATTGGCGGGCAGACTGTGCCGGTCAGTCGCGCCGAT
This sequence comes from Paracoccaceae bacterium, assembly GCA_050299335.1. Lineage (GTDB taxonomy): Bacteria > Pseudomonadota > Alphaproteobacteria > Rhodobacterales > Rhodobacteraceae > JBNKVT01. Next base: position 111,492 of record JBNKVT010000033.1, on the reverse strand, counting down.
ACCGGGATGCGGGAAGAGCCCGGCATCGATATGTGCGATCAGCGTGGTCTCGGAAGCAGCGAGGGCCTTCCGGGCCGAGATCCAGGCGGGATCGGAATAGGCGGGCTCGAGGTTGTTGATGAAATTGGTCATGCGCGGGGCTTTCGCAATCGGGGATTTTTGCTGGAGACAAGCGATGATAGCAGGTGAAGCGGGCAGGTCCAGTGCCGGGTGGCAGTTGTCAGGTATCAGGTATCTGTCGGCCAGAAGCCGTGCGGGATTGGCAATCCCTTGAATGTGGTGGTGGTGCTGGCCAACCAACTCAGCGGTCGCGGGGATCGGGTTGAAGTGGGCGCGGGGATGGGGTTGAGTTGGGGCGATTGGGTGTCGACCGGGCTGGTCAGCGATGTGGCGGTGCCGCAACCGGGTGTGCGGGTCGCCGCGTCGTTTGAAACCCTTGGCGACTTGGTCCTGGATCTGACCCGAGGCGCGTCGACCCGCTGGTCACGACCATTTACCAGAGGTTAACATTGTCGTTTGCCTTCCCCCGCGCCTCCGGCTTATGTTGCGCTGCAACGTAGCGAGGGGACCCCGCGTGGGCGATCATTTCAAGTTTGCTTCCCTGGCCAGCGCCCTCGACCGTCCCGGTATCTTCGGCGAGCGGTCGGCGCTGTTTGCGCGGCTGCAACAGCTCGGTCTGCCGATCCCCGAAGCCCGCATCCTGTCCTTCAACGCTGTCTCCCTCGGCGAAGTCCTTGAAGAAATGCCGTTTTCCGGGCTCGTGGCTCTTCGCGCCAGCCCCGAGCGGCGCGAATGGGGGGGCAGCCCGGCGCTGCTCCATCTCGGCATGTGCGAGGCCGCCCTGGCATCGCTGCAAGACGATATTGGCACCGTGGCCGCCCTCGGCCTCTATCGCCGCGCCATCCAGACCTATGGCACGCGTATCCACGATCTCGACGCCGAGCCGTTCGAGACGCTGCTCTATGATCATTCCGTGCATGAGACCACCCCCAGTCCCGCGACCATGGAGCGGCTCGTCGCCGAGACGCTGGCGCTGTTCGAGGCCGAGGCGGGGACGGCTTTTCCCCAGGACCCGGCTACCCAGCTGAGAGCCGCCATCGAGACTTTCCGCGACGAATGGAGTTCGCCGCGCGCCGCGATCCTGCGCCGGGCGCGGGGGGCGCCAGAAAAGGCGCGCCTCGGGCTGATCGTCCAGCGCATGGTGATCCCGACTCCGACAGAAGGGCGCGGCGATGCCGGGTCCGGGTTCTTTCAAAGCGTCGATGACGTCACCGGCAAGGCCGGGATCACCGGAACCTTCCTGCCCGCCCCGCCCCCTGGCGGTTGGAAACGGGGGGCCGAGACGGCCCGGTTCATCACAAGTGCCGAACGCGCGGAGGCCCGCGACGAGGCCCTGTCGCTGCAAGACTGCGCGCCCGAGGCCTTCACCACGCTGCGCGACGCCACGGCGGAGGCCGAAAGCCGTCTCGGCGAGCGGTTCAATGTCGCCTATCTGGTCGACCGGGGCCGGGCGTGGGTCTTTGACATGGTCCCGACCCAGCGCAGCGCGCCGGCGGCGGTGCAGATCGTCGTCGATCTCGCCCGCGAACGCCTCATCACCCGCGACGAGGCGCTGCTGCGCATCGACCCGCCCCGGTTGGCCGAATGCCTGCATCCGAGGCTCGACCCCAACGCGCGGCGCGACCTTCTCGGTACCGGTCTGCCGGCCAGCCCCGGCGCGGCGACCGGGCGGATCGTGTTCTCGGCAATGGCGGCGATGAGTGCCGCCGCCCAGGACCTGCAGGCCATCCTCGTCCGGCCCGAGACCAGCCCCGAGGATATTCGCGGTATCTATGCCGCCCAGGGCGTGTTGACGCTCCGGGGCGGCATGACCAGCCATGCGGCGGTGATCGCCCGCGGCCTCGGCGTGCCCTGCATCGTCGGCGCGGGCGAGCTGAAGCTGGACGGCCAGAGCCTGGTCAGCCCGGACGGACGGCGCTGGAGCGAAGGCGACACAATCACGCTTGACGGCTCGACCGGCGAGGTTCTGGCCGGAGCGCCCCGGATGATCCGCGCCGATATGACGCCCGCCTTCACTACCTTTCTCGGCTGGGCCGACGAGGTGCGGCAGCTGGGGGTCCGGGCCAATGCCGACACGCCCCACGAGGCGCGGCTGGCGCGGAATTTCAAGGTCGACGGGATCGGCCTCTGCCGGACCGAGCACATGTTCTTCGAAAACGGCCGCATCAACGTCATGCGCGAGATGATCCTCGCCGAGGGCCCCGAGGACCGGCTGAAGGCGCTGAACCGGCTGTTGCCGATGCAGAGAGCCGATTTCGAGGAACTGTTCGAGATCATGGAAGGCCTGCCGGTCACCATCCGCCTGCTCGACCCGCCCCTGCACGAGTTCCTGCCCAGCGACGACGCCGATCTTGCCTCGCTGGCCAAGGCGATGGACCTGCCGGTGGAGCAGGTGAAGGCGCGGGCGCGGGCGCTGGCCGAATTCAACCCGATGCTGGGGATGCGGGGCGTGCGGCTGGGGATCACCATGCCGGAGATCTACGACATGCAGGCGCGCGCCATCTTCGAGGCGGCGATTGCGGCGGGGCGCAAGACCGGGGCCGAGATCTCGCCCGAGATCATGATCCCGCTGGTCTCGGCCAACCGTGAGAGCGAGCTGGTCAAGTCCCGGCTCGACGCGGTTGCGAAGGCCGTCGCCGAGGAGACCGGGGTCGATTTCAACTACAAGACCGGGGTCATGGTCGAAACGCCGCGGGGGGCCCTCCGGGCAGGGGATCTGGCGCGGACCTCGGCCTTTCTGAGTTTCGGGACCAATGACCTGACGCAGATGACCTATGGGCTCAGCCGCGACGATGCCGGGCGGTTTATGCGCGACTATGTCAACCTGCAGGTGTTTCGCGAGGATCCGTTCCGTTCGCTGGACCTCGAAGGCGTCGGCGAGTTGGTGGCCCTCGGGGCCGCCCGCGGGCGCGCCTCGAACCCGGACCTTGAAATCGGGCTCTGCGGCGAGCATGGCGGCGACCCGGCCTCGATCCGGTTCTGCGCCCGGGAGGGGTTTGACTATGTCTCCTGTTCCGCCTACAGGGTGCCCATCGCGCGTTTGGCGGCTGCGCAGTCCGCTCTTGTCGCGTTAAAGAAATGATAACGCTTTTGGGAGATCACTGCGCCGGGCGGTTCCGGCAACGACCGGGTCCGGCTGTTGAATACGAGAACGAAAAAAGCGGGAAGTAACAGATCACGATTTGGTGAGGCCAGGGCGGGGTGACCGCCCCGGATCGCCGCAATCATCAACTGGAATTTGATATCCTGACCGGCTGTCGAGGCCGGGGTGTGCGTTTTGTCACCCATGCAAGGGGTGGACAGACACGCTCCAGGCGTTAAAACCCGCGGCTGACGCGACTTTGTTCGGTCATGTGTCCCGTGGGGGGATGCGGCATTGGGATGTCGTGGGCACGTTGCCCGGAGTGAAAGAGGTGCGTTTCATGCGCAAGTTGGAAGGTTTGAGTGTCTCCGCGGGGCGGATGACGAGTGCATTTGTCCTGGCGCTCGCCTCGGCATTGTCGGTGGCCACGATGGGCTCGGCGACCGGATCGGGGAAAGAGGCAAGGAACGGGGCCCGGATCGAGGCCAGCATCGGCGAGCAGATCCGAGAGATGGCCGAACAGGAGCGGATCGCGCTCTCGGGTGTCCAGCTCACCCAGCTGATGGATGTCACCGGCGTCGAGCCCAGGGCCGGATTTTCGGCGCTTCGGGCCCGGAACCGGGCCGATCAGCCCGAGGGGATCGCCGCGACGCGGCTGCAGGGTGGCCGCGATGCAGCGACCAACCAGCAGGCGGCGCGCGGCGTGACGCTGGACGAGATCGCGGCGCCTGATCGGGCCTTGGCCAATCTCGCGGCCATCGATCGGATGCCCAAGGCCTCGGGTGGGGCGCAATGGGCCTGCCTGACCGAGGCGCTCTATTTCGAGGCGCGCGGCGAGAATCTTTCGGGGCAGATGGCGGTCGCCGAGGTCATCCTCAACCGGGTCGATTCGCGGCGTTTTCCGAATTCTGTCTGCGGGGTGATCCGCCAGGGCGAGAACCGGCGCAACGCCTGCCAGTTCTCGTTCCGCTGCGACGGCAAGAGCGAAGTCTTTTCCGAGCGCCGCGCCTACGAACGGGCCGGCAAGATCGCCCGGATGATGCTCGATGGCCGCGAGAGGGTGCTGACCGGCGGGGCGACCTTCTACCACACCAAACGGGTGCGCCCTTCCTGGTCGCGGCGGCTGACGCGGACGGCGGATATCGGCGTGCATCTGTTCTATCGCCACCCGCAGAAACTGGCGCGGAACTGAAGGCGGCCCGGCAGTCGAGCTGGGCGTGGGATGGGTGCTTTGCACCCGTCTCCGCTCAACGGAGAATCTTCTCGTAGATATCGAATTCGAGTTCGAAGAATTTCTCCACCTCCCGCAGCACGCCCGGTGACAGCGCGGTTGGACGGTCGGGTGAGACGTTGAGGCGTTCTAACGAGAATTTCTTTCGGAAGCGGCTTTCGAGAAAGGCCAAGAACCGGTCCATGTCTTCGTAGCGATAGACATGCTTGACCCCCAGATTGCCATGTGAGCCGCGCAGAAAGTCCCAGGGCCGGGCAATGGATTTGATCGCCTCGTTGTCCATCGACAGGTAGAGTTCGGCGAATTCATCGAAGCTCATGTTATTCGTCGATTGCGGCTGGTCGCGGAACTGGTCCTCGCCGAAATACCGGTACCACGAGCCAAGCCACGAGACCGGATGGCGCATCAGGCAGCAGGTCTCGATCCGGTTGATCTTGCGGTGCTTGAAATAGGGCCGCATATGCGAGTGAAACAGCCGCGCGGTCATATGGGTGAAATCGGGCCGCCCGGAATAGGTAATGTCGCAATAGGGTCCGATCGCCCGTTCGATCGCCGTCGAACCCGCCTTGGGCATCGCCAGAAACGCCAGATTTGCATCGACCGAGACCAGCATCCCGTCCGCCTCGCTGAAAATAGCTGCAATTTTATCGACCCATCGGCCGCTTCACCCTTTGTTAAGCACGACGGGGCTTATGTCGAGTGTGGAAAAATTAAATTGCATTGTTCTCGTTTTGATCTCATATTGCCATGAGAACAAGAGGCGAACGCAGCAGTTATTGCCGTTACCAGAACGGTATGAAATAAGAGGATGAAAAACATGGCAGCTCCACTTCTGGACCTCAACGAAAGACGCGGCATGGACAAGCAGAAGGCGCTGGAATCGGCGCTGGCGCAGATCGAGCGGAATTTCGGCAAGGGCTCGATCATGAAACTGGGCCAGGACGGCGCGGTGATGGATATCGAGGCGACCTCGACCGGCTCGATCGGGCTGGATATCGCGCTTGGCATCGGCGGCTTGCCCAAGGGACGTATCGTCGAGGTCTACGGGCCGGAAAGCTCGGGCAAGACCACGCTGGCGCTGCATGTGGTGGCCGAAGAGCAGAAAAAGGGCGGCATCTGCGCCTTTGTCGATGCCGAACACGCGCTGGATCCGCAATATGCCAAGAAGCTGGGCGTCAATCTCGACGAGCTGCTGATTTCGCAGCCCGATGCCGGCGAGCAGGCGCTGGAGATCACCGAAACCCTGGTCCGCTCGGGCGCGGTCTCTTGCGTGGTGGTCGATTCGGTGGCCGCCCTGACCCCGAAATCCGAGCTCGAGGGCGACATGGGCGATGCCCAGGTTGGGGCGCAGGCGCGGCTGATGAGCCAGGCGATGCGGAAGCTGACCTCGGCGATCAGTCGGTCGAACTGCATGGTGATCTTCATCAACCAGATCCGGATGAAGATCGGCGTCATGTTCGGCAGCCCAGAGACCACCTCAGGCGGCAATGCGCTGAAATTCTACGCTTCGGTGCGGCTGGATATCCGCCGGATCGGGTCGATCAAGGACCGCGACGAGGTGGTGGGGAACACCACCCGGGTCAAGGTGGTCAAGAACAAGGTGGCGCCGCCCTTCAAGCAGGTCGAGTTCGACATCATGTATGGCGAGGGCATCTCGAAGCGCGGCGAGTTGATCGATCTTGGCGTGAAGGCCGGGATCGTCGAGAAATCGGGTTCGTGGTTCTCCTATGGCGACGAGCGGATCGGGCAGGGGCGGGAGAATGCCAAAAATTTCCTCAAGGAAAACCCGGATGTGGCGCTTTCCATCGAGGACAAGATCCGCGCCGCCCATGGCCTCGATTTCGCCATGACCGGGGATGGTGATGGCGGCGACGAGGTTGTTGAGGATTGAGGGGTGGTGCGTGAGATCACGTACCCTACGGGCTGAACGGTCGGAGAAGGCCAACTCCCGAAACGGCCCGCGTCCCTGACGAGGGGCGGAGAATATCTCGGAAAGAGCCGCCCGACGGGGCGGTTCTTTTCGTTCGGGGGGGAAGGTCTTGGCGTCGGCGCGGTCGATTTGCTACCATCAGGTGCATGGACAAGGACCGCCCCGATATTCTCTTTCCCCCGCCGCTTGGCTGGCTGATCGCCTTGATCCTGTCTTTCGCGCTGGACCGGTGGCTGCCCATTGGCCTGATGCCGGCCTACCCGTGGATGCCGGGCATCGTGACCGGCGTCGTGATCCTTGTCTTCGCGATCTACACCAATATCGGCGGTTTTCTCGCCTTCCGCCGCGCCGGAACCAACGTCAACCCCTACCGTCCGGCCCTGCGCGTCGTCACCGACGGGCCGTTTCGCTACACGCGCAACCCGATGTATCTGGGCATGGTCACCTCGATCCTGTCATTGGCGCTGCTGTTTTCAAATCTCTGGGCGCTGATCCTGGCGGCCTGTCTCTGGGCGGTGCTGCATCACGGCGTCGTGCGGCGGGAAGAAAGATATATGGAGGCCAGGTTCGGCGAGGATTACCGCGCCCTGCTCGCCACCACCCGCCGCTGGCTCTGACGCGCGACGCGAACGCGCTTTACCCGTTCCCTCTAACCGGTTATTCCGTCCTCTGCCCCGGCAAGATGCGAGTGACCCATGGCGAGCCTGAACGATATCCGCAGCACGTTTCTGAGCTATTTCAAGGAGAACGGCCACGAGGTCGTGCCTTCGTCGCCGCTGGTGCCGCGCAATGATCCGACGCTGATGTTCGCCAATTCCGGCATGGTGCAGTTCAAGAACCTGTTCACCGGGGTCGAGACGCGGGACTATACACGGGCGACGACGGCGCAGAAATGTGTGCGGGCCGGGGGCAAGCACAATGATCTCGACAATGTCGGCTATACGGCGCGGCACATGACGTTCTTCGAGATGCTGGGGAATTTCTCCTTTGGCGATTATTTCAAGGAAAACGCCATTCCGCTGGCCTGGGACCTGATTACCAAGGAATTCGGGCTGGACAAGGATCGGCTCTATGTCACCGTCTACCATACCGATGACGAGGCGGCCGATATCTGGAAAAAACACGCGGGCCTGCCCGACGAGCGCATCATCCGCATCGCCTCCGACGACAATTTCTGGTCGATGGGCGCCACCGGTCCCTGCGGCCCCTGCTCGGAAATTTTCTACGACCACGGGCCGGAGGTCTGGGGCGGCCCTCCGGGCAGCCCGGAAGAGGATGGCGACCGGTTCATCGAGATCTGGAACCTCGTCTTCATGCAATACGAGCGGTTCGAGGATGGCAGCCAGGAGCCGCTTCCCAAACCCTCGATCGACACCGGCATGGGGATCGAGCGCATGGGCGCGACCCTGATGGGCACCCATGACAGCTACGCAACGGATGTGATGCGTGACCTGATCGAGGCCTCCGGGGCCGCGACCGGCGTCGAGCCCTTCGGCCCGCGCAACGTCCATCACCGGGTGATCGCCGACCATCTGCGCTCGACCTCGTTCCTGATCGCCGAGGGCGTGCTGCCGTCGAACGAGGGCCGCGGCTATGTGCTGCGCCGGATCATGCGCCGGGCGATGCGGCACGCGCATCTTCTGGGGGCCGACGATCCGGTCATGTACAAACTGGTCCCGACCCTGGTGCGCCAGATGGGCCAGGCCTATCCGGAGCTGACCCAGGCCCAGGCGGTGATCGAAGAGACGCTGAAGGCCGAAGAGACGCGGTTCAAGTCGACCCTCGACCGGGGGCTGCGGCTGCTGGACGATGAACTCGACAAGCTCCCCGAAGGCTCGAACCTGCCGGGCGAGGTGGCGTTCAAGCTTTATGATACCTATGGCTTTCCGCTCGACCTTACCCAGGACGCGCTGCGCGAGAAGGGCCGGCATGTCGATACCGACGGGTTCGATGCGGCGATGGCCGAGCAGAAGGCCAAGGCCCGCGCGGCCTGGGCCGGATCGGGCGAGGCGGCGGATGAAACCGTCTGGTTCGACGTCGCTGACAAGCATGGGGTCACCGAATTCCTCGGCTACGACACCGAAAAGGCCGAGGGCCAGATCGTGGCGCTGGTCACCGATGGCGAACCGACCGATGCCGCGAAGGCCGGGGTGGAGGTGCAGATCGTCGCCAACCAGACGCCGTTCTATGCCGAAAGCGGCGGGCAGGTCGGCGATACCGGCACCATCACCACCGAGACCGGCAAGGCCACGATCACCGATACCCGCAAGAAGGCCGGGCTGTTCGTGCATATCGGCAAGGTCACCGAAGGCGAGATCGCACGCGGCGATGCGGCGGTGCTGGAGGTCGATCACGCGCGGCGCACCGCGATCCGGGCCAACCATTCGGCGACGCATCTCTTGCACGAGGCGCTGCGCCGCACCCTCGGCGAGCATGTCGCCCAGCGCGGCAGCCTGAACGCGCCCGACCGGCTGCGCTTCGATTTCAGTCATTCCAAGGCGATGAGCCCGGACGAGCTTTCCACGGTCGAGCGCGAGGTCAACGACTTCATCCGCCAGAACGGCGCGGTCTCGACCCGGATCATGACCCCCGACGATGCCCGCGCCATCGGCGCGCAGGCGCTCTTTGGCGAGAAATACGGCGACGAGGTGCGCGTGGTCTCGATGGGGGCGCTGCCGGGTTCGGGCAAGGGGATGGACAAGGCCACCTATTCGCTGGAGCTCTGCGGCGGCACCCATGTGGCGCGGACCGGCGATATCGGGCTCTTTTGCCTGAGTTCGGAATCGGCGTCCTCGGCGGGCGTGCGGCGGATCGAGGCAACCACGGGGCAGGGGGCTCTGGCCGCGCTGCGCGACCGCGACGTCACACTGTCCGAGGTCGAGGCGACGCTGAAGGCCAATGGTGCGGAGGTCGTCGACCGGGTGAAGGGCCTGCTTGATGAACGCCGTGCTTTGCAGAACGAACTTGCCGATCTGCGCAAGAAATTGGCGCTGGCGGGCGACGGTCAGGCGGCGGCCCCCGAGGCACGCGAAATCGGCGGTATTCCGTTTCTCGCCCAGACCCTCAAGGGTGTATCCGGCAAGGACTTGCGGGGTCTGATCGACGAACACAAGTCTCGGCTCGGCTCGGGCGCGATCTTGCTGATTGCCGATGCCGACGGCAAGGCGGCGGTGGCCGCGGGCGTGACCGACGACCTGACGGAGCGCATCTCCGCTGTTGATCTTGTGCGGGCTGCCGCTGAGGCGCTTGGCGGCAAGGGCGGCGGCGGGCGGCCGGATATGGCGCAGGCCGGCGGGGCGGATGCCTCGAAGGCGGCGGAGGCAATCAAGGCGGCCGAGGCCGTGCTGGGAGGATGAAATGACGGCTTATATCTTCGCGCGGATCGATGTGACGGACGCGGATGAATACATGAAGTATGCGCGTGAAACCGTTGCGATCGGGGCGAAATTCGGCGGCGAGTTCCTGGTCAAGGGCGGGGATTTCGAGCAGCTCGAGGGCAAGGGCCGCTCGCGGCACGTACTGATCCGCTTTCCCGATATGGCGGCCGCAAGGGCCTTCTACAATTCCGACGAATATCAGGCGGTCCTGCCGATCGCGCTGGCCAACTCAACGCGCGAACTGGTGATCGTCGAAGGCGCTGATTGAGGGGGGTGGACAAGATGCCGGGACTCTGGATCGCGCATGTAACGGTCACCGATGCCGAGGCCTACGCCCGTTATGCCGAGATCGCGACCGAGGCGATTGCCGCCCATGGCGGCCGGTTCATCGCCCGGGCCGGACGGTATCAGCAGATGGAAGGCCGGGATCACCCGCGCAATGTCGTGGCGAAATTCCCGAGTTTCGAGGATGCCGTCGCCTGCTACAACTCGCCGCGCTATCAGGAGGCGGTGGCGATAGCCAAAGGTGCCGCCGAGCGCGATCTGGTGATCGTTGAAAGCGACGAATAGCGCCCTGAGGTAAGGTGGGTTTTAACCCACCTTACTTGTCAGAAGCCGATATAGCGGTCCCTTCGGTGATTGAGCGCAATCACCAGATTGACCACTACCGCTCCGAGCAGCGACCAGAGCACCGCCTGTGGCGGGATCACTGCGAAGGCAATTGCGAAGATGCCGGCATCGAATAGCATCTGCGTCCAGCCGGCGCGAAACCCGGTTCTGTCCTGAAGATACAGCGCCAGGATGCCGATCCCGCCCAGGGACGACCCATGCCGGAACAGCGCCAGCAGACCGGCTCCGACCACCATGCCGAACAGGACCGCTCCGGCGGCGGGATTGACCGACGAGAACCCGACGAGCCCCGGCAAGACCATCGAAATCAGCGACAGCAGCCCCACGGCGACGAAGGTCTTCAGGGTAAATCTCAGCCCCATGCGGCGGAAGGCCAGCCAGTAGAAGGGCAGGTTGACGACAAAGAAGACGAGGCCGAAGCTCCAGCCCGACATGTAGCTCAGGACCAGCGCCAGCCCCGCCGTCTGGCCGGTGACCAGGCCGAGATGCTGCAGCAGCACCAGTCCGAAGGCGCACATCGTGGTGCCGAAGACAATCCCCTGGGCGTCGTCGAGACGCGAGTGGCGGGCGGTCGGATCGGGTTCGGTGGTCATAGCTGCACCATTGCGCTCGGAGAGCCCCGAAAAGCAATGAAAAAGCCGGCGCGGGGCCGGCTTCTTTCCCGCGGGGCTGGCTTGGCTCAGCCAGCCAGCGCCTTGTTGAGATTCTCGTCGATCTTTTCGAGGAAGCCCTCGGTGGTCAGCCATTTCTGGTCCGGGCCGACGAGCAGCGCGAGGTCCTTGGTCATGTAGCCCGATTCCACCGTGTCGATGATGACCTTTTCCAGGGTCTCGGCAAACTCGCGCAGCTTGGCATTGTCGTCCAGCTTGGCCCGGTGCTTCAGACCGCCGGTCCAGGCGTAGATCGAGGCGATGGAGTTGGTGGAGGTCGCCTCGCCCTTCTGGTGCTGGCGGTAATGGCGGGTGACGGTGCCGTGGGCGGCTTCGGCCTCGACGATCTTGCCGTCGGGGGTCATCAGCTGCGAGGTCATCAGGCCGAGCGAGCCGAAACCCTGCGCGACGGTATCCGACTGCACGTCGCCGTCGTAGTTCTTGCAGGCCCAGACATAGCCGCCGGACCATTTCAGCGAAGCCGCGACCATGTCGTCGATCAGCCGGTGTTCGTACCAGATTTTTTTCGCTTCGAACTGCTCCTGGAACTCGTTTTCATAGACCTCCTGGAAGATGTCCTTGAAGCGCCCGTCATAGGCCTTGAGGATGGTGTTCTTGGTCGAAAGATACACCGGCCAACCGAGGTTCAGCCCGTAATTCAGCGAGGCCCGCGCAAAATCGTAGATCGAGGCATCGAGGTTATACATGCCCATGTAGATGCCCGAGGACGGCGCGTCGAAGACCTCGCGTTCGATGACCTGCCCGTCCGCACCTTCGAATTTCATCGTCAGTTTGCCCGGTCCGGGGAACAGGAAGTCCGTAGCGCGGTACTGGTCGCCGTAAGCGTGGCGGCCGACGACGATGGGCTTGGTCCAGCCCGGGACCAGACGCGGCACGTTGTTGCAGATGATCGGCTGGCGGAAGATCACGCCGCCGAGGATGTTGCGGATGGTGCCGTTGGGCGAGCGGTACATGCGTTTGAGGCCGAATTCCTCGACCCGTGCCTCGTCCGGCGTGATGGTGGCGCATTTGACGCCGACGCCGACCTCGCGGATTTTTTCCGCGGCATCCACGGTGATCTGGTCGTCGGTCTGGTCGCGTTCCTCGATGCCGAGATCGTAATAGAGCAGGTCGATATCCAGATAGGGCAGGATCAGCTTGTCCTTGATGAACTGCCAGATGATGCGGGTCATCTCGTCGCCGTCGAGTTCGACGACCGGGTTCTCAACCTTGATCTTGGTCATGGGGTTTCCTTCATTGCGCGGATTCGGGGCCCCGTATAGGGCAAAGCCCCTGGAAGGGGAAGGTCGTATGCGGCGGTATACTAGGGCCGCCGGTTCTGACTTTTCCGTTAACGGCTTGGGGTTGGCGTCCAATAGGATTACCAGTTTGGGGAGTCGGGTCTGGGCAGGGACAGAGCATTGGGCGAATTCGTGAACGAGAACCGGGGCGGGCTGGGGTTTCTGGTGCTTGTGATCGCCGTCTCGCGGGCCTGGGCCCTGTGGATCGGGATCGGGCCGGATGCGACGGTGCTGACCGGACACTGGCAGCATGCCGATCTGGCGCTTCTCGATACGGACCTGGCGCGGACACTCTGGTTCCAGCACGCGCAGCCGCCCTTGTGGAACGCGATCATCGGCGGGGCCGTCAAGCTGGTCGGGCCCGAGGCCGGAGCGCTGAGTGCGGTGCTGCATGCCGGGTTTGTCGTGCTGACGCTGGCCGGGGCCGTGATGTTTCTGGCGATGCTGCGCGGGGCGGGTCTCGGGCGGAACCCGGCGGCGCTCTGGGCGGGGATCGTGGCGGTGTCGCCTTCGGTGCTTTACTATGAGAACTACGTTTTCTACCCGCATCCGACCTGGGTTCTGGTGATCCTGTTCCTGTTCAGCCTGCAGCGCGGGGTGCGGACGGGCTCGCGCCGGGCGTCGGCGGGGGCGCTGGCGGCCCTCGTAGCCCTCGCCTGGACCTGGGCGCTGTTTCACCCCGGATTCGTGTTGATCTGCGGTGCTGCGGTGCTTTGGGCCTGTCGGCAGGTCGGCGGCAGGGCGCTTGGCCTGCTGGCGATCGCCGTGGTGGTTTCGGCGTTACCAGCGCTGAAGAACCTGTCGGTGACCGGCAGTCTTGCCGCGTCGAGCTGGATGGGAATGAATCTCAGCCAGACGGCGGTGCCTCTCGACAGCGAGACCGGGCGCTATTGCGATCTATACCTCGCGCATCAGGAGATTCTGGCACGAGGCACGGGGCCCGGGGACGACCGCTTCCCGTCGCTGACCGAACCGCTGAAAAGCTCAGGCGAGGCCAATCTCAACCATGCCGAAATCGCGCTCAGGGGACAGGAATGTCTGGACCTGTCGCTGAAGGCCATCGGTGCCGCGCCATTCGAGTGGCTGGGCGCCGGGATTGCGCGGATGGCCGAAACCCACCGGATCGTGTCGTTCGATTATCTGTTTCAGCCAGACGGCTGGGACCGGTTCGAACCCGAGCGGCTGATGGCTCGGGTGCCGGTCCTGGGCGATGCGCTGGCGCTGCTGTTTCTGGTGCTGGCGGTCTGGGCGGCGTTCCTGGCGCGGCGGGGCGAGGCAGGGCGGTTCTATCTTGTTCTGCTGTTGCTGATCGGCTGGGTGACGCTGGTCTCGCACCTGGCCAATGGGCACGACCACCAGCGGATCCGCTACACGATCAGCCCGGCCTGGTGGCTGCTGCTGGCGACACTGGTGCAGTCCGCCCTCTGGTCTCTGGGGCGGGTTTGGACTATGCGGGGCCCGAAACGCTAGAGGGTACGATGTCGGGAACCGATCACCGCAACGAGGAGTATGAAGGGCCCGGGCCGGCTGTCATTCTGGTGCGTCCGCAGATGGGTGAGAATATCGGGGCGGCGGCGCGGGCGATGTGGAATTTCGGGCTTGATCGGATGCGCCTCGTCGCTCCCCGCGACGGTTGGCCCAATCCGAAGGCGGTGGCGATGGCCTCGGGGGCGGCGCGGGTGATCGACACTGCGATGCTGGTGGAGACGACGGAGGCCGCGTTGGCGGACCTCAATGTCGTCTATGCCACCACGGCGCGGTCGCGGGATCTGACCAAGGAGGTGCTGACGCCGGAGGTGGCGATGGCGCGGGCAAGGGCCTTGGTTGCCGAAGGCGCGAAGGTCGGGGTGATGTTCGGGCCGGAACGGGCGGGGCTGGAGAACGACGATATCGTCCGGGCCACTTCGCTGATTTCGGTGCCGGTCAATCCGGCCTTCGGGTCGCTGAACCTGGCGCAATGCGTGCTGCTGACCGCCTATGAGTGGCGGCGGCAGGGCGTGTCGGTGGAGGTTGGCGACGATATCGGGCGGGCGACGGGGATCGAGGTGCAGAAGCTGGGCGAGCATCTGGAGGCGCGGCTTGAGACGGCGGGGTTCTTCTGGCCGGAGGACAAGGCGGCCTCGATGGTGGCGAATTTGCGCAATATGCTCTCGCGCCTGCCGCTGACAGAGGCGGATGTGCGGCTGCTGCATGGGGTGGTCCGCGCCCTGGCCGAGAAGAGCGGGCGGACAGATTGACGCCTTGCCGGGCGGCGGCGCGGGGCTTATCTGAGGCCACGGGAACGAGGTGAGAGATGAGCGGATCGCGGAGCATTTTCGAGGAAGTCGGTGAGAAGGCGGACAAGGGTCCGGTTCCGACACCGAAATCCGATCCCGGGACGGGGCGGCGGGCGGTGGCGCTGTGGCTGAAACTGTTGTTCGCGCTGGTCGTGGCGATGATCGTCGTCGGCGGGCTGACGCGGCTGACGGATTCCGGCCTGTCGATCACCGAGTGGCGGCCGGTGACCGGAACGCTGCCGCCGATGTCGGAGGCGGATTGGGCCGAGGAGTTCGGCAAGTATCAGGCCAGTCCCGAATATCAGCTGCAGAACGCGGGCATGAGCCTTGAGGCGTTCAAGCGCATCTACTGGTGGGAATGGGGGCATCGGCTGCTGGGCCGGGTCGTCGGGCTGGTCTGGGCGCTGGGGTTGGTATGGTTCGCGATTCGAAAACAGGTGCCGCAGGGCTGGTGGCCCCGGCTGATCGGAGTTGGGGCTCTGGGAGGACTGCAAGGGGCGATCGGCTGGTGGATGGTGTCGAGCGGGCTGACGGGCCGGATGGTCGATGTGGCGAGTTACCGTCTGGCGATCCATCTGGGACTGGCCTTTGCAATTCTCGGGCTGATCGCGTGGTATGTCTTGCAACTCGGCCGCTCGGAGATGGACCTCTACCAGGCCCGCCGCCTACGCGACACGAAACTGAGGGCCCTGGCAACCGTTGTCCTGCATCTGCTCTTCCTGCAGCTGCTTCTGGGGGCGCTGGTGGCCGGGATCGATGCCGGGCGAAGCTATCCCGAATGGCCAACCATGGAGGGGATGCTGATCCCCTCAGGCCTGCTGGAACTGAGCCCCGCCTGGAGCAACTTTTTTGAGAACCCGCTGACGGTGCAGTTCGTGCACCGGTTGGCGGCCTATCTGATCCTCGTGGTGACGCTGCTAGCCTGGTGGAAAAGCCGCGCCTCGGCGCTGGTGGCGCAGAAATCGGCCTTCGACTGGCTGGCGGTTATGGTCTTCGGGCAGGTAGTGGTCGGGATCGTGACGGCGCTGTATGCAGCCCCGCTGCAGCTGGCGATCCTGCATCAGCTGATGGCGGTCGCGGTCTTCGTGCTGGCGCTTCGGGCGCGGTTCCTGGCGATGTATCCGCCGGAACAGAAGGTGGCGCGATAGGGTGCCTTCGAACCCCGGATATCCTGCTAACCCTCTCCTTCTGGCAAGGGGGCGATCGCGGTCATAACCCGCGCACCCGTAGGGTGGCGCGTGCCTGACCCATTCATGCGCAGGACCGGCGGCCCACCAGGATCGGCCCCTCTATGCCCCGCTCTGCGATGAGGGCGGGCGCGGCCCTGTGCTGGTCGCACCGTGCGGGGGGAGGAGCGGCGTGGCGTGCTGAGGCTCCACTTTCGCAGAGAGCCACGGAAAATCATAAGACAAGCGTGTCGCGCCTGACCGGATTCAGGTATTCAATCCAGTCCGCGCGGCAGCGTTTGCGAAGCAAATGCGTCTCAAGCGCTGGATTGAATGCGATCTGGCGAGACACGCTATAGGCACATTGGGGTGACAAGACCCGCGTCCGGTTGGCGTGCCGACACCCAAATGCTGTGGCCCTGCCTGTCAGCGGTTGAGAGGCCCCGGGGCAAGTTGGACAACCGGTCGCTGGGTTGTACACAGACCGGCTGCCAGCCATTCTGCGGCGCCGACCGAATCCCGCTCCCTGCCGCCCGGAGTCACTCGGGAATTTCGAGCACCGTGTCGCGGCCGTTCTTGCGAAGGCGGATGGCGTTGCGACCGATGGCGGCGACCTGGTAGCCGGAGAACTTGTCGCCGGTCTTGACGGTCACGATCTTGCCATTGGGCATCCGGATGATTGCCGTGCGTCGTCCGTCGCTGCCGGCGACGCCCAGAAGATTGATATTGCGCAGATTGATGGCGTCGCGGGTGGTGGCGGCCTGCTGGACCGAGGCGCTGGTCGGCAATTGCACGCGCGGCTCTTGCGGCACCGGATCGGAGGGCGGCGTCGTGGCGACGCGTACCACTTGCGATGCGAAGGATTTCGGTCGCGTGCGGGGTCGTTCGGAATAAAGCAGTGCATATCGGGACCGCGCCGGTGCATCCGGGTCCGCTGCCGCCGCCACCGCCGCCGAGTCGGCCTCGGGGACGAGGTCGTCGGGCCGGGGGCGTGGCCGGATATCGTCAGCGACCGCGGGCGCTGTCTCTTCGGTCAGGGCTTGTTCGATCAGGGCGGCGACGATGTCCTCGCTCCCCTCCGTTTCGTCGGCAAGCTCATCCGTCGCTTCGGCGGCAGCGGGGTTCTGGCTTCGCGGACGAAGATGCGGCGCGATCGGCGGCGCGGAGGCAATGACGCGGATTTCCGGGGTGGCCTCCGGCGTATTGGCCGGGATGTCGTCCCCAGCCTCAGCTTCGACCCCAGATTCGGATGCTGCATCGGACGCGGCTGCCGCTTCGGGATCGAGGATCTCGGCATCCGGGGCGCGCGGATCGGCGACCGGGGGTGTGCCGCTGACCGTATCGGACGCCGACGGGTCCGGCGTCAGGGCGGCGAGCAGGGTCTCTCCGGCATCTTCCGGGACCGGCAAGCCGGGAGAGGCGGCGGCACGCGACACGGGCGGATCGTCCGAAGCCGCCAGCGCGGCAGCAAGGGCGGCATCGACCTCGCTCGGAGTGGCGTCGTCCGCCGGTTCCGCAAGGGCTGCGGTGGTCTCGGCCAGACCGGTGACGGGTGCCGTGTCGTCCGGCGCAACCTCGGTGGCCTGAAGGTCCGCAGCCGGTTGGGTCGTGCCGCCAGATGCGGTTTCAGCGAGATCGGTTTCTTCGGCGCCCGGCGTGGCCGCGACCACAGCAGTCCCTGGCGCGGTATCGGTATCGGGGCTGGCGATGTCCTCCGTGTCGGGGGCCGGCGTTGCCGCTTCGGTGGCGGGTGGCGGAGGCAGGCTGTCGGACCAGGCGGGCAGCGGCGACGGGCCGGCTCCGGGCTGGGCCTGGCCGGGAAGCAGCGGCACGAGGGGCAGGGTCTCGACCGCGGCAAGCCGGTCGGGCAGTGCGTCCTCTACAAGGCTGGAACTCGCCTCGGCAACGACATGCTGGCCTGTGGGCCGATCGGTGGCGGCGACGGTTCCAGGATGCGGATCGGGAGCGGTATCGACTGGCGGGGCAATGGCGGCGGCGGAAGGGGCCGGGCCGGGCGTGTCCGCCATCGGTGAGACCGGCAGATAGACCGGGAAATAGTCAGGCAGTCGCGCGACGCTGTCTGTGACCTCCGGCTCGGGGATGGCGGGCAGGGAGGACGGGACAAGGAAATCGGCGGTGGCGGTTGCGGGCTGGCGGATCTCGAGACCCGACAGGGCGCGGGCTCGGCCCGCCGGGGCCGAGATGTCCGGCGGCGTGAGGCCGAGAAGCGTCGGGCGCGGCGGCTCGGGGCGGGTGACCTCTTCCTGGACATTGCCGGTGAAGATATTGGGGATCGTGTCGCCTTCCTGACCGGGATCGAGCGTGGCGGCGACGCGGGGCGGATTGACCGAAGCGTCGGGACCGGGAAGCAGGTCCGGCTCGGGAGGGTTCTCGGCGGAGAACGCGCCGGGGACCGCGATCTGGACGGCATTCTGGTCGTCTGGAAAGGCGTAATAGGCCGCGAACCCGGTCCCGGTCTCTGGCGGAGCGATCGGGTTGGCGGCGGCGGTGGCAGCATCGGCCAGCGAGGGCGGGGCGACCGACGGTGAAGACGAGGGTGGCAGCGGCGCGCCTTCCTGGCCCGGGGGAGGCAACAGGGAGGAGACCTCGAAGGCGGGTTCGGAACTGCGGGTGAAAAGGCCGATACCGGTCCAGACGAGGCTTCCGACCCCGACGGCCAGCGCGATCCCGGCAACGGCGGCCAGCGCCTGACCGGCCACCTGCCCGCGCGGCTCGGTGGCGGCGAAATGCGGTTTACCGTGGAAGGCCTCGATCCGTGAGCGGGTGGAAAAGCCGGTAGCCTGAAATCCGTGCTGGGCGATGAATTCGCGCGCCTCCTCGAGGACGCTGGCCTCAATGGCCGCGACCGGGGCGGTACCATCTTCGGCCATCGGGCCGAAATGAAATTCCATCGCCTCCGCGCGCGCCGCGCCGCTCTCAGCGAAGGCGGCTCTGGCGGCGCTGATCCGGTCGGGTTTCTTGAGGCTGCCGGTGGCGACCTGGCGCACATGGATCTGCTCGGCAGGCATCCAGACCAGCACCTTGCCGCCGCTCTTCTCGGCAAGATCGCGGAGCCGCGCCATATTGGATTTCAGCGTGCCGACCTGCAACGGAATATGATCAAGCATGATCCAGGCACCGCTTTCGAGGCGGTGCAACGAGATGCCATCATGGGAAAGGTCCAGGGCTAGTCTGGAAAGCGCATTCTCCATCAATCGTTCTGTCGCAACCTGCAAACGCCCCCGTTAGAATGCCAAAACCCAGTATACCGCGTCGACCCGGGGAATGTCACGGGATCGGCTGGGGTTTTCGCGCTCTGCCCCGGATGGCCGGATATCCGTTCTGGCAGTGACGGGAATAGACGGGCCCGTCTGCGTGGCAAGGACCTCATCCGCGGTGGGGACTGCGGAATAGCACTGGAGGAAAGCCTCTCAAGTCCTTGATTGCAGAGATAAACATTAGTACGATAATTCAAGATGCCACGCTGCGCAATGTTGCATCGCAGTATCAAGCTTTCGGCTTTGGGAAAAGTTAGCGATAATACCAAAATCGGCGGCCTTCCGCCCGGAACCGGTGGCACCGGGCGGGAATCGCTTCAGGCTGTCGCCTTGGCCAGCGCCTGGTCGAGATCGCGGATCAGATCCCCGGCATCCTCGATTCCGATAGACAGGCGCACCATGTTGTCCGCCGCCCCCGCCGCTGCCCGTTGTTCGGGGGTTAGCTGGCGGTGGGTTGTCGAGGCGGAATGGATGATCAGCGAGCGGGTGTCGCCGAGATTGGCGACATGGGAGAAGATCTCGACCGAATCGACGAGTTTGACGCAAGCTTCATACCCGCCCTTGATCGCGAAGGTAAACAGCGCCCCGGCCCCTTTGGGATACAGCCTCGCCGCCCGGTCGTGGTAGGGCGAGGAGGGCAGCCCGGCATAGGTCACGCTTTCGACCCGCGGATCGTTTTCCAGCCAGGTCGCCACCTTCACCGCATTGGCGACGTGGCGTTCCATGCGCAGGCTCAGGGTCTCGATGCCGAGTAGCGTCTGAAAGGCGGTCTGCGGCGCCATGGTCATGCCGAGATCGCGCAGACCGATGGCGATGCCGTGGAACGTGTAGGCGAGGGGGCCGAAGGTCTCGTGGAACTTCAGTCCATGATAGGCGGGCTCGGGTTCGATCATCGAGACGTGTTTGCCGGCCGCCGTCCAGTCGAAATTGCCCGAATCGACGATGACACCGCCGGTGACGGTGCCGTTGCCGGTCAGGTATTTGGTGGTCGAGTGAACGACGATATGCGCCCCATGCTCGATCGGACGGCAAAGCCACGGCGTCGCGGAGGTGTTGTCGACGATCAGCGGGATCTGCATACGATTGGCGATCTCGGCCAGGGCCGGGATGTCGGTGACATAGCCGCCGGGATTGGCGATGGATTCGCAGAACAGCGCGCGGGTATTGTCGTCGATGGCCGCCTCGACGGCAGCCAGATCCTCGGTATCGACAAATTTTGCTGACCAGCCGAAGCGCCTGATCGTGTTGTTGAACTGCTGGATCGTGCCGCCATAGAGCCTGCTGGAGGCGACGACGTTGTTCCCCGGCTGCATCAGCGGGAACAGCGCCATGATCTGGGCGGCATGGCCCGAGGAACAGCCGACGGCACCGACACCGCCTTCGAGGGTGGCGACGCGCTCTTGCAGGGCCGAGACGGTGGGGTTGGTCAGGCGCGAATAGATATAGCCGACTTCTTGCAGATTGAAGAGGGCGGCGGCGTGTTCGGCGTCGCGAAAGACATAGGCCGTGGTCTGGTAGATCGGCACCTGGCGGGCGCCGGTGGCCGGGTCGGGCTTGGCCCCGGCATGGATCTGAAGTGTGTCGAACCCGAAATTCGGAGCGTCGGTCATGGTGTCCCCCCATTGTTGATTTTTGCTGGACGGCCAAGTGCTAAGGTTGACGCGGCGGGATTGCAATACCGATGCGCGTGCGGCTCAACCCGGATCGCGTTTCGACGAGATCAGCCCGGTGGCAAAGCCGCCCATGCGCAATTCGCCGAAGAGGCGCTGATACTCGATCTTGGGGCAGCGGTTCATGACGACGTCCAGTCCGGCCTTGCGGGCGCGGGCGGCAGCCGCTTCGTTGCAGACGCCGATCTGCATCCAGATCGTGCGAAGCCCCCGACCGGTCAGGTGTTCCAGGGCTTCGTCGACGATCTCTCCGGCGGCCTCCGAACGGCGGAAGATATCGACCATGTCGACCGCGATCTCCGCCGGGACTTCGGCCAGCGAGGCAAGAACCGGAGTCCCGAAAAGCGTCTGTCCGGCCAGGCCGGGATTGATCGGCAGGACCTTGTAGCCCTTCAGACCGAGATAGCGGGCGACGTAGTAGGAGGGCCGCACCGGGTTGGCCGAGACCCCGACCATTGCGATGGTCCTGGTGCGTTTCAGGATGCCGCGCAAATAGTCGTCGCTATAATCGTCCATCACTCTGCTCCGTTGCCGAAGGTCGCCGATCCCGCTTGTGCCACAAAAAAGGCGCCCGGGATATCCGGGCGCCAGTCGGAACGAGGGACAGTGAGACAAAGCGGGTGGGTTCCAACACCCGCTTCCACACGGTTAGGTAATATAGCATCCTCTTGTTTCCAGTGAGGTAAGAGAAACGTGATCACGCCGAGCCGCCGGGGACCCGCTCAGTCGTCATATGTCTCGCTCAAGTCCGGCCAGTTGGCGTCTGCCTCGGCGATATTGCCGATAATGTCCTCGGCCCAGCCGTTCTGCACCTCGACGGAATAATGCAGGTAGAGCTTGTCCTTCACGATCACGAAGACAGTGGGATTGCCGGGCCGCAAGAAGCCGCGCGCCACCGCCTGAGCATCGAAGCCGCCGTATTGCGGGCGGTATTTCTCGGGGTCTTCCTTGAACAATTCGAGGTTCTTTTCCGACGAGAACAGCCAGGTCACGTCGTTCTCGTCCTCGTATTCATAATCGATATTGCCCTTGCGGGCGATTTCCAGCGTCCAATAGGTCACCGGATCATAGCCCTTCAGCGCATAGCCCATACCGTCGAGATAGGTGGCGTCGGCCTGCACGGCCCCAGCGATGACGGCGGTGGTCAGCGCCAGTGCGGCGCGTCGTGTCAATCGGGTCATGGTTTCGACCTCT
This sequence comes from Paracoccaceae bacterium, assembly GCA_050299335.1. Classification (GTDB taxonomy): domain Bacteria; phylum Pseudomonadota; class Alphaproteobacteria; order Rhodobacterales; family Rhodobacteraceae; genus JBNKVT01. Next base: position 89,647 of record JBNKVT010000033.1, on the reverse strand, counting down.
TGCTGCTCGTGGCCCCCCGAGTCTAGCGGAACGGGAGCGGAAATCCACCTTATTTTGTGTCGCTCCCGGCGGATTCCCGCCTCTGCGATGCGGCATAGAGCGACACGGCGGCGGCGTTCGAGACGTTGAGCGACCCGAACGCGCCCGCGGCGTCTATGCGCGCCAGCCGGTGGCAGGTCTTGCGGGTCAGCTCGCGCAGGCCCGGACCCTCGGCTCCGAGGGCCAGCGCCAACGGGGCCGGCGGGACGGCGCCGAGGATATCGGCCAGCGGCGCGTCGGCCTCGCCGTCGAGGCCGATGATGAAATATCCCATCTCCTTCAGCGCGTTCATGGCGTTGGCGAGATTGGGGATGCGCAGATAGGGCTGGCGTTCCAGCGCGCCGGAGGCGGTTTTGGCCAGCGCTCCGGTCTCGGGTGCCGAATGGCGATGCGGGGCGATGACGGCACGGGCGCCGAAGACCTCGGCCGAGCGCAGGATCGCCCCGACATTATGCGGGTCCGTCACCCGGTCGAGAAGGAGAACGAGGGGTGTGTCCCGCCCGGGCGCGCAGACCTCCGAGACCGATCCCCAGTCCAGCGGTTCGACCTTCAGAGCGGCGCCTTGATGCACCGATTGCGGATCGAGCGGGGCCGAGAAACGGCGCGGATCGGCGATCTCGGGGGCGATCCCGGCGGCGGCAATGGCTTCCGACAGGCGGTCGGCGGCGTTTTTTGTGACGATCAGGCGCAGCTTTTTCCGGGCGGGGTTGGACAGGGCGTCGCGGACCGCGTGGATGCCGAACAGCCAGACGCTCCCGGGGGCGTCGGACTTGTGGGTCTGCTCCTTCTTGACGACCCAGTCCGGTTTTTTCGATGATCGTGACAAGGACGCCTGCCGGTTTAGGAAGTGAATTCGGTTCAGCACTGGCATGTCCCGGCATGGAGCGCAAGCGAGGTAGAATGATCAACGCCGCCGAAACCAGCGATCTCGCCCGGATCAGGCAGATCGCGCACGAAGTCTACGCAGCCTATGTGCCGCGCTTTAGCCACGCTCCGCCGGGACCGGTGATTGAGGACTACGCGACGCCGATCAAGCAGCACCGTTTATGGATCTTCCGCCAGCCGGATATACGGGGGTTCATCGTCTGCTATCCTGCGGGCGACGACTACCGGATCGATAATCTGGTTGTGCAGCAGAAATTTTGGCGTCAGGGGATCGGTCGCCAGCTTCTGACCTTTGCCGAGGCCCATGCCCATGCGGAAGGCTGCCACCGGATCGCCGTCGAGGCCCATATCATGGCCGAGGAGAGCATCGCCTTTTATCGCCAGCACGGGTTTGTCCGGACCGGCAGCGAGATCGGGGAAGACGGGATCGAGCGGGAGATGTTCGAGATGCGGCTGAATTAGTCGCGCCAAGGGTGTTGACCTCGAAAGCGCGGCACCTTATGCACCGCCAGTCACCTGACTGACGGGGTCCCCGGACCCATCGGATGGAGGGGTGGCAGAGCGGTCAAATGCAACGGACTGTAAATCCGTCGGGGAGACCCTACGCTGGTTCGAATCCAGCCCCCTCCACCATTCAGCCCCGGTCCGGCGAAGCCGGATCGAAACCTCCGGTGGAGGTTTCGAAGGGGATGAATGCCCCGAGCCCCCGCGAGGGGCGCGCGATGTTTCCCGTAATGCGGAAATCCGGTCCGGCGAAGCCGGATCGAAACCACCGGTGGAGGTTTCGAAGGCCCCGGATTCTCCATACCGTCCCTTTCTTGAACCGCCCGAATGGTATTCAGCCCGCACGCTGCAGCGTCACCTGGGTCACATCGGTGGCCCGGTATTTGAACGCCGCCGCACAGGAGGCGAGATAGAAATCCCACAGCCGCTTGAAGCGCTGGTCGAAGCCTTCCGCCGCCACCTCGTCCCATTTGTCGTTGAAGCGGCGGTACCAGCGGCGCAGGGTTTCGGAATAGCTCTGGCCGAACTCGATGGAGCCACGCTTGATCAGCCCGGCCCTGGCGATCTGGGCTTCCAGCGCCGAGGGGCCGGGCAGCATGCCGCCGGGGAAGATGTATTTCTGGATGAAATCGACGCGTTTGCGGTAACCGGGGAACAGCTCGTCGGCGATGGTGATGATCTGCAGCGTCGCCTGGGCGCCGGGTTTCAGGCAGTCGCGGATCTTGGCGAAATAGGCCGGCCAATATTTCTCGCCCACCGCCTCGAACATCTCGATGGAGGCGATGCCGTCATAGGTCCCGGTCACGTCGCGGTAGTCCCTGAGTTCGATCTTCACCCGCTCGGCCAAACCCTCGCGTTGAATGCGTTCCGAGGCGAAACGGTACTGTTCCGGCGAGATCGTCAGCCCCGTCACCCGCGCCCCGCGTTCCTTGGCGGCAAACTCGGCAAAGCCGCCCCAGCCGCAGCCGATCTCCAGGAGATGCCCGCCCTCGGGCGGGGCGATCCGGTCGTAGATCGAGGCGTATTTGCGCCTCTGGGCCTCTTCCAGGCGCTCGGCCTCGGTTTCGAACAGCGCCGAGGAATAGGTCATCGTCTCGTCGAGCCAGAGCCGGTAGAACCGGTTGCCGAGATCGTAATGATGGGCGATGTTCCGTCTCGCCTGCCGCTTCGAGTTTGACCGCCACAGATGCCGCAGCCTGTTAGCGGCATTGACCAGCCGCGTGCCGAGGAATCGGCGCGAGAAATGCGCGTCGTTCATCAGGAGAAGGTCGAGCAGCGCCTGCAGGTCCGGTGTTTCCCACATCCCATCGAGATAGCTTTCCGAAAACCCGATCTGGCCGTCCTTCAGGAGCACCGCAAAGAAGGCCGGATCGCGGACGATGATTGCCCCGGTCGGCCCGGTCTCGCGGCCCTCGTGTACAAGCGTTTCGCCCGAAGGCAGCGTGAACTCCAGCCGCCCATGGGGCATGCCGTCCAGCTGGCGCTGAACCATGCGCCACCAGAACGGCAAGTGGTTCGATGTTGCCATCGTGCACCCCCGTTTCAGCACCCGACCGGCAGTTTACGACAAGGGCAGGGGGGGCGATCAAGGAAAAATGCCGTTACCAGGGCGGAGCGGCGCCGCAGGCCCGGTGCGGCAGAGATTGACAGCAGGCGGGCGGGCTGGTCTCAATCGGGGCCAACGGAACGCGACGGAAAGGGGCGGTCATGGGGTTCTCGGCACTGGTGGTGAGGAAGGATGACGAGGGGCGGACATCGGCGTCGGTCGAGACGCTGGAGGAGGTCGATCTGCCCGGAGCCGAGGTGACGGTGGCGGTCGAGTATTCGACCCTGAACTACAAGGACGGGCTGTGCATCGGGCCGGGCGGCGGGCTGGTGCGGAATTATCCCCATGTGCCGGGGATCGATTTCGCCGGGACGGTGGAGGCCTCGGATGACCCCCGCTATGCCCCTGGAGACAAGGTGGTGCTGACCGGCTGGCGGGTCGGCGAGGCGCATTGGGGCGGCTATTCCCAGAAGGCGCGGGTGAAGGCGGATTGGCTGGTGCCGCTGCCCGAGGGGCTCGACACGCGCATGGCGATGGCGGTGGGGACGGCCGGGCTGACGGCGATGCTGGCGGTGATGGCGCTGGAGGATCATGGGCTTCGGCCGGGCCATGGGCCGGTGCTGGTGACCGGTGCAGCCGGCGGGGTCGGTTCGGTGGCGACGGCGATCCTGGCGAAGCTCGGGCATGAAGTCGCCGCGGTGACCGGGCGGCCCGAGACGGCGGAATACCTGGCATCGCTGGGCGCGGCGCGGATCGTGCCCCGCGATGAACTGGCCGAGACCGTCAAGCGGCCACTGGAAAGCGAGACCTGGGCCGGTTGCGTCGATGCGGTCGGCGGGGCGATGCTGGCACGGGTGCTTGGGCAGATGAAATACGGGGCCTCGGTGGCCGCCGTCGGGCTGGCGGGCGGGGCGGCGCTGCCGGCGACGGTGATCCCGTTCCTGTTGCGCGGGGTGAACCTTCTCGGCATCGACAGCGTCCTGCAGCCCTATGAGAACCGGGTCCGGGCCTGGGGTCGTATCGCCGCCGATCTGCCGATGGACAGGCTGGAGGCGATGATCCGGCCGGCCACGCTGGGCGAATTGCCGGGGCTCGGGGCCGATATCCTGAAAGGGCAGGTGCGCGGCCGGGTGGTTGTGGACGTGAACGCCTGAGCAATTCCGGCGGGTTCACGCCGGGATTCCACGCTCGGGGCACGGGTGCGCCCGGTGCACCGCATCGACGCTTCGTTTGCATAAGCGGCCTGCATCGCGTTAACCTTGATGCGGAACGAGGCAGAGACGTCGTTCCCACTCCGGACAGGAGAGCAGGGGCCGCAATCATGCGACCATTGGCCAGTCTCGTCATCTCTCCCTGTCCGTAAAGCGTGCGAGGGTTCGATCCCGCGCAACAAAGGAAAAGGAGGGAGATGTGTTCAAACGCATCATGGTGCCGGTCGATCTCGCCCATGCCGCCAGTCTTGAAAAGGCGCTCGGCTGTGCGGCGGATCTGGCGGACAGATACGGCGCGACCGTCGTTTATGCCGGGGTCACCGCCCCCGCGCCGTCTTCGGTCGCTCACACACCGCAGGAATATGCCGACAAGCTCGAGGCCTTTGCCGCGGCGCAGGCGGAGGCCCATGGCATAACCACAGAGGTTCATGCGATCACCAGCCACGATCCGGCGGTTGATCTCGATCCGGCGCTCATCAAGGCCGTTTCCGAGACCGGTGCCGATCTCGTCGTCATGGCAAGCCATATCCCGAACCTCACCGATTATGTCTGGCCGTCGAACGGCGGTACCGTCGCGGCCCATGCAAAGGTGTCGGTGATGGTCGTGCGCTGACGCGCATCCCGGGGGAAACAAGATCAACAAGGAGGTCACCGTGACCGACACATCAAACGACCAGGGCATTCCGCAACCTGAAGGGGCCGCGGTGCTGATCGAGACCGATTACCAGATCGGTCAGGACAATATCGAAACCACCGTCGGGCCCTTCGGGCTCGATATCCACAACCCGGTCTTCATGATTTCGGCCCTGACAATCATCGCCTTCGTGATCTACGCGCTGGTGCTGCCGACCCAGGCCTCGGAATTCTTCGGCTGGCTGCGTCCGGCCGTGACCTCGACCTTCGACTGGTTCTTCCTCGGGGCGGGCGACATCTTCGTGATCTTCTGCCTCATGCTGATCGTCACACCCTATGGCAATGTCCGTATCGGCGGTGCCGAGGCGACGCCTGACTATTCCTATGCCGGCTGGTTCGCGATGCTGTTTGCCGCCGGGATGGGCATCGGGCTGATGTTCTACGGTGTCTCCGAGCCGATGAGCCACTATTCCACCTCGCTCGGCGGCGTGGCGGTTGGCGAGGACGGTCTGCGTACCGACTGGGCGCCTCTGGGTGCTGCGGTGGGCGACAGCGAGGCGGCGGTCCGGCTGGGCATGGCGGCGACGATCTATCACTGGGGGCTGCACCCCTGGGCGATCTATGCCATCGTGGCGCTGGCGCTGGCGCTGTTCAGCTACAACAAGGGTCTGCCGCTGACCATCCGCTCGGCCTTCTACCCGATCCTCGGCGAGCGGGTCTGGGGCTGGTGGGGTCATGTCATCGACATTCTGGCGGTGTTCGCCACGCTGTTCGGTCTGGCGACGTCTCTCGGCCTGGGGGCCACACAGGCCGCCGGCGGGCTGAACGAGCTCTTCGGCATTCCGGTCGGATCGACCACCGAGGTGATCCTGATCACCGGCATCACCTCCATCGCCCTGATCTCTGTGCTGCGTGGGCTCGATGGCGGGGTCAAGCGGCTGTCGGAGTTCAACATGATCCTGGCGCTGCTCCTCTTGCTCTTCGTGCTGTTCACCGGGCCGACCATGGACCTGCTGGCGGGTTTCGTCTCGGGCCTCGGGGCCTATCTCGAATATCTGCCGGGCCTGTCGAACCCGATCGGGCGCGAGGATGTGAACTTCTCGCAAGGCTGGACCTCGTTCTACTGGGCCTGGTGGATCTCCTGGTCGCCGTTCGTCGGCATGTTCATCGCCCGGGTCAGCCGGGGCCGCTCGGTCCGCGAATTCGTTGTCTGCGTGCTCTTGATCCCGTCGCTGGTCTGTGTGTTGTGGATGACGACCTTCGGCGGCACCGCGGTGCAGCAGGTGGTGCAGGACGGCTATACCGCCGCCCAGGACGCGCCCTTGCATCTGCAGCTGTTCAAGATGCTCGACCAGTTGCCGCTGGCCTCGATCACCTCGTTCATCGGCATCATGTTGGTGATCGTGTTCTTCGTGACCTCGTCCGACTCCGGTTCGCTGGTGATCGACACGATCACGGCGGGCGGCAAGGTCGACGCGCCGGTGCCGCAGCGGGTGTTCTGGTGCCTGTTCGAAGGCGCGGTCGCGATCGTGCTGCTGATTGGCGGCGGCCTCGGCGCGCTGCAGGCGATGGTGATTTCGACCGGTTTGCCCTTCACCGTGGTGCTTCTGGCGATGTGTTTCGCGATCTGGAAGGGGCTCGCCTCCGAGCGGCGCGCCTGATCGCCTGAAAAGACTGAAGGCCCCGGCCGCCGCGCCGGGGCCTTTTTCCTGCCCCCGTCCCATGGCTTGACCGCGCCCGCGTTTCCCGCTTGTCTGAACCCAGAGGGACCTAAGGGGGCGATCGATGCTGGATATGGAGTTCGTCCGGGCACAGTTCCCGGCCTTCCAGACGCCTGCGTTGCAGGGCCAGGCTTTCTTCGAGAATGCCGGCGGATCCTATCCCTGCCGCCAGGTGGTGGCGCGGCTGACCCGGTTCTATGGCGAACGCAAGGTGCAGCCTTACGCGCCTTACGAGGCGGCGCAGCTTGCCGGGGCCGAGATGGACGAGGCGCATCGCCGCATCGCTGGGTTGCTCAATATCGCGGTGGCCGACCTGATGTTCGGCCCGTCAACGACCCAGAATGTCTATGTGCTGTCCCAGGCTTTTCGCCAGATGCTGCGCGACGGCGATGCGATCATCGTCACCGATCAGGATCACGAGGCCAATTCCGGTCCCTGGCGGCGGCTGGCGGCGGACGGGATCGAGATCCGCGCGTGGAACATGAATCCCGAGACCGGGCATCTTTCGGTGAAGGACCTGGCCGGGCTGCTGGACGAAAGGGTGCGTCTTGTCTGCTTTCCCCATTGCTCGAACATCCTCGGCGAGGTGAACCCGGTCCAGCGCATCTGCGCGCTGGTGCGCGAGGCCGGAGCGCTGTCCTGTGTAGACGGGGTCAGTTTCGCGCCGCACGGCTTTCCCGATCTCGGCGACCTGGACCCGGACATCTATCTCTTCTCCGGCTACAAGACCTACGGGCCGCATCAGGGGATCATGGCGGTCCGCCATGGGCTGGCGGCGCGGCTGCCGAACCAGGGGCATTATTTCAACGCCGGGATGCCTGGGAAACGACTGACCCCGGCCGGACCGGACCATGCCCAGGTGGCGGCCGCGGCGGGGATCGCGGATTATGTCGAGACGTTACACGAACATCATTTCGGCGGGGATACGCACACGCACACGCTGGCGGAGATGGCTGCGGCGGTTCATGCCCTGCAACGCCGGCATGAGGAAGCGTTGCTTGACCCGCTTCTCTATTATCTCAGGGGCCGGAAGGACCTGCGCATCCTCGGCCCGAGGAAACCACGCGACCGGGTGCCGACGGTGGCCATCGCGACCGGCAGGCCACCCCTGGAGATCGCCGAGGCGCTGGCGGCGCGGGGGATCATGGCCTGGGGCGGGGATTTCTACGCCGTGCGCCTTCTGGAAGCGCTGGGGATCGATCCCGGGCACGGCGTGCTGCGGTTGAGTTTCGTGCATTATACCAGTGCCGAGGAAGTGGATCGGCTCCTGGAGGCGCTGGAGGCGGTGCTCTGATATCCGCTGGCCGTGGCAGCGATGAATGCGTCAATATTGCCAAACGGATAAGCCAGGATTATCATCCGGGGCCGCTATGGGGGATAGCGGGCCGGCGCGTCCGGCTCGAACCGTTAATGCCGGGGGTGGCAAGAGCGCGCCTCCGATCTGGTGAAAGGGTTTGTCCATGCAGGCCGGAATGCCGACCGCCGCCCGTCTCGTCGCCGCCCTGAGCCTCGCGGCGGGCTGCGTGCTGATGTATTTCGTTCTTCTCGTCCAGTATCCGGATCTCAGATTCGAACGCCACCAGAACGAGTTGATGGGCCTTCTGGCCGGGGTCGGGTTTCTGGTTGGCTGGCTGAGCCTTGGGGTGCGGGCGGCGATGGACGATACCTCGCCGATGTCCCTCGGAATTCGGGCCACGATCACCTGCGCGATCTGGATCGTGATCCTGCTGTCGGTCCGCTATATCGTCGATAACATGTTCCGCCATGGCTATGACACGCCGATGCAGGCAATCAAGGACATGTTCGGGGTCGGATTCGAGTACGTATTGCTGATGGGAAACTGGAAGCTGATCGCCTTTGCCTGTGTCGCGGGGATAGTCGCGGGAGCCCTGACCGACAGCGCCGCCAAGACCTGGAACTGAGCCGCCGGGCGGTCCCAGCCCGCCAGCCCTATAGCCCCCCATTGGACCAGGTCCGGGGCAGGTGTTGCCCCTCCTGGGAGGTCGGTTTAAGTTCGCCGCCGAGCAGTAGCAGTCGCACGGGCCAGGTTCATGACCATTCGCACTTCCCTCGCCGAGGCGATCGGCAATACGCCTCTCATCCGTTTGCGGGGGGCCTCCGAGGCCACGGGTTGCGAGATCCTCGGCAAGGCGGAATTCATGAATCCCGGCCAGTCGGTCAAGGACCGGGCAGCGCTGGGGATCATCCGCGCCGCGATGGCGGACGGCTCGCTGAAGCCCGGCGGCACCATTGTCGAGGGCACCGCCGGCAATACCGGGATCGGCCTGGCTCTGGTCGGTGCCTCGTTGGGATTCCGGACCGTCATCGTCATTCCCGACAGCCAGAGCCAGGAAAAGAAGGACATGATCCGCATCGCCGGGGCCGAGCTGGTCGAGGTCCCGCCCGCGCCCTACCGCAATCCCAACAATTACGTGCATTATTCGGGTCGGCTGGCCGCGAAGCTGAACGAGACCGAACCGGCGGGCGCGATCTGGGCGCAGCAATTCGACAATACCGCCAACCGCCAGGCGCATGTGGACACCACCGCCCCGGAGATCTGGGACCAGACCGGCGGCGGGGTCGACGGGTTCATCTGCGCGGTCGGCTCGGGCGGGACGCTGGCCGGTGTGGCCGAGGGGCTGCGGACGAAAAAACCAGGGGTGAAAATCGGGCTGGCCGATCCGGACGGGGCAGCGCTCTACAGCTATTACACCACCGGCGAACTGAAGTCCGAGGGCTCGTCGATCACCGAAGGCGTCGGGCAGGGGCGGATCACCGCCAATCTGGAGGGGCTGAAAGTCGATCTGGCCTATAACGTCAAGGACGACGCGGCGCTGGAACAGTGTTTCGGCCTGCTCCAGAACGAGGGGCTCTGCGTCGGCCTCTCGTCCGGTCTCAACGTCGCCGGAGCAATCCGCATGGCCTGTGATATGGGGCCGGGGCATACCATTGTCACGGTCCTGTGCGACTACGGGACGCGCTATCAGTCGAAGCTCTATGACCGGGGTTTCCTCGAAGAGAACGGTTTTCCACTGCCGGGCTTCCTGAACCGGCCCGATCGGGCGCTTCCCGATGTCTTTGACTAGGACGACTTTCCGCGAGAGGGCTGCTGGAATGGCGGGACGCCTCGCCTGCCGCCTGATCCTGCTCGCTTCGCTCCTGATGCCTGTCTCGCAGGGTCATGCGCAGTCCGGCGACGCGGTCGTTTCCGACACGTGGAAACCGCTCGTCGCCGAGGCAGGGCGGCTGGTGGATGGCGGGACCGCCAACGAAACGGCGATCGACGATCTGCGCGCCGAACTCACCGAGTCGCGCAGCACGCTTCTGAGCCGCGAGACAGAGCTGTCGCAATCGGTGAGCGAAACCCGGGCGGCACTGGAAGATATCGGCCCGGCCCCAGAGGACGGCCCCAGCGAGCCCGAGAGCCTGCGCGACAGCCGCGACCGCCTCAATCAGCAGCTTGCCGCCGCCCAGGTCGATCTACTGGCGACCCGCGAAGCGCTGGAGGAGGTCAATGCCGCGATTGCCAGTCTCGACGGCTATTTCCGCGCACTCCTGTCGGGTCGGTTGCTGCATGTCCATCCCACGCCTCTCAATCCGGCGCATTACGGCGAGATCGCGTCCGATCTGCACCGGTTGGCGACCGACTATGCCGTCAGTGCCGGGGCCAGGCTCGAGGCGCTGCCAACCTCGGAATTGCTGCTGTCGATCCTTCTGCCCGCACTGGCGCTGATCGGGGCGGGGCTGGTGCTGTTGATGATCCTGCGCGAGCGGATGCTGAGACTGCACCGGGGTTTGACCGCGCGGCTGCCCGAGGCCTCGGGGCCGGCGATTGCCTGGTGGGCGCTGTCGCTGGCCTGGATCGCGATGAGCTATGGCGGCGCGATCCTGATCCTCGCGGGGCTTTTACGGCTCGGGATCATTGCGCTTCTCGACGGCGATCTGGTCAAGAGCCTGCCCTTCGCGATCTTCGTGCTGGTGGCCGGGGGCTGGCTGGGGGTCAATCTCTTTGCGCTGCGGATGCCGGAATACCGGCTTGTTCCGGTCAGCGACACGGCGGCACGGACCGGGCAGCGGCTGTTCTCGCTTCTCGGCCTGGGGCTGGCGCTGGCCTTCCTGGCCGAGGACTTCACCAGCCATGTGGACCTCTTTGCAGCCACGGACGCGCTGGTGCTTCTGGTTCCGGTGGTGCTGCTGGGGCTGCTCCTGCTGCGCCTGCAGGCGCTATTGTCAGCCGCGCTCCGTCAGGCGGCCGGTCTGGACGGTTCCGGGCAGGAAGGCTCCGGCGAGGGCGCTGGCAAAGCAGAAGCATCGGCGACCCGCGACCTCTTTCTGCCGACGGCGCTTTTGAAGCTTCTGCAACTGACCCGCATTCTCGCCATCGCGGCCCCGCTGGCCGCGCTGGCGGGCTATGTCAATGGCGGAAGCTGGCTGGTCACCTCGCTGGCGCTCACGGTGTTTCTGGGTGCCGCGGGCCTTATCCTGTTCACGCGCCTCCTGGAGGCCGCCGAACTGGCGATCAATCTCGGGCGCCGCGTGACGCCGGACACGCACGGCGACGGGGATGTGGCCGAGCCGCCCCGACAGACGCTGCTGCCGATATTCCTGGCCATTCTTGTGGCGCTGGCCGCCGTGCCGTTCCTGGCGCTCGTCTGGGGCGCGCGGCGCTCGGATCTGCAGACGGTGTGGATCTGGCTGCGCGACGGGATCACCTTCGGCGAGACCCGCATATCGCTGACAGATTTCCTGGTCTTCTTCATGGTCTTCGTCATCGGCTATCTGGTGACGCGGTTCCTGCAGACCTTCCTGCGCTCCACCGTCCTGCCCCGCACCCAGCTCGATGTCGGCGGGCGGAACGCGGTTCTGGCCGGGATCGGCTATGTGGGGATCTTCCTAGCCGCCCTTGCCGCCTTCAGCTCGACGGGGCTCGATCTGTCCAATCTCGCCCTCGTTGCCGGGGCGCTGTCGGTCGGCATCGGCTTTGGGCTGCAGACCATCGTGTCGAATTTCGTCTCCGGGATTATCCTGCTGATCGAGCGCCCCATCAAGGAGGGCGACTGGATCGAGGTGGCGGGATTCTCGGGCACGGTGAAGGCGATCAAGGTGCGCTCGACCGAGATCCAGACCTTCGACCGCGCCGAAGTCATCGTGCCCAACCAGGAACTGATCGCCGGCTCGGTGCTGAACTGGACCCATTCCTCCAGCCTCGGACGGGTGATCGTGCCAGTGGGCGTGGCTTATGGCACCGATGTGCGCAGGGTCGAAGCGATTCTGACCGAGATCGCCGAGGCGCATCCGCTGATCCTGAGCTATCCCGAACCGGCGGTGCTGTTCCGGGCCATGGGCGCCTCGAGCCTGGATTTCGAAATCCGGGGCTTTTTGCGCGACGTGAACAACAAGCTGTCGGTGCAGTCCGATCTGAACTTCGAGATCGTGAAGCGGTTTGCCGAGGAAGGCATCGAAATCCCCTTCCCGCAGCAGGATGTCCATATCAGGGATATGCCGAAGTTCGGACCGGTGCCGTCGGGGGATGAGGACCCCGAGACCTGAGAGGCGTCGCTGCCGCGCCGGGAAAGTGGTAAGGGGCGCCGCCCCGGTGGACGCCTCCGCGCCTGGCGGGCCTCAGCGGTCTGTTTTCTGGTGCTGCCAACGCATCAGGAGCGGGAGAACCACTGGGGTGAGAAACATCGGGATCTGGTAGCAGCCGATGGCGAAAAGAAGCGGGTCGGCAGTGCTCGCCGGAATGGCAGTGAGAAAAAGCGACACATTGCGGTTGCCGGCGGTAACGGCGAGGGCGGGCGATGGTGGTCGGCCGAGCCGGAGGGCGACGATCTGAAGGGCGAAGCAGAGCGCGGAGACATAGGCGAGCATCGCGGCGAAGGTGGCCGGGGCCGTGCGCAGGGTCTCGGCGGCGGGGGCCATGAGACCGATGGCGGTGGTGGCGAGGAGAAGGGCCGAAGCAGCGTCGATGCCGGTCAGGGTGCGTGGCGTGGCGCGGATGAGACGGCTGCCGCGCAGGGCGATGGCGAGACCTCCGGCGATCAGGATGACGGCGAGGAGGCGGAGCGTGACGGGGGCGGTCTCGTATTGCGTGCCCAGGCCGGGGGTGAAGAGAAAGACGGGCAGAGCGGTGAGCGGCAGGAGGGCGGTGCCGAGGATGGTCTGGCGCAGCGCCGGGGCGGGGTCGCCTCCGGAAAGCTGGGCGATGGGTGCCGCACCTGTGATCGGCGCACCGGCGAGGATGAGGATCGTGGCCAGCGCCGTGGGATGGCTCAGATGGCCGCTGGCGGTGAGGGCGAAGACGGTGGCCAGCGGCAGGGCGAGTTGCAGGACCGCAACCCGGCCAAGGGTACGGGGGAGGTCTTTGGCCCCGATGCACAGCGCCTCGGGGCCGATACGGAGCGTGGTGAGAAAGAGCAGGGCGACGATCATCGGTCCGATGGCGGGGCGCAGGGCGAGGGCCAGCGGCGGGAAAGCGAGGCCGAGGGCGAGGCCGGCCGGGAGGAGCCACCGGGCATTGGCGGCGATGGCGGCGAGCGCCCGCATTCAGAGGGCTGCGGCGGCGCGAGCGGCCTGGTCGTAGCTGCCGGAGAGGGCGCGGAGGAGAGCGGCGATGCGGCTGAGCTCGTCGGGGTCGTGGCCGAGCTGGCGGGCGGCGCGGACCAGCAGCGCCTCGCGGATCTCGCGGTAGCGGGTGCAGAGGGCGGCGCCGGTCTCGGTGATCTGGACGGTCTTTTCCTTACCCTTGCGGCCGGCCTTCAGGAGTTTCGCCTGGGTGAGTTTGCGGATGGCGTAGTTGGCCAGATGTGTGTCCTCGATATGGAGGATGAGGCAGACTTCGGCGAGGGTCTTGGCGCGGCCCCGGTGGTGGACGAGGTGGAGGATGAGGACCTCCAGGGGCGACATGACCGGCCCCCCGGCGGCGGTCATGCAGCGGACCATCCAGCGGTGATAGGCGTGGTTCATCATGGTGACGGCGAACTCGACCTCAGACAGTGGCGGCAGGGCGCTGTCGGCGAGATGGGCCGAGGAGACGACGGGGCCGATATCGGGTGGGAGTTTGGGGGGGGTGTCGGTCATGGGCGTGGGTCTTTGTCGGGTTCAGGGTGTTGGAACAGGCGGGGACGCTTGGCAACCCCTCTCCCCCGACCCCTCTCCCAAGGGGAGAGGGGAGGTTCCCCCCTCCCACTGGGAGGGGGGCAGGGGGGAGGTTTGGCAGGGTGTCGGTCATGGGGAACTCATCTCTCGGACATGGTTGAGGGCAGCCACAGGGCGATTTCGGGGAAGGCTGTCAGGATGGCGGTGGCGGCGACGAGCAGCAGGAAGAAGGGCAGGGCGTAGCGGGCGACGGTGAGGATGTCGCGGCCGGTGATGGATTGCAGGACGAACAGGTTGAAGCCGACGGGCGGGGTGATCTGGCTCATTTCGACGACGAGGACGAGGAAGACGCCGAACCAGATCGGGTCGATCCCGGCGGCGAGCACCATCGGCAGGATGATCGAGACGGTGAGGACGACGATGGAGATGCCGTCGAGGAAGAAGCCCAGGACGATGAAGAAGACCAGCAGCGCGGCGAGGAGGGCGTAGCGGGACAGGCCGAGTTCGCCGATCCAGGCGGCGAGGCTGCGGGGGATGCCGGTGTAGCCCATGGCGCCGGTGAGGAAGGCGGCTCCGGTAAGGATGAAGCCGATCATGCACGACGTCATCACCGCGCCCTTGAGGCTGTCCCAGGCGGTCCGGCGGTCGATGCCGCCGGTGAAGGCGGAGATGGTCAGCGCCCCGGCGACGCCGACGACGGCGGCTTCGGTAGGTGAGGCGAGGCCGGCATAGATCGAGCCGATGACGGCGACGATCAGCAGGACCGTCGGTAGCAGTAGCGTGGCGGCGGTGAGCTTGTCGCGCCAGGGGGTTGGCGGCTCGGGTGGCGGGAGGCGGTCCTTGTTGAGCAGCGCCCAGAGCATGGTGTAGCCTGAGAACATCACCGCCAGCATCAGGCCGGGGAGGACGCCGGCAAGGAACAGCCGCGCGATGGATTGTTCGGTGGCCGCGCCATAGACGATGAGGATGATCGAGGGCGGGATCAGGAAGCCGAAAGTGCCGGAGCCTGCAAGCGTGCCGATGGCCATGCGGTCGTCATAGCCTCGGGCGCGAAGTTCCGGCAGCGACATCCGCCCCACGGTGGCCGTGGTGGCGGCGGAGGAACCCGAAACGGCGGCGAAGAGGGCGCAGCCGAGGATGTTGACATGCAGCAGGCCTCCGGGGAGGTGACGCGTGAAGGGCGACAGGCCCTTGAACATGTCGGAACTGAGGCGGGACCGGAACAGGATCTCGCCCATCCAGATGAACATCGGCAGCGCCGTGAGGTCCCAGATATTCAGCGCCGCCCAGGCCTTGGTGGCGAAGACCGCGCCGACCGGTGCCGGGGTAGCCAGCGTCATGGCGACGAGGCCGACCATGATCAGCGAGAACCCGACCCAGAGGCCAAGCGCGAGGCAGAGGATCAGGGTGGCGATGAGGATGAGCGAGAGGGTGAGCGGCTCCATTGTCAGTGGGTTTCCTCGATGGCGCGGGCGGCTTCCGCTGCGGCGAAGGCGGGGGTATGGCCACGGATCAGGGCGAGGAATTCGTCGGCAAGGGCGATTGTGAAGATGGCGAGGCCGGTTGTCATCGCGCCTTGAGGGATCCAGAGCGGGATGCGGATCATGCCGAAGGAGACGGAGTTGAACTGCCAGCTGTCGAGGGCCTGCAGGGCGCTGTGGAAGGCTGCGAAGCCGGCGATGGCCAGCGCTGCGGCGAGGGTGAGGCCAGTCAGGAGGCGGGTGGTGGCTGGCGGGAGAGCACCAGCAAGGAGGGTGACGCGGACATGGGTGCCGCTGAGCAGTGTTGCGGGCAGGGCCAGGAAGGCGGCGGCGGCGAAGAGGAAGCCGCCGATTTCGGCAAGCGACGGGACCTGAAAGCCGATGATCTCTAAGCCCATGGCGAGGAGGGCGCGGTCGAGGATGCGGCCTGAAATTTGGGCGAAGACGAGGATGGCGATGGCGACAAGGCAGAGGGCCGAGGCGACGAGGGCGCCGGAATAGAGCGTGTCGAGGGCGCGGCGCATGGGGGTCCTCCGGGGTATCGGGGGAAGGCCGGGGATCGGCCTTCCCCAAGGGCTTTTACTGCGCGGACTTGTAGGCGTCGAGGATGGCCTGGCCATCGTCCCCTGCGCGGGCCAGCCATTCGGCGGCCATGGTCTCGCCGGCAGCGGCAAGGGCGGCGGCAAGTGCTTCGGAGGGGGCCGTGACCGTCATGCCGTTCTCTTTCAGCGTGGCGATCTGGGTGGCGGTTTCGGCCTCGGACATTTCCCAGCCGCGGGTCTCGGCGGTGGCGGCGGCTTCGAGAAGGGCGGCCTGCTGGTCGTCGGACAGGGCCTCGAAGGCCTCGGTATTCACGAAGACGACGTTCTTGGGCAGCCAGGCGTTGACGTCGACATAGACCTTGGTGAAGTCCCAGGCCTGGCTGGAGACACCGGTCGAAGGCGAGGTCATCATCGCCGAGACGCGGCCCGTGGCGAAGGCGGTCGGGATATCGCCGGCCTCGACTTGGGTCGGGACCATGCCAAGAAGGTCGGCGAGTTTCTCGGTGGCGGTGTTATAGGCGCGGAAGGTGGTGCCTTGCAGTTCCGCCGGGTCACTGACCTCTTCGGTGAGGTAGAGCGACTGGCCGGGCCACGGCACCGCATAGAGCAGGGTCAGTCCCTGTTCGGCCAGAAGCGCCTCGACGGCGGGGCGGGAGGCGGTCCAGAGGGCGCGGCCATCGTCGTAGCTGTCGGCGAGGAAGGGGATCGAATCGGCTTCGAAGACCGGGTTCTCGTTAGCGAGCCGCGACAGGAGGATTTCGCCGATGGGCGCGAGGCCACGGCGGACGGCGTCCTTGATCTCGGGGTGGCCGTAGAGGGAACCGGCGGAGTGGACGGTGATGTCCAACTCGCCGCCGGTCGCCTCGCGGACGTCGTCGGCGAACTGGATGATGTTGGCGGTGTGGAAAACCGTGTCGCCGTAAGGGGTTGGCATGTCCCAGGCGGTCTGGGCGGCGGCCGGAACAGCCAGTGCGCCGAGCGCCGTTGCGAGGGCGAGGTTGCGGATCATATGCGTCATTTCAGTCTCTCCCGTGTTGGTGCGGCTGAGCACGCTGGCCCGCCTGAAGCTGGTCCGGGTATCTCGTGGACCCGGTGAAACGAATGCTTGACCATTCAAAAACAATTTGTCAACAAAATGTAATCGAATTGCCGGGAAGGGTGGTTGCCTCCGGCCGGATTGCCTGCAAGACGGGCAGGGACAGCCAGGAGCTTGAGATGACCGACGCGACCCGGGGGACTTCCGAAACGAAGCTTTGGGATTTCTGGATCGACCGGGGCGGCACATTTACCGACGTGGTCGGGCGGGGACCGGATGGGGCGGTGACGCCGCTGAAGCTGCTGTCAGAGAACCCAGAGGCCTATGAGGACGCGGCGATCGAGGGGATCAGGCGGCTGTTGGGCGGGAGGATCGACCCGGAGCGAATCGGGGTGGTGAAGATGGGGACCACTGTGGCCACCAATGCGCTGCTGGAGCGGCGCGGCGACCGGACATTGCTGTTGATTACCAAGGGGTTCCGGGATGCATTGCGGATCGCCTATCAGGCGCGGCCGGATATCTTTGCCAAGGAGATTCTGCTGCCCGAACAGCTTTATGAGCGGGTTGTCGAGGTGGAGGAGCGGCTGCGGGCCGATGGTTCGGTCGAGCTGGCGCTTCAGACGGAAGGCATCGCGCCGGTGCTGGAGACGGCGCATGCGGACGGGATCGGGGCGGTGGCCATTGTGCTGATGCATGCCTGGAAGAACCCGGTGCATGAGGCGGAACTGGCGCGGCTGGTGCGGGGGATGGGGTTCAGCCAAGTCTCCGTCAGCCACGAGGTCAGCCCGCTGGTCAAGCTGGTGGGGCGGGGCGATACGACGGTGGTCGATGCGTATCTGTCGCCGATTCTGAGGCGCTATGTAGCACGGGTGGCCGGTGCCCTGGGGGCGACGCCCGCCGGGGAGGCGGGGCCGACCTTGCAGTTCATGATGTCCTCGGGCGGCATGACGGCGGCGGAGATGTTTCAGGGCAAGGATGCGATCCTGTCGGGGCCTGCGGGCGGTGTCGTCGGGATGGTCGAGACAGCGGCGGATGCGGGGTTCGAGAAGGTCATCGGCTTCGACATGGGCGGGACCTCGACCGATGTGGCGCATTTTGCCGGGGATTATGAGCGGGCTTTCGATACGGAGGTTGCCGGGGTGCGCATCCGGGCGCCGATGATGCGCATTCATACGGTGGCGGCGGGCGGCGGCTCGGTGCTGCATGCGGAGCCGGGGCGGTTCCGGGTGGGACCCGATTCGGCGGGGGCCAATCCGGGGCCGGCCTGCTATCGGCGCGGCGGGCCGCTGACGGTGACGGATGCGAATGTGATGCTTGGGAAGCTGAGGCCGGAGTTTTTTCCGTTCGTCTTCGGGGCGGGGCAGGATGAGGCGTTGGACGACGCGGTGGTGCGCGAGAAATTTGCGTCGATTGCCGAGGCGGAGGGAAAATCTCCGGAGGAAGTCGCAGAGGGTTTCCTGACCATCGCCATCGAGAATATGGCCAATGCGATCAAGAAGATATCGGTGCAGCGCGGCTATGACGTGACCCGCTATCTGCTGAATGCCTTCGGTGGGGCGGCGGGGCAGCATGCCTGTCTGGTGGCCGATGCGCTGGGGATGGAATCGGTGCTGATCCACCCGCTTTCGGGGCTGTTGTCGGCCTATGGGATCGGGCGGGCGACGGTCTCGGCCAGCCGTCAGCAGGCGCTGGTGGAGCCGCTTGAGGCGGGAAGCCTTGGAGCGGTTGCCGCGTTGGAGGGGGAGCTGCGGGAGGCGGTTTCAGCGGAACTTGCGGGGCAGGGGGTCGATGCGTCGGCGGCCACTTCGGTGACGCGGCTGCATCTGCGCTATGCGGGGACGGATACGGCGCTGCCGGTGGCGTGGGGCGGCGATGTCGCAGCGGCGCTGGCGGCGTTCGAGGCGGCGCATAAGGGGCAGTTCGGGTTCGTGTCTGCGGGCAAGCCGGTGACCATCGAGGCTGTTGAGGTCGAGATGACCGAGGTGGCGGAGGTACATGTGGCCGGCGCTGTTTCGGAGGCCCAAGTGCGGGAGGTGACCTCGGACCAGACGGTGCCGGTATTCTCGGGCGGGAAGGTGCGTGAAGCGGCGGTGTTCCGGCGCGAGGGGCTTTCGGCGGGGGACCGGGTGACGGGGCCGGCTCTGATCATCGAGGCGAACCAGACGGTGGTGGTGGAGCCGGGCTGGGCGGCGGAACTGACGGCGCGGGACGATCTTCTGATGCAGCGGATCGAACGGATGGCGCGGACCAGTGCGGCGGGGACGGTGGAGGCGGATCCGATCCTCTTGGAGGTGTTCAACAACCTCTTCATGAACATCGCCGAACAGATGGGGGTGGCGCTGCAGAACACCGCCCATTCGGTCAACATCAAGGAAAGGCTGGATTTTTCCTGTGCGGTCTTCGAAGCGACCGGGGCGCTGGTGGCGAATGCGCCGCATATGCCGGTGCATCTCGGCTCGATGGATCGGAGCGTGGAGACGGTGATCCGGCTGAATGAGGGGCGGATACGGCCGGGCGACGCCTTTGCGCTGAACGCGCCCTATAACGGCGGGACGCATCTGCCGGATATCACGGTGGTGTCGCCGGTGTTCGATGACGCGGGGGGCGAGATTCTGTTCTGGGTGGCGAGCCGGGGGCATCACGCGGATGTCGGCGGGACGGCGCCGGGCTCGATGACGCCGCTGGCGACGACGGTGGACGAAGAGGGCGTTCTGATCGACAATTTCGTGCTGGTCGAAGAGGGCTCGTTCCGCGAGGAAGCTCTGCGCGACCTTTTGACCGACCACCCCTATCCGGCCCGCAATCCCGACCAGAATATTGCCGACCTGAAAGCCCAGATCGCCGCCAACGAGCGTGGTGCTGCGGAGCTGCGGCGTATGGTCGGCGAATTCGGGCTGGAGACGGTCAGGGCCTATATGGGTCATGTTCAGGACAACGCTGCCGAGGAGGTCCGGCGGCTGCTCGGGCGGCTGGAGGATTGCGAGTACGTCTATCCGACCGATACGGGCCAGGAAATCCGGGTCAAGATCCGGGTTGACCGGGAGGCGCGCGAGGCGGTGGTGGATTTCACCGGGACCAGCCCCGCCACCGACAACAATTTCAACGCGCCGGAACCGGTGACGCGGGCGGCGGTGCTTTATTGTTTCCGGGTGATGGTCGAGGCCCCGATCCCGATGAATGCCGGCTGCCTGAGGCCGATCCGGATCGTGATCCCCGACGGCTCGATGCTGAAGCCGCACTATCCGCGCGCGGTGGTGGCGGGGAATGTCGAGACCTCGCAGCATGTTACAAACGCGATCTTCGGGGCGCTGGGGGCGATGGCGAATTCGCAAGGCACGATGAACAACCTGACCTTCGGCAACGCGACTTATCAGTATTACGAGACGATCTGCTCGGGCTCGCCCGCCGGGGTGATGAATTCGGGGCGCGGATTTGCGGGAACCTCGGGGGTGCATGTCCACATGACCAATTCGCGGCTGACCGACCCTGAGGTGCTGGAGATGCGGTTTCCGGTACTCCTGGAGCACTTCGGGCTGCGCGAAGGGTCGGGGGGGACGGGCAAGTTTGCCGCCGGGGACGGGACCGAGCGGCGTATCCGGTTTCTGGAACGCATGGATTGCGCGATCCTGTCCTCCCATCGATCTGCCCCGCCCCGCGGCATTTCCGGGGGTGGAGACGGCGAGGTCGGTCGGACCGAAGTGCGGCGGCGCGACGGGCAGATCGAGCGGTTGAAGGCCTGCGACCAGACAATCCTCGCGCCCGGTGAAACCGTGACGGTGATCACGCCGACGGCTGGTGGTCTCGGGGAAGGTTGAGCTCGGGCGGTGCCTGCGCCGTCGGGTTGACGGCCTGCTCCGGCCTGACCGCCAAGAATGGGCGCTCTGGCGATGATCACCGGCGATCTGGCATTGCCGGAGGAGCCCTCGTGTCCGTCTGCGCACTGGCGGAGATCGGCTTGGGGATGTCTTGCATGGTGGTCCTTATTTCCGCTATCTGACCCGTTCCGTCCGTTCTCGGTCCTGCCGGGTTCGGGGCCTGCGCCATCAAGGAGTTTCTCAATGTCCCACGCAGATATCCTCGCCGCCTGCAGCCTTGCCTCGTCTGACCTGACCGGCGGAACCCTGTCGGTCCGCACCCCGGTCGACGGGTCCGAGATTGCTTGCCTGCCGGTCCATGACGCGACAGAGACCGCGGCCAGGATCGACGCCGCGCATGAGGCGTTTCTTGCCTGGAGGAGCGTCCCGGCGCCACGTCGCGGTGAATTTGTCCGGCTGCTCGGCGAGGAATTGCGGCGCGAAAAGCAGGCACTTGGCGCGCTCGTGACGCTGGAATGCGGCAAGATCCTCCAGGAGGGGCTTGGCGAGGTTCAGGAGATGATCGACATCTGCGATTTTGCGGTCGGCCTGTCGCGCCAGCTCTATGGCAAGACCATCGCCTCGGAGCGGCCCGGCCACGCGATGCGCGAGACTTGGCATCCGGTGGGGGTCTGCGGGGTCATCACCGCCTTCAACTTTCCGGTCGCGCCCTGGTGCTGGAACGCGGCGCTGGCGCTTGTCTGTGGCGATCCGGTGATCTGGAAACCTTCGGAGAAGACCCCGCTGACCGCGTTGGCAGTGCAGAAGATCTGCGACCGCGTGCGGGCGGACTTCGGCCCGGACGCGCCGGAAGGCCTGACCCAGGTGCTGATCGGTGAGCGCGATCTGGGCGAGGCGCTGACCGCCAATCCCAAGGTGGCGATCATTTCGGCGACCGGATCGGTGCCGATGGGCCGCGCCGTGGCCGGGGACATGGCCAGGCGCCTTGGCCGCACGATCCTGGAACTGGGCGGCAACAACGCCATGATCGTGGCACCTTCGGCGGATCTGGAAATGGCGCTGCGGGCCATCGTCTTTTCCGCCGTCGGCACCGCCGGTCAGCGCTGCACCTCGCTGCGACGCCTGATCGTGCATGAGGACGTCTACGATGCGTTGGTTCCGCGCCTCATCAAGGCCTATGAGGGCCTGCCGATCGGCGATCCGCTGGCGGAGGGAACGCTTGTCGGGCCCCTGATCGACACCCAGGCGGCGTCCGCCATGCAGGCCGCACTCGACACGGCGCGCGGCGAGGGGGGCAGGGTGCAAGGCGGCGGAAAGGCGCTGACCGACACGTATCCAGAGGCGGCCTATATGCACCCGGCCATTGTCGAGATGCCGTCGCAGACCGCGATCATGCATCACGAGACCTTTGCGCCGATCCTCTATGTGGTGAAATACCGAACCCTGGACGAGGCCATCGCCATGCAGAACGCGGTGCCCCAGGGCTTGTCCTCCTGCATCTTCTCGACGGATCTGCGCGAAACGGAGTATTTCCTGTCGGCGGCCGGATCGGATTGCGGCATCGCCAATGTCAATATCGGGCCCTCTGGGGCCGAGATCGGCGGGGCCTTCGGCGGGGAAAAGGACACCGGCGGCGGGCGCGAGAGCGGCTCTGACGCGTGGAAGGGCTACATGCGTCGCCAAACCAACACCATCAACTATTCCCGAGAGCTTCCGCTGGCGCAGGGGATCAGGTTTGACATCTGAGTCGGGCTCCAACCTCTGGCGGCACAGCCACCGGCCCGGCGATGCGCCGGTTCCGCTTGCCGGGTCGTTCCGCGCCGAGTTGCTGGTCGTCGGGGCCGGTTTCACCGGCTGCTCCGCTGCGCTGGAGGCCGCCTCCGGAGGGGCGAACGTCGCTGTCCTCGAGGCGAAAACGATCGGCCATGGCGGATCCGGGCGCAATGTCGGGCTGGTGAATGCCGGGCTCTGGCTGCCGCCCGACGCCATCGTCAAGGCGATGGGGCGGCAGGCGGGCACCCGGCTGATCGACGCCCTGTCGGTCGCGCCGGAGCAGGTCTTTCGGCTGATCGATACCCATGGCATCGATTGCGAGGCCACGCGGAATGGCACGTTGCATCTTGCCCATGCCCGCTCGGGGCTGGCCGATCTCAAGGACCGTTTTCGTCAGGGCAAGGGAATCGGGGCACCCCTGCAACTTCTGGACCGGGCCGAGACCGCGCGCCGGACGGGATCGGACATCTTTCATGGCAGTCTGTTCGATCCACGGGCGGGCACCGTGCAGCCTCTGGCCTATTGTCGCGGTCTCGTCCAGGCCGCTCGGCAGGCGGGAGCACGGATATTCGAGGAGGCGCCGGTCAGCCAGATCGGACATGACGGCACCGACTGGATCGCCACCGTCCGCGGCGCCGAGATCCGCGCGGCGCATCTGTTGCTGGCGACCAATGCCTATGCGGAGGCCATCGATGGCGTGCCCGATCCGGCCTTTGTTCCGGTGCATTTCAGCCAATTCGCCACCGCGCCGCTGACTGACGTACAGCGGGCCGGTATCCTGCCCGGCGGCGAGGGCTGTTGGGACACGGACCTGGTCATGAGTTCTCTGCGGCTTGACCGGGAAGGGCGGTTGATCATCGGTGGGGTCGGCGATGTCACCGGGCCGCAGGGCGCGGTGCACCGGGCCTGGGCGGCGCGCAAACTGGCGCAGATCTACCCGCATCTCGGGGGCACGCAATTCGAACATGAATGGTCGGGTGTCATCGCCATGACCTCGGATCACTTGCCCAAGGTGGTGTCCCTCGGGCCGCGGGCCCTGTCCATCTATGGCTATTCGGGCCGGGGGATCGGCCCGGGCACCGTGTTCGGCAAGGCCGCGGCACGGGCGCTGTTACATGGGGACATCGCGGCATTGCCGGTCGGGATCGAGCGGCCCCGAGCCGAGACCTTCAAATCCCTGCGTGCCCTCTACTATGAGTTCGGCGCGGTGGCGGTCCACACGGTGCGCCCGTCACCTTTCCGGAGCCGGGCAAAATCACGACGGACCTGAACGGTTGGAAATAGCGACCGAACGGATGCATCGTGACAGCATCCCGTCGCCGTTCCGGCTGGCAAAGTCCGGCAAGTCCCGGAGACCTGGAATATCAGATCGGCACCTCTGTCGCGCACGATAACGGTCACCACCACCACGAGGGCCTGGGCTATCGGACCCAGGCCGAGCTACAGGTCCAGCGTTGTGGTTTCGGTTTGACCGATCGTTCCGGCCTGGACCGTGTTGTACGCGACATGACAGGTGGTGCCGATGAGGGCCAATGCGGGATGCAGTATGGCGGACGCGGTGACCGTCGCGACATTGGTCAGGGCTTCGGGCGAACCGGTGAACAGGTGCAGACCCTGGCGGGTCGCGGCGAGCACGAGGATTTCGCCGGTATCCCGGACCGCAACATCGAAGTCATAGACCTTCAGCGTCTCCACACCGGCGACTGGCTGGAAGCCGTTGGCAAGACCGGTCTTGCCGATGGCGGAAACGGTCAGCTGACCCGCCGTGTCGCCCAGCGGCGAGCGGTCGCCACGCAGCGGGGTCAGCGACAGCAGGTACTCGCCCTTGCCGGTGTCGACCAGTTGCGGCAGCAGACCCTCTCCCAGGGGAGCGGGCGGGGCGGAGGCACCGGTCGCGACCCGCCACATGGTGCCCCGCCGCCGGTCCATCGCGGTCAGCACATCCGCATCTCGGCCCTCGGCGGTGACCCGGAACCTCGGATGGGCCAGGCTGATCTTGTCGCGGATATGGTCGATCTCCAGCAAATCCTCGCCGGGTTGCTGCACCACCAGCGTCGAGGAGGCGCCGCCGAAGCTTTCGACCGCGCGGATGATCTCCTTGCCGCGCCGTGCGACATCCCAGTCCGGCCGGCCGAGCATTCCCGATGGGATCGCCGCGTCGGAGCGGAGTGGCGTCGCGGCGGAGAGCAACGCGTCGGCCCGGCCCCGGTGCAGCAATACCGGCGAGGTCAACTGGCGGTCATGCCGGTTGCGGCCGGCGCGTGTCTGGCCTGACAGAAGCACCGCGGCGGCATTGTCACCCAGCCAGCGCGGCACGCCGGTGGCGCCGGTACTGGCGCGGACCGTGGATGATGGCGTCTTGTCAGACATGTTGGCGTCCTCCTCGCGTCTGGGCGATCAGTTCTCTTCGGTCACGGCGGTGCCCATGGGCGGCGGACCGGCATAGCCGATATCGGGCAGCGCCAGCCGTTCCAGCCCGGCAATCGACAGCCGCGACCAGTCTTCGAAGCTGTTCTGCACCAAGGTGCCGTAGGACGGATCATAATAGTCGCCCGCATTCTCGATGATGAAGTGGTTGATGAACAGGGGCGGCGGCAGCGGCTGGTTCTGGCCCGGCCCCTGCGCCCAATCGGCGGTATTGAGGCCGCCGCCCGCCGCCCTGGTGTAGTTCCAGGCGGCGAAATTGGCCGGATTGGTCGGCGGATTGAAGGCCCAGGTGGCGACGGCGAATTGCCGGGCGACGGGCGCCAGCGCGGTGTTGACGACCACCTCGGCAATGTCCGGCGTGGCGATGCCGTGGCTGCGGAACATGTCGAGCGCAAGCTCCGAGAAGGCCAGGCAGGAGCCGTCGCCAAGGAAACTTGCCAGCATCGCGGCCAGGTGCTGTGCGGGGTTATCGGTCAGCCAGTAGGTCAGGTCGCGGTTATCGCTGGTGCGGCGCATCTGGATATTGGCGCCGGTGGCGGGATCGCGCGCCTCGAACGCGGCATAACAGCCGGCTATGGCCTGGGGCACGGTGGTGGCGCCATCGGCGTTGCGGCAGGAGATATCGAAACTGGTCCAGAAATCCTCGCAACCGACAGCAGGCGCGGCCAGGGTCACATTGGTCGGATGCTCGGTCCAGCCGATCTGCTGCCAGGCGCCGGCACCAGTCAGGCGTGCCTCCCACAGGATCTGCAAGGGCCAGCGCTGTTGGGCGAGGGCGGCCCCGGCATTGGCACGGGCCTGGTAGCTGACCTCGTTGGCAAGGGCTGCCGAGGCGTTGACGGGGCCGAGCGTCACCACGCCGGGCGTCGGTCCGGCCGCGGGCACATTGACGGCATTGGCCGACCAGCGCGTCAGTGTCACGCCGCCGCCGACCAGAGGCACCCAGGCGGTGCCGCGCAGATCGACCTGCCGGTTGGCTCCGGGCCGTGCGGCCAGGGTGAAATCAGCGGTCAGATTGATCGTCGTGCCACGCACGAACGCCTCGACGGGCGATGGCTGTCCGGCCCGCCAGATCTGGTTGATCGCCACCTCGTCATCGTCGTTCAGCGGCAGCGTATTGTTGAAGGTGATCCGCGAGATCGCCAGGTTCAGCGCGGCAAAGGGCACGAGTGTCTCCATCGAGACATCCAGCTGCGCCTGCTGCCCGCCCAGCGTCGCGGTCACCTGAACGACCTGATCGGCCAGCAGGTCGCGGTTCACCGCGCGCGTCGCGGCACTGCGCCAGGGCAGGGCATTGCCGCTCCAGACGATGCCGGGATGATTGACGGCGTCTGCCGGATTGGTCCGAAGCTGCACGATCACCGGCGGACCGTCGCCGCGGAAGGCCTGCGCGGTGCGTGCTCCGGTCGCGGTGGCAAAACCGATCGGGTCGATCGCGATCAGTTCCGGCACCACCGAAATGTTGATGGTCGTCACCGGACCCGCACCCACGCGCACGGTGACGGAGATCGGAGCGTCTCCCGGTTGCACGCCGTTCAGCGATACGGTGCGGATATTGTCCGAGAGCCCGGCATCGCCGCCGACCCAGACAAGGTTGGTCCAGGCATCCGCCGAATCTGGATCTGTGACCGCGCGCAGCGTGACGCGATGCAGCGGGTCGCCGGTATAGACGACCCGCACATTCCCGTCCGGCGCGACCTGCACGCCGTCGGCCAGAACGTGCTGCAGGACCGGCAGCACCGCGACATCGGCCTCGAATTCCGGGTTCAGGCTGGCGGTGACGCGCACAGGCTGGCCCGCGCGGGTGACTTCCGCCCGCGAGACCAGACGGCGGTCATTGCCCCGGCCCGGGGCGGTGCCGCCGGTCCAGGTGACGAAGTCGTATGCCTCGGGCGTGTCCGGGCTCAAGGTCATGCGGACCTCGACCGGAGGCGCCGCGAGCCCGTAGGTCGCCGAGGCGACCAGACGGTGATCGTCGTCGAGGCTTTGCACGTCCTGCGCGCCTTCGATCCAGAACCGCACGAAGTCCGGCCGCACTGCCAGCGTCACCCGCTGCTCCGAGGATCCCAGCCGCGCCATGACCACGATCGGCGCCCCGCGCGCCGTCAGCTGATCCGGTGTCAGGGTCAGGCGGGGACCGGTGCCGGCCTCCTCGCCGTCGACCTCCCACGCCACCAGCTGAGCGGCCAAGGGGTCGTTGCTGGAGGTCTGCGCCTGCAACTGCACCAGGTCCTCGGTCTGGAAGCGGACCACATAGGTGTCGGTCTCGGGGTTCAGCACCGCCCCCACGACGGTGATCCCGGTGAGCGTCACGGTCACCGGGCTTTCGGGCAGGGTGGCCAGAGCCAGGCGAAAAATGCCGGGGTCTTCTTGGGTGCGGGTGCGCAGCCGGGTCAGGATCACCGGCGGCAGCCGGTCCAGCGCGCCGGGGATGTAGTCGAAGTAGAAGCGATACATGAAGCGTTCCCAGCCGCCCTCGGGCTCTGCGGTCCGGTGCAGCACTTCGTCCAGCGCCAGGGTCGATACAGCGAAGGTTTCCTGAAGAACGCCGTCCGGCACCGAAAGGTCCTCGATGGCGGAATTGACGTTGTGGATCATGCTTGTCAGCTCACCCTCGCTGACCTCGATCGGCAGCACGTAGACTGTCCCCCCGCCAACACTGCGGATGATGGTGAATTCCGCTTCTTCCTTGCTGACCGGCAGGTCCAGACCGGTCTGGGCGGCGAACATCTCGGCAATGGCGTCATAGACCGGGATCTCGACATTCGCGCTGCCGCCGATCAGCGTGGCCTGTCCGGCCCAATGCGGAATGATGGCGGTCTTCAACTCCTTGCCATCGGCGCGGCGCTGGATGATCCAGCGGCGACCGAGCATGGCGACGGTGCCGAGCGCGGAGCTGGAATAGGGAACCGCGAAGATGAACTGGTCTGCCATGTCAGCCTCTTTGTCTTGTCGCTTCGGTGCACCGGGTCGACGCTGGAGACGGGCGTTTGTGAACAGGCGGCGAATTTCGTTCACAACCGGCGGGCTGCCGCGTCGATGGGTATGTTCAG
Source organism: Paracoccaceae bacterium (assembly GCA_050299335.1). Taxonomy (GTDB): domain Bacteria; phylum Pseudomonadota; class Alphaproteobacteria; order Rhodobacterales; family Rhodobacteraceae; genus JBNKVT01. The sequence goes on along the minus strand of JBNKVT010000033.1, from coordinate 61,883 downwards.
GCCCGTTGCGGGCTGACCGACGTCTTCAGGAAAAGGAGGTTTCCGATGGCCGATACCGATGCCGCCAATGAGCGCGAACAGGGCGTTGCCGAAGAGGCTCAGGGATATATCCCCGGGTGCGAGGCCAACAATGTGGTCGTCGAGGCGTGGCATGAAGAAGAGGAAGCCTATGCGCTCGAGGCCGAGACCCGACGCTGGGTGAACGGCATGATCCCGCCTTTACCGCCCTTGCCGCCGATTCAGCAGGGCCCGAGATCCGCGGACCCGGCAGCGGGAAGCAATTTCGAAGAAGAGAGCTATGACCTGGATGTCATGGAAGAGGTGCAAAACGCCCGAGAGTGGGCGGCGCAACTCAAGGGCTCGAATTATGCCGTCAAAGGGCTCAACGCCTCGCTGGACAAGATCGAGAAATTTGCGCGGGAGTCCTACAACGTGGCGGCTGGAAATGGCGATGACGACCCTGTTGATCCCGAGCCCGCACCTTCGGCAAGCGACCGCAAGAAGAAGTAACGGCGATGGCCAAGGGTGCCTCTGCCGCCGCGAAAGCGGGGACGCAACGCACTGGCGGGTCGAAGCGGCCCGCCGATACCGATCTGTTCCAGGAATTGCACGCGCAGGCAAAGCGGGGCTTGCGTCCGCATGAGTTGATCGACGCAGTTGCCTCGACCTATGAACGGATCATGCCCGAACTGCAGGCGCAGATGCGCCAGCGCCTGGCCGAGAGGCTGGATGCGCAGCCGATGAACCCGGACATGAAGCTTCTCGTCCAGCGTCTGAACGAGGACCTGGTCGGCAACATGTTTGCCAAGGCGGCGACGGTGATGCGGACCAAGCATCTGAACAGGATGCGCGGTATCGAGCCGGATCCAGACGACATTGACGCCGATCCCGAGGCGCCTTCCGAACCATCCGCCGACAAGACGGAGAAGGACCCATGACCGAGGACGCCGCCCAACCGCCCCAGGAGAGCCCTGGCCCACAAGCTCAGCAACCGCGCGCCGCGCCCACCGTGGGTGGCATGACACCGGAACAGGCGGCCGAGGCGGGGCAGGCGATGCTGGCCTCGGCGCAGGCACAGAAGGAACAGCTTGCCCAGGGGTTTCATGCCCAGCGCCAGGCGGTGCTCGATCAGGTCGCTCAGCAACAGGCTGAGGTGCCGACGCCGCAGGATCTGGGCGCAGGCGTCCCGCCGCGCGATCCCGCCCGGGGGGCGACTTCGCAGCCCACGCCGACCTACACCAAGGATCAGATCGACGCGGCCCTGCGCGCACTGGGTGACGCTGCGCCCGCAGCGCAACCGGCGCCGGTGCCTCAGGGTCAGGTGCTGGTGATGCAGGAGATCGTCAATACCTTGCGCAGCCTGATTGCTACGGAGGTGCGCGCGCAACTGGAAGCCGCGGGCCTCACCATGCCGGCGCAGAAAAAAACGCCGAACTGAGCGAATTTCTTGTCACAAGGGGGAGGTTGGTCCGTCAGCAAGATGAGCATGGACGAGAAACGTTGACAGGTCCATGTGACCCTAGAAATCGGAGGAATTACATGGCTATCCCGACACCTGTTAACGGTCAGATCACCGACGCAGTCACCCAGTCCAACGTCAAGGTCATGGCCGAAGCGCCGGCCATGGCCATGGGCGCGATCTATCAGTCGCTGGCGCACTCGACCGGCATCCTTTACGAGAACGCAACCAGTTCGCAGCAGCAGTTGGCCATCGCCGCACAGGCCGCCACCAACCAGGGCGTGATTCAGGTCTACAGCGTCGATACCATGGCCGGCGCTGTGGCGACCTCGAAAATCGCGCAGAGCGATGTGCCCGACAACATGCTGTCGCTTCTGACCGCGCTCCGCGCGACCCAGAGCCCGATCGCGTAACCTCGTTCCGCTTTCAAGGCAATCGGCTGACGCCAGTGCCCGAACAGGTGCTGGCGTTGGCATTTCCAGTCCAAAATCGTTTCGGACCGAACCAGTCTGAAGAAGAATTTAGCACCAGATTCAAGTGTTTGGGAAAAGTCCCAGGATCAAGTTGTTTCAATCCGATCCGGTTTTGCTCCTGGGCCGGAGAACAGCAGAAAAACTGCTCTTTTCGTTCACAATCCCCGATCCTGTCCGTCGATCAAATGACCCATCCGCGCAGGCGGCCGGGCGTGACAGAAAACAGCGCCAAGGAGAGACCACATGGCACTTCCCACTCCCCTCAACGGCCAGATCACCGATGCGGTGACCCAGGCCAACGTCAAGGTCATGGCCGAAGCGCCGGCAATGGCCATGGGCGCGATCTATCAGTCGCTGGCCCATTCCACCGGCATCCTTTACGAGAACGCCACCAGCGCCCAGCAGCAGCTGGCCATTGCCGGCCAGGCCGCGACCAACCAGGGCGTCATCCAGATCTACAGCGTCGACACCATGGCCGGTGCCGTGGCGACGTCGAAGCTGTCGCAAAGCGACGTGCCCAACAACATGCTGTCGCTGCTGACCGCGCTCCGCGCGACCGCCGCCTGACGATATCGCCGCCGGGCGGGCATCGATCCGCCCGGCCACCGAACGCTTCCGACTGATCAGAATGGAGCGAGCCGATGGCCAAAGAGGACCGAGACGACAGGGCCAAAGCCAAGGCCGATTCCAAGGCCGAATTCAAGGCGGATCTGACGCGCAAGAAGCACAAAAAGAAGCGCAAGCGGCGCGGTGGCGTGTCGATACGCCAGATGGAGCGGCTGCTGCGCGACATCGGCGGCAGCGAAGGATCGCTGCTGGCGACGCTGGGCTCGGTGCCCGCATTCGCGACGGCTGAATCGATGATGACGGCCTCCCAGGCTCAGGGACAGATGATGCTGGGCTCGGTCGCCAACCAGCAGCGGCTGAATACGCTTGCACTGATCGCCACCGGTGGCTGCGTGATGCAGATGCTGAAGATGGGCGACACCTATTTCGACGACGAGGACGAGGAGGGCGGCGGTCTCGATGCCGATCTTCTGCGCGGACTCGCTGCCGGACAGAACCAGTTCTAGGGAGGTGACCATGGACGAGGACTTTGTTGCAATCGCGAAAATGACACTGACCCACCGTCTTCTGGATCGCATGATGGTCGACAGCACGGCGCGCGGCCGCGAAGCTGTCGCGGCCTCGAGCGAGTTCGTGCGCACCGAAGCGATCTGTAACGCCGCCTTTTCCACCGCGTTGGCAGGTCTTTTGAGGATCGAGGACCTGCCAGTGCGCGATCCCGTCGTCTATGCCGAGGCGGTCAAGGAAAAGCTCCTCAGGCCGCGCTTGGAGGTGACGTGATGGCCAAGGTCAAGGGCGTCAACAGCCAGATCACCGACGCGGTCACCCAGACCAATGTCAAGACTGTCGCCGAGGCCCAGGCCGAGGCCATCGGACTGTCGGCGCAGACCCTGGCGCATGCCATGGGTCTGTCGATGGAAACAGCCACGCAGATCCAGGGCGGCATGCAGACCGCCAACGAGATGAGCACCGCCGCGATCATCGCCGGAATAGTCGGCGCCAAGGGCCCGTCGGGCGGTTAGGGAGCAGAAATGGCATATCCAACACCCGTCAACAGCCAGATCACCGATGCCGTCACCCAGAACGGCGTGTCGATCCTGGCACAGGCACCGGCGATGGCGACCGGCTCGATGTACCAGTCGGCCTCGCACTCGATCTCGATCCTTTACGAGAACGCGGTGCAGACACAGCGCAATTCGGCGATCTGCGCCCAGGCTGCGGCTAATCAGGGCGTGATCCAGATCTACACCGCCGGGACGATGGCGGGGGCGATGGCGACGGTGAAAATCGCCCAGGCCAATCAGACCGACAACACCTTGGCCATTTTGACGGCCCTGAAAGACCTATTGCGGCCCTAGGCCGAACGGAACCGGGCGCGGCCCCGGCGCATGATCAAGGAGAGGGTTCACCATGGCCCAGGGAAAAGTAAACGATCAGGTCACCGACGCGGTTACCCAGACCAATGTCAAGGTATTGGCCGAGGCACCCGCGCAGTCGATTGCCATGGTCTACCAGACCGCGGCGCATTCGATCTCGCTGGCGATGGAGAATGCCCAGCAGGCACAAGGCGGGCTGCAGCAGATCGGCAACGCCGTCACCTCAAGCGCCGTGACCATGATCATGAACGCCGCGAAGAATTTCGAAAGCTGACCCGGCGGGGCCAGTTGCACTGACAAGGAGGGGCCGGCATGGCGAAGGAGGACGCGGATCGCGCGGGCGACGAGGACGAGGATCCCGGTCCGCGCGAGAATGTCGACAAGGATACCGGTCGGGCGCTGGACAAGGTCAATCCTCAGATTGTCGACGCGGTCGATGTTTCCAGCCAGTACGCCTTTGGCATTCTGCCCGACTACCCGTCCTCTTCAGGTGGTGGCGGCGGGGGCGCGGGTGCTGCCGGGCCGCTCGCCAATGCCGGCGCGCCGATCGCCTATCAGAAGGCCGCCCAGGCGCTGGCGTTCTCGGTACAGGACGCGGTGGACTACCAACGCAACATCCTGTCGATGACTGCCGCCGCCGAGGGCAAGGCGCTGCAGCTGATGTTCGAGGATATCGCGGAGCAGAATCTCGAGGCGCTGGGCGAGCATGCGGTGGTTTACATCCTTTCGATGTTGGGCGGCCTTGCGGGCGGTCTGGTGGCCGAGCAGATAACCACGGCCTCGGGCAAGGCGCTGGCGGAATTTCCCAAAAGCTGAAGTTCAGAGTCTTTCAGTCAAATCCCGCCCAGGTTGAGTTCCGGGCGGGTTTGGTTTTGCCGGGCGGCTGACTCAGAGGATGTCCTTCAGATACTTCCGCGCCAGTTGCACCCGTTTGCGCACGGCGGCGTTGCTGAGATCCATCTCGCGCGCGATCTCTTCATAGGGCCGCTCAGCCAGGCAGCGCAGCATCAGCGGTTCCATCAACTCGCCGGGCAGTTCCAGGATTGCGCATAAGGTCTCGTTGAGCCCCTCACGCGACAGGAGCTCTTCTTCGCCGGAGCGTCCATTTTGAACGTCGACCGTCGTCGGTGCGGCCTCGTCAGGGGCAATTTCAACGGCGTCACCGAGCGTCGAGGTGCGGCTGCGGTGGCGGTAGTGATCGATGCAGGCATTATGGACCAGACGATTGAACCAGGCGACGGGGTTCAGGATCTTTTCCGGATCGAAGGCCCGCTCCGCCCGCAGCATTGCAGTGCTGAGCGCGTCTTCGGCATCGGCTTCGTTTCCCTGCATCAGACGCATCGCGATCCGCTTCATCTGATCGCGATGCTCAATCCACAGCGGCCAGAAGCCACCTTCGCTCGCCGCCGGCCGCGCCGGCTCGGGCGGCTGGGCCGGACGCTCGACGATCACATGATCGATCGGCCTCTGTTCGGTGCGCAACGAAAACAGTGCCAGGAACGGCTCAGCCTGTGCCCCCGGACGGATCACCCCAAGCCACTCGCTCAGCAGTTCGAACGGGTCCAGCCTGGTCGTGCCGATCTGGCGGCCGATCCCTGAATTCAGCGAGCCGGCGATGACGGAAGCCGGTGATTTCGGGCGCCGTCGCCCGCGTGCTCGTCGTCGCAGATGCGTCTTGACAAGCAGAGCGCGCAGCGCTTCCGCTGGATCGATGGTCGGTTCCGCAGGCTGGTTGTGGTCGTCGTTCCGATCCACGGTCGGGCTTGGAAAATTCAGTATCGTCATACGCAGCAAAGCGCGTGCAACACCGCCTGGTTGAGCACTCGAACAATGATGAATGGATGACTGGATGGTCGCGGCAGCGAGCGTCGCGCATTCCCCCCTCTTTGATGTCTCGCTTTTGCGATCGGCAAGAGATTGCCGACCGTATCTACCGACGGTTGAGCGGGGAGTTTGTGACCGGCGATGGGGCGGTAATGTGTCGCAAAGCCCTAAATTTGCAGCGATTTGTCGGATTATCGACGATCTCGGTCGCATAACCGACACTTGCGCGTCGACCTGCAGCGGAAGGGCGCCGCCAGCAGGAGAATGACGTCAGCGCCTAACGGGTGGTCCATGGGTTTGAGCAACGGCGTATTTCTGATTCATCGACGTCAGCACGTGGCGAGAATGCACCACCCGCCTCGACCCCGTCGCCTACCCGATCAACCCAGCCCCGTGAGAACCGAAGCGGGCCATTGCCGCATGTTTCGGGCCGGGCTTTCCACCACCATTGAACACAATCCCAGTGCCTTGCCGGGTTCAGGAAGCCATCGTCATTGACTAATCGAACCAAGTTGATAACGTTATCAACTACGGAGGTCTAAGATGACCGGCCCGTATGTGGGAGGAGAAACCAATGATCAGTGGAAAAAATGACACTTGGCGCCGGCGTTCGGTACTTGGCGGTCTTGCGCTTGGACTGGGTATGTCTGTCACCCCGATGGCGTTTGCGCAGAGCGGCGAACTCGTCATTCTTCAGTGGCAGGGCGGCGTCGAGGCCGATTTGTGGGTGGATCTGGAGAATGCGTTCATGGCGCGAAATCCGGATGTGACTGTTCGCGAACTTGTCGTGACCGGGCAGGGCGACATGCGCGGCCCCATGCGAACCGCGTTGCTTGGTGGTGAGACCGTCGACATCATCATCAATACCTGGCCGGCCTTCCGCGCCGAGTTGAACAGTGCCGGACTGCTGCGCCCGATCGATGCCGAATGGGACCAGTATGGCTGGGGCGACCAGCTTTCCGACAGTTGGCGCAACCTGGGCTCCATCGGCGACGAAACCTATGGTCTGACCTATACCTATGGTGATCGGTCGGCCATCTGGTATGTCACCGAAACGCTCGAAAGCGCCGGTGTGACCCCGCCGGAAACCTGGGACGCCTATATCGCCAGTTTTGACAAGCTGAAGGCCTCCGGCGTTGACGCACCGGTCGCGATTCCCGGCAAGTACTGGGCGCATGCGGAGACATTCGAGACACTGCTGATCCGCACGTCCGGTGTCGAAACCGCCAGTGCCCTGGCGCTGCACGACATCCCCTGGACCGACGACCGGGTCAAGGCTGCGCTGATGAAATATGCCGAAATGCTCGAGGCGGGCTGCTGTGGCGATACCGCCTCAATGCTTGCCAACGACTGGGACGGCGAAGCGGACCTGGTGTTTCAGGCCAGGGCAAAGGCCTATCTGCAGATGGGCATGTGGGTGAATGCCCGCGCCCGTTCGGACTATGGCATGGAAGAGGGGGTCGACTATTCCATCTTCCAGTTCCCCGCGCTCGGCATGGGGCATGACGATACCTCCATGGTCGACAGCAAGGAGGTCAACGTGACGTCCAATGGTGCCAATCCCGAGGCGGCCGACGCGTTCCTTGATTTCCTCGCAACCAAGGAAGCTGCGGATATCATCCAGGGATACGGCTATGCCGCGCCGCACAAGGACGCCGACCCTTCGCTGCTTGGTCCTGTCCAGCAGATTGCGACGTCCATGGTCTCGAACTCGAAAGTGCAGTTCGTGCTGGGCGATCTTCTGCCAGGTGATCTCGGCGACGAGTACCGGGTGCAGCTGCAGAAATTCCTGCAGGATCCATCGGAATCCACCATTGACGCCGTTCTGGCGGCGATCGAAGCCAAGGCGTCGAGCGGCGTTTACGAATGACCAGAACTGCCGCAACTCCAGCGGCAGCTTCCGGTGCCACCGAAGGCCTCGCGGCTGGCGAGCGGGAATTCCTGCTCGCCAGTCGCGGCTGGCGGCTGAGGGACACACCGGCGGCGTGGTTGCTCATCCTGCCGGTGATGATCCTGTTCGCAGTCGCGGTGGTCTATCCGCTTGTCGAAACCATTCGCCTCAGCTTTTTTGACATCAGGGGCCTTGCGCCCGCCAAGTATGTCGGCTTCGGCAATTATGTGCAGCTCCTGTCCGATCCGGCGTTTCTCAACACGATCTGGACAACCCTCATCTTCACGCTGGGAGTGACGGCGGTTTCGGTCTCGATCGGCTGGACGCTTGCCATGCTGTGTGCCTTTGCGCCGCGCCAGACATTGGTTTTCAGGATGATGGTCTTTTCCGCTTTCGGCGTTTCCGAGGCGGTGAGCGGCTATATCTGGATCACGATCCTGCGGCCTGATCAGGCCGGACTGCTCAATTCCATCATCGGCAATTTCTATCCGGGCTTTTCCTATGCTTGGCTGGGAGACGCGAACACGGCGCTCTGGGCGCTGATCATCGCCGCCAGCTGGAGCGCCGTGGGCTTGCCGCTGCTCCTATGTTTCGCCGCCGTGCAGACCATTCCCAGAAGTGTGCTTGAAGCCGCCTATATGGACGGCGCGAAACCGTTCAGGATGATGCGGCATATCATGATGCCACTGTCCTTGCCGGGTGTGCGTGTGGCCGTCTTCATCAATCTGCTCAACGCATTGCGTGCCTTCGACATCATTTTCATTCTGACGGGTGGCGGCCCCGTGCGGGCGACCGAAACGGTGGGTTACTTCATGTATCGGGAATCCATGACCCAGTTCAAATTGGGTTATGGCGCGGCCGCGACGGTAGTGTTGCTGATTGCGGTGCTGATCGTCTCGACCCCGGCGATCATCCGGCGAACGGCAGGTGCAAGATGATCGGGCGCGCACCCCGCTGGACCATCGTCCTGATGGGCATCATCGCCACGATCTGGGTGATCCCGATCATCGGCGTCGTTCTCATGTCCATTCGTCCGCTCAACCAGATTACGATGGGATGGTGGCGGATCGACGACGTGAGCTTCACGCTCAGCGCGTGGTTTCGGGTATGGGACGAGTATCCGCTGGCCGATGCCTTCTGGACGACGGCTGTTCTGGCCGGGACCGCCACCTTCCTGACCATGGCGCTGACCCCTGCGGCGGCCTACGCCTTTCACTTCCTGAAATTCAGGTTTCGCCGGGTGCTGCTCATCATCATCATCAACGCATTCGTGTTGCCGCAGCAGGTGGTGATCATCCCGCTGTTCCGGCTGTGGCGAGACCTCGGGCTGATCGACAGCTTCGCCTCGGTCATTGTCCCCTATGTCGGATTGAGCTTTGCGTGGTCCATCTTCCTGGTGAAGAACTTTCTGGAGGACTTTCCAAAGGAACTGATCGAGGCCGCCCGGATCGACGGCTGCGGGCCCATTGCGACATTCAGGCATGTGGTGTTGCCAAATATCATGAGCCCCATTTTCGCAGTCGGCATATTGCAGTTCCTGTGGACGTGGAACGCCCTGCTGCTGCCCATGCTGTATCTGAGAACCCATGTTCCGCTGCCGGTCGTGCTGGCACGGGTGGCGGGCACCTACGATCTCAACTGGGATTTGCGCGCCGTCGCCGCGCTCATCACAACCAGCGTACCGCTGGTCATATTCCTCATCTTTCAGCGCCAATTTGCAGCCGGCTCACAAGCGACAACCGGCGGCAGGGAGTAAGCATGCCAACCCGTTCGAACAAACCTCTGCGTTTCCGGCAGATCCACCTCGATTTTCATACGTCCGAGCACATTCCGGGAATCGGCTCGGCATTCGATGCAAGGGACTTCGCCGGGACGTTCAGCGAAGCCAACGTGGATTCAGTCACGCTGTTCGCCAAATGCCACCATGGGTGGTCCTACTATCCGACCGATGCCGGTGCGCCGCATCCTGGCCTGTCGCGTCCCGATCTGCTCGGCGACATGATCGCTTCCCTCAAGTCGGTCGATATCGAAGCGCCGGTCTATATTTCGGTGCAGTGGGACGAACGCAACGCGCGCCTGCATCCCGAATGGCGGGTGATGAGCGCCACCAACACGTTCCAGCACGCCAAGCCGGGCGACCCGTCCTCGGGCAAGCAGCTCAGTCCGGGCTGGCACACGCTGTGCCTGAATCACAAGGCCTACCGTGACGAGCTGCTGGCGCAGGCGCGCGAGGTCGCGTCGAACTACGAGACACCGGGCCTGTTCTTCGACATCATTCTGACCCCGGACTGCGTTTGTGCCGCCTGCCAGAAACGCATGTTTGAGATGGGCCGCGATCCCGAGAGCCCGGCCGACCGTCTGGCGAATGACGAAGAGGTCAACGAGATCTTCCGCAGCGAAATGAGCGCGGCTCTGGCGACAGAGTTTCCCGGCCTGCGCGTGTTCTACAATTGCGGTCATATCCACAAGCAGGGTGCACAACGCTTTGCGTCCTATTCTCACCTGGAGCTTGAAAGCCTGCCAACGGGCGGTTGGGGTTACGACCACTTCCCCTCCAGTGCACGTTATGCCGCAACGCTGGGTCTCGACTTTGTTGCCCATACCGGCAAGTTCCACACCTCATGGGGAGAGTTCGGGGGATTCAAGCATCCCCACGCACTGGAGTACGAATGCGCGCAAATGGTCGCATTGGGGTCCAAATGCCTCGTGGGCGATCAATTGCATCCCAACGGGGCGATCAACAAGGATACCTATCGGTCCATTGCGCCTGCCTATGCACGGATCGCCAGGCTCGAACCCTATCTCGAAAACGCCCGGCAGGTCTCGGAGATTGCCATCCTTTCCGCCGAGCATTTTCATCCGGAAACGGCGCGCAATCATCCAAGCGACGATGGGGCCGCGCAGATGCTGCTGGAACTCAAACACGCCTTCGACGTGATCGATTCCGGGTCGCCGATTGACCGGTATCGGCTCATCATCGTGCCGGACGATATCGTGCTTGATCCCGACATGGCCGGAAGGCTGAAAACCTTTCATGCCAATGGCGGCAAACTGATCCTGTCCGACAAGTCCGGATTGGACAGAGACGGTGCGCCCCTGCTGCCCATGGGCATTTCGGCGGAGGCCGGGCGGCATGATCACGATCCGTCCTACATCGTGGCGGATGCCGCGAAACTGCCCGGTCTGCCCGAAGGGCCGTTCGTGATTTATGGCAGTCCGCGCAAGATCTCGGCTGCGGGCGCCGATGTTCTGGCCCAGGCGATACCGTCCTATTTCAACCGGTCGTACAAAGCGTGGTGTTCGCATCAGCATACGCCGGATAATCCCGATGCGCCGCCGCTCGGGCCGGCGGTCACCGAACATGAGGGGATCGCCTATGTCGCCTATCCGATTTTCGACATCTACCACCGGATGGGCCAGCCGCTCTACAAATACATCATTGGCGACCTTATCCGTCGCCTGATGCCGGCGGTCGCGCTGGAAACGGACTTGCCATCCTCGGGGCGTGCGTCCCTGTCGGTTCAAAAGGAACGGGGCCGCCATGTTCTGCATCTGCTTTATGGACCGCCGCAAGTGCGCGGACAGGCTGTTCCGACGGATACCGGCACCCGCATCATGGAAATGATCGAAGATATTCCACCGATTGGCCCGGTGACAGCCGCGGTGCGCCTGGGGCGGATGCCATCGCGGGTTTTCGATGCGCTGACCGGTGAGGAGGTGCCGTTCACCATGAGATCGGACGGGATGACGGAGGTGACTGTTCCGCGCCTGCATATCCACGCGGCGATCATATTCGAGGGCAGCGCCTAGGACGTGATGCGGAATGGATCGCCACCCGTCAGATGCCGCATCCTGTTGCCCGCGAAGGGTGTTGCGCGTACTGCACGCGCTGGAGTCGGCACTCTGTCGGCGACAGCGTATAGAAGGCAGCGGAACGAACTCATGACCCAGACCCAGGCAGCGCGCAAACAAGGCGACATAAGAGACCCCAGGAAAAGAAGACACCCGACGGTCATAGACGTGGCCGCCGAAGCCGGTGTCGCGGTCGGCACGGTCTCGCGGTTTCTCAACGGACAGCCGATCCGCAGAGGAAACCGAATACAGATCGAAAAGGCGATCGACACGCTTGGATACACGCGAAACGCCGTGGCCGCGTCAATGAAGACGGAGGCCCGGCATATTGTCGGTATTCTGGTTCCCAAGATATCCGAGTTCCATGCCGGACTGCTCGAACAGCTGAGCCGGACGATCCGCCGCTCGGGACGGGCCGTGATGGCCTATACCCACGACCTCGACAGCCGCTCGATCATGGACGGCATCAATTTCTTCCAGAGCCACCGGGTCGATGCCGTCATCATGGACGGTGTCATGAGCGTCGCCAGTCAGCTTACCCAGGCCGTCGATGACGGGCTGGAGGTCCTGCTTTATGACAATGACATCCCCGGGCTCGATGCCGATCGCGTGTTTGTCAATAACCGGCAGGCAAGCCGACATGGTGTGGAACACCTTCTGGGGCTTGGTCACAGGCGTATCGCGATCATTTCAGGGAACGAGCGGGATACAGCCGGCCAGCTTCGCCTCGGCGGTTATATCGACGCCATCACCGGGCACGGGCTGGACCGTGACGAAGATCTGATCCGCGTGGGGGACTGGCAGGAATCCGGCGGACATGAAGCCATGCGCCGTCTCATGGCGCTGCCCGAGCCGCCGACCGCCGTCTTTTCCGCGAACTACAACATGACCATCGGCGCGCTGATCTGGTGCCATGAACATGGCGTGCGCATTCCCGAGGATCTGTCCATCGTCAGTTTCGACGATGTGCCGGCGTTCCGCCTGCATCAGCCAGGCATTACCGCTATCGGTCAGCCCGCCGAGGAACTGGCCGAGGCGATGACAACGCTTCTGATGGCGCGGTTCGAAAACCGGAACGTGCATTCGCATCGCGAGCTGACGGTCCGTTGCAGGCTGACATTGCGCGGATCGACAGGCCCGTATCGACCGCAAACCTGACAAGGGGGAGTACACCGTGGCAACCGTGGAGATGAAAGGCCTGAACAAGGCTTATGGTGCGCTCGAGGTGATCGAGAACCTCAACCTCCTCATCGACGACGGCGCGTTCACGGTCTTTGTCGGTCCCTCAGGCTGCGGAAAGTCCACGCTGCTCAGGATGATTGCCGGTCTTGAGCCGATCACCGGGGGCGAGGTGCTGATCTCCGGTCAGCGGGTCAACGACAAGGATCCCATCGAGCGCGGCGTGGCCATGGTGTTTCAGAATTATGCGCTTTATCCGCACATGACCGTTGAACAGAACATCGGCTTTTCACTCAAGATGGCCAAGGTCGGTGGCTCCGAAATCTCGGAACGTGTACAAGCCGCCGCACGCACGCTGCAAATCGAAGAGTTGCTGGGTCGCAAGCCAGGCCAGCTCTCCGGCGGTCAGCGGCAACGTGTCGCCATCGGCCGCGCGATCGTGCGAAACCCGGAGGTGTTTCTGTTCGACGAGCCGTTGTCCAATCTCGATGCCGAATTGCGCGTATCGATGCGTGTCGAAATCGCCAAACTGCACAATGCGCTTGGTGCGACAATGATCTATGTGACCCATGATCAGACCGAGGCGATGACGCTAGCCGACAAGATCGTCGTCATGCGCGATGGAAGGATCGAGCAGGCGGGCACGCCCGAAATGCTCTATGACGATCCCGACAATCTGTTTGTCGCCGGGTTTATCGGATCACCGCGGATGAACTTCGTGGACGCAACGGCAAATGCCGGAATAGTCAGCCTGCCGGGTGGTGCACAAATCGCCCTGCCAGAGGCAGACGGTGCGGTGAAAGTCGGTATCCGCCCCGAGCACCTGCACCCAGGCGGCGACCGGAACATTTCTCTCGACCTCGATGTCGATGTCGTCGAGAACCTTGGCGGCGTCCACTACGTCTACAGCACCCTCAGATCCGGGGAAACGGTGATCGTGGAAGACCGCGAGAAAAGGGGCGCCAGATCGGGCGAAACGATCACGGTCAGCTTCAACGCGTCAGACGCCAGGATCTTCTCCGAAGACGGCACACGTCTGCGCAACGCCCCCTGAAATGAGACAACGCACATGCGGCACCGAAGGAGTTTCCAATGAGCACGAATCTGCTGTGGTACGACCGTGCCGCTGTCGAATGGACCGAAGCCTTGCCGCTTGGCAACGGGCGCCTGGGCGCGATGCAATTTGGGGGCGTGGGGGCGGAAGAATTCCAGCTCAATGAAGATACGCTCTGGTCGGGCGGGCCTTACAATCCGGCCAATGACAAGGCGCTGGACGCATGGCCGACGGTTCAGAGGCTCGTCTTCGAGGGGCGCTACACGGAGGCCGACGCCCTGATCGGCGAGACCATGATGGGGCGTCCGCTCAAGCAGATGAGCTACCAGCCGGCGGGTAATCTCTTTATCGAAACAGGGCACGGCGGTGAGATATCCGGCTACCGGCGCGAGTTGGATATCGCGCGGGCCGTCACTTCGGTTTCATACACGCATGATGGATCAGAATACCGGCGGGAGAGTTTCATCTCCGCCGCCGATCAGGTGCTGGCCGTCAGGCTGAGCGCCAGTGGTGGCGGAAGGCTTGATTTGCGGGTCAGGCTTGTGAGCGAACAGCCGGGCAGGACGGTTGCCGATGGCGAAGGGATCGCGTTTTCAGGCCGCAACCGGGACGCCGAGGGCATCGAGGCGCAACTCGGGTTTGCGATGCGCGCCGATGTTCAGGGGGGTGAAATCAGCGCCGAGCCGGACGGAACTCTACGGGTTACGGGCCCCGGACCGGTTGTGATCCTGCTGGATATCGCGACCAGCTATCTGCGGTTCGATGACGTTTCGGGCGATCCCGAAGAGGTGCTCGCCGCGCGTCGAAACAAGCGGGAAGGCAAAAGCTGGGATGCCATGCTTGCTGCGCATATTGACGAATATCAGGCCTATTTCGATCGGCTTGAAATCGACCTTGGCGCGTCCGAACAGGCGGAAAAACCGACCGTTCAGCGCATCGCCGAATTTGCCCGGGAAGACGATCCCGCGCTTGCAGCACTCTATCTCCAGTATGGCCGATATTTGATGATCTCCAGTTCCCGGCCCGGCACCCAGCCTGCAAATCTTCAGGGTATCTGGAACAAGGAAACCAATCCGCCCTGGGGCAGCAAATATACGGTCAACATCAATCTCGAGATGAACTACTGGCTGCCGGACCCGGCCAATCTGGCCGAGTGCTTCCTGCCTCTCATAACCCTCGTCGAGGAGGTTGCGGAGACCGGTGCCGAGATGGCCAGGGCGCATTACGGCGCGCGCGGGTGGGTGCTGCACCACAACACCGACCTCTGGCGTGCAACCGCACCAATCGATGGCCCGCAATGGGGCATGTGGCCCATGGGCGGCGCCTGGCTCTGCGTTCAGCTTTGGGACCATGCTTGTTACGCCGGGTTCGATCGTTCACTGGTCGAACGCATCTACCCGCTGATCAAGGGCGCGGCGCGGTTTCTGCTCGACTATCTGACAGTCGATCCGGAAACCGGCGAACTGGTCACCAATCCCTCGAACTCGCCGGAAAATATCCATCCGCATGGGACCACCATTTCTGCCGGTCCGGCCATGGACAACCAGCTTTTGCGCGATCTCTTCACGGCGGTCATGGAGGCGTGCGACCTGCTTGGCACCGATGCCGCCTTTGCCGAGGAAGCGCGCGACGCGCGTGCAAGACTGGCCCCGGACCGGATCGGTGCCGAGGGACAGTTGCAGGAATGGCGGGAGGATTGGGATATGGGCGCGCCCGAGCGCGACCATCGCCATGTCTCGCATCTTTACGGGCTATACCCTGGGTTTCAGATCAATCCCGACGAGACGCCGGACCTGGCGGCCGCAGCGCGCCGGTCGCTGGAAATCCGCGGTGACAACGCCACGGGCTGGGGCATCGGCTGGCGGATCAACCTCTGGGCCCGGCTGCGGGATGGCGACCATGCCCATGACGTGCTGACGCTGCTGCTGTCGCCGGAGCGCAGCTACGACAACCTGTTCGACGCCCACCCGCCCTTTCAGATCGACGGCAATTTCGGCGGTGCGGTCGGCATCATCGAGATGCTGATGCAATCGCGGCCGGGCGATATCTGGCTGCTGCCCGCCTTGCCCTCGAACTGGCCAGACGGTCGATTGGCGGGTGTGCGCACCCGATGTGCGGTGGATCTGGACTTCAGATGGCGGAACGGTCGCGTGGCGGAATGCGAAGTCCGGGGAAAGGATGGCGTCTTTCGGCTACATGCCAATGGCGCGGTGCGCGAGGTATTGGTTGAAGGCGGGTCTGCGAAAATAAGTTTTTGACCCGGTCCACATTCCCGACGCGGCAACACGATCCAGACAGGGAACCGCGTTCACATCTCGCCGCCTTGTCCTCCCCTCTGGACCAGGTCCTGGCTGTTTGTACCAACCGGCTTGGTATCTGACTCATTTTGAGGATTCCCAAGGTGCTGATTTTCTGAATCAATGTTTCGCAAGGACAGGAAGCATTGATGGGCAGAGCAGTGCAGCTTCGGCAGGACTACTTGGGCGTGTTGGGGATGGCCGGAGCTTGGCCGACATTCGACAGAATACGAAACTTATGGCGGGACAACAGGACTTCAGGGCAAGGCTCGAAGAGTTTCGGGCGACCGAAGAAGGGATGATCGGAGCGGATTCCTCCAGCGAGGCTTTAACTGCAGGCCTCAAAACTCAATGCGCAACAAACCGGTTTCGTCCGATCCCACGATAGGCGCCCGGGCCGTCGATATGTTGAAGGAAAGTTTCGAGAAGACCCTGAACTCGGTGATGCATGGTCTGAAGACAGCCGTGATTTTGTTTGCGGTGAGTTTTGTCGTTGGGATGGCTGGACGGAGTTTTCTGTTGGCATCCAATCTTCTGAAACCGATCTACGATCTCGCCGTCATCGGCGTAGGTGACGTTGGTATGTTTTAGGGTGGTGTCCTGTCTTGGGCCGGACAGGGCAGAATTGACCATTGGCTTTCGGCCTTTGCCAGCGCGGTTTTGTTCGGGGACGGAGTGATCGCTGTAGGAGCGGAATATTTTCTTTAAGGATTGGCAACTTTTTCCAAAGAGCCGATCCGACCATATTGATCTTCTGATTTCACGCGTCCTATGGCTGCTTCGAGGCAGCGGCCCTTTTCATGATCCCCACATCTTGCGGTGCTGAACTCGTGATTGCGAGGATACGGTTCCAAGGAGGCTTTCACGCCACACATTTTTTGATGCTCACCGTCCCCATGTTCCAAAGCCCGATTTCGGCGTAAACTCCGCCTCATTGGCCGTTCACCTGGCACCGGGAACAACCCGGGTCGGAGTGGCGGTTGAGGCTGAGAGCAGGAGATACAAAAACAATGGTAGCACTCGATATCGGCGCTGAAGAGCGCGCGTTCATGGAGTCGGCCCGCCGGGCTGTCCGTGCCAATCCCTGGCTGATGAAGGCCGAGGCCCGCCGGGTCAAACCCGAAACCCCCGATGCACGGCCATTGGCCTTCGGGATGCTGGGGCTGGCGACCGGCTCGGTCGCGGCGGCGGCGAGCGGGATTGCGCTGGCCGAGGCGACGCCGTTCCTGATGGGCTCGCTGGCGCACAAGGCGACGTTGCTGATGTTGCTGGTCTATTACCTGGGGCTGGGCTTCGCCGCCCTGCGCACCATGTATGCCAACGGGCGTCTGCCGAACCTGATGTGGTTCGTGGCCGGAAGTTTCTTTGCGGTGGTTCTGAAGGAAGTGGCGCAGTTCTCGGTTTGAGCCGGGCAGACGCTCCCTTCGGGGCCGCAAATTTGAAACGCGCGGGGTGAGAGCCTTGCGCGTTTTTTCTGTTTTTCTGGTTATATGCTGCCGGATAGTGGCAGTTTCATCCGTTTACCCACAAGAGAAGGTATTAAAAAGGAGAAGGCGATGACCAAACCTGTTCTGAATATCGAAGAGGCCCCCTCGTTTCCCAACCAGCCGGAGGGGTCGGAGAATTTCGGCTCGGTGATGGCGCCCATGGGGGATGCGATCGGGGCGAAGCGGCTTGGGGCGATGTATATGCAGGTCGAGCCGGGGCGGCGGGCGTTTCCGTTTCACAATCACCATGGCAACGAAGAGATGTTCGTTATCCTGGAAGGCGAGGGGACCTACCGGTTCGGCGAGAAAAGCTATCCGATCCGGGCGGGGGATGTCTGTGCGGCCCCGGTCGGCGGGCCG
Organism: Paracoccaceae bacterium; assembly: GCA_050299335.1. Taxonomy (GTDB): domain Bacteria; phylum Pseudomonadota; class Alphaproteobacteria; order Rhodobacterales; family Rhodobacteraceae; genus JBNKVT01. Next base: position 44,064 of record JBNKVT010000033.1, on the reverse strand, counting down.
GAGACGGCGCATCAGATCATCAATACCGGCAAGGGGGTGCTCTGCTATCTTTCGATCTCGACCAAAAATGATCCGGATATCTGCGAATATCCCGATAGCGGCAAATATGCGGCTTTCGCCATAGGCGAGGGGCGGGAGTTCCAGAATGCAAGATTGCGTGTGATCAACCGCGAGGCGGCGAATCTGGGTTACTTTGACGGCGAAGAAATGTAACAATTGTTACAGTGCCGGGACCTGGCACCTGATATCGACTTGCGTGTAGCTATGAACTGTGGGGGCAGTAAATGGTCGTACGATTTGAAGACCCGCGCGAGCGGTTTGAACGCCGTGTTAACAATCTTGAAGCGAAGGCGAGCAGCCTTCTGAATGCGCCGGCACCCGGCGTCTATCGGAAAAAGCCGCAGAAATCCTGGCACGAGAACGGGTTTGTCGCCCTGTTCTACGGCATGCTGGTGCTGGTCGCGGTGCGTCTGTTCATGTTCCATGTGCCCGAACTCGTGGGCGAGGTGCAGGCATACGGGCTGTCGCCGGGGCTGGTCGGGGCCTATCTGTTTCCCGTCGCCGTCGCCTTGATCGCCGCCTGGGCAGCGGGGCATTTCCGCGACGAATTGTGGGTGCCGAGCCTCTTCGGCATCGGTTTCATCCTGATCTGCGAATATTATGTGATGATGATTTTCCCCGATATCTGGGGGATCGCCTATTCGCCGGATTTCGTCGCCTTCTCGCAGGAGGGGCAGGGTGCGCTGTCGGGGTGGCTGGATGCTCAGGCGGTGCTGCCTGATGCCGTGACACCCGGGGCCGCGCCGATCCTCGATATTCAGGATGCGGTGGCACCAGTCGCCGACGGGCAGGCGTCGCAATAGGTGCCATCCCGAACGAATGAGCACCTATCGGCTTTCCGAATAGGGGCCGGTCAATTGCAAGCACCTGAAATTGCGGTTTTTCCGCAGGATTTTCTGTGCCGCCATCTTTCTGCCCGATTGTCGTTCGAAACCCGGCCACCGGGGGTGAAGACCAACGGGAGCGGTAAACCATGTCTCGGCAGCAGGATTTCCAGCAGAAGATGGCCCGGATGAATGCCAAGGCGCAGTCGAGCGGCAAAAGGGTCAGCACCTATGATCCTTATGCCAGCCCCAAGGACCTTCGCCCTTCGATTTTCAAGCAATTGTTTGTCCTTGTCTTTTCCATGGTCGTGGTCACCGCCGCCCGCGCGGCGGTCTTTCACAAACCGGAATGGTTCCAGTTTGTGTTCGATAGGGGCATCGGGATCGGAGTTTTCGCGAACTGGTATTTCCCGATCACGGCGAGCATCGTGGTGTCAGCCCTTGCGGGCCACAACAAGAACGGCCTCTGGTTTCCGAGCCTGCTCGGTTTTCTGGTAATGCTCTGGGGCGAGGACATGTACATCATCCAGCAAGTGCCGCAGATCTTCGAGATGGTCTATTCGCCGGATTATGTCGCCTTTGTCGATCAGGGCGGCGACCTTCAGCTCTGGATGGATGGAGATCGTGGAGGGGTCTTGCCAGCCCCAGCCGTGGAGGGATCCGATCTCGGGGCGTTGGTCGATAACCTCATCAACACGGTGTCCGGCGAAGGGGAACAGAACTGACGATTCTTCATATTTGCGCTGGATAATGAACTTCGAGCCGTATTGCAGGTTGCCATTCGATCCATTGCAGCATTGCCGTGAACGAAATTTCAGGTATGTCGTTTCAGATCGCGCAACAGGTTGCGATCTGTCGGGTCAGCAAATTCATGCACTGGACATCGAAAAGGACCTCAACGAATGCCCGAAAAAGCAGAACTCGAAGCTGTTGCCCCATTGCCCAAATCCGACCGTGTGCGGTATCTGGCCGACCAGCTGAATCTCGGGCGCCGGATCAGGGTGGTCGATATCGGGGCGCGACTGTTGACTGGGGATACGCCCTACCAGCTGCTATTCGATGCCGATCTCTGCGATGTCGTCGGGTTCGAGCCGCAGGAGGATGAGTTCGAGAAGCTGCAGGCGTCGAAAGGTCCGCGCGAGACCTATATCAACTGTGCACTCGGTAACGGGCGAGAAACCAAGCTGAACTTCTTCCATCACCCGGGGTTCACCTCGAATTTCAGCGGCCTCGAAACCGCGCGGCAACTGGTGGTCCCGCTGAAAAAGGCCATGCGTCCGCGCGGTCAGATCGACATCAAGACGCGGCGTCTGGATGATGTCGACCTCGGCGGCGCGGTGGATTTCATCAAGATCGACGTGCAGGGCAGTGAGTTGAACATCCTGAAGTCGGGCAAGAAGTCCCTGAATCCGGTGGTGGGCATCTATTCCGAGGTGCGGCTATTTTCGATTTACGAGGACGAGCCCGGACTGGGCGATCTCAACAAGGAAATGCTGCGCCAGGGGTTTCAGCCGCACAACCTGATCAATATCCGCCGTTTCAAGCTCACCAATTCCTTTCAGTACCAATTGAAGCGGCATGTGGGGCGGCAGATTATCGATGCCGACATGATCTATCTGCGCGATCTGTCGGATTTGGAAAGCTATTCCGACGATCAGCTCAAAGTGTTGGCGCTGCTCGCCGATGGGGTTTTTGACAGTGTCGATGTCGTGCTGATGGCCATCGACGAGCTCACGCGGCGGGACCGGGTCGTGGCGACATTGGCTGAACAATATTTCAATCGCTTGCCGCCGCGGATGCGGTAAGGTGCCCGCCAAAGCCCAGCATTCTGGTCTGATGTCCTGCACCGGACCTGCTCATGAGCACTACAAGTTGCGGACGGGCTGTGAGTGCGCCAAAATCCTGCGGTTCGAAACAGGGTACGCCATGTTTGATATCAAGAACTTATACGTGAAACACGCGAAGAAGGGCAGGCCTTTCCTCAATGCCGACAACCCATCGGTCGAAATGTGCAAGTGGCATAAGGAACGGATTGAACTCGACGGCAAATCGCTTTGCCAGCTTACTGCCGAAAGGACCCGGTAGACCTGCCACGCAATATATTTCAAGAACAAGGACATTCTCATGACGTCACAGCACAACCAATTCAACGAACGCATGGCGAGGCTGAATGCCAAATCCGAGGCGAGCCGCGAGGAAACCCGCCGTCTCGTCGAGGAACGCAAGCGCGCCGTTCGGGGTGGTGTGCTGAGCCAGAAGCGGGCGTCGGGGCGTTTGATCGTGATGATCCTGTCACTACTTGCGGGGCTTTTCCTGCTTGGTCCCCTGATCCCCAACATCATGGTGACGCTCGGCTATGACCAGGAGCGGCTCATGGCGCTGGTCCTCAGTCCACGTCGGCTGGTCTTCTTCGGCATCGCCGCTTTCGGCTTTTTCACCTTCGTTCGCAACCACCCCCAGGCGCTGGCGCTCGGCTCCTTTGTAATGGGCACGCTGTTCGGTGCGGTGCTGGTGCTGAAATATACCGATCAGGTGATCGAGATCGAAAAGGTGCTTGGTCTTGAAGGCCAGATCATCCCGGAACAGGGGTGGGTCGCGCCCGACCCCTATGGGTATGAGGCCTATGAAGATTGGGAAACGGACTCGTTTTTTGACGACCTCGGGTCCCATTAGCAGAATATTCAAGCAATTTACTCTGGTATCCTGGCTACGGCTTGTTTATAATCATTCTAAACTCGATGGCGGCGCCGGGTCCGGTTCTGCCATCCGGCGTGGGATGGAGTAAGATATGCTTGAAATCAAGAACTTGCACGTGAAACTTGAGGAAGAGGACAAGGTTATCCTCAAGGGTGTGGATCTGACGGTCGAGGCCGGGAAGGTGCATGCGATCATGGGGCCGAACGGCTCGGGCAAGTCGACGCTGTCCTATGTGCTGGCGGGCCGTGACGGCTATGAGGTGACCGGAGGCACGGCGACGCTGGGCGGTGAGGATCTGCTGGAAATGGAGCCCGAGGAACGCGCCGCGCTGGGGCTGTTCCTGGCCTTTCAGTATCCGGTCGAGATCCCCGGCGTTGGGAACATGACCTTCCTTCGGACCGCCGTGAACGGCCAGCGCAGGGCCCGCGGTGAGGCGGAGCTGGATGCGGCGGCGTTTCTGAAGGCGATCCGCGAAAAGGCGAAGATGCTCGATATCGATGCCGAGATGCTGAAGCGGCCGGTCAATGTCGGTTTCTCGGGCGGTGAGAAAAAACGCAACGAAATCCTTCAGATGGCGATGCTGGAACCGAAGATGTGCATCCTCGACGAGACCGATTCAGGTCTCGATGTCGATGCGATGAAACTGGTGGCCCAGGGGGTGAACGCGCTCCGCGACGAGGGGCGGGGCTTTTTGGTGATCACCCATTACCAGCGGCTGCTCGATCATATCAAACCCGACGTGGTCCACATCATGGCCGATGGGCGGATCATCAAGACCGGCGGGCCAGAACTGGCGTTGGAAGTCGAGGAAAACGGCTATGCAGGCCTCCTGAGCGAGGTGGCGTGATGGCACTGGCCGAACGCAAACTCGGCGCGGTGGAAGCGCTGGTCTCGCGCCATGACGCTCCCGAAGGCGGGGCGAACTGGGCGCAGGAGGCGCGCGGCGCGGCGCGGAAACGGCTCGGGACCATGGGTGCGCCGGTACGGCGGGACGAATACTGGCGCTTCACAAATCCCGAGCGGCTGTTGCGAGACCAAGCGGCGCTCGCAGAGGCGCTGCCGCCGGAGGCCGAACCGGTCTTCGGACAGGTCGACAGGCTGAAAGTGGTATTTGTCGATGGCCTCTATCGCCCAGATCTGTCTGATCCGCTGGAATTGGCAGGGCTCGAGATCGAGACGCTTGAATCGGCGCTGTCGAAGGATATCCATTGGGCGCGCGAGGTGTTCGGGGTTCTGGAGGCGTGCGGACAGACCCCGGTGGCGCGTCCGATGGCGGCGCTGAATACCGCTGTGGCCGGGCAAGGGTTGGTGATCCGGGCAACGGGCTTGGTAGAGAAACCCGTTTCTTTGCAATATGTTCACGAAAATTCTTCAAGAGATGCGGTCATCCGGCACGTGATCCGGGTTGAACAAGGGGCCAGTCTGACGCTTCTCGAAAGTGGCCCGGCGGCGGCGCGGTTCAACAAGGCGATGGAAGTCGATATCGCCGATGGCGCCGAGTTCCACCATGTGCGAACCCAGGGCCGCGACCATGACCGGACGGCGGTGACCCATTGCTTCGCGCGGCTAGGGGCCGAGAGCCTGTTCAAGTCCTTCACCATGACCGTCAACGGCGTGCTGACCCGCAATGAATGCGTGATCGAGATGACCGGGGACGATGCGTCGGCCCATGTCGCTGGCGTGGCGGCGGGCAACGGCGCGTTTCACCACGACGACACGGTGTTTGTCACCCATGACGCGGTGAATTGCGAGAGCCGGCAGGTGTTCAAGAAAATCCTGCGCAACGGGGCGACCGGCGTCTTCCAGGGCAAGATTCTGGTCAAGGAAGGTGCACAGAAGACCGACGGTTACCAGATTTCGCAAGGGCTGCTGCTGGACGAGGACAGCCAGTTCCTGGCCAAGCCGGAGCTGGAGATCTATGCCGACGACGTCGCCTGTTCCCATGGCTCGACCTGCGGGGCGGTGGACGATACCGCGCTGTTCTACCTGACTTCGCGGGGGATCCCCAAGGCCGAGGCGCAGAACATGCTGGTCCTGGCCTTCGCCGACGAGGCGATCGCCGAGATCGCGGATGAGGCGCTGGCCAACAGTGTGCGGTCGAAGTTGGCCGACTGGGTCGTGCGGCAGCGCGAGCGGTGAGATGAGCGCGCGGGCGGGACTGGCATGGGCGATCTTCGCGGCCTGGCCGGATTTCCGGGGGGCGATGGCCAGTCAGCTGGCCGCACCCAAGGCGGAATCCCGCGCATTATCCTATGTTTACGTGGCGTCCCTGATCGGGTTCATCGCCAGTCTGCCTGAGGTTGCCCGGCAGGCCGAGACCGACGAGCTGCCCCTGACGGCGCTGGTGATCGGGCGGTTGTTCTCAGCCCTGTTCTTCGCGCCGCTCTTCCTCTATGGCGTCGCCGCCTTGTCGCATCTGGTGGCGAAACGCCTGGGCGGGCAGGGCAGCTATTACGACGCGCGCCTGGCGCTGTTCTGGGCGCTGCTGGTCGCCGCGCCGCTCTTGCTGGCGGTGGCGATCCTGCAGGCGGTGCTGGCGGCCGGTCCGGCCTACGGGGCGGGAAGTGTCCTGTCGCTGATCGGGTTTGCCGGATTTCTGTGGATCTGGGCCGCCTGCCTTTCGGAGGCCGAAGGCTTCGTCCGGAGCTGGGTAACAGCCGCGGTTCTGGCCGGTATCTCTGTCGCCCTGACCGTTGCATTTATGACCATACTCCCATGACTGTCATAATTCAGTCCTATTCATCCCGCAGGAGGAGAGATAAGTTCCCCCGAAGACGTGAGGATGTATCGCGCAGCAGGGGCGGAGCGCGTAGGGTAGGGCAACCACATGAAAGTCAAAGACCTTCCGACCAGCACGGGATTCGTAAAGACGGGCCGCAATTCGCTGGGCAACCGGATATCCGACAGCTGGCGCGACATGCGCAAGGTGACGCGGCGGCTGATCGACGAGCGTCCGTCCGAGCCGCGCCTGTTGTTCTATGTGCTGATGTCGGATGTGGTGTTCTTCCTGTCCTGGTCGCTGAAGGCGATCGTGAAACCGTCCAATATCTTCGTCGAAAAGGCCGATCCCGCCATCATTGGTGTGGTGCTGATCGCCGCGCTCCTGTTCCGGACCTCGGCGATGTATTTCTTTTCAGCCATCCTCTATGCCGGCTCGCGCATGGTCGGTGGCAGGGGCACCTGGCAAGAGACCCGCTGCGGCGTCTTCTGGGGCGCGCTGGTCGCGGCCCCATTCGGTCTGCTCTTCGCGGTCGTAACGGTGCTCTTCACCTATCTCGAACCCTATTTCCCGGTCTTCGGCGCCGACTGGATAGCACTTCCGCCCTACTGGCTGAGCCTGATCCCCTTCATCTGGTTCATCTCGCAAGGCATGGCCGAGGCGCAGCGGTTCAAGACCTCATCGGTCAGCTTCCAGATCATGTCGATCATCTCGGTGATCGGGCTCTATCTTGCGGTGAAATACACCTAAGAGCCTGGGCGTGACATGGGACCGTTGCTGCGCCAACTGGTCCTTGAGGCCCTGACCCAGCCCAAAATCGCCGCCCGGCGATTGATGGGTATTAGTCTGCCGTCGGATATACTGTTCCAGATGGCACTGCTGACGGCGATTCTCTTTACCCTGATCTGGGCGCCCAATCTGACCGTACTCAATACCTTCTCTGTCGAGACCGGCGGCGCGGAGATCCCGCGTCTCGCCCCGATCCTGGCTGCAGCCCTCAAACTGGCCGAGATCTATTTCGGGGCCTTCTGTATTCAGAAATTCGGCGAGATGTTTGGTGGCAAGGGCACCTTCCAGCAGGCGTTGAAGGTGGCAATTTTCCTGACCTTCGTTTCCACTCTTTGGCTGATACTCGTATGGCTGTCGGCCGTGCTGATGCCTGTGGCGATGATCCTGGTGGTTCTCGCCTTCGTCTATTGGACCTTTTGGGCGCTGGCGAGCTTTGTCGCGGTTCTGCATGGCTTTGAAAGCGTTGCGAACACGCTAGTGGGGGTCATTCTCTTTGGCATGCTGGCGTCGCTCATCCTTTTGATGGTCAGCGAGATCATTCTCAATGCAACCGGTTTGACGCCGATGGGAGCGCAATAGAATGTACGACGTGCACGAAATTCGCAAGGACTTCCCCGTTCTTTCGCGCGAGGTTAACGGTAAGCCTCTGGTCTATCTCGACAATGGCGCCTCGGCGCAAAAGCCGCAAATCGTGATCGACGCCGTGACCCGGACCTATGAGGAAGAATACGCCAATGTTCACAGAGGTTTGCACTACTTGAGCAATCTGGCGACCGACAGATACGAGGCGGTCCGCGAGGTCATTCGCGGCTTTCTGAATGCCGAACACGAGGACGAAATCCTCTTTACCACCGGCTCGACCATGGGGATCAACATGGTCTCCTATGGCTGGGGCGTGCCGCATATCGCGCCAGGTGACGAGATCGTGCTGTCTATCCTGGAGCATCACGCCAATATCGTGCCCTGGCACTTCCTGCGCGAACGTCACGGGGCGGTGCTGAAATGGGTCGAATGCGACATGAATGGCGGTCTGGACCCCGAGGCGGTGATCGCGGCGATGGGGCCGAAAACCAAGATTGTCGCGGTCACCCATTGCTCGAACGTCACCGGGACGGTGGTGGATGTGAAGACGATCTGCCATGGGGCCCGCGAACGCGGTGTGGTCTCGGTGATCGATGGCTCTCAGGGGGCCGTGCATATGCCGGTGGATGTGCGCGATATAGGCTGCGATTTCTATGCGATCACCGGACACAAGCTCTATGGGCCAACGGCTTCCGGTGCACTCTATGCGCGGCGCGAGCGAATGGCTGAAATGTGGCCGTTCATGGGGGGCGGAGACATGATCTCGTCGGTCAGCCGCGAGCATGTGAGCTACAACCACCCGCCGCACAAATTCGAGGCGGGTACGCCCGGGATCGTACAGATGATCGGGCTTGGGGTGGCGATCGAATATATGCAAGGCCTGGGACTGGAAAGCATTGCCCGGCACGAGGCGAAGCTGCGCGATTATGCAAATGCAAAGCTTTCTGGACTAAACTGGCTGAACGTGCAGGGTACAATGCCTGACAAGGCGGCGATATTCTCTTTCACCATGGATGGAGCGGGGCATGCCCATGATATTTCGACCGTGGTCGACCAGAAAGGCGTGGCTGTGCGGGCCGGACATCACTGTGCCAAGCCCCTGATGGATCATTTCGGGCTGGATGCGACCTGCCGGGCATCCTTTGGGCTATACAACACCACGGAGGAAGTGGACGTGTTGGTCGAGGCGCTGGAATTGTGTCACGAGTTGTTTGCCTGAGAGCCCGGCGCAGAGGCGCGATATCCGCCGGGCCGCCTTCCGGCGATCCGGTGGCCGTCGCCGCGGTCTTTCCGGGAAGGTACCGAGAAAAACCACACATTCGTGGGTGCTGACTCACTCGCCTCTTGTATTTTCCCGGCTTTACCCTCATTTTCCGCCCGCGCGCGGGCAAGGGCTCGGGCAGCGCGAAACGAAACAGGTATCGGAGACCACATGGCCAAGGACGAGCTTCTTGAATTCCCAGGTGTCGTGACCGAGCTTCTGCCGAATGCGACATTCCGGGTAGAGCTCGAGAACGGCCATACGATCATCGCCCATACCGCCGGAAAGCTGCGCAAGAACCGCATCCGGGTGCTGGCGGGCGACAAGGTGCAGGTCGAAATGACGCCTTATGATCTCACTAAGGGCCGGATCAATTACCGCTTCCGGTAAGAGCGCCCTATGAGTGATCCCGCGCCGGAAGCGGTGCGTCTCGTGCTGGCATCGGCCTCGCCGCGGCGACGCGAATTGCTGGCGCAGATCGGGCTGGTGCCCGACGCGGTGCGCCCCGCCGATATCGACGAGACGCCGCTGAAGGGCGAGTTGCCGAAGCCGTATGCCGACAGGCTGGCCCGCGAAAAGGCCATGGCTGTCGCGGCCGAGACCGGCGATGTCGTGCTTGCCGCCGACACCGTCGTCGCGGTGGGTCGCCGCATTCTCGGCAAGCCCGCCGATGCCGGGGAAGCCGCGGAATTCCTGCTGCTGCTCTCAGGCCGCCGCCACCGGGTCATCACCGGCATCGCTGTGCGCCACGGCGACAATCTGCGCCACCGGACCGTCCAGACCGCCGTTAAGATGAAACGCCTCTCCGATGCGGAGCTGTCGGCCTATCTTCGCTCCGGCGAGTGGCGGGGCAAGGCCGGAGGATATGCGATCCAGGGCATCGCCCAGGCCTTCATCCCCGAGATCATCGGCTCTTACTCCAATGTCGTCGGCCTGCCGCTGACCCAGAGCGTCAACCTTCTGTCTTCCTGCGGCATCCGGCCGACATATGAGGTCGTCCCATGAAGGGCAGGGTGGTCCTCATCGAAGAGCGTCCCGGTGGTTACGTCGCCGCCCTGGTCGAGGATGGACGTCTCACCGACCTGCTGGTCGATCCGCCCGAAGACGATGCCGCGCCGCGCCCCGGTGCCATCTACCGCGCCGTTCTCGACCGTCCGATGAAGGGGATGGGCGGAGCGATGGTGAAGCTCGGGGGCGGGCTGACCGGGTTTCTGCGCGAGACCAAAGGGCTCCGACCCGGCGAACCATTGCTGGTGCAGGTCAACACCTATGCCGAGCCCGGCAAGGCGCCACCGGTCACCACCCGGCTGTTGTTCAAGAGCCGCTACGCCATCGTCACGCCCGGCGCCCCTGGCCTCAACATCGCCCGCAAGATCGGCGATGACGAGGTCCGCGACCGGCTGGAGATGCTGGCCCATGAGCAGTTCGAAGGCGCCGATGCGCGTCTCGGACTGATCCTGCGCTCTGCCTGTGCGGCTGCCGACGCGGCGGAGATTGCCGACGATATCGCCGCCATGCGCGAGATCGCCGAGAACATCCTTGCCGAAACCTCCCGGACACCGGAATTGCTGCTGGAGGGACCCGGGGCCGAAGACCTCGCCTGGCGCGACTGGAACGATCCGGAACCGGACGAGGTGCGCCGCCATGCTGGCTGCCTGGAGGAGATGGACGTTCTCGACCAGATCGAGGCACTGAAATCGCCGCTGGTCCGGCTGTCGCAGGGCTCTATGGCCATCGAGCCGACCCGGGCTCTGATCGCCATCGACGTCAATACCGGCGGCGACACCTCGCCCGCCGCCGGGCTGAAGGCTAATTTTGCCGCCATCCGCGACCTGCCGCGACAGTTGCGGCTCCGGGGGCTCGGCGGGCAGATCGTGATCGATTTCGCACCTTTTCCGAAGAAGGACCGTCGCCAGGTCGAACAATCGCTCCGCGCCGCCTTCCGCGCCGATCCGGTCGAGACCGCGCTTGTCGGCTGGACACCGCTGGGGCATTTCGAGCTGCAGCGCAAGCGCGAACGCCGGCCCCTGACGGAGCTTCTGCGATGACCTGCCCGATCTGTTCCGAAAAGACCGACCCCAAATACCGCCCCTTCTGCTCGCGCCGCTGCGCCGATATCGATCTCGGCCGCTGGCTGACTGGCGCCTATGCGATTCCGGCCTCCGAAGAGGACGATCCCGAGGCCGAGGAAATCCCCCGAGAAACACCGCCCGCGCGCCCCAACTGACGCTGCACGGCAACAGCGCAAATCCCGGCGTTTTCCCTCTTGCCCCCCGTTTCCGCTTGACCTAAAACCCCCGAACCCGAGGGCCTTGCTCTCACCCGTGCCCGGGTAGCTCAGGGGTAGAGCAGTGGATTGAAAATCCTCGTGTCGGTGGTTCGATTCCGCCCCCGGGCACCATTTAAATCAAGCAAAAACAATGCTTTGAAGCATCATTTTGTCCGCCCGCTTTCTGCTGTTTAGGGCGTGGGTATCATTTGGGTAGCACTGCAAACGACCTATTGACTGATGTTCCGTGCAGAATAATGGGACCACCAGACCAAGCAGGTTGAAATTTTCTTTCCGAGGGGGCTTGAAATACACATGCGATGCGCAGATGTTTGAAGCACCGGAGGTCTGACGGATCAACGCGGTCATAGCGACTGCAGAATGAAGGCGGACAGATACGGTCACCTAGAGCTGGTGGGCCTCCGTTGGTTGAAACCATATGGAGGCTGGCATGTTGCTCAGCGTGATGGGGATTTGCGGCCCCGATACCGCATACCTTTTCGTCCAACTGGCGTATCATAGCGCGTTCGACAGCCGTAATGGCTTCGAGCGCTTTTTCGTGTTCCGTCAGTTGCTGATCCGTTATGTTTGGATTGGCGGCGATCTGATCGAAGTCGTGTTCGATCATATGCAAGTGTTCGTCGCGTAAGGCGACCTGGCGTGTCCGGGTTGTCCGGGCACGCACCCAACCTGAAACGCGGTCGAAAAGTGACTGCAAAAAAAAGGAAATCAAACCATGACTATCGAAGCAAAAATCGAAGCCCCGAAATCTGATCTTGATAAGCAGAAGGCTTACGCCGAAAGCCTGTCTGCAAAAGGCTTCAAATACACCTTTGCCGTTGGCACCGCCTTCGTCGAAAGCATGCGGAATACCCACTATAAACATTCTGGCACGGCGCTCGATGAATTGATCGATAACTCCATTGAGGCCGGTGCCACGCAAGTGTGTATCGCGCTTGGGTATAGCGGCAAAAGCACTGCCACGCCCGATGCTCTCGCTGTGATCGATGACGGGCACGGAATGCCCAAAGGCATGTTGCAGCCCGCCGCTGCTTGGGGGGGCACGCACCGCCATAATGAAGAAAACCGCAGCGGCTTTGGACGGTTTGGCTTTGGCTTGCCTAGCGCATCCGTCAACCAAGCACGTCGTTACTCGATTTTCTCGATCACTGAGGGAGGTAGCTGGCGGTCCCTAACCGTCGATCTCGACGACATTGCTGCTGGGAAATACACGGACAGCACGGACACTGTTCGTATGCCCGACGAAGCAGAGGGGACCGAGCCCCCCAAATGGGTGCTGGATCATATTTCGCAGCACATGCCCGGAGGTAAACTCACGCACGGTACTATCGTGCTGTGGGAGAAAATGGATCGCATCAAGTGGAAAACCACCAAAGGAATGCGCGACAACCTTCTGCAGCATTTTGGGGTGATGTTCCGCAACTATCTCCAGCAGACCGGTATCAAGTTTGACGGCACATCAATCGAACCGCTTGACCCGCTCTTCATCACTCCGGGCTTCCGCTACTTCGATGAAGATGAAGACCGAGCGAAGGCTCTGGAGCCGGCTGAAATTGAAGTGAAGTCCAAGCGTAACCCGGACAAGAAGGTGAAGATCGCCATTCGGTACGCTCTGTTCCCGCACCGCTTCTTTTCAAAAGACAAAGACAAGGATGCGCAGCACGGCAATGCCAACAACCGCTTCAAGGTTGCCAACGATCACAGGGGCGTGATTGTTTGCCGGATGGGACGTCAAATCGATGTGGTTGAGCGCACTCCTTGGCGCGGGCTTGAAAAGTTCCGCAACGATGACCGGTATTGGGCTCTTGAGGTCGATTTCCCGGCCGAACTCGACGAAGAATTCACTATCGCCAACTCCAAGCAAGGTGTGGTCATGTCTGATCGCATCTGGGATCTTTTGCAGGACGCGGGAGTCGAACGTGTGATCCGCACCCTCCGCAAAGAGGTCTCGGCCATGCAGAAAGCGGACGCATCCAAGGTCGAAGATCCTGAGAAGGACAGGGCTTCCGAAGCCTCCATGAAGGAAAGTGAGAAGTTCCGTCGCAACCGTACTGGCGGGACGTCGGCGGAACGCGAGGCCAAGGCGCGCGAACAGTTTGAGCAGTACGTCAAGCAAAGGGCAAAAGAACAGAAGCGCTCGGAGGACACGGTTCGCAGCGAGGCGAAAGAAGAGGAAGCGAAACATCCATACAAAGTTGAGTTCGCTAGTCTTCCCAACGCTCCGTTCTATCGCGTAACTCAGCGTGGCGCGATGAAGGTGCTTGAAATTAATATGGCGCACCGGTTCTACACTGACCTGTATGCATCGGCAGCAGCAAATCGGTTTTTGCGTGCTGGCCTTGAAGTGTTGCTTTTCTCGATGGGCGAAGCAGAACTCGATGCTCTGGGCAACCAGGACAAGACGAACTTCTACCATGTTGAAAAGATCGCATGGTCCGAGCGACTGGAAGTCGCACTCGATGTTCTGCACCGCTTCGGTCACGATCAAGATATCGTTGATAGTGAAGACGACAGCATCGCCGCAGAATAAAGAACTCTAAATTTAAAAGCGCGGGCCATTTAGGTGGCCCGTGCATTCTGTTATGAATGCGCCATGAACGAACAAGAAAAAAACAATAATCACAGCTACTTCTATCCTTCGAAAATTTCGGAAGGAGGGAGAAAGCGCATCCAAGAGAGAGTCGCTGAAACAAGGCCGCTTGATTTCGAAGCTCGCGCTAAAGCGTTTCGAGAGATATCAAATGCGCTCGCGGAAAACTCAACGCCAGCAGATAAAATAGACAACCTTCGAATGGCCGTTGCGCACTCGATAATAGCTGACCTGTTGGCGCAAGGTTGGAAAATTGACACAAATGAATACGGGATTACTGTCGAAACAGCTTCATTTTCCCCTTTGGACGGCGAGACGGTAGATCACGTCAAAAAGCGCATCAGAGCAGGGCTTGAAATTGCCAGTAACCGTCAGCTTGGAGAAGCATCGGTGCAAGATTTCCTGCGCCGAATGGAAAATGAAAGAGACCACAAGGGCAACATGGTTTCTGTCTTGTCTTTGATAGACGAAGGAACTGAATTGGCAACGGTTCTAGACAAGGCGAGGCGGTGCCCCACGGCGGAAGATCAAAGCAAGGCTCTGAGCCGGACTATTCGGCCCGTTCTGCAAGAGTGCGCTACCGACACGCGATGTGATTTCACCGGTCTCAAACTTCAAGATATTTGGCGCTACTTCCGATATACATGGTCGCTCGAATACAATCCGCTGCCCGGCAGGACACAAAGGTTTTTGATCCGAAACTCGGCTCGGAAAAACCAACCAATTATCGGCATTGCTATGCTGGCAAGTCCAACGGCAAATTTGGGAAGTCGGGACAAGTGGATAGGCTGGCAGATCGATGCAGTCGCGGAAAAAGTTGCTTCTGGTGAGTATCAAGCAGCGAGCGTTGGAAGGCGCTTAATGCGAGCGTTGGAGGACGCGATTGAGGATATCAGATCTGACGATCTGGTTGACGAAGCAGAGATCAGGAACCCAACCTTCGATACGCTGATCCGTTTGGAAAAGAAAGCCGCCGAAGGGGCAGCAAGAAGGAAGATGGACCTTTCGTCAGGCGGCGACGGAACTGCAATCGACATCCGGGGATACAAGAAAGACGAAATTGAGAATGACGGTTGGCGGCGCCTTTCTGAAACCGGACTTTTTTTGAAGAAGAGGGCAGAGCAACTTATTCCACTGCTTCGGGCGGTTCAAACGCTAAATGGTTTTGGAATACAGAGGGAGCCTGCTGCGGCAACGTATTTGGCATTCATAGAAAAAGATGGGCGGAGCGCGATACGCACTGCGTTAAATGAAATCAAGAAGAGACATCTTGCAACCGAGGTCGCAGACTTGGCTGTGTGTGGTGCAATTCCACCTTATAATACTGTGTTAGGTGGCAAACTTGTTGCGCTGGCAATGGCCTCTCGCGAGGCTCGGAAGCTATATGGTCAACGATATTCAAATCAGGTTAGTGAGATCGCCTCTCAGATTGCTGGTCGTTCGATTGTTCGAAGTTCAGACCTACGGCTTGTCACGACGACTAGTCTTTATGGAGTGGGCGGCAATCAGTATTCAGGTCTTTCGCTGCGTCGAAATAAATTCCCGTCACTGAATACGGACGTTGTCTGGAAAAAGCTTCAAAGCGGCACGGGTGTAAGTATTACACATTTAAGCGAGGAGACAGTATCCCTAATGCGCGAGTTGGGAACTGCTGTATATGGTCGACGCAGGATCAATAGCGTTTTTGGTGAGGGCAGCAGTCCCAGAATGCGCCAAATACGTGAGGGATTGAACCTTATCGGGATTAACGATGATACTCTATTAAAGCAATCGCACGGCCGCAAGGTATATGGATGTGAGTTGTATGACGACGCAAAGGACGACATGCTCGGCTTTGGCAACCGGTCGAAGAGAAAATCCTCATCCACGCTTAGAAGTATTTCAATTTGTTGGGTAGAGCGTTGGCTAAGGCCGCGCATTGAAAAACCGGGCATCCTTGATGGTTTAAAAGGCCTTGGTTCTCACTCCGTTAGTAGCGAGTTGAGGCTTCGTGCAATAAGGGGAGGGCTTGTATATCAGCCCTCACCCGATGATGTTGCGACACCATCCAATACTCCGTCGATTGCGGACAGCAATTCGGCTGAGTCAAGTGCCTCTCCCGCTCGCAGAGATGCGGCCACGACTTCTAAGACATAAAGCATCTCGGGCGCGGCACGAATGAGAGCTAGGCTACGCTCGAAGCGGTCGATCTTGCTTCTGCTGCCAGAAATGATTGTCCCTACATGATATCCATGAAGGGGATCGATGCTGAACAGATTTTTTCGTGTGCTGCAAACGGTGTCAGTGATCTGCCATTCGCCGTAGACTTTGCTTGGTTTGGTTGTTGGCGGCGCGGTCTGTGCTTGCCCTTTCGGTCTATTTTCTTTTTTCATTTGCTCACTTGGTCTTTTTTGATTTCCTCATCGGTCAAAGCGCGGCGATTGCATAGTGCTTTTCGAGCTTGCTGCTCAGCTACGGACCCCTTCACCCATTGCCACGGGGTACGTGGCTTCCGGGCCTTCGCCAGATCGGGGTTCGCCTTGGCGTCGCTGGCAGCGGCACGCAGCCGTTCGCGTGCCTCGCGGGGGTCGATCTTCAGTTCGTCGCAGATGGCCTTGAGTGTCACAATGTCGGTCATGTCGATCTCCTAAGTTGCTGATGCAGATCGATAAGACGATGGCTGGCAACGTGTCAGGCATAACCCCAGAACATCTTTAGCTTTTCTCGATCTGCTGCTATGACTGATCTCGACGCGGCAGACGCAGCCGTGTTGGGGCGTGGAAACCCCTCGATAGCTAGGCCGAGCAATCGGCTGAAACCTTGACCCTATGGTCGGGGTGCCTGTGTTATACAACAGGCCCCGGCTAAAGGCACAGGGTCCGTGCTATCGCGGATTTCCAACACCCCGATCACCAGTCAAACGCGAGGGCGCTCGCAGTTCGGGGTTTGGTGGAACTGGCACTTTCCCATCAAGTCGCATGGAACGACCGAGCAAGTCTGCCTGACCGTGCAGGCGTGTATCTGATCGCGCGTGGCGAACCGGGCAACACCGTCTACATCGGTCGGACATGGGGCGCAAAGGGGATACGCCACAGGATACGGACGTTCCACAGGTCTGCGGCCACCGGGCAGAAAGGCCATGCCGGGGGCGTCACGTTCCATGGAATTTTCGATGGCGACACGACTGGTCTGTTCGTTTCGGTACACATACCTGACAGTATCGATCCAAAGCCCGAAATCTTGCACCCCTACATCGCCTACGCCGAGCGACGACTGATCTGGGAGCATGTTCTGGCAAACGGCTGTCTGCCAGCGTGCAACTCGGAATGACCTGCAATTAACCCCGAGTACCGAGAGCGAAACGCGCGCGCGGCGGCGTTGTATTGAGCCAGCAGCGCCGGAGAGTGCCTCGGGAATGGTGATCCCGTCGCAATCCCGGCTGGCGCGCTGTGCGCCGCGCCAAGGCGCACTTGATCTGTGCGGGATGGCCGGCGTGTGCCAGCTTGGCCTCCAGCGCCACGGAGGTGGCCGCTAGGGCGTGATCCACGCAAAAAGCCCGCTCGGACCCCGAAGAACACGGCCCACCCATCCCGCGCCCGCCACAGGGCGTCTGGTGCACACTAGCCGCCGCGCAGGGTGTCCACAGGGGGACTCGATAGGAATGCGCCCGTAGAGCAGCGGAGCGGGCCGCAGAGGGTCGACCCGGTATTTTCCGCCGAAGGAGGAGGGGCGCAAACACATATCACCACTCCAGCGCCTGCTCTGGGGCGTTGCGAGGCCAGCGCTCCTGAACCGTCTCGAAAGTTGTGCGATTGCGGTGCGTCGACAGGGATACCCCTGTGGTCTCCCTCGACGGTACGGGAATTACCCTGACGGGCGATGGTCCGCGATCTTATTGCGCTTGCGTCGAACCTGAAAGCAAGGAGACAAAAATGACGATACGCGCGACGTGGGCCTTCAACGGCGAGACCAAGGTCATACTTGGACCCTGGCACCGGCTTTGGTGCTTCATCTTTGGCCCGCTATACTATGTATTCAAGGGCATGTGGCTGTGGGCGCTGTTGTCCTTGTTCACGGCCAACGGACTCTGGATTGGGTTTCCGCTCTATAATCGGTCCATCGTACTGCGCCACTTTCACCGCAAAGGCTGGGTGCAAGAATGATCTTGAGCGCGCCCACCCAAGCAGTTTGCCACCCGAGTGAGACCCGGCGTGCGAGGTCGAAACCCAGCGCGAACGCGGACTGCATGAAAAGGCGCGGCAATTTGGCTCCGGCTCGCACCCGACAGGCTGATAGATAGTCAACGGGTCGCCCCAGATGGTCTCGTCGGGGCGCAGGCGCAAGGCGACAACAGGGGGTGGGGGGAGGCGTTTTTTTATCGGCGCGCGCCCTGTGGGCGGACAAGGGCTCATGCATACTGCCAAGGTTTTCGGCCCCCAGCCGCTGCCCATCGCGTCAGTTGATCTTGGCGCGGGGGATGACCTTGAACGGCAGTTTTCCCTTCCGTCGCAACTCCTGATATCTCTCGATGTGCGCCATGATCGTGAGCGCATGCTTGAACGCGAGATCGGTCCGTGAGCAACTTTCAAAGCCATGAACTGATGCATATAGGCCAGTGAGTTCCAGCAAGGCCTCTACAACATCGGTATTGGTGAGCGCAGTGTCATTGGTTCCATCGATTTCGCCGCAGTCCAGAATTGCATTGTTAATACTAGCTTTTAGGCGGCTCTGCATTTTTTCATGTTTGGTCATTTTTTCGGATTTCCTTCGTATCTACTTCGCGCCGCACCTCCGAAATGAGGGCGCGCGTCGCTCTTGGGGGACAATCACTTGCTCAAAAATTCCACACATGTGCGAATTGTGAGCAAGTGAACTTGGTGCATTGATTAGGGCAGCGCCCAAACCGACGCTTTACCGTCTTTCGACTTAACGATACCGAGCGTGTCTCCGGCACGGCGAAGGGTTGCCATGGTGATCCCATTTGCGTCGGCCATTCCGTCCAGCACCTTCTTCCTGACCGGCCCTTTGCGCAGAACACTTTCCAACCACGCTGTTGCCGTGTCCCTCTCCTTTGAGGGCCGTCCACGTTCCGCCTCTGGCGGCGCCAGCAACTCAGCGGCAGTCAGCTCTTTGTCGCACGGGTGCCAAACTATTTTGGGATGCGTGCGAGGCCCCTCGCTTTGCATTTCGAAGACAATCGCCGGGCCAGTTTCGGAATAGTTCGACTTCGCATGGACGATGGCGCGTCTGCGTGGATCATCAGGATGCGGCGCAAGGATCAGCCCAGAACGCACCCGAGCGGATATCGCAATCGACCCAATTCCTTGGTGCATTACGTGGTCCGCCCGCGCCTTGCGCAAATGCCGCACAATCAAGATCGCGGTGTCAAAGTCTCGCGCCAATTGATCCAGCTCCATCATAAAATGCATGGTCTCGGCGGCGTTGTTCCCGTTGGCACCTTCCTGCATGAACGCAATGATCGGATCTATGATGACTAGGGCCGGGGTGTTGGCCGTTAGTTCGCGCCGGACAAGTGCAAGACCGCGCTCATCAAGTGTGAACAGCTCATCCTGATATCGTACTTTCGACACGTCTGCTCCGGCCTTCATTAACCTGGGTTTCAGAACCCTAGAAGGGTCGTCCTCAGCAGACATGAACAACACCGTTCCTTGTTCGATTTCATCGACGAAAGGAGGCGGTTCGCCGGTCGTGACCGCTGCAGCGATGGCACATGTAAATGTGGACTTCCCTTGACCCATATTGCCATCAAGAATAGTGATCGCGCCCTTGACAATGTAAGGATAGGCAAGGAATTGCGGCTCAGATTCCTCGACTTCGCCGAGCCAGCCGAAGGCATTTTCGTGTCCAGCGTCGTATCGGGCAACACTTGATGCGATCCCTTCCACTTCATCAACATCGAGTGGCGGGCGACAAGTCGCCGCATTGATTGCCTGCAACGCGCCGGCAATGGCGGTTTCGGTCAGACCGCGAAACCTGAGTGAACCGGCGATCTTGGTCAGTTCGTTGTTCCGGCCCCCAGCCTTGAATGCGGCATCCGCGTCGAACCGGGCGGTACGTGTCCCGGTGACGGCCAAGGACTGCACGAAGTCAGCGGGCAACATCGCAACAGGGGTTTTCCCGCGCCGAACACGATACCGACGACCACATTTGTGCATGCTGGGTGCTCCGACAAGATACCCGTTGGCGTTGTCCTTGATATCGATGCCGGGAAGATGCGCCTTCTTCTTGGGCAGCGCCTCCGTGGCGCGGAAATAGTAGTGTGTCCCGCGACCGGTGCGGACAGACAGGGTGGGTGGCAGGTTCAACTTCTTGAAGGTTTCGGCCCCCTCTGGGCCGTCAACATCGAGCACAACCAGCCCCGGTGGAAGGATCACGCCGAAGTTTGCCCGAGGGTACTTCTTGAACGCGCGGCGGATATTGGCCGTGCTACTCGTGGCGCTATGCTGCCCCTTTGGAAACAACTCCGCGACAGGGTGCTTGCCCGGGCTTTTGCAATCGGTCCTGCCACACGTGCATTGGCCGTCATCGTCAATGCCATGCAGGACGACAATTTTGCCGCCTTGCCGCGCCCAAGCGAGCGCGGCTTTGACAACCGAGGACGACAACATGTCACCCTCGAAGCGAAATGCTTTTCGCATCTCAGTTCTCCTTGTCTAGGTGATCAGTAGTCGGCGTAATATGTGCGGGCGCGTTCTTCGGCACGCTCTGCAAGCCAGTCGTCGATCTCGGACATGAGCCACGCAACGGTCGTACCACCAATTCTCAACCGGCGTGGGAAACGTCCCCGCGCCTCCAGCCTCAATAACGTTGTGTTGCTCAGTGTGATGCCCATGCGCTTCAGGTCAACGCGCGTGGCCAGCCTCTTGTTCGGCGCGTCGTGTGGGGTGATCGGTCTGTTTGCATCGTAGTTCATGTCGGCCTCCTTTGTCACAGAGGCCTTCCATTTATTGCAATTTTCGCCACTACGCTTCGTATTTATCTCGGCCTATTTTGTCCCATCTCGACGCCGAGTTTTCCGAGCAATTCAATTATCTGTTCAATGATCTGTAGACCCTCGTGCATTCCGTCCCCGAGTTGTTCGATTTCAAGAAGGTCTCCGAGTGATAAAGTCTGGTTGTCGAGCTTTCTCTTAATTCTCCGATAAGCGGCTTCGTAGGAGTGCTTGGCCCCTTCGCCCAAATCGGCATTCTCAATGACTTCCATGATAGCCGCCCGCTGGCTTTTTACTTTCGGTGTATCAGGCGCTTCCCTATCGAAAGCTTCGCCTTTCAAACGCGATGCGGCCGCCTGAAGGTCGTGCGTGAGGGATGGCCAATGGTCCGACAGCTGGACCTGCGCGATCAAAAACAGCGCCTTGTCATCGTCCACCGTGGCGCGTCCTAGGTCGGGATTATCTCCAAACAAGGCGGCCTTGGCCTGCTTAAGCCGTTCGTCATTGGTTTCGCCGGGTTTACTTGGCGCGTGCGCTGCGATGATCCTCAGCAGCAGGATATCTAAGAGACGTGTTCTCGTCTGCGAGGCTGCGTCATCGTGGTCGTTCCCTGACAAGACGCTTCCTCCCTCTTGACGAGCATTGATCCCAGATGCCGGTTCCACTTGCCCAATGCCTCGCGCTTCTCGTCCGCGTATGAATAGACATTGTAAATAGCGGCCACGCCTGAGACCACACCCGTCTTGTGGTTGAGTAGTGCTTCAGTGACGGGCTGCGGAACGCCCAGCATTGCCATGTTCGTGGACATCGTGCGGCGTAGGTCGTGAATGATCCACGGCTCCGTTCCCTCGGGCAGTGCCTTGTCGAGCCGGTCTTTCAGGCGACCGAACCCCGACACGGGCGATTTGCCGGTGGTCGTGAACACGTAATCCGACCCAAGGAACCTCGGCACCCTGCGCAGGACGTCCAGCATCGCGTCGGTGATCGGCACGGTGTGCTGCCTGCCGTTCTTCGCGCGCTGCGAAGGCAGGGTCCACAGGCGTTTTTCGAGGTCGATTTCCGACCAGCGCATTTCTGCGACCTCGGCGCGTCTCTGGCCGCAGAGCATCAGCAGTTTCATGCAATCCCCGAAAGGATAGCCTTCGGCGTCACAGGCCGTCCACAGCGCGCCCAGCTCATCGTCGGCCAGCACACGCTCGCGCGACCGTTCCTTGGACAACGGTTTCATCCCGGCGATGGGCGAGGCATCGATCATGCCGCGCTCGACGCACCAGCCCATCAGGTGCTTGAGGTGGGCCAACGCCCGGTTCGCGCTGACCGGCGCGGATTTTTGGATCACGTCGCAGGCTTTCACGACATCGGCACGCTTGATTTCGTCGATCCGTTTGCCGTGCAGGTTCGTGAATTTCGCCAGCAGGGCTTCCTTGCGCTTCCAGTCACGGTTGTGAACCTTGGCGTGCTTCTCGATGTAATCGGGGATCACGTCGCCCAGCGTCGGCTTTGTCTCGACCTCGATGCCGGTGCGATCCTCGAACCGGCCCGTCTCAATTTCGTAGAGAACTTGTCGCACCCGTTCACGCGCCTCGGCCAGCGACACGACGCCGAACCGACCGATGGTCAGGCGACGCATCTTGCCGTTTATGCGCTTGTGAAGGCAGAACGTCTTGGTCCCGGACTTACTGATGCGCACGACGAGGCCCGGCATCAATTCGTCACGGAAATCGAGACGTTTCGACGGGTCGGGCTTCTGGCCTTCGATGAACTTGGTGGTGAGCTTGCGTTTCATGAGCCCATGATAAGATGGGCGGATGAGCCACGTCAGGGACAACCCTAGAGGGTTTGCAGGGTTTTGGATCGACTTGTGCTGAAGTGAAGATAACTCTAACATCTCCAATAGAATATTCGCTCCCACCTACTTACGCGGGCATTGTAGTCCCATCGCTGACTGTGAACTGTGGAGCCTGAAATGAAGATGATCGACGTAGAAGCAGAGCTTTCTCGGCAAGGAGGCCCTGCTCTCCAAGTTGTATCCGGCACATCGCATAGACAAATATATCTACCCCTGCGTTTAGAAGGCCTATGGAGAGTTAAGATAAATGAGAAAGGATTGACGACTCGGGAAGAACTTGAAGAGACAGACGACAAACTACTGGCAAACGAATTTTATTTAGCGACGAGCATGGAAAAGCTGAAATTGTCTTGGGGAATCTTTGGGCTGATTTCCACTAAGTCAAAATTAGCGCGACAGGGTATTGACTGCCTAGGTAGTTCTAGCTTCATCTCTCCCGGATTCGGCCAATCCGTTCCAACGCCAATAGTGCTTGAAGTTAGTGCGAAAATTGACACCCCGAGACCACACAAAGGTGAAATATTAGCTCATGCAGTATTCTTGGAAATTGGCTTTGAGACAAGACCATTCGACAGTGATCACCATAAACGCTTCCCTTTTGTCGAGTGAAAGATGATCTTTGGCATTTACGAACAACTCGCGAAGGCTTGGTTTCTTGACAAGAATCACTTCAAGCAACAAGCGCTTGATCTCATAAAAGCTGATCAAGAAATAAATCTGGCTAAGTCTTACGTCCACGAGAATGGATTTCGTAAAGTTACACTATTGGAGGCAGAAGACAAATCATTAGCACTTAGGCTGCATGTTTGGAAGGATGTCAGTGTTGAGTCAAATATTCATTCACACTGTTTCGATTTGACATCAACCGTGTTGACCGGGTCTGTCGAAGATAAGGTATTCGTTGAGCGTGAAGATGGGGTAGAGATTCAGAAATTTCTCTACAATCGCCGTGGAACCAGAAAAGCCTATTCACTCCAATCTCTCGGCTCTGCAAAGCTTTCTGTTGTGGAACGGCGTTTGTATGGACCAGGCGATCGGTACGGTCACAAATTTGACAGGCTACACTCTTCAAAGCCGATGGCCTCCGAGGTTGTTACGTTGTTCATTGCAGACCGCCGACATGCACCGGACACTGCATTAGTTTATGCGAACCGCTACTCCCCTGACGGTCAAGAAGTGTTAAGTCCACCAATAGGTATGGCCGAGGTTAAGGAAATCATTTCTAGCTTATCCTAGACCATATCGACGCGAAAAAGATATAGAGTCGATGGCCAGCAGTACACTAAGCGCAAAAAGCTCGGAAGAGTTGCCTCAGGGGGCACTCCGACCCTCGTGTGGTGCATTATCGTACTGTGCATATTTCGCAAAATTTCTTCTCGACTTTGCTCCTCGATGTCAGGTGCAGCTGTGGCAAGAAAATCGCAAAGCTCCCTGAGCACCCAAGGGTTATTGTCTTTTGACATCATCCTTGCCAAGGACGTGTTCTGTGCTCGCGAAAAGACGCGCCTTTGGTAAATCTCCGAAACATACTTTACTGAACACCAGCGCACACCTTCATTTCGAGATTTATATAATTCCTGAATTGCCTCGATGACGTACATATCGCTACGGTTTTCGAGGACCGAACGAAGCATATCTAGCGCTACGCCATACCTGCCCGCAGGTCCACTGCGGCTATCAGTTGTTGTCAGAAGAAACTCAAGCTGGTCGGATAATGTTTGCTTACTCTTTGGGGGTTCGAATTCGGCATAGAGGCCACGAAAATCGGGCAACAGTGGCGTGTCGCTGGGGGTTTCCTGCAGGCTAGCTATATTTCGATGAAACTCCCATGAAAGCTGCGGGTTCTCACGGAATTGTTCCGGAAGACTCTTTAGAAATTTTCCAGCCAGATCAGGTGCGAAGTCTACAACAGGACCAACCAAGAGCGGAGCCAACTGAGAACCCGACTGGAAGTTCCGTAGTTCCTGAACAAGCGGTCTCTCGATAACTTCTTTGTCACCGGGAAATCCAGCACCAATAGACTTTGCTATGAATCTGCGGAGCTGCCAAGATTCGGACAGTAGCCCAGAATCATCGAGTTCCATAGCCACTTCATCGAGAATGAATGCTTTATCAGCGTGAAGGAGGTCGTGGATGCGCTCAAATACCACCGGCCTCGCTCCTAATTCGAACAAGTGCGACACCAATAGAGGCGCGTCCAGTGCACTGTTCTTGAAGCCTGAAAGTATCAAGCCTGCGCTTATTTGGAATTGGCTTGGTTGGAAGTCAGTGATTACTGAAGACCCGTTACCACTCTTGAAGATACGATATGCTCGCTGACGAACTTCCCTTGTCCGTTTTGCATCGGAGTCCCGGCTCCATCTAATTGCACTACGCCATTTGTCTCTTACGTGATCTGGTTCGTAGTCAGTAAGCACTGAAAGAAGCGTTTCGAAGTGCGCGTCAGGTACATCTGTTCCGCTCTTCCAATTCTCGACGTTTTTGACCGAAAACGGGTAGTTCTTGTTCTTTTCCTCTGAGGCACGCGCTAGATCGGAGTTCCTCCAAGAGCTTCGACGCCATCGGTCCACATCAAGGCCGAGACCAGCGTTCATCGCAAACGTCAGAATTGCGAAGAACGGCCAGTTCTTGGCGTCTAGTGGTGGCGGTGCTCCAAACAATTTTGAGCCTTGCTAGGGTTGCGCTGGGGAGATGAGAGCCGAGCCTTCGGTCTAAGGCAACCATGTTAGGCGCATTCTTCTGATCGCTCGATGAGTTCAGACGGCTGTGCGCGGAAGCTACAGACGGAGTCCAACATGTCACTTGCACAGCAACCGAAGTCCTCGACCACCCGCACTAAGAAACGTCGCAGATGGGTATTCATTATGCTCTTCGTACGTACACTCGTCGCCGTTCTTTCCCTTATTCTCCGTATCTGGCTAATACTACGGGAATACATTGATCCGTCGCAATAGTGTTCCGAGAGGGTTCGCGTTTGCGCAGGTGTTTTCTCGTGAGTGGATGTGTTGGGGTATCGCTGGGGTAGCAGGAGCGGCGTGCTTGATTGCTCCGGCGCGAGACGGATCGAGACGATCTGACAAGCGCAAAGGTCAAGGTTTTCAATCGGCTACGTTGCAGGTTGAGCGACACTGAGACAGCGTGCGCGGATCACAAGGCTAATTGAAAATCCTCGTGTCGGTGGTTCGATTCCGCCCCCGGGCACCATCCTTCTCGCAGCGACGCATGGCACCGTCAGGCCCCGGTCTCGGCGGCGTGCTCCGCCTCCAGCCACAGAGCCGCCCGCCGGACGGAGCGGCGGAAGCGTTTCTCCAGACGTCCTCTGGTCAGGGATGCCGCCTTCAAGGCCAGACGGGCCGGCAGGGTCCGGGCTTCGACGCTGAGATCCGCATAAAGGCGGCTGCCCCGTCCGCCGAGGCTCTCGAATTCCACGGCAAGGAACAGATCGGCGCCCCGGTAATGGGTGCGTATTGCGAAGGCCTTCCCTGGGTCAAATTCGTCGATGACCAGGTCGCAGTCGATCTGGCGATCGCGGATAGTTCCTGCTACCCGCCATCCGCAACCCTCGGCAAGCCGGGTGAAGGGGACGAGCGGCTCCATCGCCACGCCGCGATCACGCGCCAGGCGGGCGAAGAACGCGTGATCGGTCGCCTTGCGGAAGGCGAATTCGGAAGGGACACGCACATTCTGTTCGGCGGAGAAGTCCATCTCAATCCAGCCTGTCCTGCAGCCAGCGCGTGATCAGGAAATGCGCGATCGAGCCCTTGCGGGCCGGCCTGATACGGGGGGTTTCCTCGTGAAACGACGCCAGGATCTCTTCGCGGCCAACCCAGAGCGCGTCTTCAATCTCATTCGGGTCCGGCCGGATGTCGCGGCTGACGGCCTCGCCCACACAGCCGATCATCAGCGAGGAGGGGAAGGGCCAGGGCTGCGAGGACAGATAGCGGACAGGGCCGACCTCGACCGCGCTCTCCTCCATGACCTCCCGCCGCACCGCCGCTTCGATGCTTTCTCCCGGCTCCATGAAACCCGCCAGCAGCGAATACATGCCCTCGGGCCATCCCGGAGACCGCCCCAGAAGCACGTCATTGCCGTGCAGGATCAGCATGATGACCACGGGATCGGTGCGCGGGAAATGAAAGGCACCGCAATCGATGCAACGCCGCTGCCAGCCGGCCATGCTGGTCTCGGAGGGCGCGCCGCAGCGGGCGCAGAACCGGTGGGTATCGTGCCACGCGAAGATGCCTTTTGCCGTCGCGGCATTGCCGGCTTCCTCGGGGGGCAACGCGGCCATGATACCCCGCAAATCCAGGAACCTCTGGCTCTCGGGTAGCGACGGGTGGGCGTTGGCGCTTTGGTCCAGAAACCGGCCGAGCTGGACGGGATCGGCCGCGGGGTCGTCCCACGCCGAGATATCATAGGCAAAGCGCGGGGCACCGTCTTCGAGGCCGAGAAAGATCGGAGCCTCCACGGCCTCGTCCAGCACCGGTGCGTCGAGCGGCAGCCAGGCCAGATGCAGCGCCGCGTCCTGTGTCACCAAGGGCTTGCCACGCCAAAGCGGCAGGGCGCGGGCGGCGGGATCGGCGCGGAGGCGCGAAAGTGCAGTATCATCCTCGCGAAGATGCGCCGCACGGTCGAGGCTCGACTGGGCGAAAGTGACCGTTTCGGCGTTCTGCATCTCGTCTCCTAGGTTCCGGGTCACTCAAATCAACTCGCCGGGAAGGGTCAAGGCCGAATGGGCTTGCACCTGGACGATGACCAGGAATGATGGTGCGTATGCGCCACCATATCGACCCCAAGGATCCGTATAACGATCCACGCCACGATCTGCAGCCTGAACCGATCCTGCACCCTGAGGTGCCGGCAGAGATCGCCGCACTCGCCGCCAGGCACCTGCCAGGCATTGCGCCTGTCCGTCCAGAAGACGTTCTGCTCCGGGACGTGGTCTTTGCCCAGCAGATGGCGCTACGTGACCGGCTGCTCGCGATCCGCCGCGATCAGGTTCTGCGGGAAGAGGCCCTGACGACCGCCGCGGCGGTCGAACTGTGCGCCCTTGTCGTGGAACATTGCCTGCGAGATGGCTACCGGAGTAACGCGGCGCTCCTGACCCGCCCAGACGGCGTCGAGATCGACCTGACGGCCGACACGCCGCTGGCGACCGCCGCGCGCCTGGTCCAGGAGGATCTATTGATTTTGGAACCGGGTCCCGTTGGCCACGTTCTGCGGCAGGGCGCACTCCTCTTTCCCGCCAGCTGGACCCTTGCGGAGAAAATCGGGCGCCCGCTGACGGCCATTCACGCCCCGGTTCCGTCCTATGACGACGCGCTCGCGCCGCGTGTTCAACGGCTCTTCGACGCCATGAGGCCCGCCCAGCCGCTGATCCGTGCCAATCGTCTCGCCTATACCGATTTCCGCCTGTTCCAGCCCCGGCGAGAGGCCGACCCCAGGCCCAGCAGCCCCGATCCGCGCTATATCCGCTCCGAGCGTCAATGCCTGCTGCGCCTGCCGAAGACAGGCGCCATTGTCTTTACCATCCACACCTATGTCGTCGGGATCGCGCCGGGGCAAGGGTTGTGAACCGGCCCGTTCGGCTTTATATTACCTTTTGAGAGGTTGGCGCGGGCAAGCACCTCGCCAACCCGGTCAGGTCCGGAAGGAAGCAGCCGTAACGAGCCCCGCTTGGGTCGTTGTCCAGCCTCTCACCTTACCCCACTCATATGGTCAGCTGTCACCCGGACCCGTTGGTGCTGCCCAGCGCCCCCCTCTCCCATTAGGAGAGGGGATGGGGGAGAGGTCTGGTTCGAAATTCAGAACGAAAACCGGACGCCCAACCCCACCGTTTGCGATTCGTAGGCGCTGAATTCCAGGCTGTTCGAGACCGCCGCCTCGTTCAGGGTCTTGAAATAGCGGACATCGCCGAAAATCTCGACCCGCTCGCTGACCGCATAGGAGGCCTGCAGGATGCCTTGGGCCGCCGGGGTGAAACTGTCGGTTGCCTCTTCGCCCATCACGTCATGCATGACCCCGGCGACGCCCAGGCCCAGACCGG
This sequence comes from Paracoccaceae bacterium, assembly GCA_050299335.1. Lineage (GTDB taxonomy): Bacteria > Pseudomonadota > Alphaproteobacteria > Rhodobacterales > Rhodobacteraceae > JBNKVT01. The sequence continues at coordinate 15,426 of JBNKVT010000033.1, read as the reverse complement.
CAGACAGCGTCACCGGGCTGTCGCCGATCTGGTAATCCAGCAGCCCGTTGACCATCAGCGCATGCACGGTCACGGCATGATCGCAGCCGGGGCAGGGCGAGGTGGCCCCGGTCTCGCCCTCGTTCCTGCGGGTCGAGAATTCCAGTTCGAACCGGTAGGCCCCAAGATCGCGCCCGATGGCTGCTGCTGCGAACATCCCGCGGTCATCGTCATTTTCGCCGCTCATCTCGAAAGGCGCGGTCAATGTGAATTCACCGCTGGATTCTCCGGCCCCCGCCAGCACCGACGCATAGGTCCGCCCGCCGCTGCCAAAACCGAAACCCTGCGCTTCGGCGGTTCCAGCCAGACCCGCCACCGCAACCACCACCGCCAACACACTCTTTTCAACCCGCATTTCCAACTCCACTCACTCATTCAGATTTGTTCCGTTGTTCAAGCGGTTACGAGCGGACAGCACGAAGGGTCAACGAAGCGATAGGCGGGTTTTTCTGGTAAATTTCAATGCGTGACAAATTTTCGGACAATTGTCTGAAAATATGCGGAAATTTTGTTAAGACTTGTGGCGGTTCCGTTTACCAAAGGACAAGGATTTCCGGATTGCCAGGGCTGGCGCCTCTGAGACCGCGGCTTGACGGAATCGATCCGGCGGGTTAGCTGGCAGGAACACGATCAGCCGCAAGGAGGGATTTCATGACTGTTGCCATCTCCCTTCGGGCTGTCGGGGTCTGAGCAAAGCCTGATCCCTGCCGGCCTGAACGCAGACGACCCCGCGCCGGGAGCGCGGCGGTCCGTGTCGTTATTTCGAGGCTGAACCACATGACCACCCATCCTTCCCTCAGCGATCTCGGCTGGGGTCCGTTCTATCAATCGCAACTTTCCTTGGAAGAGTTCGAAACTCTCAAACCCGTTCGTGTCACCGAAGTCTGGCGCGATGCGGTCCGGAGCCTGTCGCCCGACGGCGAGATGCGTCTCGGGCGCACCGCCCTGCTCACCGACGAGAATGTCACGGTCGGCGACTGGCTGCTTGTCAGGTCCGACGACCTGCCGGTGCGACTTCTGGAGCGGAAAACCTTGCTGACACGCCGTGCGGCGGGCGATGATCCGGTCGCGCAGACCATTGCCGCCAATCTGGATACGCTCTTCGTCACCTCGTCTTGCAACGCCGATTTCAAAATCGCCCGGATCGAACGCTATCTTGCGCTTGCCGCGCAGGCCGGGGTGGAGCCAGTGGTGCTGCTGACCAAGGCGGATCTTGCCGACGCTCCCGACACCTATCTCGACCGGGCCCGGGAGGCGTTGCGCGAGGTCGAGGTGCTGGCTGTCGATGCCACGGACGCTGCCACCGTCGACAGCTTGTCGCCCTGGACCGGGGCGGGGCGGACCATCGCGCTGGCCGGGACCTCGGGGGTCGGGAAGTCGACGCTGGTCAATCTGCTGACCGGGGCCGGGCAGGACACGCAAGGCATCCGTGAAGGGGATGCCCGGGGTCGGCACACCACCACGTCGCGGTCGATGCACAGGATCGCCGGGGGTGGCTGGATCATCGACACGCCGGGGATGCGGGCATTGCGGCTCCTGGATGTGGCGGACGGGGTCGATGCGGTGTTTTCGGATATCGCCGATCTGGCCGAAGCCTGCAGGTTTTCCAACTGCACCCACGACACCGAACCCGGCTGCGCCATTCGCGCCGCCATCGCGACCGGTCAGATCGACGAGGACCGCCTTCACCGCTGGCAGAAACTGCAACGCGAGGACCAGTACAATTCCGAAACCCTCGCCGAACGTCACGCCCGTACCCGCAAGCGGGAGAAGCTTTATGCCGCCGGCAAGGCCAGAATGGCCGAAAAACAACGTGGGCTGAAATGAAAAGCGGCGCCGGAGACCCCGGCGCCGCTTTCAAAATCTCTCCCCCGGATCACTTCACCGGGTTTATCATCATCACCATCTGCCGGCCTTCGAGCTTGGGCATCTGTTCGACCTTGCCGATCTCGGCGGTGTCTTCGGCGACCCGTTCCAGCAGTTTGCGACCCAGGTCCATATGCGCCATCTCGCGGCCCCGGAAGCGCAGGGTCACCTTGACCTTGTCGCCATTGTCGAGGAAGCGGGCGACGTTGCGCATCTTGACGTCGTAATCATGGGTGTCGGTGTTGGGACGGAACTTGACCTCCTTCACCTCGATGATCTTCTGCTTCTTGCGCGCCTCGGATTCCTTTTTCTGCTGTTCATACTTGAACTTGCCGAAATCCATGATCTTGCAGACCGGCGGCGTGGCATTGGGGGAAATCTCCACCAGGTCCAGCCCGGCCTGATCGGCAAGCTCCATCCCGCGTTCGGGGGTTACAACGCCGATATTCTCTCCCTCGGCTCCGATGAGCCGGATTTCCGGGACCCTGATGCGGTCGTTGACACGGGGGCCGGTGTCGCGCGTCGGAGGCGCGTGGTGTGGTCTGCGGGCGATAGCCTTTGTCCTTTTACAGTTTCAGTCAATGCAAAAGCAGGCGCGCCCAAGGCCACGCCCACTTTCGGCAATTATAGCCAAGGACGGCTGACTTGAAAAGAGCCCATGGGTGCGGTTTACCACCTATGGCGCCTGCGTCGTCTTGCGGGCGTTGTGTTTCACGTCCCATTCCGCCAGCGCCGCCGCGCGATTGCCCTTGGCGCCGATCCAATCCCAGAACCGGTCGAAATCCGCCTTGCCGGTTTCCAGCGCCACTGGCAGGACATGGGTCTTGTCGCGCAGGAAGAGCGAAATATTCGCCGTCACGGTGTCGACGAAGTCGAGACAGGCATCGTAGCGGGTGGCGGTCGAGATCTTCTTGGTCCCCAGGAGGATGACCCGGTGATAGAACCGCCCGATCCCCTGAGGCCGGCGTTCGGCCATGGAGGTCGCGACCTCTTCGCGGTTGCGGGTCAGGTGGACATACCAGGCGCGGTCTCCATAGGCCGCATCGAGCCGTCCGAGATGCCAGCTGAGCCGGTTGTCGGCTTCGATATGGTGGCTCGGATAGTCGAGCTTGGAGGACCCGAAGAAATGCGTGCGGCTTTCATGGGCGGCGGAGAAATTGGTGATATGCTTTGCGGCCTCGATGAAGGTGGTCGAGCCGCAGCGGCCGGTGCAGAGGACAAAGATGTTCCGTGGGCCGGGCCGGTCCGGATGGCCGGGCTCAGCCATCCGAGGGTTTCAGATCGGGGGCGAGGGCCTCGACGGCCAGCGCTTCGATCGCTGCGTCCAGTCCCATGACCTCGGACTGTTTCTCGCCCAGCCGCCGCATCGAGACGGTGCGGTCCGCGACCTCCTTCATGCCCACGGCGAGGATCACCGGCACCTTGGCCAGCGAATGCTCGCGGACCTTGTAGTTGATCTTTTCGTTGCGGATATCGGCCTCGGCGCGGATCCCGGCCTTTTGCAGGGCCGCCACGGCCTCGTTCACGTAGTCGTCGGCATCCGAGACGATCGAGGCGACGACGACCTGACGGGGGGGCAGCCACAGGGGAAGTTTCCCGGCATAGTTCTCGATCATGATGCCGATGAAGCGCTCGAAGCTGCCGAGGACCGCCCGGTGCAGCATGAAAGGCCGGTGCTTGGCACCGTCGGCCCCGATGAAACTCGCGCCCAGCCGCTCGGGCAGGTTGGGATCGACCTGGAACGTCCCGCATTGCCAGACCCTGCCAATGGCGTCCGTAAGCTTGAAGTCAAGTTTCGGCGCGTAGAAGGCGCCTTCGCCGGGGTCGAGGGTGAACGCGTGGCCGGTCTTGCGGATCGCCGCTTCGAGGGCGGCTTCCATCCGGTCCCAGCTTTCCTCGGTCCCGACCCGTTTCTCGGGCCGCGTCGCGAACATGATCTCGAAATCCTCGAAGCCGAGGTCCTTGTAGATATCGGCAAGGAAGGAGATGAACCGGGCGCATTCCTCCTCGATCTGGTCTTCGGAGCAGAAGATATGCGCGTCGTCCTGGGTGAAGCCGCGCACCCGCATGATGCCGTGTAGCGCACCCGACGGCTCATACCGGTTGCAGGACCCGAACTCGGCCATGCGGAGCGGCAGATCGCGGTAGCTTTTCAGGCCGCGGTTGAAGATCTGCACGTGGCAGGGGCAGTTCATCGGTTTCAGGGCGTTGATGGTCTTTTCGCGGGCATGGTCCTCGTCGACCTCGACGATGAACATGTTCTCCTGGTAGTTGTCCCAGTGGCCCGAGGCCTCCCAGAGCTTGCGGTTCACCACCTGGGGCGTGTTGACCTCGACATAGCCCCCGGCGCGCTGACGGCGGCGCATGTAGTCCTGAAGCGTGGTGTAGATCGTCCAGCCATTGGGGTGCCAGAACACCTGGCCGGGGGCCTCTTCCTGCATGTGGAACAGGTCCATTTCGCGGCCCAGCTTGCGGTGATCGCGTTTCTGGGCCTCTTCCAGCATGTGGAGATGGTCCTTCAGCGCCTGCTTGTTGGCAAAGGCGACGCCGTAGATGCGCTGGAGCATGGCATTGTCGGAGTTGCCGCGCCAATAGGCCCCGGCGACGGACATCAGCTTGAAGGCGTCCGCCGGCACCTGGCCCGTGTGGGCCAGATGCGGTCCACGGCAGAGGTCCTGCCAGTGGCCGTGCCAGTACATGCGGATCGGCTCGCCCTCGGGGATCATGCCGATCAACTCGACCTTGTAGGGCTCGTTGGTGGCCTTGTAATGAGTGATCGCGCGGTCGCGGTCCCAGACCTCGGTGGTCACCGGATCGCGCTTGGCGATGATCTCGCGCATCTTCTTTTCGATGGCTTCGAGGTCTTCGGGGGTGAAGGGTTCCTCGCGGTCGAAATCGTAGTACCAGCCGTTCTCGATCACCGGGCCGATGGTGACCTTCACATCCGGCCAGATCTCCTGCACCGCGCGGGCCATGATATGGGCGGCGTCGTGGCGGATCAACTCCAGCGCCTCGGCGTCCCGGGCGGTGACGATCTCAATGGCGGCATCGGTCTCCAGTGGGATCGAGAGGTCGGCGAGCCTGCCGTCGATCTTGCAGGCCAGCGCGGCCTTGCCCAGCGATTTCGAGATATCGGCCGCCACATCGGCACAGGTGGTCCCGGCGGGATAGTCCCGGCGGGCGCCATCAGGAAATGTCAGGGAAATCGTCTGTCCGTCGGGCATGACATGCCTCCTTCGCTTTGGCCCCTACGAAAGGCCCGGTTCAAGGTCGGGTTCTTGCTAGGCCTGGGGGCCAGTCCTGTCAAGCCAGAGGAGCAAGGACGCAGGGGATATCAGGCGACTTCGGTCAGGGCTTCGGTTTGCTGTTTCAGCCTGCCATCCAACGAGGGGGTGCGCGTTGCGGGGCCGGTGCCAATACCGGTTCCGGCCCTGTCCCCGGTGTAACGGGCGATCAGGTCTTCGACATGCGCCTGCATCGACACCGGCTTGCGATGCGCCTTCCAGAAACCAGCAAGGTTCAGGCGGCCCTCGACGACATCGGTCAGCCGCGAGATGAGGGCGGCTCTCGAGCCCGACTTGAAGACGAAATCCGGGTTGTTGCCCAATTCCTGCGCCCCGCCGGTATCGGAGGTCAGGATCGGGATGCGGCGCGAGACGATCTCGATGGCGACTTGGGGCAGGTTGTCTTCCCAGATCGGCGGCACGATGCCGAGATCGACGCCGTCGAGAACCTCGTCGAGCGTGTCGTGGGTATAGCCGTCGAAATGGGTGACGGAGGCGAAGCGGAGCGAGAGTTTCTCCAGGTCGCGCAAGGCCCCGGTATCCCGGGCGGCGATGACCAGTTCGATACGGCTGGCGATGTCTGCGGGCAGTTTTTTCAAAGCCTTGAGCAGGAACCAGAATCCCTTGTCGGTACGCATGTAGCCCAGATAGGCGATCCTCAGGGGGCGGCTGCCATCCCAGGCCGGGCGATCCGGCGCGGTGTCGAAACGCTCAGCATGGCGGGTGCCGATATAGGAGACGGCGATCTTTTCAGGCGCAAAGCCGAAGCGGCAGAGCACGGCCTTGGTCTGTTCGGAGACCGCGAGCACGGTGTCGAAATTCCGGCTGACGATGTCGATCATCCGTGCCCGACGTTCGGCAAATCGCTGTGCCTTTTCGCGGCCTTGAAACGCGCGCCCCTTGCCCTTGGCCACATCGGTGGGCGTCAGGCTTTCCGCCAGGCGGTGGGCGCGGGTGGCCTGGCGGGCAAGGGTGAAACGATGCAGCGCCTCGAACGGAGCGCGGTAGTAGGGCGCGAACTGGAAGAAGCGGCGGAAGAGCCAGGTATTGGGTCGGATCCCGATGGATTTGAGGTGAAAGGCCAGCGCGTTGGCGAGATAGACCTCCGTCCGGTCGGGCTGGTGGGGCAGGCAAGTAACGCAGTCGCGCCCGGCATGGAAGTCGCGGCAATTCTTGCGCTCACCCTTCCACAGGTTCACCTGGGGGCAGACGGAATAGTAATTATGCGCCGAGAAGACGAAACGCGTGTCGGGGAAGTCGGATTTCAATTCCAGAGCGGCGGCGGGCAGGCCTTCGAGATTGTGGAAGTGCACCGCGTCGAACGGGCCGTGCCGGGCCAGGAACTCTGCCAGCATCCTAAGCATTTCAGGGGCTTCGAACTGGGTATCGAAGAGGTCGAAACTGTGATGGGACGGGGACAAGACCGGGGAATTGACGATCTCGAAGCTTTTGCAGCGGGCGCCGAGAGCGTTCCGGGTGGCGCGGAAATAGGGGTCCTTGCGGAAGATATTGTAGGAGATGCCCGAAGAGAGAAAATACATCTCGTGACCGGCTTCGGCCTGGGCCTCGATGGTGTTGCGAGCGTAAACGGTGACGCCGCCGCCGCGTTTCTCGGGGTCGTCGAACGGGACCCAGTTATAATGCAGGATCCTCATGCCGTGGCCTGGATATGGGGGGCATCGGCCGTCGCGTTCCCAGCACTTTCTGGACTGTCGCTCATGACTTCGGGGGGGATCCCAGGCGTGACCTCGGGCACAAGCTCGGGGGTGATTTCGGGGCCGAGCCAGTCGGCGCGGTCGAGCCGGGTGAGAAGCCGCTCCACTTCGGCGCTGTTCACAAAGCGGTCACCGATGACCGGGGCGTTCTGCTTGACGAGACCGGCCTGAAGGCCAGTCTCGGGGGTGACGCCGAGGAAATCCTGCAATCGGGCTGCGAAACCGGGCGCGAACATGTCGGCATATTCGATGCGCAGGATATTTTGGGGCAGGGTTTCGAGATACGACTGGAAGAGCATGTCGTAGGTGTCGAACTCGTGCCAGAGCTGGAAAAACCGCTGCAGGTTCAGCTTCATCCGCGCCCGGACCGGCTTGTCCACAGTGACGTCGCGCTGCGCCCAGACCTTGGTCTGAATTGCCCGCATGAAGGAAGAAACCTGGGCCAGCTTGTTGGGCCGGTAGAGATAGACGATCCGCGCGCCCGGAAAGAGATGCAGATTCTGCAACAAGCCGACATTCTGGCTGATCATGTATTTGACCCCGATGGCCTGCAGGTCGCTGTCGTGATGGCCGTCGAAATACTGCCGCAGCCAGGCCACCGGTTCACGATTGCGATAAACGAGTTTTTCGGGGTCGGTTTCGCGGCCCGTGAAGCCGCTTGTCGGCTTGTCGTTGCCGTCATAGCCGATGGCCTCCGACGGATTGAACAGCTCGCCCGCGCACAGGATGCCGGGATGCGAGTTCAGGAGGTCCATCAGATAGGTGCTGCCGCTTCGGGGCAGGCCGATGATGAAAAAACGGTTCGGGGCGGGCATGTTCTGTCCCTCAACTTGTCCGAGCTTTGCCGGGGTGGCGGTCCTTGGGCCGCGATCAGGCGATCCTGCGCATTTCGCTGGCGGAGGCGATCCAGGCCCGCACCGTTTCCAGCGCCTGCGCGATGGTGACATCCATATCGAGATAGGCATAGGTGCCGAGCCGCCCGACAAAAGTGACATCGGACAATTTGGCGGCGCGATCCTCGTATTGCGACAGCAGTTTCTTTTCGGCCAGCAGGCGGATCGGATAGTACGGAATGTCCGACGGCCCGCAGGCGCGGGAATATTCGCGGTAAGCCACGGAATGGCTGAAGCTGTCGGCCTCCCATGGCGCGAAATACTTGTGTTCCGAGATCCGGGTGAAGGGCACGTCGGGATCGGGATAGTTCATCACCGCCGTACCCTGGATGTCGCCCTCGCCATAGACCGGCTCGAAATCCAGCGTCCGGTAGCCGAGCCGCCCCAAGTCGTAGTTGAAATAGCTGTCGAGCGGGCCGGAATAGAACGTGTGGGCGAAATCCTCGTCCTGCTCCTCGAAGCCGCAGCCGGTGCGGGTTTCGATCAGCGGGTGATCGAGGATGCGCGCGATGATGGCGGTGTAACCGTCGCGCGGGATCGCCTGATAGGGATGGTTGAAGTAATTGTCGTCATAGGTGAAGCGCAGGGGCAGCCGTTTCAGGATCGAGGCTGGCAGCATTGCCGGGTCCAGCCCCCACTGTTTGCGGGTATAGCCGTCGAAGAAGGCCTTGTAGATCGCCTCGCCGACGAATTTCAACCCCTGTTCCTCAAAGCTTTGCGGGTCCTCAATATCGGTGCGAGCCTGGGACGCGATGAAGGCGCGGGCCTCGTCCGGGGACATGGTCGTGTCGAAGAAATTGTTGATGGTCATCAGGTTGATGGGCAGGGAATAGACTTTGCCCCGGACGGTGGCCTTGACCCGGTTCACATAGGGCATCATCACGCCGAAGCGGTTGATATAGTCCCAGACCTCTTTGTTGGCGGTGTGAAAGATGTGAGGCCCGTATTTGTGGACCATCACCCCGGTCCTGGGATCGCGTTCGGTATGGCAGTTGCCGCCGATATGGGCGCGTTTCTCGATCACCAGCGAAGGGATGCCCTCCTCCGCTAGTTCGCGCGCGATGACCGCGCCGCTGAAGCCTGCTCCGACAATGCCGATACGTCTCACGATGACCACCTAAGCGCTGGCAGGCGCGGGTCCTGGGCGGGTTGGGGCCGGGACCGTGCGGCTGCGTTCGTTCCTGTTGTTAAGGACTGTTACCGGGGAATGGTTAGCCAAGGGTAAAAGGGGGGACGGTTTTGCGGTTCAGGGTTACCGTTTTCGACCGAGAGACACCGCGGCGATGGGGAGTACATGAGCTGAGCGTGTGACCCCGGAGGCAGCAGTGGGGTTTTCTGCGCTTGCAGACCCGGTCGGGCGGCCAACGACAGTTTCGCGGTCGTTAAAACGTTCAGCCTTTTCCCGATACATCACGTCTCACCAACCCGCGTTGAAACCGAGGGATTTCCTCGCGGCGAGCGGGGATTCTGGTCGTAGGCCGAATGGGTTAGGGCGAATGCGACGTCTATGGCGTTTCGAGTTTTCGTTGAAACGACCCGCATCGTTTTTCGCGTTCGAGCGCAGCGAGAGGCAGCGAAGAAACGATTCATTGTGGACTTGAAATGCTTCAGAAAAGCCGGCATTGGGGCTCAGGCACCGAACCCACACGGGACAGGCTGGTTCAGATCTCCTGGCGTGCAACCCGCGCATAGATGTCGAGCATTTGCCGGTGGGTTTCCTTCAGGGCGAAATTGCCCTGGATGAAACTCCTTGCCGCCATGGCAAGATGCGCCCTCTGGCTGTCATCGAGGCCGAGCGCATGGACCACCGCCTCGTCGAGCGCTTCGGAATTGCCGACTGCAACCAGCCAGCCGGACTTGCCTTCCAGGGTCATTTCGCCAGCCGCGCCGTGATCGGCGAGGATGACCGGCTTGCCCATGGCCTGGGCCTCCAGCGCCACCTCGTCCAGGGCCCGGGGCTCGGCGGGCAGCGACAGGACCACCGAGGCCAGCTTCAGGGCCGCGGGCAGGTCGTCGCAGGCGCCGACCCAGCGCAGCCGGTCCGACGAGAATCCATGTGGTGGCACGTCGTTGTCCCCGGCTTCGGGGTCGATGAAGATCCACAAGGCGTCCGGCCCGTCCTTGGCCGCCGTGGCGAGATATTTCAGCCACCTGATGTCGCGGAGCGCCTGGGGAACCAGCACGATGGGCCGCGAATCCTCGATCACGCCCCATTTCTCGGCCAGCGAAATGGTGCGCTGGGTGGAGATCGAGATCTCCGAATGCAGTTCGATATCGAGCCCCGGTCGCACCAGCTTGATCTCGTTGAGCGGCAGATCGAACCGGTCGGCGATCAGGGTCCGCAGATAGTCCGAGGGCACGAGGATCGGGCGACCGTTGAGCTGGCGCTTGGCGGTGCGGCGCGAAAAAAACCCGTCATGGGCTGGGGCTTCGAGACAGGTCTGGACCAGCGGGATATTCGCGGCATCGGCCAGCGCCTTGGCAGCGGGGCCGATGGAATGGTGATGGACATGGATGAGCGTGATGCCGGATTTCAGGATGGCATCGAGCAGGGCGACATTGCTATCGGCCTTGAACAATCCCGAGCGGCCGGACTTGAACCCCAGGACCGTGGCGCCGGCACGGGATATCTGCGATTCCAGTCGCCCTCCGGTTGAAGCGACGGCGCAATCGCCACCGGCATCGACCAAGGCGCGGATCAGGGGCAGGAGTTGCCTTGTCGCCGTGTTTGCCGATAAATCGGGAAGAAGCTGCAGCACGCTGGGTGCCGTGCTCTCACCTGCTATCTCCGGGGCATCTTTGGCGAAGGACATGTTCATGACAATTCAACACTCGTACCATGCGGTCAATACGCGTCGCATCGCATATCATACACATGATGCGGGCGGAAATAAGGTGGATTTGCCGACTATCGTCTTTCTCGGAGGCTTCCGCTCGGACATGACCGGCACAAAGGCCATGTTTTTAGAGGAATGGTGCCGGAAGGAGGGCCGGGGTTTTCTGAGGTTCGACTATTCCGGGCATGGTAGTTCCTCGGGAGACTTTCTCGAAGGTTGTATCGGGGATTGGGCCGAGGATGCCGCTTCGGTGATCTCCGGCGTGGTTCCGGGGCGGGTGATTCTCGTCGGCTCGTCGATGGGCGGGTGGATTTCTCTTATCCTGGCGCGGGGGGCGCTGGCCGGAAAGGTGGCCGGAAAGGTGGCGGGGAAGGTGGCCGCAAAGGTGGCTGGGCTGGTGGGGATTGCGGCGGCCCCCGATTTCACCGAAGACGCGATGTGGTCGGATTTTTCCGAAGCGCAGCGCGCGGACCTGTCCGAGCGGGGGCAGGTCGCGTTGCCGTCGGAGTATTCGGATGAACCCTATGTCATCACCCGCAGGCTGATCGAGGACGGGCGACGAAACCTTGTGCTGCGCACGCCCCTGAAATTGCCTTTTCCGGTGCGGTTGCTGCACGGGACCGAGGATGCGGACGTGCCGCAGGAGGTGGCTCTTCGGCTCCTGGCCCATGCCGAAAGCCCCGATCTGCGGCTGACACTGGTCAAAGGCGCGGATCACCGGTTCTCGGAGCCCGACAATCTGGCCCATATCGCCGCCGCCGTCGAAGAGGTGACAGCGCGGGGCGCCTAACGGCGGAGCCTCCGTTTTCGTCGAGGGGGCGTGGCACATCCCCGGGGCCTGAAGGCCCCAGGTCTGTCTTCGGCTGCGCCGGAGCCGGAGGCAGAGCCTCCGGACCACGCCGGGGGACAAGCGGCACCGTTGGGCAGGGAGACGTCGGGATGGCGGGAATGCCCCATTTACCCGGCATGGGCACGTGCTCTAGGATTTTTCAAACGGATCAGGACTGGCCCGCCCCCATGCTCTATCTCGTCCTTGCCACGCTTTTGCTCGCCGCTTTGCTGTACGCGCTCGACAGCCGTACCGGGATGGAGGATGTGCGTTTCGATCCCGATGACGTCGGCGATGATCCCGAGGCCTATCTGGCGGCAGGCGAGGCGCGGATTGCCGGTCTCAGGGAGGGCGTGGCCAAGACAATCGCCTGGGCCGATCCCGATGCGAAGCCCCGCAGGCCGCTTGCCATTGTCTATATCCACGGGTTTACCGCCACCCTCGGTGAGATCAGGCCGGTACCGGACATGGTCGCCGAGGCGCTCGGGGCCAACCTCTTCTACACGCGGCTGAGCGGACACGGGCTGGACGGAGTTTCGCTTGAACGGGCCAGTGTTGCGGCATGGCGACGCGATATGGCTGAAGCGCTGGAGATCGGGCGGAGGCTGGGCGAAAGGGTGGTACTGGTCACCACCTCGACCGGGTCCGCGGCGGCGGTGCTGGAATTGGTCGGGGCGGGGAATGATGACGCGGTGGCCGGGATCGTGCAGATCTCGCCAAATTACCGGCTGCGCGATCCGCGGTCCTTCATCCTCGACTTGCCGCTGGCGGGTCTCCTTGCCCCGATGGTGGCCGGCAAGACCCAGAGGGCGAAACGCCGCTCCGAGCTGCACGCGCATTTCTGGGACATGGAATTCCCCACACGCGCCCTCGTTCCCATGGCCGCACTTACCCGCGCCGCCAGGTGGCTCGATTTCAGTGCGACCGGCCTTCCGGCGCTCTTCATTCTCTGCGAAGACGACGCCATCATCGACCCGAAGGCCGCCCGTAAGGTCCTGGAGGCCTGGGGCGGTCCCACCGAGATCATGGACCTGACCTGGGAAGCGGGCGATGACATCGAACGCCACGTCATGTGCGGCGATATCCTGACCCCGGCCAAGACAACCCCCGTCGCCGAACGCATCATCGCTTGGATCCGTAGCCTGGATGCCGACCGGCCATCGGCCTGAGCGCGGATATCGTTCAGAAGAGCCCGCGCCGCCCGCGCCCCGCCGGGACCGGGTCGTCGCGCAAAGCATGGCGAAGCCGTCACCTGGCACGGTGTTCAACTCGCCATCAGCTCAGAACCATGCCCATGACCACCAGAATCAGCCCGAACATCGCCACCGCGACCGAGCCCATATTGAGCGCGATCAGCCCCTTCAGCCGCCGGCGCGCCTCTTCGGGATCGGGCTTTTCCGCCCGGATCTGCCGTGCCTTCAGGATACAGGCCACCAGCCCGGCCAGCCCGGCCAATGTCGTTGCGACCCCTATGAAAACCACGATACCCATGGGCCGATCCCCTAACCCGCAAGCTCGCTCCCGGCAAGCCCTTGCAGCGACCCCGGTGTGGCCCTAGGGTGTCGCTCCGATTCCAACAGACAGGGCAGGACCCATGACCGACGACGTCGTCGATACAGGCAATCAATACCGCGTCACAGCCTCTGAACTGCGCGCCTTCGTCGAGCGTTACGAGCGCCTGGAGGCCGAGAAGAAAGACATCGCCGACCAGCAAAAAGAGGTCATGGCTGAGGCCAAGGGACGCGGCTACGACACCCGCATCCTGCGCAAGATCGTGGCCTTGCGCAAAAAGGACCCCGCCGAGATTTCCGAGGAAGAGGCGGTGCTGGAGCTTTACAAAGAAGCCCTCGGCATGTGATGCGGTCACGCTTCCACCTCGCCTATCACGTTACCGACCTCGCCGAGGCCCGCGCCTTCTACGGTCGGACCCTCGGCTGCCGCGAGGGCCGCTCCACCGGTACATGGGTAGATTTCGACTTTTTCGGCCACCAGATCTCGCTGCATCTCGGCACGCCCTTCAGGACCGAGAGGACCGGCAAGGTCGGCGACCATCTCGTGCCGATGCCGCATCTCGGGGCCATCCTGCCGCTCGGCGACTGGCGCAACCTGGCCGACCGTCTCACCAAGGCCGGTATCCAGTTCGATTTCCCGCCGATGGTCCGTTTCGAGGGTGAGCCCGGAGAGCAGTGGACCCTGTTCTTCCGGGACCCGTCCGGCAACCCGATCGAGATCAAGGGTTTCGCCGATTTCGACACGATTTTCGCCAACTGAAGACCGCCATATGGCGCAGTGGCGGCTTTCCGGGTAACCTTCCCGAAACCGCAACCGGAACGCGCCCATGTCCCTGCTCGACGACAGTTATCTCTTTCCGGACGCGTCCCGCGCCGCCTGGATCGCCCGAGACCTCTACATGCAGATCCGCGATCAGCCGCTCGTCTGCCCCCACGGCCATTGCGATCCGGCCTGGTTTGCGACCAACGCCGCCTTTTCCAATCCCACCGATCTCATCGTCACCCCGGACCATTACATCTTCCGGATGCTGCATTCCCAGGGCATCGATCTCGACCGGCTCGGCATCGCCCATGCCGACGGCACGCGGCCCGAGACCGATCCCGAAGAGGTCTGGTCGATCTTTGCCGCCCATTACCACCTGTTTCGCGGCACCCCGACCCGCGACTGGCTGGATTACACGTTCGCAACCGTCTTCGGCCTTGACGAACGCCTCACGCCTGAGACCGCCTCCGGCATCTACAAGACCTTATCGGACAGGCTCGCCACGGACGCGTTCCGCCCCCGCGCCCTTTTCGACCGCTTCAATATCGAGGTCCTGGCCACCACGGAAAGTCCCCTTGACGATCTCTCCCATCACCGCGCCATCCGCGACAGCGACTGGCCGGGCAGGGTGGTGACCACCTACCGGCCCGATCCGGTGGTCGATCCGGATTTCGTTACCTTCGCCGACAACCTCAGGACCTTCGGCGAGATCACCGGCTGCGATCCCGGTAGCTGGCAAGGCTATCTAGAGGCGCATCGCAAGCGCCGGGCGTTTTTTGCTGAGCACGGCGCGACCGCGACCGATCACGGTCATCCGACAGCCGCGACCGCCAATCTGTCAGCCCAGGCGGCCTCACTGCTGTATGACAAGATCAGGACCGGCCACGGCGAGCCGCAGGAGCGTGAGCTGTTCCGCGCCCAGATGCTGACCGAGATGGCGAAGATGAGCGTCGAGGACGGCTTGGTGATGCAGATCCATCCCGGCTCCTACCGGAACCATTCCAGGGCCGTCTTCGAGCGGTTCGGGCGCGACAAGGGTTTCGATATCCCCCAGCGCACCGATTATGTCCACGCGCTGAAGCCGCTTCTGGACGCGGTCGGGCACGAAAAGGACCTCTCGATCATCCTCTTCACCCTCGACGAGACCGCCTATTCCCGCGAACTCGCCCCGCTTGCCGGGGTATACCCATGCCTCAAGCTCGGCCCCGCCTGGTGGTTCTTCGACTCAGCCGAAGGCATGATGCGGTACCGCAGCCTGACTACGGAAACTGCCGGGTTCTACAACACCGTCGGCTTCAACGACGACACCCGCGCCTTTCCCTCGATCCCGGCCCGCCATGACCTCGCCCGCCGCGTCGACTGCATCTTCCTCGGCGAGTTGGTGGCCGCAAAGCGCCTGACCATGGACGAGGCCCGAGAGCTTGCCGGGGATCTGGCCAACGGGCTGGCGCGGAAGGCTTACCGGTTCTGAACTTCCCTCACTCCCAAGGGTCGGAACTTACTGGTGCCAAGTTGTAAAGGGGGTGGTGTCAGACCAATGCGAACCAGTCTCATACCAGCCGCAGAATCCATTGACTCCTTTTAGGGATTCCCACTGGGCAGGAAGTCTGACTCTATGGCGTTGAGCAACATGGAGGCGGGAATGACGGTGAATGTGACGCGTGAAGACCTTGCGGCGCGGGATTTGCG
>JBNKVT010000032.1:0-2023 GCA_050299335.1 Paracoccaceae bacterium | reverse complement strand
TGTTACCAGCGGCGTGAATTCCAACGGATTTGAACGGATTGAATTTCGCGGTGATTTGGCGCCCCGTCCCAGGACTTGTTGGCGGCCTCCAGCCCAGACCCGTCAAGCATGCCGCCGTGCTCGGGCCTATCAAGGCCAAGCCCTGCGGGTGGCCGCGGAAGACGCGGCCAGCCTTGACAGACCCTGCGCGCGGCGGCCGCACTGTCTCGTGGTCGGGGCGGAAGAATGCTCGCGGCGCGGGTCGAACAGATGAATGACACCAAGAAGGGAACAAGAGCAGGGGGGGGCGGATGCCAGCGCCTCCCGCTGCGGCAGTCAGAACGGTGGATGTTTGCCGAACAGGTCGAGTTGCTCCGGGTCATCGTCACGTTCTGGCATGATCGATTGGTAGTGACGGCGTATTTGGCCAAGGTGGGTCGCCTCGAACTGCAAGGCGAGTTCCATGAGCGCGTCGGCGATATAGGCGGCAGCTTCGTCGGAGACGGCATATTCGGGCAACTTGGCTGCTCGCTTGGGCGTCATCGTGGTCACCTCGGGTCTTGCCCGTCGATTTCATCCTTCATGCGGAAGCTCTTGCCCTCGATGATGACCGTCTCGGCGTGATGCAGGACGCGGTCGAGGATGGCGGAAGTCAGGGTGCTGTCGTTGTTGAAGATCTGCGACCAGTGTTTGTAGACGCGGTTGGTGGTCATCACCGTGGGCGCCCGTTCGTAACGCTGACTGATGATCTGGAACAACAAATCGGCACCGAGCTTGTCGATGGGAAGGTAGCCAAGTTCGTCGATGATCAGCAGGGCTGGTTTCAGGTAACGCTGGAACTCGCGCTTGAGGCGGCCGGCGGACTGGGCAGCGGCAAGGGTATTGATGATATCCACGGCGGTGGTGAAGAGCACCGAGTATCCGTTGTGGCAGGCGGCGTGCCCCAGAGCAATCGCCAGATGGGTTTTGCCGAGGCCGACATTGCCGATCAGGACGATATTGGTCTGTGTCGCGACGAAAGCCATACGGAACAGGTTCTGGATCTGCGGGCGATTGATCTTTTTCGGCCAGTTCCACTGGAAGTCATCAAGGGTCTTGAGCACGGGGAAACGTGCATCCCGGATCCGGCGCTCGATGCCACGTTGTTCGCGCACCGCGGCCTCGCCCTCGATCAGCTGCGCCAGATAATCCAGGGGCGGAAGCTGGTCTCCGGCAGCTTTGGTCGCCAGGGCCTGGTAGTGGTCCCGGATATAGTGAAGGTGCAAAAGCTGCAATTGCGCGTCCAGTGGCGTCAGTTCATTCTTCCGGGTCATGATCGTATCCCCCATAAGCATTGAGGTCGGGCGGAGCGATGTCGAGTTCGAGTATGTCGTGGCGGCGGGTGAGTTGCAGGGGACCGGCTTCCGGCAATGCGCGGGCGCGGGCCTCCAGGATGTTGGTGATGTACTCGGCACTGAAGGCCTGGAAGGCGAGGCCGTCGGCGATGGCGCGCGCAACGGCATCGGCGGGATAGATCTCGGCCAGCGCCAGGATCTTGCGAACATGATTGCGGGCGTTAGCTCTGCGCTGCTCCAGACCTTCGTGATAGGCCTGGGCGTCCGGTGATAACGCCAGGAAGCGCAGCATCAGGCGCTGTTCTCTGGCGCGGCTGCGCTGGGCGATCAGCGCCTTGGCGTGATCGGGATCCTCGATATCCTCATGGCGGCCATAGCGGCGCGCGTGACGGGCGATGAGCTGGTTGTCGAAATAGATGCAGACCCGGTCCGGGTAGGCTTTGACCGTCACCCGGCGGTGAGCGTATGAGGCGGGGACGGAATACTGATTGGTGTCCAGGGTGACGCGGAACTGGCTGGAGGCAACACTGGTCGAAGTGAGAGCGATGTCGTAGGGGTGCGGATTAAGCGGTCCCAGATGAGGACGCTCCTGCGCCAGCAAATCGACGGGCCGCTGTTGCGTTTCGCCGTGGGTGCGCACATTGGCGATGGTGTCGAGCCAGACCTGTGCGGCCGCCTGGATCGCGCTGAACTCGGTCAATTCGAGGCCG
>JBNKVT010000031.1:0-65594 GCA_050299335.1 Paracoccaceae bacterium | reverse complement strand
ATCACGGTTTTCGATACCTACGAGCACATCCTCGACAAATGCCAAGCCGCCTGGAACTTCTTTGCCAACGAGCCTGACCGAATAACCTCTATCACCAGTAGAGACTGGATAGCAGTCAATTGATCAAGCCGGTGGTATTACCCATTGGAATGTGATCAATGTTGTTGTGTACTGCATTTGATCATCACTCCTCCCCGCTCCACCCCTGCACGGTGCGACCAGCACCGGGCAAAGCCCGACCCACCCGAGGGGCGGGCTTTACCCTGATCTTCTACCGGTTCAAAGGAGACAGGTCTCATTTGTGCAGGAATTGAGGGGATTTCCCAGTCATTCCCACCAACCCGGCACACCCCCGACGCCACCACCTTGTGAATATGTTAACATCCCGAATCGTTGCAGTATCGGGGCCTTGGCGCCAGATACGCTTTCAGACGCGGGATGAGGACCAGACGCATGGACGACGACAACCGGCTTTCGGCGGGGGCGACGCAGGGGCTCAGGCAGGTGCGCGAGTTGCAGGGGCATCTGAGCTGGCTGGAGAGCTTCACGCCGCTCGCACTCGGGATTCTCGCCGTGGCATCGGGGATTTATACCTATCTCGGGGTGTCGGGGCTGCTTGAGGATACCGGGTCGCTGAGTTTCTTTGCGGCCCTGGCCTATTCGATTGCCGTGTCGGTGGGGATATTCGTCTTCTGGTCCTATATCCTGAAGCTGCTGCCGGCGATGACCAGGGCGGGGCATCGGATCGGGCTGTTCCTCGCCATGGGGCTGGGCTGTGTGGCGATTGTGGCTATGTCGTCCTGGCTGAATGCGGCGGCCCTGGCGGGCTCGGCGGCGGTGGAGCAGCATCTGGCGCGCAATGTGCAGGATTACCAGACGGCTCTGGAACGGGCGCATTCCAACGCGGTGGCGGCGCAGGCGCTGAGCCGTGAGATTGCCCGGGCAAGGGCCGGCTTCGAAGACCTGTCGCAGGCCGAACAGGCGGGGGAATTGTCAGGCGTCGGTGGGCAGGGCGCTGTCTATCGGCTGCTGCGGCAGAAGGCGGATGAGCTGGCGGCGTTGGAAGCGCAGATCGGCGCGCAGGATGCTGAGATTGCCGAAACCTTCGAGGTCGGGAACCAGATCCTCAGCCGGATGCGCGAGATTATTGCCGCACAAGGACCGATCGAGGCACGGTCGGTGACGTTCTCGGAACAATCGGTGCGGCTGGCGGGGCTGATTACGCAGCTCAGGCAATTGTCGGTGGCACCCTTGGTGCTCAGGGCGGCGCAGGATCTGAAGGCCTCGGTGGTGTTGCCGGAACTGGATGGCGGCGATGACGATATCAGGAATGCGCAATCGGCGACGATTGCCTCGGTGATGACGGCGCTGGAGTCGCGGGCGCAGACCTTGGCCAACGCGGCGCAGGAGGTGATCGCGCTGCCGGCCCCGCCCGAGACGGCCTATACGCCGATCTCGACCGCGGATGCGGTGATCCGGTACCGGGCGAATTTCATTCCGTCCTGGGCCGGGGCGATCGCCATCGATCTGTTGCCGATGGTGCTGGTGTTCATCATGGCGGTGACCCAGGCGGCGATCAGGGGCTCGCGGGATAATCTGGAGATGGAACAGACAATGACGCTGGCAGATCTCGAAGTGGCGATGGGCGCTCTGAGAAGGATCGAGCATCAGATGGGGGATGCGGCGGATGAGGTGCCGGTGTCGCGGCTGCATCCGATTTCCCAGAAACCCGCCGAATGAGCGAGAGCGCGCTGCCGGGGTGGTTGCCGCAGCCTTCGGTGAAGGCGCTGATGCGGCTGGCCTTTGCCGCTCAGGTGGGGATCGGGGCCGGGATCATTGCCGAGCGGGTCAATGGCGGGTTGTTCGAGCCCGATATCTATCAGCCCTCGCCGACCCAGCCGGTGGGTCCGGGGGACCAGACGCGGCGCTACGAGCCGCGGCGGGTGCCGACAATGCCCGGGGACCGCCCGCAAGGGCCGGTGATGTTGCCGGAGCGGATGGCGGAGATGGAATTCACCTTCTCGGACAGCGAAGAGTTCGGACGGGTGATGCTGGTGTCGGGGCCCATTCAGGAGGGCGACAGCGACCGGTTCGAGATCGCGTTGGGCAAACAGGCGGTCAGGCCGGACATCGTGGCGCTGCACTCGCCGGGCGGCGCGGTGGCCGAAGCCCTGCGGATCGGCGATATCATCCGCGCCTCCGGGCTGAACACGATGATCGCCCCCGATGCGGTCTGCAATTCGGCCTGTCCGATCGTGCTGTTTTCCGGGGTCGAACGGCTGGTGTCGAAACAGGGCTGGGTGGGGATGCATCAGGCCTATCTCGGGGCCGACACCTTCCTGACCTCGCGCGATACCGCCTATACGATCCAGGCGCTGCAGGCCGAGGTGATGGCCTATATCGCCGAGATGGGCGTCAATCCGCTGGTCCTGTCCCACGCCATGGCGACCCCGCCGGAAGAGATATATTACCTGCTGCCCGAGGAGTTGGAGACCTATCAGGTGGCGACGCGTTTCCTTGATGAGTAGCAAGCATGTCACAATGTGGGGACGAGAGTCCCATCGTCTTGGAGGGGTTAACGATTCGGGTGTAAACTCGAGGCCGACTCATCCCCCGGAGTTGTCTTTATTGTGTGTGGTACGATCCTTAATCCTGGCCATTTCGGTGGCCTTGAGCCTTGTGCTCGTCTCCGCGCCGTCGGCGCGGGCGGACGAGAGCGGGGTCGAGGTCGCGGGCGACTATCTGCAGGTGATCCTGCCGGTCACCGGTGCGGTCTGTTCCTTCGGGCGGTCGGTATTCACGGATTATGCGGTGCGGTTCTTCGCCCATTGGGGTCTGGTTCACGGCACCAAATTCGCGCTGGCGGATACCGAAATAGGCATCCGTCCCCATGGCGGGAACAAGGGGTTTCCCTCCGGGCATACGGCGGCGGCTTTCTACGGCGCGTCCTATCTGGCGCGCGACTGCCTGGGGAAATCTCCCTGGGGGCAGGCCGCGGTCTTTGGCGCGGCGATGTTCACCGGAGGATCGAGGATCGAAGCGGGGGCGCATTTCCTCATTCAGGTGATGTTCGGAGCACTGATCGGCTTTGGGGCGGACCGATTGTTTCGGAAGAAGGGTGCCGCACGCGGTCCCGAACGCTGGCACGCATGGAGAGATAGATGGAATTCCCGCACCTCAAGACGATCTTCCTGAGCCTTGCCCTGCTGGCCCCGGTTTCGGCGGCGGCGGAAAGCGAATTGAGCTTCTATCTGGGCTTTCAGGAGGCCTCCCACAGCCGGGTGACCGGGGATGACGGGGCCGGGACCGATTACGATTTCCTCGCCGCCTGGGAAGGGCGGTCGTTCCAGGCGCCGCCCTATTGGGGCCTGCGCGGGACTTATTGGGTGGATGATCAATGGGGCGTGGGCCTCGAATTCACCCATTCCAAGGTCTATGCCGATGACGACACGCTGGACGATAACGGCTTCGACGTGCTGGAGATGACCGACGGGGTGAACGTGCTGACCGTCAACGCCATGCGGCGGTTCAACATGGACAGCCGCTGGACGCCCTATCTGGGGCTCGGTCTCGGGGTGGCCATTCCGCATGTCGAGGTGACGCCGACCGGCGGCGAAGAGACCTTCGAATATCAGCTGACCGGTGTCGGCGCCCGCTGGCTGGGCGGGGTCGGCTACGAGATCAACGACCGCTGGTCGGTCTTCGGCGAGTATAACGGCACCTTTACGATGCACGAGGCCGATCTCGAAGGCGGCGGGCAGCTGGAGACCGATCTGGTTACGCACGCGCTGAATGTCGGGGCGAGTTTCAGTTTCTAGCGTGTCCCGTCTTGATCAAGTAGGTTTTGGCGCCCAGTTTCGCCCTGCTTTGACTAGGGCGTTGGCAAGTTCGAGGAGCTTTCGCATTATTGCGGTCAGGGCGACCTTCTTTGGTTTTCCACGCCTGCACATGTCGTGGTATTTTGCAGTCATATCCGGGTTGAACCTGACAGCGACCAAGGCAGGCATATAGAGCGCGTCGCGCAGGAACTTTCGTCCGCCTTGAAGTAAGGAGGACCAGGAAAGGCCCCGGTGGGGCGTTTCCCCGACGCACGGCCTGGCCGTGCCATTGTCCTGATTGCCGGGTCATTTGAGCCAATCCCGCCAGACTTGCGATTTGTTTGCGCCCAAGCGTCCCGATCTCTGGGCACGCAATCAGGATCGCAGCTGCGGTGGGTTCAGCGATGCCGGGGATTGAACACAGGATGTCGTGGGCAAGAGCGCCCTGATCGGTGGCGCGCGGGCGGATTTTGATCTCTGTCTCGATCTCTTTGAGAGACGCTTCGATCCGGCGCAGAAGTGCCTTTGAACGGCGCTTTGTCAGAGCCAGTGTCTGGGTCTTGATCCGGTTCAAGATCAGCGTGCGATCCTTGACCAGAGCGGTGCGGGCGATCTGTAACTCTTTGAGTTCGTGGTGATCTTTGCGCATTGGCGCATCCGGCTGCAAGGCAAGGGCTGCGCCCATTTGCGCCAGAACGGCTGCGTCGACCCGGTCGGTTTTTGCCCGGGTTCCGCGTGCCTGCGCAAACCGGCGGGCTTGCAGCGGGTTGATTTTGACCAGGGGCAGGTGCTCGCAGAGGCTGCGTTCAAACGCGCCGTGATAAGGGGCCGGTTGCCTCAAAGACCACGCAGGCAGGTGATGTCTTGCCAATCCAGCGGCGCAGTTTCGCAAACCCGGTTTTGGTGTTGGAAAACGTCTCGTACGCCCCATCGCTTGGACCAAAATCGTTTCAGACTGAATCAGTCTGAAAAAAATTTTGTTCTAGATTCAAATGTTTGAGCAAAATCCTGGGATCAGATTGATTCAATCTGATCCGGTTTTGCTCTAGCAAATGCGTCTCAAGGATAGGAATGAATTCGATTTGGCGCAAAATGCCATAGAGCGTGTTGCGCGAAACCGGGTCTATTGGTTCTTGGGTTCGGAAAGGTAATGCGAATTCAGGATCTTCACGGCGCGAGGCGCAGATGGTCCAGTAAGATATTCAATATCACGCAACTGTCTGAGGGCGCCGAAATTTTTCAAAAATTTCGGCCGTTTTCTTTCGAAGAAAACGGATCCGGGACAGACTTCCGATCACGTTTTCTGAGGTGGTTTCCCGGTCCCGGCTGAAACTTGGTGTTCCATGCACCGCCCCAGGGGGCTGAAAACACCCTCACCGGATGGTTTTTCGGGCTCCGCTCACCCCACTTTGCACGCGGCCATAACGGCCATATTCAGGATGTCGTTGACTGTCGATGATGTGGAGCAAAGCTGCACCGGGCGATCCACGCCGGACAGGATCGGGCCGATAACCGTCGCACCGGCCAGTTCCTGAAGCAGCTTCACCGAGATCGAGGCGGAGTGCCGGGCCGGGACCACCAGGATGTTCGCCGGACCGGTCAATCGGCAGAACGGGTATTGTTTCATGATTTCGGGATTGAGGGCCACATCGGCGGTCATCTCGCCATCATATTCGAAGTCCACCCCCCGCTCATCCAGAACCTGGGTTGCGTCGGCCATCTTCACCGCGCGCTCGGATACCGGGTAGCCGAAATTGGAGAAACTGGCGAAGGCCACGCGCGGCTCGAGCCCGAGATTGCGGGCAACGGCGGCAGCCTGGATCGCGATATCGGCGAGGTCCTCCTTTTCGGGCCATTCATGGACCAGCGTGTCGGCGATCAGCACGATCCGGCCCCTGAGAAGCACCGCCGTGATCCCGACAGCTCCATCCCCGGGCTCGGCATCGAAGACATGGTTTATCAGCGCCAGCACATGCGCCGCCTTGCGCGTCGCCCCGGTCACCATTCCGTCGGCAACCCCGCGCGCCACCATCAGCGACGAGAACACATGCCGGTCCCGCGAGGCCAGGATATGACAATCCCGTTGGTCCATCCCCTTGCGCTGCAGCCGGGCATAAAGCGTGCGGGTGTAGTCCGGCAGATCGGGGATCGTCGCCGCGTTGACGATATCGATCTCGAAATAGGCCTCCGGCATCCCGGCGGATTCGAGCAGTTCGCGGACCTGTTCGTCGCGACCAACCACGATCGGATGGCCGAGACCTGAACGCTTGAAGGCCACCGCCGCCCGCACCACCCGTTCGTCATCGCCCTCGGCGAACACGATCTTCGCCTGCTCGGCGCGCGCGCGGGTATAGAGCGCCTGAAGCGTGGTCGCGGTCGGATCGAGCCGGGCCTTGAGCGTATGTTCATAGGCCTCCATGTCGATGATCGGACGGCGGGCGACGCCAGTATCCATGCCGGCCTTGGCGACGGCGGGCGGGATGACGTGGATGAGGCGGGGATCGAAGGGGGTGGGGATGATGTAGTCGGGGCCGAAGGTCAGCTTCCGCCCGTAAGCCATGGCGACCTCATCGGGAACGTCCTCGCGGGCCAGTGCCGCAAGCGCCTCGGCACAGGCGATTTTCATCTCGTCGTTGATGGCGCGGGCATGGACGTCTAGCGCCCCCCGGAAAAGATAGGGAAAGCCGAGCACGTTGTTGACCTGGTTGGGATAGTCCGAGCGGCCGGTGGCCATGATGACATCGTCGCGGACTTCCGCCGCCTCTTCCGGCGTGATTTCGGGATCGGGGTTGGCCATGGCGAAAATCACCGGATTCGGGGCCATCGCCTCGACCATTTTCGCGGTCACCGCCCCCTTGGCCGAGACGCCGAGGAACACATCGGCACCGTCCATCGCCTCTTCCAGCGTCCGGGCATCGGTTTCGACCGCATGGGCCGATTTCCACTGGTTCATGCCATCGGTCCGGCCCTTCCAGATCACGCCCTTGGTGTCGCAGGTGATGCAGTTCTCGTGTTTTGCGCCCATCGCCTTCAGAAGCTCGATACAGGCAATCCCCGCCGCCCCGGCACCATTGAGGACAATCTTGCAATTGCCAATATTCTTGCCGGTGATATGCAGCGCGTTGATCAGCCCGGCGGCACAGATCACTGCCGTGCCGTGCTGGTCGTCATGGAAGACCGGGATGTCCATCAGCTCTTTCAGCTGCTGCTCGATGATGAAGCATTCCGGGGCCTTGATGTCTTCGAGGTTGATCCCGCCAAAGGTTGGACCCATCAGCTTGACCGCGTTGATGAAGGCGTCGGTGTCCTCGGTTTCCAGCTCGATATCGACAGCGTTGACATCGGCGAACCGCTTGTATAGTGCCGCCTTGCCTTCCATCACCGGTTTCGAGGCCAGCGCCCCGAGATTGCCCATGCCGAGGATCGCGGTGCCGTTCGAGATCACCGCCACCATGTTGCCCTTGGTCGTGTAGTCGTAAGCCGCGCCCGGATCGTCGGCGATGGCCTGGACTGGCACGGCGACGCCCGGCGAATAGGCCAGGGACAGGTCGCGCTGGGTCGCCATCGGTACCGAGGCGGTAACCTCCAGCTTGCCGGGTTTCGGTTCCAGGTGATAGGCCAGCGCCTCGTCATCGGTAAACCGGTTCTTCGTAGGCATCTGCGCCCTCCCCAGGGATTTTACGGCGATCCTAGAGGGCGTTTTCCACCCGCACAACCATATCTGCCCCTTTTCCCTCTCCTGACCAATGTGTAGGTTTCGCCCGTTCAGGCAGGGGAGCCTTGTGGCAGAGAGCAATCCCAATGTGACGCCGATGATGGCGCAATATCTCGAGGTGAAGGGGCGCTATCCGGATGCGCTCCTGTTCTATCGCATGGGCGATTTCTACGAGATGTTCTTCGGTGATGCCGAGGCGGCGGCGGCGGCCCTCGATATCGCGCTGACCAAGCGGGGCAAACATCTGGGCGAGGATATCGCCATGTGCGGGGTGCCGCATCATGCCGCCGAGGGGTATCTGCTGACGCTGATCCGCAAGGGGTTCCGGGTAGCGGTCTGCGAGCAGATGGAAAGCCCCGAGGAGGCGAAGAAGCGCGGCTCGAAATCGGTGGTGAAGCGGGACGTGGTGCGGCTGGTCACCCCGGGGACGCTGACCGAGGATGCTTTGCTTGAGGCGCGGCGGCACAATTTCCTGGCCGCATTTGCCGAGATCAGGGGCGAGGGGGCGCTGGGCTGGGTCGATGTGTCGACCGGGGATGTGGTGGTGACGGACTGCGCGCGGTCGGGGCTGGGGCCGATGCTGGCGCGGATCGCTCCGAGCGAGTTGCTAGTGCCGGAGGGGCTGCGCGACGAGATCGAGCCGCTGGCCGAGGGCTACGGGATCACGGTGACGCCGCTGGCGCGGGCGAGTTTCGACAGTGATGGGGCGCGGGAACGGCTCTGTGGGTTGTACCGGGTGAAGTCTCTGGATTCGTTCGGGAGTTTCTCGCGGGTGTTGCTGGCGGCCCTTGGCGGGATCGTCGATTATCTCGACCTGACGCAGCGCGGCAAGCTGCCATTGCTGCGGCCGCCGGTGGTGGAGGCGGCGGGCGGGGTGGTGCAGATCGACGCGGCGACGCGGCGCAATCTGGAACTGACGCGGTCGCTGTCAGGGGGACGCGAGGGGTCGCTGCTGCAGGCGGTTGACCGGACGATCACCGGGGCGGGGGCGCGGTTGCTGGAATTGCGGCTGACCTCGCCATCGACCGATCTTGGCGTGATCGCGGCGCGGCACGACGGGGTGGCTTTTGCGACTGAGAACCGGGGACTGGCAACTGATCTGCGCGACGATCTGAGGAATGTGCCGGATATCGAGCGGGCGCTGTCGCGGCTGGCGCTGGATCGGGGCGGGCCTCGCGATCTGGCGGCGCTGCGGGACGGGCTGGCGCAGGCGGATGCGATGGCGCGGCGGCTGGAGGAGGCGGAGTTGCCGGAATTGCTGGCTGGGGCGCGGGGTGATCTGGTCGGGCATGAAGAACTGATGTCTCTGCTGGGTTCGGCGCTGGTGGCCGAGCCGCCTTTGCTGGCGCGGGACGGGGGGTTCGTCGCGGCGGGCTATGACGCGGAGCTGGACGAGGCCCGGAAGCTGAGGGACGAGGGGCGGGGGGTGATTGCCGGGAAGCAGGCGGAATATGCCAAGGTGACCGGGATCAACGCCTTGAAGATCAAGCATAATAACGTGCTTGGGTATTTCATCGAGACCCCGGCTGGACATGCCGGAAAGATGACATCGGAGCCCCTGTCAGAGACCTTTATCCATCGCCAGACCACAGCCAACCAGGTGCGGTTCACGACCGTCGAACTGTCCGAGATGGAGACGCGCATTCTCAATGCCGGGGATCATGCACTGGAGATCGAGAAGCGGATTTTCGGGGAATTGAGGGCGGCGGTTCTGGAGCGGTCAGGACCGATTTCGCTGGCGGCGAAGGCGCTGGCCGAGATCGATCTGGCGGCAGCTCTGGCCGACCTGGCAGTGGGCGAGGGGTGGACGCGGCCGGAGATGCGCTCGGACCGGGCCTTCCGGATCGAAGGCGGGCGGCATCCGGTGGTGGAGCGGGCGCTGAGGCAGGCGGGCGGGGCCGGGTTCGTGGCCAACGATTGCGACCTTTCGGCGGATGGCGGGGCCTGTCCGATCTGGTTGCTGACGGGACCGAACATGGCGGGGAAATCGACCTTCCTGCGGCAGAACGCGCTGATTGCCTTGCTGGCGCAGATGGGGAGTTTCGTTCCCGCCTCGGCGGCGCGGATCGGGGTGGTGGATCAGGTGTTTTCCCGGGTCGGCGCCTCGGACGATCTGGCGCGGGGGCAGTCGACCTTCATGGTCGAGATGGTGGAAACGGCGGCGATCCTGAACCAGGCGGGACCACGGGCGCTGGTGATCCTCGACGAGATCGGGCGGGGGACGGCGACCTATGACGGGCTGTCGATCGCCTGGGCGACGCTGGAGCATCTGCATGACGTGAATGGCTGCCGGGCGCTGTTCGCAACGCATTACCACGAGATGACAGTGCTTGCCGGACGGCTGGAGGGGCTTAAAAACGCCACGGTGGCGGTGCGGGAATGGGAGGGCGACGTTGTCTTCCTGCATGAGGTGCGCGAGGGGGCGGCGGACCGTTCCTACGGGGTGCAGGTGGCGCGGCTGGCGGGGTTGCCGAAGCCGGTGGTAGAGCGGGCGCGGTCGATATTGGAACAGCTGGAACAGGGGGACCGGGAGGGCGGCGGCAAGGCGAAGGCGTTGATCGACGATCTGCCGTTGTTCAATGTAGCGCCCGCACCGGTTCAGGAGAAGCGGAACGAATCCGAGATTGAGGCAATGCTCGGCTCGGTTCACCCGGACGAATTGTCGCCGAAAGATGCGCTGGCGCTGATTTATGAATTGCGCGAGAAACTCAACAACAAGCCTTAGTCGCTTCTCCTTCTTGCAAATACTCTGGGGGGTCGACATTGTTTGCGCCATTGGTCCAAGCGACAATGGCGACGGGGGCGTTCGTCGGGAAAACGCTCCACTGGAGCGTTTTCTGATCCTCCTCACCCCCCGCGAGTCGTCCCGCGCTGCGGGGCGAAAAACCTGGGATTACTCCGAACCTTCGCCCGCCCGAGCGCTGGCCCCGCCGCCCGAGGATACCCCGACCTGCGCCGCCCGCAGCAGCCGCTCGCCGATGGCGAATCCCGGGACCATCACCTGGATGATCGATCCGGCGGGCTGGTCCGGGATCGGGGCCTCGAACATGGCCTGATGCATGTTGGGGTCGAATTTTTCACCGATCTCGGGATCGATCTTCTCGATCTTGTGTTTCTGGAATGTCGCGATCAGCTCTTTCTGGGTCAGTTCGATA
This sequence comes from Paracoccaceae bacterium, assembly GCA_050299335.1. Taxonomy (GTDB): domain Bacteria; phylum Pseudomonadota; class Alphaproteobacteria; order Rhodobacterales; family Rhodobacteraceae; genus JBNKVT01. Next base: position 54,906 of record JBNKVT010000031.1, on the reverse strand, counting down.
CCTTCGGCGAGGCCGGGTTCGGATTTGCGCAGCTCGTCGGTGATCGTTTCCAGCGCCCGGCCGAGATTGTCGTAGACCGACAAGAGATCGCGGGCGAGGCGGACGCCGCCGTAAAGTTCGGCATCGCGGCGGTCGCGTTCTGCCCGTTTGCGGAAGTTCTCGTTCTCGGCCAAGGCGCGCAGGAGGCGGTCCTTGAGTTCCTCGTTCTCGGCGCGGAGGTGGTCGATCTCGATATCGTCTTCCGAGATTTCCTCCATCGCCTCTTCCTCGAGCGCTTCGGGGTCGTCGAGAAACAGGTTCTCCTCGTCGTCCGTCTCGTTTTCACGCGCCATCATTCAGTCCTTGTCTATCGCATGGAGCCGCGGGAGATCATCCGGCCGACCAGCTGGGCGGTATAGTCGACGATGGGCACGATCCGTCCGTAATTCTGGCGGGTCGGGCCGATGACGCCGACGGCTCCGATAATTTTTCGTTCCGCGTTCATATAGGGAGAGACCACCAGAGAGGAACCGGAAAGTGAAAAAAGTTTGTTCTCCGAGCCGATGAAGATGCGCACGCCCTCGCCTTGTTCGGTCAGGTCGATCAGCTGGGCAACGTCGCGCTTGCGTTCGAGGTCGTCGAAAAGTTCGCGGATACGGTCGAGATCCTCCTGGCGGGCTTCCGGGCCGATGAGGTTGGAGCGGCCGCGGACGATCAACCGGTCGACATCATCCCCCTCCTTGTCGGCCCAGACGGCGAGGCCCTGTTCGACCAGCTCGGCGGCGAGGCGGTCCAGTTCGCGGCGGTGGGTCTCGATCTCGGCCTGGACGGTCTGGCGCAGGTCGGAGACGGATTTGCCGGCAAGAATGGCGTTGAGGAAATTGGCTGCCTCGCGCAGGGCCGAGGGCGTGATACCCTTGGGCGGGGCGAAGAGGCGGTTTTCGACCTGGCCATCGGCGGTGACGAGGACGACGAGGGCGCGGTCGGGGGACAGGGAGATGAACTCGATATGTTTGATCTCGGCTTCGGTTCGGGGGACCAGCACCAGGCTGGCCGAACGGGTGAGGCCTGAGAGCAGCGAGCCGGCGCGGTCGAGCATGGCCGGGATGCCGTCGGCATCGTCATCGAGGCCGCGTTCGATCTCGGCGCGTTCGGTCTCGGTGATGTCGCCGATCTGCATGATACCGTCGACGAAGAGCCGGAGGCCGAGCTCGGTGGGGATGCGACCGGCGGAGATATGGGGGCTGGCAAGCAGGCCGAGAAATTCAAGATCCTGCATGGTGTTGCGGACCGTGGCCGGGGAGACCGATTCGGACATGGCGCGGGTCAGGGTGCGCGAGCCGACGGGTTCTCCGGTGTCGAGATAGGATTCGACGATGAGGCGGAAGACCTCGCGGCTACGCTCGTTCATGTCTGACAGGTTGGTCGATGGTTGGCTCATGTCCGGGGCAAATCGGGTTACTTATGTGGACGCCGCAAGAGGGGAATCTAGGGGCGGGAGAACGCGGGGTCAATTGCCGGTATAGTTTACGGCGGGTCCGGAGTTGGATATGAGGCGCGGGCAGCTAGAGGAGATTGCAATGCGCCCTTCGGGAAGAGCCACTGACCAGATGCGGGAGATTTCGGTCGAGACCGGGATCGTGAAACATGCCGAAGGGTCGTGCCTGATCCGGATCGGCGACACGCACGTGATCTGCACCGCCTCGCTGGAAGAGCGGGTGCCGCCGTTTCTGAAAGGGTCGGGGCTTGGCTGGGTGACGGCGGAATACGGGATGCTGCCGCGGGCGACGACGTCGCGGAACCGGCGGGAGGCGGCCTCGGGCAAACAGGGGGGGCGAACGGTCGAGATTCAGCGGCTGATCGGGCGGTCCCTGAGGGCCGGGATTGACCGGGTGGCGCTGGGCGAGCGGCAGATCACCGTCGATTGCGACGTGCTGCAGGCCGATGGCGGCACGCGCTGTGCCTCGATCACCGGGGGGTGGATCGCGCTGAGGCTGGCGGTGAACAGGCTGATGAAGGCCGGGGATATCAAGAACGATCCGCTGGTCGATCATGTGGCGGCGGTGAGTTGCGGGATCTATGCCGGGCAGCCGGTGCTGGATCTGGATTATGCCGAGGACAGTCAGGCCGGGACGGATGCGAATTTTGTCATGACTGGGAAGAGGGGGCTGATCGAGGTGCAGGGCTCGGCCGAGGGGGCGCCGTTTTCGCGGGACCAACTGGGGGTGCTTCTCGATCTGGCCGAAAAGGGTGTGGACGAGTTGGTGGCGCTGCAGAAGAGCGTGATGTGAGATGGCGCGGCGGTTCGACGGGGACCGGCTGGTGCTGGCCAGTCACAATGCCGGAAAACTGGCCGAGATCGGGGCGTTTCTGGTGCCTTACGGGATAGATGTAGTGTCGGCCGGGGATCTCGGCTTTGAGGAGCCGGAGGAGACCGAGGACAGTTTCGCGGGGAATGCGGGGCTGAAGGCCGCGTTCGCCATGCGGTCCAGCGGATTGCCGGCGCTTGCCGACGATAGCGGGATCGAGGTCGAGGGGCTGGACGGCGCGCCCGGGGTCCATACGGCGGACTGGGCGGAGACGCCGGGGGGGCGGGACTACCCCCAGGCGATGGCACGGGTCTGGCGGGAGCTCGATGCGCGCGGTACCGCCGAGCCGCGGCTTGCGGCGTTTGTCTGTACCTTGTGCCTGTGCTTTCCGGACGGGCATCGGGAGGTCTTCGAGGGGCGCGTCAACGGGCGGCTGGTCTGGCCGGTCCGGGGCACGAACGGGTTCGGGTTCGATCCGATGTTCGTGCCGGACGGGCAGGCGCTGACCTTTGCCGAGATGTCTTCGGATGAGAAGCAGCGGCTGAGCCATCGGAGAAAGGCGTTCCGACTGTTCGCCTCGGCCTGTCTCGATGGCTGAGGATTGGCGCGACGGCGGGTTCGGGGTCTATGTCCATTGGCCGTTCTGTGCCGCGAAATGCCCGTATTGCGATTTCAATTCGCATGTGTCGCGCGATATAGATCACGGGCGGTGGCGCCGTGCGCTGTTGGAAGACCTGCGGTATATGGCGTCGCTGGCCGGGCCCAGGCGGGTGGAATCGGTCTTTTTCGGTGGTGGCACACCAAGCCTGATGCCGCCGGACACGGTGGCCGCCCTGGTAGCGGAGGTCGGGAGGCTTTTCAGCGCCGGTGACGATCTGGAGGTGACGCTTGAGGCCAATCCGACCTCGGTCGAGGCGGCGCGGTTCGCGGGCTATCGCGATGCCGGGGTCAACCGGTTTTCGCTTGGTATCCAGTCGCTGATCGATGCGGATCTCCGGGCCCTGGGAAGGCAGCATACGGCGGCGGAAGCCCTGGCGGCCATCGATGTCGCGCAATCGACGGGCGCGCGGGTCAGCATCGATCTGATCTATGGCCGTCAGCACCAGGCTGTGGCGGACTGGGAGGTGGAACTGACGCGGGCCCTGGCAACGGGTGTGCGGCATATCTCGCTGTACCAGCTGACCATCGAGCCCGCGACGGCGTTCGGCGCGCTGCATCGGCGGGGGAAGTTGAAGGGTCTGCCGGATGGCGGGGTCTCGGCGGATTTTTTCGAGCTGACCGAGGATCTGTGCCGTCGGCAGGGGATGCACCGGTACGAGGTCTCGAACCACTGCGTTTCGGGCGAGGAATGCAGGCATAATCTGGTCTATTGGCGCTACGGAGACTATCTCGGGATCGGCCCGGGGGCCCATGGGCGGGTCAGTACCGGGGGCAGGAGACTGGCAACCTGGTCGGTCTTGCAACCGGAGGCATGGCTTGACCATGTGGAGCGAAACGCGCCGCGCGCGGAGTTGCAGGAAGCGCTTTCGCCGCGGGATCAGGCGATCGAGTATGTGCTTCTGGGTCTGAGGACGCCGGGGGGGCTTTCCCTGGACAGGGTGCGGCGGCTGGATCCGTCAATCCTTAAAATGGACCGGATCAGGGAGCTGTCCGACGAGAACATGGTGAAGATCAAAGAAGGAAGACTGGTGGCGACGGATACCGGTATCCAGTTTCTTAATCTTGTAGTAGAAGAAATTCTCTAGTTATTTAATAGCAATCTGCAAATACCATCCAGTTTATCTACATCTTTGAACATTATTTTAAGAGTTCCGGATTGATTGTCATTGGCTTCTATCAGAACGCGCGTATCGAGCGCGGCGGAAAGTTCGGCCTCGATTGATTTCGTATCGGCATCTTTTTCACCGCGTCGCGGCCTTGGCCGGCGGTGCGTTCCGGTTCTGGCCAGCTTTTCCGCGTCGCGAACCGACAAGCCCTCGTCGATGATCCTTTCCGCCAGCTTTGCCGGATCATCGGCGGTCAGGAGCGTACGCGCATGGCCGGCGGTCAGTTTTCCGCCGCGGACCATGTTCTGGGCGGTATCGGGAAGCGAGAGCAGACGCAGGGTGTTGGCGATATGGCTTCGGCTCTTGCCCAGGGCCTGTGCCAGCGCCTCCTGAGTATGCCCGAAACGATCCATCAATTGCCGGTAGCCGGTAGCCTCTTCGATCGGATTGAGATCGGCACGCTGGATGTTTTCGATGATCGCCAGTTCCAGGACCTCGCGATCATCGAGCTCCATGACAATGACGGGGATTTCGTGTAGCTGGGCCTTTTGAGCCGCCCGCCAGCGCCGTTCGCCGGCGACGATCTGGTAGATGGTGTCGTCCCTGGGGTCGCGGCGGACGATCAACGGCTGGATGATACCCTTTTCGGCGACCGACGCAGTCAGGCTTTCGAGGTCTTCACGGTTGAAGCTCCGGCGGGGCTGGTCGGGATTCGGGTGTACAAGTTCGATCGGCACCGTCTGTCCGCTTGTACCGACCGCTTGCTGCAGCGTGGTTTCCGATGTGTCGGCCAGAAGCGCTGACAAGCCCCGGCCCAAGCCTTTTTTTCGCGTCATGGGGTCTCCGGTCAGGCTGCCATTGATGGATCGATCTTGCGCAGGAGCTCCGCGGCCAGTTTCTGATAGGCGATGCTTCCGCTGCTTGTGTGGTCGTAGATCAGGGCAGGCAAGGCATAGGATGGCGCTTCGCTGAGGCGTACATTTCTGGGAATGATGGTTTCGTAGACCAAGGCGCCGAGGGTCTGCCGGACATCGTCCGCGACGTATTCGGACAAATTGTTGCGTTTGTCATACATGGTCAACACAATACCTTGTATGTTCAAGGATTCGTTCAAAGTTTTTCTGATCTCGCGGACCGTGCCCAATAGCTGTGACAGGCCTTCCAGGGCGAAGAACTCGCATTGAAGTGGGACGAGCACGGAATTGGCGGCGACCAAGGCGTTGAGTGTCAGGATGTTCAGGGATGGCGGGCAGTCCACGAGAATGTAGTCGTACTGTTCCTGCATGGCGCCAATGGCGTTGCGCAGACGAACCATTCTGGACCTTTCAGCGGCGAGTTCGATATCGACGGAGCTCAGGTCGCTCGATCCCGGAATGATGTGCATATTCGGGACCTTGGTTTCGAGACTCACCCCATCGGCGTCGGAATGCCCCATAAGAACGTCGTAGCTTGTCAATTTGCGGTCGCTGCGTCCAATGCCGAGACCGGTCGAGGCATTGCCCTGAGGATCGAGATCGATCAGAAGCACCCTTTTGTCCACCGCAGCCAGAGCGGTACCGAGGTTAATGACGGTCGTTGTCTTGCCGACACCCCCCTTTTGGTTCGCGATTGCCAGGATATGCCGCGACTGCTGCTCAGGCATGTTTGATGTTCTTTATCTCGAGAATTCTGCTGGATTTGTCGGTTAGACTGGGATGCGAGTCAATATCCATATGCCAGCATTCCATTGCCAGCGTCAATTCGGATTCAACGTTCCGACCTTTCATGAAGAGGCAGGTGCCCGACGGCTTCAGGTGCCGATTCGCGAGGTGGAGAAGGTCGTTCAGCGGCGCCAGGGCGCGGGCTGTAATGACATCTGCTCCAAGTGGTTCCAGATTCTCGATACTTTTGGTGATTACGGAGATGTGCGTCTCGGTAAGCCTGCCAATGTGCATCAGGAATTCCGCCTTGCGCTTGTCCTTTTCAACAAGGATGAATTGCAGGTCCGGAAACGCGTGACGCGCAATGATTGCCAGAACCAGCCCTGGGAGGCCTCCCCCAGATCCGAAATCCGCCCAGACCCTGTCATTCGGCGAGAAATGCACGGCAAGCTGCGCAGAATCGAGAACATGCCGCGACCAGATGGAGTCCGCGGCTTTCGCGGAAACGAGATTGATCGATCCGGACCATTTTTTCAGCTCAGCCGCATAGAGCTCCAGAAGCGCCATTGTTTCACGTGAAACATGTACCGGAAACGTATCGGGAATCGTCATCCCGCTTCTCTGAGCTCCAGTTTTCTGAGAAATAGCAGCAGTTGGGTGATCGCAGCCGGCGTGATCCCCTCGATCCTCTGAACCTGTCCGATGGTCCGAGGCGCCACAGCTTCCAGTTTGTCCAGCACTTCATTTGAAAGGCCAGGAACCTGGGAAAAATCAAAATGCCCAGGAATTTCCCTCTTATTTTCCTTACGCATCATCGCAATGTCAGAAGACTGTCTTACGATATAGCTTGCATACCGTTCCTCAATTTCAAGCTGGGTGATCGTCCGGTCGTCCATGTCAGGATCATCCGGAAAGATATTCCTGAGCTTGCTACTGGAATAGTCTGAGAACCGCATGATCTCCAATGCCGTTCGTGGCCGACCATCGTCACTGACCTTTATTCCATGTTGATTGAGCGTGTCGGGACGGACACGCAGATTCTGGAGTTTCTCCCGATATTTGTCGAGCTGGGCCATTTTCCGTTCAAACGCCTGCGCACGGTCGGCAGAAACAATTCCACATTCTATCCCAATAGGCGTAAGTCTTTGATCTGCATTATCAATTCTCAGAGAAAGTCGATACTCGGCTCTTGAGGTAAACATCCGATATGGTTCGGAAACACCGTTACTCACAAGATCATCGACTAGAACACCAATATAGCCATCGGCACGGTCCAGGGTTAACCCTTCTCCACCCAGTGCCGATGATGCCGCGTTCGTTCCAGCCAGCAATCCCTGTGCCGCCGCTTCCTCATAGCCCGTCGTGCCGTTGATCTGTCCGGCAAGATACAAATTCTTCAAGGCCCTGACTTCCAGACTTCTAGACAGGTTTCTCGGATCTACGTAGTCATACTCAATCGCGTAGCCATATTGAAGTATTTCAACACTCTCCAATCCGTAAATTGTTCTAACAAACTTATCCTGTATTTCCTCAGACAAAGATGTGGAAATTCCATTAGGATATATAATATTACTATCATTCCCCTCTGGTTCCAGAAAAATCTGATGTGAATTCTTCTCACGGAACTTTACAACCTTGTCCTCTATTGACGGACAGTATCTAGGCCCCCTGGAATCGATGAACCCGCCATAGATGGCGGAGCTGGAAAGGTTTTCCGCAATGATGTCATGCGTTCCTTGATTGGTCTTGGTGATCCCACACGATACCTGCATCCTGTCAATTCCCGTGCTCAGAAACGAGAAAGGTTCCGGATTTTCATCCCCCTTCTGCTCGTCCACGCGATCCCAATCGACGGTTGTTCCATTCAACCGGGGCGGCGTACCGGTCTTCAAACGACCCATGGGAATATCGAGCTCTTCTATCCTCTCAGCCAGGGGTATCGCTGGACGTTCGCCCATGCGCCCACCCGGGATCCTCTTGCCGCCGATCAGGATCGTTCCCCGCAGAAATGTCCCGGTTGTCAGCACGACCTTTGCCGATCGAATTGTGGTTCCATCCGTCAGCACAACACCCTTGACGGCCTCCCCTTCGACAACCAGATCTTGAACTTCCGATTCAATAACCTCGATCTCTGGACGTTTTAGAAACTCCTGCTGCATTGCGGTCCTGTACAGATGCCTGTCGACCTGCGCCCTCGGTCCCCAGACGGCCGGTCCCTTGCTCCGGTTAAGCATCCTGAACTGAATTCCCGCCTGATCCGACACACGCGCCATGACGCCGTCCAGGGCATCGATTTCCCGCACCAAATGCCCCTTGCCCACGCCACCAATCGCCGGATTGCAGGACAGCTCTCCGATCTTTCCGAAACTGTGCGTAACAAGAACAACCCGTGCACCCCGCCGATAAGCAGCCTGGGCCGCCTCCACACCGGCATGACCACCGCCAATGACAGCGACATCGAAAGCGGATTGCTTCACGTGAAACATTGCTACTTCCCTATACAGAAACTGGAGAAAATAACATCGAGCAAGCCTTCGACATCGACCCTGCCGATCAACTCATCCAGAGCTTGAAGACTCAACCGCAACTCCTCCGATACCAATTCCAGAGCACTTCCATCAAGTTCTAATAGCCTGAGCGCCTGCCGGAGATTCCCGTTTGCCCTTGCTATCGCCTCCCGCTGCCGGCCTCTGACGACTGACCTCGCAGACGCCACCCTGTGGGCAAGTTCCGATTCCACCCCGCGAAGCAGATCACCAACACCCTCTCCCGTCAGGCCCGAAACACCATGCGAGCCCTGCCCCTCGAACAGGTCCGCCTTGCCGCCCACGACAATATCCCCCTCGACGAACCCCTCAGGAAGGCAGGAACCGGTACAATCCTCCAGAAGAAATATCCGCAGATCGGCTTCACCTATCCTCGACCTGGTATTCCTCACGCCGATCGCCTCCAGAGGATCCGTTGTTTCCCTGAGACCGGCCGTATCCATCAGCGTCACTGGAATACCGCCGAGATCCAGACTAACTTCCAGAATATCTCTGGTCGTTCCTGGGATTTCCGATGTAATCGCCACCTCTCGCCCGGCAATATGGTTAATCAAAGTCGATTTCCCAATATTTGGCTTTCCAACGACTACAACGTTAAATCCATCGCGTAATCTCTCTGCAAAGAACGAACCTTCTACTTCCTTCGCAAAGTCATTAGACACATCTTCAATAATCTTGAACGCCTCATTTAAAGACTCTTCTGGAATCTCTTCATCCGAAAAGTCGATATTTGCTTCCAACAAGGCACTAGCTTCAACCAGTTTGGACCGCCAGTTCGCGACCTTCCGGCTCAGTTCCCCCCCCATAACCCGAAGCGCCTGCCGTCTCTGTTCCGCCGACTCGGCATCTATCAAATCTGCCAGGCCCTCCACCTGCACCAGATCCAGCCTTCCATTCTCCAGCGCGCGCCGGGTAAATTCCCCGGCCTTGGCACTCCTTGCCGCGTCCAGGGTCTCCAACGCAGAAAGCACGCCCTGAACCACTGCCCTGCTGCCATGACAGTGCAATTCCACCGTCTCTTCACCGGTGAAACTTGCTCCCTCCGGAAACGCTATTACAAGCGCCTCGTCGACCAGTTCGCCAGTCCTGTGGTCACGGATCTTTCTCACGGACGGTCTGCGAAACGCCACCGGGCTTTCAAGCATCGGCGCACAAACCGCCAGCGCATTCTCCCCGGAGACCCTGATAACAGCGAGCCCAGCCCGGCCGGGCGCGGTTGCCAGCGCATAAATGACATCCCTACCAGAAGACAACGCCGGACCTCCTACAAACCGAAAACCCTTCTCATGACCGGTGGACAGGACCTACTTCACGAATTCATCGAATCGAAAAACTCGCCATTTGTTTTCGTCTGCTTCAACTTGCCAAGCAGGAACTCAATCGCGTCCGTGGTCCCCATGGGATTGAGAATGCGCCTCAGCACGAACATCTTCGTCAGATCGCCCTTCTCGACCAGCAGCTCTTCCTTCCTGGTCCCGGATTTCAGGATATCGATCGCCGGGAAGACCCGCTTGTCGGCAATCTTCCGATCCAGAACGATCTCCGAGTTCCCCGTTCCCTTGAACTCCTCGAAAATCACCTCGTCCATCCGCGACCCGGTATCGATCAGCGCCGTCGAGATGATGGTCAGCGACCCGCCCTCCTCGATATTCCGCGCCGCCCCGAAGAACCGCTTCGGCCGCTGCAGCGCATTCGCATCCACACCCCCGGTCAGCACCTTGCCCGACGATGGCACAACCGTGTTGAACGCCCGCCCCAGCCGGGTGATCGAATCGAGCAGGATCACCACATCCCGCTTGTGCTCCACCAGCCGCTTCGCCTTTTCGATCACCATCTCGGCCACCGCCACATGCCGGGCCGCCGGCTCGTCAAAGGTCGAGGACACCACCTCCCCCTTCACCGACCGCTGCATGTCCGTCACCTCCTCCGGCCGCTCGTCGACCAGCAGAACGATCAGGAAACACTCCGGATGGTTTGCCTCGATCGAGGCCGCGATATTCTGCAACAGCACCGTCTTCCCGGTCCTCGGCGGCGCCACGATCAGCGACCGCTGCCCCTTCCCGATCGGCGCCACCAGATCGATCACCCGCGCCGAGCGATCCTTCACCGTAGGATCCTCGATCTCCATCGTCAGCCGCTCATCGGGATAGAGCGGCGTCAGATTGTCGAAATGCACCTTGTGCCGCGCCTTCTCGGGATCCTCGAAATTGATCTTCGAGACCTTCACCAGCCCGAAATATTTCTCGTTCTCGGCAGGCGCCCGGATCACCCCCTCAACGGTATCCCCGGTTCTCAGCGAAAACTTCCGGATCTGGTTCGGGCTCACATAGATATCGTCCGGCCCCGGCAGGTAATTCGCCTCCGGCGACCGCAGGAACCCGAACCCGTCCTGAAGCACCTCCAGGACGCCATCGCCCGAGATCTCGACCCCCTCCTCGGCCATCTCCTTGAGAATCTCGAACATCATGTCGCCCTTGCGCATGGTCGAGGCGTTCTCGATGTCCAGTTCCTCGGCCATCGTCAAAAGATCGGCCGGCGACTTCGCCTTCAACTCCGCGAGCGACAGTTCTTGCATATCCATATCCAGGCTTTCCGGCGAAAGATTTCGACAGCCCGCACCAGTAATCCACGCGCCTATCGATCTGAGGGAGAAACCGGTCGAACGACCGGTTCCGCTCTATATGATCACTTGACCCCGAAAGTCAACAAGACCGCTTCAGAACGGCTTCACGATCACCATGATCACGATCACCACCATGCCCAGCGTCGGTACCTCGTTCATCATCCGGTAAATCTGCGCCGCGTGGGTATTCCCATCCCGCTGAAACTCCTTCATCCGCCGCGCCAGCCAGTGATGTACCCAGGTCAGCACCAGGATCGCCGCAAGTTTCACATGAAACCAGCCATCTCCCGCCCAGTCGACCACCCCCGGCGTCGCGGCCAGCACAATCCCGAACCCCCAGGTCGCCACCATCGCCGGGTTCATGATCACCCTGAGAAGCCGCCGCTCCATCACCTTCAGCATCTCCGACGCGACCGAGCCTGCCTCCTGATCGGCATGATAGACAAACAGCCGTGGCAGATAGAACAGCCCCGCCATCCAGGAAATCACCGAAATCAGATGCAATGCCTTTGTCCAGGGATAGACCGATACCAGAAATTCCAAACCATGCCCTCCAGGCCTTTCTTCAATAAAATATATATAAAATAGAGAAGGTCGAGGTAGTAGACCCCCGTGAATCCTGTGGATCACCGCCTCTCGACAACAAATCACAGACATGTACACAGGCGAGGCAGGCACTCAGACATTCAGTAGCTAAACAAGCTATTGTAATTAAATGATCTTTCCGAGAACACCCCGCCGTCTCGCCGCAAGGCCGGACTTTTCCACACTCCGGTCGATTCCACCGGAGAAATTGCCAAGAGGTGATAACTCGTGCATGAAAGACCCGATCCCGAGGACGATTGCCACCCAACCCTGTCCCCACCGATTTCACCCCGTTCGCCACCCGACTTATCAACAGACCCATCCAGACCCGGCCCGCCACCGACCCATGCCCGACCCCCTGATCCTCGCTTCCGGTTCCGCCACCCGGGCAGGCCTTCTCGGCTCCGCCGGTATCGCCTTTCAACAGATTCCGGCCCATATCGACGAGGCTGCCATAAAGTCCGCCATGCAGGCCGAAGCCGCCCCGCCAGATCAAATCGCCTCCACCCTCGCCGAGCTCAAGGCCGAGAAGATCGCCAACAAGCACCCCGACCGCCTGATCCTCGGCGCCGACCAGGTCCTCGTCTGCGAAAACCGTCTCTTCGACAAACCCACCGACACCGCCGACGCCCGCGCCCAACTCGAAACCCTCCGCGGCAAGAGCCACCAGCTCCTGACCATCTCCGTCGCCTACGAACATGCCCGACCGGTCTGGCGCCATCTCGAACGCGCCACCCTCACCATGCGCGATTTCTCCGACAGCTTCCTCGACACCTATCTTGAGACCCACAGGGATGACCTCACCGACACGGTCGGCGGCTACAAGCTCGAAAAAGGCGGCGCCCAGCTTTTCTCCCGCGTCTCGGGTGACTACTTTTCAATTCTCGGCCTGCCGCTTCTCCAGGTCCTGGCCTTCCTGCGCACACGGGGGATTGCAGAGGAATGATCCAATCACCACCACTCGCCGGTGTCGTCGGCTGGCCCATCGGCCATTCCCGCTCGCCTTCGCTGCACGGCTACTGGCTGAAAAAATACGGGATAACAGGCTATTATGTCCCCATCGGCCTCAAACCGCAGGATTTCGAGACCGGCATCCGCGCCCTGCCGAAACTCGGCTTCCGCGGCATCAACCTCACCATCCCCTACAAGGAGACCATCCTGCCGCTTCTCGACAGCGTCTCCGACCGCGCTGCCCTGATCGGTGCCGTCAACACCGTCGTCTTCCGCGAGACCGGTGGCATCTACGGCGACAACACCGACGGCTACGGCTTCATCCAGAGCCTCCGACAGTCCCGGCCCGACTGGTCCCCCAAATCCGGCCCCGCCCTCGTCCTCGGCGCCGGAGGTGCGGCCCGCGCCATCGTCTCCGCCCTGCTCTCCGAGGGCACCCCCGAGATTCGCCTCGCCAACCGCACCCGCCAGCGCTGCGAGATCTTCCGCGAACATTTCGGCGCCCGCATCGCCATCACCGACTGGACGGGCGCTTCCGAGGCCACCGACGGTGCCGCCACCATCGTCAACACCACCTCCCTCGGCATGACTGGCAAACCCGACAACCCCGTCCGCCTCGATGCCGCCCCCGACACCGCCCTCGTCACCGACATCGTCTACACCCCCCTCGAGACCGAGTTCCTGAAACGCGCTCGCACCCGCGGCCTTCACACCGTCGACGGTCTCGGCATGCTCCTCCACCAGGCCGTCCCCGCCTTCGAACACTGGTTCGACAAGCGACCTGAAGTCGACGATACCCTCCGCGACATCGTGCTCTCGGCATGAGCCCCCCGCATCTCATCGGCCTCACCGGCTCCATCGGCATGGGCAAGACCACGACCTCCGAAATGTTCGCCGCCGAAGGCGTCCCGGTCTGGAGCGCCGATACCGCCGTCCACGACCTCTACGCCCCCGACGCCCCCGGAACCCGCGCGATTTCCGTTCTCTGCCCGGAAGCCGTCACCGAAACCGGCGTCGACCGCACGATCCTTCGCAAGCGTATCACCGCCGATCCCACCCTCCTCGACCGCATCGAAGCCGCCATCCACCCCCTCGTCCAGTCCCACCGCGACGCCTTCACCGCCGCACAGGACGCCCCGATCCTCGCCTTCGAAATGCCGCTCCTCTTCGAAACCAACGCCGAAAGCCGCTTCGACACCATCGTCGTGATCACCGCCGACCCCGAGACCCAGCGCGCCCGCGTGCTCGCCCGCCCGGGCATGACCGAGGCCCAGTTCGACACCATCCTCGCCCGCCAGCTCCCCGATGCCGAGAAACGCGCCCGCGCCGATTACATCATCGACACCTCATCCGGCCTTGAACCCGCCCGCGCCACGGTCAAGACTATCCTCGCCGACATCAGGACCCGCCTTCATGCGTGAAATCGTGCTCGACACCGAAACCACCGGCTTCGACCCCGAGGCCGGCGACCGCATCGTCGAAATCGGCTGCGTCGAGCTCGAAAACCACCTGCCCACGGGCCGCACCTACCACCAATACATCAACCCCCGGCGCGACATGCCCGAAGACGCCTTCGCCGTCCACGGCCTCTCGACCCAGTTCCTCTCCGACAAACCGGTCTTCGAGACGATCGCCCAGGCCTTCCTCGATTTCATCGGCGACGCCAAGCTGGTCATCCACAATGCCAGCTTCGACATGAAATTCCTCAATGCCGAGCTTGCCTGGGCCAACCTGCAGAAACTGCCCTTCTCCCAGGCCATCGACACGCTCGAAATCGCCCGCAGCCGCTTCCCCGGCGCCCAGAACTCCCTCGACGCCCTCTGCCGCCGCTTCGGCGTCGACAATTCCGGCCGCGAGAAACACGGCGCCCTTCTCGACAGCGAGCTCCTGGCGGAAGTCTATCTCGAACTTGTCGGCGGCCGCCAACCCGACCTGACCCTCATGGTGAACACCCGGACCGAGACCACAAGAAACACTGGCCCATGGACTCCGCCACCTCGACCCCGCGCCCTGCCGCCGCGCCTGCTGGAAACCGAAAAACAAGCCCATGCTGCTTTCATTGAAAAGCTCAAGGACCCTCTTTGGAATAAAACATAACCAGAGGCCGAAAACCAAGCTCAGGCCTTCCCCCTCCCTTTGGGAGGGGGGTCAGGGGGGGAGGCTTTCCGAAACAAAAAACCCGCGAGCCTTTCAGCTCGCGGGCCTAAAAATCACAAGATTACCCGGTTCAGGACACCGTCGCGCCCTGCTTCTCCTGCATCGCCTTGCGCTGCTCCAGCGCCTGGCGGTACAACGCCAGATAGTCGATATTGTCGAGATTGATCGGCGGGTAGCCCCCGTCACGGGTCACATCCCCGATGACCCGCCGCAGATACGGAAAGATCATCCGCGGGCACTCGATCATCAGAAACGGCGACAATTGCTCGTTCGGCACATTCTGGATCCTGAACAGCCCAGCATAGTCCAGCTCCAGCACGAAGACCACCTGCGCGCCGGCTTTCGACTGCACTTTCACCTTGTTGGCGACCTCATAAAGATCGTCGCCCTTCTTCGAGGCATCCAGCGAAACCTGCACGGACACCTCCGGTTGCGCCTCGATCTTCTCGCCCTTCTGCATCGCCACGTTCTCGAAGGACAGGTCGCGGATATACTGGTTCACGATCTGCAACCGCGGCTGCGCCTGTCCGGCCTGCGGCTGCCCTGCAGGTGCTTCGGTGGGTTTTTCGTCTTCGGCCATCGGTTTCCCTCAAATATGTAACCTCAGCGGCTCTCTATCAGCTATCCGACGGCCGCGTCCACCCGGAAGACCCGCCACTGGGGCCCCGTCGCGGCGCATCACCGGACACATCCTCGTAATCCACCTCGATCACATCCTCTTGCATGGATGTCTGCATTCCACCGGTCCGGACGGAGGAAAACACCGACACCCGCGCCGCCGCCTTCGCTGCCCCCCAGCGGATCACCAGATCGCGCACCGGCGGGACCAGCAAGGCCAGGCCTACAGTATCGGTGAAGAATCCCGGCGTCAGCAACAGCACCCCGGCGACCAGAATCAGCGCCCCATGCGCCAGCGGACCGGCCGGGTTGGACCCCTCGGCCAGGCTCTGCTGCAATCGCGCCAGCGTCGCCATCCCCTGAATGCGCATCAGCACCGTTCCGATCAGCGCCGTCAGCACCACGATGGCAAGGGTTGGCCACAAGCCGATAAACCCGCCGACCTTGATGAAAAGCGCGATCTCGATGATCGGCACCGAGACGAAGATCAGAAACAGCCACATGCCGGTGTCCGCCTGCTCCCTTTCAGGATTTCCTTTACCTTTTCGCAACCCGCAAGCGATGGACTTGGGGTCGCTCATTACCTACATAGGCAGTAACGCCAAAGACTGCTATGGTCACGAATAACAAATCCGAAAGGTGCCACCCATGGGCTCCGGTCTGGTCCAGATCATCATTCTCGCCGCCATCGCGCTGTTTCTGTTCCTGAAATTGCGCTCGGTCCTCGGCACCCGCGACGGATTCGAACCCAATCTGCGCGAGCTGGCCCAGCGCGAGAAGTCCCGGCAGGAGCGGTCGAAATTCGAGGTGATCGAGGGCGGCGGCATCGACCAGGACATCGCCGACCATGCCGATCCGGACGGCGAGACCTTCAAGGCCCTGACCGAAATGAAAAAGGTCGAGCCCGGCTTCTCGGTCACCGAGTTTGTCCACGGCGCCCGGGCCGCCTATGAAATGATCCTCATGGCCTATGAACGCGGCGATCTGAAAACCCTCGAAACCTTCCTCGCCCCCGAGGTCTATGACAGTTTTTCGACCGCCGTCATCGACCGCGCCGACAAGGGCCTGACCGTCGAGGCCGAATTCGTCGGCTTGCGCGAAGTCAAACTCAGCGAGGCCAGCTTCGATCAATCCTCGAAGGAAGCCGACATCACCATGCGCTTCACCGGCGAATTGACCTCGGTGGTCCGCAACAGTGACGGCGAGATCGTCGAAGGCGATACCCGCGCGATCAAGCGCCAGAAGGATATCTGGACCTTCTCGCGGGTCATGGGCTCGGACAACCCCAACTGGCAACTTGTCGCCACCGACGGATAAGACCCGCCGCCGCCTGAGCGAAGAGGACCGGCTGCTCTGGCAGAAGGTCACCGCGACGGCGAAGGCGCTGCATCCGAACCGGAAACTGACCACAGGCCCGAGTTCCGACCTGCCTCCAAATCCCCCCGCCAAACCGGCCCGGCCGCAAAAACCCCGGGCCGGTGCCCTGCATTCGGCCCACAAACCGCCGCCACCCGCCCCGGCCCCGCAGATGGACCGGCGCAACTATGACCGGATGCGCCGGGGCAAGCTCGCCCCGGAGGCCCGGCTCGACCTGCACGGGCTGACGGCGGGCCAGGCGCATGCACGGCTGAACGGCTTCATCGCCGATGCCCAGGCGCGGGGATTGCGTCTGGTTCTGGTCATCACCGGCAAGGGCCGTTCCTCGGGTATGGACGATTTTCACCGGACCGGCGGAATCCTCCGCCACAGCCTGCCGCACTGGCTGCGCCAGCCGCATCTGGCGCCGCTGGTGCTGGAGGTGAGCCCGGCGCATGTCCGCCACGGGGGCGAGGGGGCGTTCTACATCTATCTGCGGCGGAAGCGGTGATTTGTGGAAGGGTCCGGGCCGGGAGGTATTTCTCCCCGCTTCGCGGGGTGACGCGCGGGGGAGGGCTTCGCCCCCGTCGCCTTTGTCGCATGGACCAATGGCGCAAACAATGGCGACCCCCCCGAAAGTATTTTCAAGAAGGACAAGACTGGTCTGGCGCTTCGGTTGGAAACAGTCGGGCTGACTTGAACATCAGGACAAACAGAAACACCGAAGCAACGAGCCCGTAACCAGCCATGAACAGAAGCTGGGTCTCATACCCGACCCCCCGGTCGATCAGATAACCGGTCGCCCAAGGCCCCAGTCCGGTGGAAAACACCATGAAGGAGGTCGCCGTCGCCCGGATCGATCCGAGATGCCTGGTCCCGTAGAATTCCGGCCAGAAGACCGTCATCACCGACACGCCGATCCCGTGCATCGCGCCGAGGAACATCATTCCCAGCGCCGCGCTTCCCAGCGTCGTCCCAAGCGCGATCACCGTGAATCCCGCCGTCATCGGCAACAGGAAGAACGGCATCACCCGCGCGCAGCCGAACCGGTCGACCAGGGCTCCGCCGACGAACAGCATCGTGACCGTCGTGCCGGTGTAAAGCGGGATCAGCCGGACGAATTCGGCCAGTTCCCAGCCCTTGATCTCGGTCAGGTGCACCTGCTGGAAAAAGAACGCCGTCCCGAAGATCGGCTGGGCCAGCACATTCGGGATACAGAGCCAGAACAGCCAATGGGTCAGCGCGTCGCGCCGTGTCCAGTGGCGGCCATGCATGCCGGTCCCGGCAATCGTCTGCGCCTCGCCTTGCGGGATACGGTTCTGGCGCAAAAGCACCATCAGGGGCGGAATGAACAGAAGCACCAGGCAGGACGTCACCACCCAGCTGCCTCGCCAGCCGACCGCCGCCATCACCATCACGAAAATCACCGGCATCAGCGCTTCACCGGCGGAGAATCCCAGCGCAACCACCGACACCGCCCGTCCCCTGACGGCGGCAAACCAGCGCCCGACAGCGACCATGGCGATATGGGTCATCATGCCCTGGCCGCAGAACCGCAGCCCGAAGATGACCACCGGGATCATCCAGGCCACCGGCACCGCCGCCATCGCGAGGCATACCGCCGAGAATACCACGAGCGTGATCACCGCCAGCCGCCGCGGTGCCACCAGATCCGCCACGCCGCCGATCGCCATCATCAGCGCCGCCGAAGCCGTGGTTCCGATAAGATAGTACCGCCCCCATTCTTCGTGGCTGAGACCGAATTCGCCCCGTATCTCACCGGCAAAGATGGAAATGAAATAGGTCTGACCGAAAGAGGACCCCAAGGTCATCAGCCCTCCGGCAGACAGCCAGGGGGCGTTGGAACGCAGGAAGTACAGAAATGTCATGCCGCCGGAATGATCCTTCCGGCGGCATTTGTCCAGAGACGGAAGGGCCGCGGGGATCCCCCACGCGACCAAAGGCCTACTGCAGGGGCTGGCCGTTGGCGAAGATGCCTTCGGGCTTGAATTCGATCTTCGAGAGGAACTGGTCCGGCTGGTCGCCAGGCACCCCGAAGGCCATCATCATGCCCATGACCATCCCGGCCTGCATCTGATCGACAAGACCGAGATCGACCAGCTTCTGGCTGAGTGTCTGCGCGCCGTTCACCTCGACATCGATGGCCCCCAGCGGCTGCGGGATCGGGCCCTGGTTGTTGACATCCAGATCGCCGCTCGCCTGCACCGAGGCGCCGCCGATATTGGCGTTCACCGCCGTTACCGTCACCTTTTCGAAAGTCGCCGCGGCAAAGGGATTGCCCTGCGGCCCCTGATCGGCCAGCTCGACCACCGACTGGTTCAAGGTCAGATCCGCATTCAGCCGCACTTCGAGGTTCACCGGATCGCGCGGGATGCCCTGGCCCGGATCGAGCAGCATCCACAAGCCCTCGCCAATGGCCAGATCCTCGAAATCGATCACGAAATTCATCTTGCGCGCCGCATCCGAGGCCAGGAGCGGCATCTCGATCACCATCTCCGCCGAGGCCAGCGCCACATCGAAGGGAGGGATCGGCAGGGCATCCGACAGCGGCGTCACCTGATAGGATATGCCTTCCGAGGTCACCCGATAGGAAAAATCGCCACCCTCAACCGAAATCGAACCCTCGCCCGGCCCGCTGGTCCCGGCCATCTGCATCGAGAATTCCGGCGACGTTATCGTGGTGTCGCTGGTCGAGGCCCCCGAGGTAAAACCGGCATGGAACTCGCCGCCACTGTTCAGCCATTCGTCGAATTCCAGATATGGCGCGAA
This sequence comes from Paracoccaceae bacterium, assembly GCA_050299335.1. GTDB lineage: Bacteria > Pseudomonadota > Alphaproteobacteria > Rhodobacterales > Rhodobacteraceae > JBNKVT01. The sequence goes on along the minus strand of JBNKVT010000031.1, from coordinate 35,586 downwards.
GCCGCTGACATCAAAACTGACCTCGAACCCTTCGGTGTCCATCGAGGCCGCCTGCAGGTTGCCCGGCTCCGGCTCAAACCTGTAGCCGCCGTTGAGCGTGTCGGCCTTCCAGCCGCCATCGATGGTCCCGGCCTCATCGTCGAGCGCAAAGGACATGGCGAAGCCGGTCTGGGTGATATCGAGATCCTTCACCACCGGATGCCCCTCGGTCAGCCCCTTGAACTGCAGGCTGTCGGCGGTCATGGAAAATTCCGGCTTCGCCTGAACCGTCATCAAGAGCAGATTGGTCTCGAAGCTGAAATTGTCATGGATGATCTCCATCTCGTAATGCATTTCCGGTGCACCGTCGGTCACCGCAAAGGAGATCACCGGTGCCGTCGTCACTGTCACCGAGCCAGGCTTGCCCTCGACCGGCGTGATCGTCACCCAGTCCGAGGAAATCCGCACGTCGTCCTCGCCCAGCAGCACGAAATCATTGTAGGTCACTGCCCCGCCGGACCCGACCGAGGACGAGGAATAAGTGATCTCGCCGCCTTCTTCGGCCAGACGATCGATATTGCCTTGCAGCGCCTCTTCAAGATTGTCCTGCGCATAAGCGCCGGGAATCCCTGCGAAACTGATGACAAGAGCGGTGGGAAGAGCCAGGTTTTTCATGTAATCACCGAATGGTTAGGGACGTGGGGGAGCGAATCTCATAGCACGGGTATCACCCCTTGCTTACCCTACATCTGTGCAATTTTGCACCATTTTCCCCGGAAATTTCCGGGGCTTACAGCACATAGCGCGAGACATCCGCCGATTTGGCGAGTTCCCCGAGATGCTTTTCAACGAAAGGTGCATCGACGCACACCGCCTGCCCGCCCATATCCGGCGCGGCAAAACTCAGTTCCTCGAAGACCCGTTCCATCACCGTGTAGAGCCGCCGCGCGCCGATATTCTCCACCGCCTGGTTCACCTCTGCCGCCACCCGCGCCAGGGCGGCGATCCCATCCTCGGTGAAACTCACCTCGACCGCCTCGGTCGCCATCAGCGCGGTATACTGCCTTGTCAGCGCATTGTCGGTCTCGGTCAGGATGCGGACGAAATCCTCCTCGGTCAGGGCCCGGAGCTCCACCCGGATCGGCAGCCGTCCCTGCAGTTCGGGCAGAAGGTCCGAGGGCTTGGCGATATGAAACGCGCCCGAGGCGATGAACAGGATATGATCGGTCTTCACCGGTCCGTGCTTGGTCGACACCGTCGTGCCCTCGATCAGCGGCAGCAGGTCACGCTGCACGCCCTCGCGGCTGACATCGGCCCCACGGGCATCGGCGCGGGCACAGACCTTGTCGATCTCGTCGAGGAAGACGATGCCGTTTTCTTCCACCGCCTTGATCGCCTCGCGGGTCACCGTTTCGGGGTCCACCAGCTTGTCGGCCTCCTCGGTCAGCAGCACCTCGTAGCTTTCCGCCACTTTCATCTTGCGGCGCACGGTCTGGTTGCCAAAGGCCTTGCCGAACATGTCCCCGAGATTCATCATGCCCATGTTCGCCCCCGGCTGGCCCGGGATTTCGAACATCTGCATCGGATTGGATGGCGCCTCGGCGATATCCAGCTCGATCTCCTTGTCGTCCAACAACCCGTCGCGCAGCTTCTTGCGGAACATCTCGCGGGTCTGCTCGCGGGCATTTTCCCCCGCCAGCGCTTCGATCACCCGCTCCTCGGCCCGATCATGAGCCCTGGCCTTGACCTCCTCGCGCAGCCGGTCACGGACCATGACGATGGCACTGTCCACCAGATCGCGCACGATCTGCTCCACGTCCCGACCGACATAGCCGACCTCGGTGAACTTGGTCGCCTCCACCTTCAGGAACGGTGCCTTCGCCAGCTTTGCCAGCCGCCGGCTGATCTCGGTTTTGCCGACGCCGGTGGGGCCGATCATCAGGATGTTCTTGGGATAGACTTCCTCGCGCAGATCGTCGGCGAGCTGCTTGCGCCGCCAGCGGTTCCTGAGCGCCACCGCCACCGCCCGTTTGGCGTCCTTCTGTCCGATGATGAAGCGGTCCAGCTCCGAGACGATCTCGCGCGGTGTCAGGTCGGTCATTGAGGGTCCATCTGTTGGTCTGCACATCCAGTTGGGGCTGCATCTCAGGGAATGCAAGCGGACACAACCCCGGATGCCGGATGTCAGGCGACACGGCCCGGATCACAAACCCTTAAGGTGCGTGATCTCACGCACCTGCCCTTGTGGAGGCCGGCAGGGCGCGCCGCAACCTTTCAGGGCTTTGGCCATTCCTGTCCGAACACGCTGTCGCTCAGGAATACCACCGCAGCAAACCCGTAGGGTGCGTGATTTCACGCACCTCCCTTGTGAAGGCCGGCAGGGCGTGACGCAACCCTTCCGGGCCTTGGCTACTCCTCCCAATCGGCGGGCACCGGCGGATCGATAAAGCGCTCCCGCAATGCCGCCGCCTCGTCCTCGGAAAGCCGCGTCGCGACCACCCGGGTCGTGTAGTCGCCGTAATATCGCCCGTCGCCCCGGTCGAGATTCCAGTCGACGATCATGTCATAGGTAAAGCGCACCTGGTCTCCGGCATGTTGCCCCGGCATCCAGCGGGGCTCATTGGCCAGGAGCGCGACGAAATTCTCCTCGTCGAGGGCAAGGAACGGCCCGACCCAGATATTCTCGTGATCGACATCCGGGTCCTTGACCCGAAACGCCACTTTCAGGTAGCCGCCATCCGGTCCATAGCCCTCGTCATTGACGGTGTTGGACAGGAACAGCGGCAGGGACTGCCGTGCCGCGGCGATGGCCGCGCTCATCTGCGGGTCCCGGGCATCGAAAGTGACGGTCGGGTCCGGTTTCGACTGCGCTAATACGGAAAGCGGTGCAAAGGCCAAAGCGAGGGCGAGGAACAGATAGCGCATTCAAGGTCTCCGTCCGATCAATCGCATCGTGCACCGACGCGGTGGGCGCGAGGTTCCAGCCCCTGCCGGAATACCGGCGTTCCGGCGCGAAATACACGCATCGTTAACTTTTTTTACCAACAAAATCAATTTCATTTCCGTTTTTGCACGCGTGCAAATCCCCTCACCGCTCATGCAGCATCGCGATCCGGATCAGGGCCCGCTCGAGCATCGCCCCGGCAGGGACAGGCCTTGAGGACCGCAGCCCCAGATCGGTCTCGGTCAGGATCCCCAGCACCGTCTCCAGCTTCCTGACCCCCCAATGCCGGGCCTGCCGTGCCATCCGGTCCCGCCGCGGCCCGAAGACCGGCGGCCGCGTCCGCGACAGCCCCGCCTCCGGCCCCTGAGGGTTGGCGGCAGCAGCATGAAGCGTCCGGAAATGCCGCGTCGCGGCGATGCACAGCGAGACCGGCGTGACCCCCTGATCGGCCAGCCGATGCAGCTGCGGCGCCAGCGCGGGAAGCTGTCCTTCAGCGACCAGATGCACTGCCTCGTCCATCCCCGCCTCGATGGTCGCCGGGGCGCACAGCTCGACCTCCGCGACCGTCAGGGGCGCCGGATCGCCCAGCTTGTAGAGCGCCACCTTTTCCAGTACCTGCCGGAAATCCCCCGGATCAAGGCTGCGCGCTAGCCCGCTGAGCGCCCCCATCGCCGCCTCGCCGATATCCTTCAGCCCGGCCCGGGCCAGCTCCGCCTCGATCTCGGCCCGGCTGGGTGGGTCGTCATAGATGGCGATGGCGGCGGCCTTGGGGTGCTTCTCGATCAGCTTTCGAAGCGGCGAAGTCGCCTTCAGTGACCCGGCGGTGACCACGATCATCGCATCACCCTCGCGCCAGTCCTCCAGCGCCGCGCCGACGACCTTGGCGACCGTATCCGAGGCCTCGTCCACCAGCGCCACCCGTTGGCCGGGAAAGAACCCCTGCGCCTTGATCGCGTCGTTGAGCCGCACCGGCTCGGACCTCAGTTCCGAGCCTTGCATTCGCGTCAACCGCATCTCTTCCTCTCCCTGAGGCCCGACCAACGCCGCGACCAGATCCTGCCGCTTCAGCGCCACCCGCATCGCATCCGGCCCGTAGATCAGCACCGCCGCCAGCGACGTGTCGGGGCGGGCAAAGAAACCGGCGGCATCGCGGGCGGAGAGTTTCACGTCAGCCAGTCCCCGGAGGTGGCGGCAAGGCGGGTGACGATCTGGTCTGCCAGCGCGATGGCCAACCGACGTTCGCCATCGCGGGCAGCGGCCTGGGTCGCGAAGGGCGAGGCGGTGGCGTTATAGGCGGTGACGGATCGGACAGTGTCTTTCAGGATCACCGTCTCGCCGCGGGTCAACTGGTAGGCGGCCTCGCCGCGCAGGGTGTAGCGCAGGATCGAGCGGTCGGGCTGGATGACCTGGCTCGACGGGACGGTGTCGAGATCGACGGCCAGACTGTAATCCCCGGCCTCGGGCTTGCCGAGGCGCAGCTCGAACTGCTCGCGGAAAAAGAAGCTCATGCGCGAGGCCGCGATATCGAGGCGGACGCGGCCCGCGAGCTCGGAGGCCGCCGTGCTCTCGCCATAGAGCGGGGTGAAGCCGCAGGCGGCCAGCGGCATCAGGCCGAGGGCGGCCAGAAGGGTGCGGCGGTCAGACCACGACATTCACGATCCGGTTCGGCACGACGATCAGTTTCTTCGGCGCGCCGCCTTCGAGGGCCTTCTGGACGGCCTCATGCGCGAGGGCGGCCTTCTCGACCTCGTCTTTCGGCGCGTCCTTCGGCACCGAAATTTCCGCCCGACGCTTGCCGTTGATCTGGATCGGCAGGGTGACGCTGTCTTCGATGAGATAGGCCGGGTCGGGCTTCGGCCAGGGCGCGGTCGAGACGAGACCCTCGCCGCCGAGCGCCTCCCAGACCTCTTCGGCCAGATGCGGGGTCATCGGCTGCATGAGCTGGGCCATGATCCGCATCGCGTCGCGACGGGCCGGGTCGGTTTCGGGGCCTGCCTTGGTTTTGGCGACGGCGTTGGTAAGTTCGTAGAGCTTGGCGACGGCCTTGTTGAAGGCGAAGGTCTCGATGGCCTCGGTGACGTCGCGGATCGTGCGGTGCGTCACCTTCAAGAGGGCAAGCGTCTCCTCGGCGACGGGTGAACCCGTCACCTCGTCACCGCGCTGCCGGACTTCGTCAGCCAGCCGCCAGACGCGCTGCAGGTGCTTCCAGGCGGCCTCGGCTCCGGATGCGGTCCATTCGACGTCGCGCTCGGGCGGGCTGTCGGACATGACGAACCAGCGGGCGGTGTCGGCCCCGTAAAGGTCGATGATGTCCTCGGGGTCGACGACGTTCTTCTTGGACTTCGACATCTTCAGAAGCGGGCCGACATGGACCGGGGTGCCGTCCTTGAGGGTGGCGCCGGTTTCGGTGCGGGTGACCTCCTCGGGGAGGTACCAGGTTTTCGGTCCCTCGGCGTCGGGGGCTGGGATCGAGTAGGTCTCGTGGACGACCATGCCTTGGGTGAACAGCGCATCGAAGGGCTCGATGGCGGAGGCGGGCAGGTGGCCGGTCTTGTGCATGGCGCGGGCGAAGAAGCGGGAATAGAGCAGGTGCAGGATCGCGTGTTCGATGCCGCCGATATACTGGTCGACATTCATCCAGTAGGCGACGTCCTCCGGATCGGTCGGGGTCGTCGCGCGGGGGCTGGTGAAGCGGGCGAAGTACCAGGACGAATCGACGAACGTGTCCATCGTGTCGGTCTCGCGCTTCGCTGGCTTCCCGCATTTTGGGCAGGGCGTGTCGCGCCAGGTCGGGTGCCAGTCGAGGGGATTGCCGGGGCGGTCGAAACTGGGGTCCTCCGGCAGGCGGATGGGGAGGTTTTCCTTTTTCTCCGGGACCACGCCACAGCTGTCGCAATGGACAACCGGGATCGGGCAGCCCCAGAAGCGCTGGCGCGACAGGCCCCAATCGCGCAGGCGATATTTGGTGACGCCCTGCCCGTAGCCGTTGGTCTCGGCATGAGCGATGGCGGCGTCGATGGCGGCCTCGCCGTTTTGAATTTCGTCGCCGGCGAAATTGCGGATATAGCGGACGGGTTCGGTCTTGGGCGGGACGAAGGCCTCGTTCTCGACCGGGGTGCCGCCGTCCATTGGCATATAGACGTCGAGGACGGGCAGGCCGTATTTGCGAACGAAGTCGAGGTCGCGCTGGTCGTGGGCCGGGCAGCCGAAGATCGCACCGGTGCCGTAATCCATCAGGATGAAATTCGCCACCCAGACCGGGAGTTCCCAATTGGGGTCGAGCGGGTGGACAACGGTGAGCCCGGTGTCGAAGCCGCGTTTCTCGGCCTTTTCCAGCGCTTCCTCGGAGGTGCCGATGGCGCGGCATTCGGCGTTGAAGGCGGCGAGGTCGGGGTTGTCGGCCTCCAGCGCCTTGGCCAGCGGGTGGTCGGGCGATATGGCGGCGAAGCTGGCCCCCATCAAGGTGTCGGGGCGGGTGGTGTAGACTTCCAGCTTGTCATGGCCCTCGGGCCCGCCCTTGAGGTCGAAGGCGAATTGCAGGCCGCGGGACTTGCCGATCCAGTTGGCCTGCATGGTGCGGACCTTCTCGGGCCAGTCCTTGAGACCGTCGAGCGCGTCGAGCAGTTCCTCGGAATAGTCCGAGATGCGGAAGAACCACTGGGTCAGCTCGCGCCGCTCCACCGGCACGCCGGAGCGCCAGCCCTTGCCGTCCACCACCTGCTCGTTGGCAAGGACGGTCATGTCGACCGGGTCCCAGTTCACGACGGCGTTCTTGCGGTAGACCAGACCGGCTTCGAGGAAATCGAGGAACAGGGCCTGCTGCTGGCCGTAATATTCGGGGTCGCAGGTGGCGAAGGACCGGCTCCAGTCATGGGTGTAGCCAAGCGGCGCCAGCTGTTCGCGCATGTCGGCGATGTTCTGGTAGGTCCAGGTGCCGGGATGGATGCCCTTTTCCATGGCGGCGTTCTCGGCCGGCAGACCGAAGGCGTCGAAGCCCATCGGGTGGAGAACGTTGAAGCCCGAGGCGGTCTTGTAGCGCGCCACGACGTCGCCCATCGTGTAGTTTCTGGTATGCCCGATATGGATGCGCCCCGACGGATAGGGGAACATTTCCAACACATAATATTTCGGTCGTGAAACATCGCGGGTCGTGCGGAAGATTCCGACCTCGTCCCAGGCCTTCTGCCATTTCGGTTCGACCACCCGGGCGTTGTATCTCGACATGTCTCGGCGTTCCTGAAATCCGGTTTCCATCTTGTACCTGACCACCGGGAAGGCTGTTCCCGAAAGCCCCAGTCCGGGCTACTCGCGTTCCTCGATCCAGATCTGGCGCGCGCGGGTCAGAATCGAATCCTCGATCCGGTCCGCCACCTCGTCCGAGACCGGCACCGACCGCCCGCCTGCCTGCCGGAACACCGCCACTTTCAGCGAGGACGCATCGAGGGCGGCGGAGTTCACGTAGACCGTGGCGCGATAGGGGGACGAAGCCCCCTGAACCCGGCCCCAATCCGTTGAAATCACACCGGAAAACGGGTCGATCGACTGGATGGGCAGGAAGGAGAGCACCTCGAGCGAGGCGTTCCAGAGATAGCGGTTGACGTTGACGGTGCGGTCGGGGTCGTCATTGGACGAGAACAGATCCCAGATCGTCTCGCGCTCTTCCTCGGGCGGCGGCTGGTTGGCGTAGTCGCTGTCCTGACTGCAGGCTGACAGGGCCACCGAAGCGAGGGCGATCAGGGCGGGAAATCTGACACGGGACATTGCGACCGGCTCCGGCGGTAAATCTGGACTGGGGGACTGTCTAGCGGCTAGGGGGGCAGTCCTCAAGTAGATTGCGGAAATCGGCTACGGCCAGCGACTGTTGCCAAGGTGCATCAATCACGGGCGCTAACTGGTGGCTCCGGGCCATCCGCTTGACCCGCAGATACAATGTTGTCAATTAGACCCGTACTCAATCCGGGTGTTCCTGGAAAGAGGTGCACCTAAGTAAACCAGAATTGAGGGAAACAATGAAAAAAGTTCTCTTTGCAACGACCGCGCTTGTTGCATCCAGCGTTGCAGGCGCCGCGCTTGCCGACGTTGAAGTATCGGGCGAAGCTCGCCTCGGCCTGTTCTATCAGAGCGATTTCTTCGGTCTTGCCGATGATGATGACATCGACGGCACTTCTCGCGTTCGCGTGAAGTTCGCGCTTTCCGGCACCTCGGACAGCGGCCTCACCTTCGGCGCCAACATCCGCGCTGACAATGCTGGTGGTGGTACCGACCAGGGCGGCGAACAGCCGTTCGCGAGCGAACTCGACGACATCATCTTCCCGGATGATTTCTCAGACGACATGTCCGGTCACGTTTCGACCGGTGGTGACGTTTTCGTGTCGGGATCCTTCGGTACCGTTACGTTCGGTGACACCGATTCCGCCGTCAAGAAGCGTGTTTCGAACGTTACTGCGATCAGCCTGACCGGCCTCGGCGACGTGCACGAGATCAACCGTGGTTCGCAGTCGGGTCCGCGCATCCGCTACGACTATGATTTCGACAGCTTCGGCTTCTCGCTGTCGACCGAAGGTGAAATCGACGGCTATGCCATTGGCGCCAGCTACAGCGGCGACTTCGGTGGTACCACCATCGACTTCGGCATCGGTTATGACGACACCGAGACCGCGAGCTTCGACATTGCCAAACTCTTCGACCTCGCCGGTGGTTCGCTTGGCTATGACCCTGATGGACTGATCGCTGCATCGCTCGGTGTTGGCTTCGGTGCCTTTGGCTTCGATGTTGCTTACTCGACCGACCAGGAGGTTGATGATCTCGCCGTCAGCGTGAGCTACGATGCGGGTGACCTCGACGTTGCCGCTTACTACCGCATGGTTGATGCGGGTGATGGCTTCATCGAAGCCGACGTCTACGGTCTGGGTGCGTCCTATGACCTCGGTGGCGGTCTTGTTGCCAAGGCCGGTGTTGCCAACGTGGCCATCGACGGTGTCGACGACGACTTCCTGCAGGCCGACATGGGTCTGGCTATGACCTTCTGATCCAACCGGATCAGTTATGTGGAAAGAGCGGGCTCAGGTCCGCTCTTTTCTTTTTGGGTTTCGGCTTTTCTTAATCCTGCATTTACCTTGCTGCGCCAGAACCGCCCGGCACATATTCGAAGGTCGGGACGCCGGTCCCATATTGGCCTTTGACCATCCAACCCAACGCTGCTAGGCACACGCTCGCTGCAACATTCGATCAGCCGGAAGAACTCCCATGACCGCTCAGAACACCATGCCGATCCCGGAACTCTTTGTCTCTTACGACAGCGCCGAGAAACTCAAGCACGAGGCCGGCGACCTGCCGTCCTGGGACCTGAGCCCGCGCCAGATCTGCGATCTGGAGCTGTTGATGAATGGCGGCTTCAATCCGCTGAAGGGGTTCCTTGGGCAGGCCGACTACGATTCGGTGGTCGAGACCATGCGGCTGAGCGACGGGGCGCTCTGGCCGATGCCGATCACGCTGGATGTCAGCCAGAAATTCGCCGACGGGATCGAGCCGGGTCAGGATATCGCGCTCCGCGACCAGGAAGGCGTGATCCTTGCCATCCTGTCGGTGTCGGACAAGTGGATCCCGGACAAGGCGCGCGAGGCGGAAAAGGTGTTCGGGTCGGACGATCCTGCCCATCCGGCGGTCAATTACCTGCATAACCATGCCGGTCCTGTCTATCTGGGCGGGCCGGTCACCGGCATCCAGCAGCCGGTGCATTACGACTATCGCGGCCGCCGCGACACCCCGAACGAGCTGCGCGCGATGTTCCGCAAGCTGGGCTGGCGGAGGGTCGTCGCCTTCCAGACCCGCAACCCCCTGCACCGCGCCCATCAGGAACTGACCTTCCGGGCGGCCAAGGAGGCGCAGGCCAACCTCTTGATCCACCCAATCGTCGGCCTTACCAAGCCCGGCGATATCGACCATTTCACCCGCGTGCGCTGTTACGAGGCGGTGCTGGACAAATACCCGTCCTCGACCACCAATCTCAGCCTTCTGAACCTCGCCATGCGCATGGCCGGCCCGCGCGAGGCGGTCTGGCACGGGCTCATCCGCAAGAACCACGGCTGCACCCATTTCATCGTCGGGCGCGATCATGCCGGGCCGGGCAAGAATTCGAAGGGTGATGATTTCTACGGGCCCTATGACGCGCAGGATATGTTCAAGCAGTATCAGGACGAGATGGGCATCGAGATGGTGCCGTTCAAACACATGGTCTATGTCCAGGAACGCGCCCAGTACGAGCCCGCCGACGAGATCGAGGAGGGCGTCACCGTCCTCAACATCTCCGGCACCGAACTGCGCCGCCGCCTGGCCGAGGGCCTGGAAATCCCGGACTGGTTCTCCTATCCCGAGGTGGTCGCCGAGCTGCGCCGCACCCGTCCAGCGCGGTCGAAACAGGGGTTCACGGTGTTCTTCACCGGCTTCTCGGGCTCGGGCAAATCGACCATCGCCAACGCTCTGATGGTCAAGCTGATGGAACAGGGCGGGCGGCCGGTGACGCTTCTCGACGGTGATATCGTGCGGAAAAACCTGTCCTCGGAGCTGGGCTTTTCCAAGGAACACCGCGACCTCAACATCCGCCGCATCGGTTATGTCGCCTCGGAAATCACCAAGAACGGCGGCATCGCGATCTGCGCGCCCATCGCGCCCTATGCCACCACCCGCCGCGCCGTCCGCGAAGAGATCGAGCAGTACGGGACCTTTGTCGAGGTTCATGTCGCCACCTCGATCGAGGAATGCGAGCGCCGCGACCGCAAGGGCCTTTACAAGCTGGCCCGCGAAGGCAAGATCAAGGAATTCACCGGGATTTCAGATCCTTACGATGTTCCGGAAGATCCCGAGCTGCGGCTGGATACCGAGGGAACCGATGTCGATAATTGCGCGCACCAGGTGATTCTGAAGCTGGAGAGCCTCGGCCTGGTCGCGGGGTAGCGGGTCTCGCGGGGTACACGCCCGCCATCCCATCCGGTTTGCGGTGGCCCGGCAGGGCGGCCCGTTGCCGCACAATCTGCGAATGCGCGGCGACATGGCATTTTCCGCTATGCCGGGCGCACCGCGCACCCACCTCCGACGCATCCCGTGGCTGGGTGGGAAGATCGCAAATGGAATTTGCAGATCCGCATCTTTGAACACGCGCATCGGTCGCGCCGTGACCTGGCAATTTCAAATTCCGGGATCACGCGGCCCAGGCTCGAAGAAGAGGGCAAGACGCGGCGCAGGACGGGCGCTGTCCGGGCCGTGCTTCCACATTGCCCTATGGCGCGGTCACATCATGGTGGGCGGTTCGCCGCCTGTGGCAGAAACGCGCCTGCCCCGGGGGTGAACAGCGTTCCTGAAACGCTCCGGAAACGCTCCGGAAACGCCCTGGGGGCGCGTTTCGGCCGTGAAAGCGCAAAGCGCCTGAGACAGTCGCGGACAGGTGCTGGTCGCGCCCGTACCGGAGCGGAGCGGCGTGCGATGGGGAGGGCGGGAGGTTGGGGCTGGTTCCGTGAAGCGCAGAAATGCAGCAGCGCCGGGAGGCCGTGCAAGGGTTCATGGGACCTGCAGTGTTTCGAGAAATACCTGAACCATTGTTCGCTGCCCCTCGGCCCTGCCTCGAACTCGAAACGTGATGCGCGATGTCTCTGGTTCTTCTCGAAACGCTGTGTCAGCGGAACCTTGCGTCTCGCCGAAGCGTTTGGGTTTGCGAATCCGCGTGCCAATGACAAGTATAGGCAGCGGAAGTGCATCGTTCCCCGGGGGCAGCTTGGTCTTGTTCAGAAATCTGTTGATCTGTGCCGCCTGCTGGCTCGGCGCCGCCGGCGCGGCGCAGGCTTTCGAGTTGTTCGGGATCAAGTTCCTGGAAGGTGACGAAGACGCGCAGGCGATCGACATCATTGATCCTTTTGACTATCGGGCGAGACTGAGTTTCTCCGGCCCGGCTCCGGAAGACCTGCGGGATCTGATCGCGGAGGTCTCGGCAACGGTCAGCGGTGCCGACCAGCCAGCTCCGGGAGCGGCCGGGCTGATCGCGCGGGCCCGAGGCGACTACCGGACCATTCTCTCGGCGCTCTATGCGGAAGGCTATTATTCCGGGGCGATCAGCATCCGGATCGGTGGGCGCGAGGCGGCCGGGATGGATCTGATCGCCGATCTGCCGCAGAATGTCCTCGTCGATATCACCGTCGAACCGGGGCCATTGTTTCGTTTCGGCAGGACCGAAATTGTCAATGCGGCACCCGAGAATGGCCAGCGTCGCAGCCTTTCCGATCTTACCCTCGCCAGGCAGTTCGCAGCGGGTCAGCCAGCCCACGGCACCCTGATAAGCGACGTCGCCGCCGCCGAGATCGAAAACTGGCGCCATGCCGGGCATCCGCGCGCCCGCATTGGCGACCAGGAACTGATTGCCGATCACGACACCAACCGTCTGGACGCGACGATCATCTTTGACCCAGGCCCGGCAGCGCGGATCAGCGGCGTATCTGTCACCGGCTCGAAGACCGTCGATCCGGTGTTCCTGCGCCGCATGGCCCAAATCGAGCCGGGAACGCCTTACGATCCCGACCAGGTCCGGCGGATGCGCGACCGGTTGAGCCGGCTTGGGGTCTTCAACTCCGTGCGGGTCCGCGAGCCCGAGGAGGTCGGCCCGGACGGGGCCTATCCGCTGGAGGTCACCGTGACGGACCGAAAACCGCGCCGGATCGGTGGCGGGGCGGCGTTTTCCTCCGTCGACGGGCTGGGGCTGGAGGCGTTCTGGCTGCACCGCAATCTTTTCGGACGCGCCGAGCGCCTGCGTTTCGACGCGCGGGCGGACGGTATTCAAACCGGCGAGCAGCCCGTGGACTACGATTACGAGTTCAGCGTCAGCTTTCTGAAGCCCGGGGTGATCACCCCCGACACGAATTTCACCACCGGATTCACCTTGCTTCAGGATGATCTGGAGCATTACCGCGAGCGGTCGGCGGCCTATTCGGCCGGGCTGACCCACATTTTCAGCCCCGAGCTTGACGGCGCGCTCCGGGTCGAGGCGGCCAGAACGCAGATCACCGATGACGGCGGGACCAGTTCCTTCAGCACGCTGTCGCTCGTCGCGAGAGCCACGCTGGACCGCCGCGACGATTCCACCGACCCGCGGCGCGGCTATTTCCTCAGTGGCGAGGCACGGCCCTTCCACGAATTCGTCCTTGGGAACACTGCCCTGAAGACCGAGATCGACCTGCGCGGCTATTTCGCTTTCGGCGAGACGCTCGGCACGGTCCTGGCCGGGCGGCTGGTGGCCGGGTCCATCATCGGCGGAGTGAGTGACGAAATCCCGGATAGCCTTCTGTTCTATACCGGTGGCGGCGGATCCGTGCGCGGCTATCCCTATCGGGGCATCGGCGTCGGTATCGGAGGCGATATCGAGGGCGGCCGGTCGCTGCTGCTGATGTCGGGTGAGCTTCGCCACCAGTTCACCGACACGATCGGCATCGTGGGCTTTGCCGATGGTGGCTATGTCAGCCTCAGAGAGGTTCCGGGCTCGGACGGCGATCTCAGGATCGGCGCCGGTCTCGGGCTGCGCTATTATACCGGTATTGGCCCGATCCGTTTCGATGTCGCGGTGCCGCTCGACCCGATGCCGGGCGATCCGGGTTTTGCCTATTATATCGGTATCGGGCAGGCTTTCTGATGCTGCGTTTTGTCCTGATATTCCTGCTTGCATTGCCCTTGCCGGTCGCCGCCCAGGAGGTCCCGGCGACCGACGAGGCCGACAATGGTTTCGTGATCGGCCTGATCGAGGACGCCCTGTCCTCGGATACGCGCCAGATCCGGTTTGTCGGCGTCACCGGGGCGCTGTCCAGCAAGGCCACCATCGAACGCATCACCGTCTCCGATCCGTCGGGCACCTGGCTGGAACTGGAGAATGTCGCCATCGAATGGACCCGCACCGCGCTCTTGCGCGGTCGTCTGCTGGTCGACGAACTGTCGGTGGGACGTGTCGTTGTCTCGCGCCCTCCGATAGCCCCCGAAACTGCCGCCGCACCAGCGACCCTGCCGGACGCGGCGGAGGGCGGTTTCACTCTCCCCGACCTGCCGGTCGCGGTGCGAATCGGCCGTGCCGCCGTCGAAAGGATCGAGATTGCGGAGCCGGTCATGGGGCGCGCGGCGGTTGTCGACCTGCAGGCCACACTGATCCTTGAGGACGGAACGCTGGATGCCGACCTGACGATGAACCGCCTCGATGCGCAGGAGGGTCGCCTGGCCCTCCAGGCCTCCTTTGCCAACGAGACCGAGGACCTGTCCCTCGATCTCGACCTTCAGGAGCCCAGAGGCGGCGTCATCGCCGAGAGCCTGAATATCGAGGGTCGGCCCGCCATCGACCTGCACCTGTCAGGGTCCGGGCCCTTGTCGGATTTCGCCGCCGAACTGAGCCTCGCCGCCGATGAAGTCCGGCTGGTCTCGGGCAATGCCCGGCTGCGCGATACCGCCAGCGAGCGCGGCTTCGAACTGGCCATTTCGGGTGATATCAGCCCGCTGGTTCCGGCGGCCTATCGCGGGTTCTTTGCCGGGGACAGCCTCGTCTCGGCCCGTGGCGGCATCCCCCGGGCCGGCGGGTTCAGGTTGGACGCGCTTCTGGTCTCAAGTGCCGCGATGCAACTGACCGGTCAGGGCGAGATCGACGCGACGGGACTGCCGGAGCATTTCACCCTCAATGGCAGCATCGGCAGCCCTGACGGCGATCCGACCTTGTTGCCGGTCCCAGGCGGCGACACGACGCTGCAAAGCGGAACCCTGGCGGTCGATCTTGGGCGGAACGGGACCTGGCGCGCCGAAATTGCCCTCAGCGGGCTGATCTCGGGCGCGACGGCCGTCACCTCGGCGCGGCTCGACTATAGCGGCACCGCCGATCTGACCGGCGCACCCGGAACCCGCCGTATCAGCGGCACAATCGGCGGGCTGGTGGACGGTCTGCAACTGCCCGATCCGGAAGCGCGGGAGGCGATCGGCGAACGGATCGAACTCGCCGCCGGGATCGCCTGGACCGAGGCCGGACCCCTGACCATCACCGAGGCCGGGATACGCGGCAACGGTATCGAGCTTGGCCTCGACGGTACGGTCGAAGGCGGGTCCTTCGATGGCACGCTCGCCGCCCGTATCGCCGATCTGTCGCCCTTTTCCGGTCTCGGCGGGCGTGACCTGACCGGGCAGATCGACATCGAGGCGCGTGGGCAGGTGCGGATGCTGACCGGCGGCTTCGATCTGGATTTCGACGGGGCCGCCACCGGGCTCGGCATCGGCGATGCGACCATCAACCCGCTGCTTGCCGGAACCGCGACCCTGACCGGCGGGTTGGTGCGCGACCGGACAGGGTTTGCCGCGCGCGACTTCCGGCTCGAGAACGATCTTTTGCAGGTCCATGCCGATGGCCGCTATGCCCTGGCCGCGACCGATATCGCCCTGAAGGCGCGGCTGGCCGATATCGGTCTGCTGACCGGGGAGCCGGGCGGGCCGGTCAGCCTGGAGGCCGCGGCGACGGGCGGGGCAGCCGACGGGATTACGCTGGACGCGGTCATCCTTGCCGCCGACATGCGGCTTCGGGGGCGGCAATTGCGGGCGACGCGGCTGGTATATGAGGGGCTCTTGCAGCCCAATCGCGATCTTGTGGGGCAGGTGAGCGGCTCGGGCATTCTCGACGGGGCGCAGACCGCGCTAAGCGGCGAGATCGCGTTGACCCGCGAGGCGATGGCATTGCGGGAATTCAGCCTGATCACCGACGGTCTGTCGATGACCGGCGGGATCGAGCGTGCCGCCTCGGGGCTTCTGACCGGCGATCTTGACCTCCGGGCGCCGGATATCGCCCCGGCCGCGTCGCTGGCGCTGGTCGATGCGGGCGGCGCCGCCTTCGCGCGGGTCGAGCTTCAACCGGTTTCCGGCCGACAGAACCTGCGGCTCGGCGCCGAGATTGCCGATTTCACCTATGGCGACATCCGCCTTGGTTCGGGCGAGATCGATGCCACGATCCACGATCTGTTCGGCCTGCCGCTCGCTGACGGCACCGCGACCCTTTCGGATGCAATTCTGGGCGGATTCCGGGCGCGCAGCCTGACCGCGACCGCGACCCGTATCGAAGAGACGATGTCGGTCACCGCAGAGGCCGATCTGGAAAACGGCACCCATGCCGAGGTCAGTGGCGATCTGGCGCGGCTCGATCCGGGTCTCCGGCTGGTGCTTAGGACGCTGTTTCTGGAACAGGGCGACATTCGGGCCGAGCTGCAGAGCAGGCCCGCGCTGGAAATCACCGGCGACACCATCGCGCTGTCGCCGCTGGACATGGCCATCGGCGCGGGATCGCTGACGCTTTCCGGCGTGATCGGCGAGACCCTGGCGCTGGATTTTACGGCAAGGGCGCTGCCGGTCTCCATCGTCAATGCCGTCAATCCCGACTTTGCCGCCGGCGGGCAGATCGACGGCACCGCCCAGGTGACCGGCACGCGCGCCGACCCCGAGGCGGATTTCCGGCTTGAGATCGCCGATTTCACCGTCGCGCCGCTTGCAGCCACCGGCCTGCCGCCGCTGTCGCTTCGGGCCGCGGGTCGGACCGACAGCGCCCGTGACATCGTCGATCTTACCGCCGCGCTGACCTCCGCCGACGGGATCGATGCGCGGATTGACGGTATCGTGCCGCTGCCTGGCGGCGGGGCCGAAGCCGATCTCGAGATTGCGCTCAAGCGGTTTCCGATGCAGGTGCTGCGTCCCCTGGCCCGGGATGAGGGGCTGGCCGGGACGGTAACGGGCGAAGCCTGGGTGACCGGCCCGCTCGACGATATCGCGGCGCGTTTCAGCATCTCGGGTGGCGGTCTGACCGCCGGGCCGCTGCAGCAGAACGGTATCCCGGCGCTGAGCGCCGAAGTTTCGGGCAATCTCACTGGTCAGACCGTCCGGCTTGACACCGCCCGGGTCACCGGCCCCTCGGGCCTGTCGCTCGGAGCCTCGGGAACCGTGCCGCTTGGCGGGCCCGGCCTGAACATTGCGGCAAATGGCACGGTGCCGCTGGCGCTGGCCAACCCGGCCCTTGCCCGACAGGCGATCCAGCTGTCGGGCGATCTCAGCCTGTCGGCGCGGGTCTCGGGGCGGCTGTCATCGCCGGTCTATTCCGGCAGTCTTGCGACGGAAAATGCGGCCTTTGTCCTGCCGCTGCAGAACATTCGCATCGAGAACATCTCCACCACCGCCAGCCTGACGGGCACCCGTCTCGACATTGCCGAAGCCCGGGGCCGGTTCAGCGCCGGAGGCAGGATTTCGGCCTCGGGATCGATCGGCCTCGACCCTTCAAGCGGCCTTCCGGCCGATCTGGCCATCCGACTGGTCAACGCCAAGATCGTCCAGGCCGGGTATATCGCCACCGAGCTGGATGGCCGCCTCACCGTAACCGGGCCGCTCGCCAGGGGGCCGCTCATCGCCGGGGAGATCACGCTCGACGGGACGAATATCGTCATTCCCGAAAGCTTTTCGGTGACGGCAGGCACACTGTTGGACGTGCGCCACCGCCAGCCGCCCCAAGCGGTCCGCATGACCCTGGCGCGGGTCGAGGAGACGTCGCCGAGGCGCGATGAAGGCAGCGGCGGGCCGTCGGTCGGTCTCGATATCCGGATCGAGTCTCCCAACCGGATCTTCATCCGGGGCTGGGGTCTTGATACCGAGCTTGGCGGCAGTCTGCGCCTGAGGGGTGCGCTGGACGATGTGCGGCCCGTGGGTGGCTTCAACCTGCTCCGGGGCCGGATCGCCATCCTTGGCAAGCGGCTGGATTTCGTTGAGGGACGGGCGGATTTCGAAGGCAATCTGCAGCCGAATGTGCTGTTCCGAACTTTGAGCCAGGTGGGCGAATACCAGGTCTCGCTCGTGGTTGCGGGCCGGTTGCCCGAGCCGGAAGTCCGTTTCGAGTCCACGCCCGAGCTGCCGGAGGACGAAGTGCTGGCGCTCTTGCTCTTCAACCAGCGGTTGGATGAGCTTTCGGCGCTGCAGGCCGCAAGGCTGGCCACGGCGGCGGCCTCGTTGCGCAATGGCGGGCGCCCGGGTGTGACCGACCGGTTGCGGTCGCAGCTTGGCTTCGACAATCTCGATATCACCACCGACGAGAGCGGCAATGCGGGCGTGGCCGCGGGCAAGTATGTCAGCGACGAGATCTACCTCGAACTGGAAACCCGCTCGGATGGCAGCGGCCGCAGCTCGGTCGTCTATGATCTCTCTGAAAGCCTCCGGGCACGGGGGTCGTTTGACTCCGTCGGAGATTCGTCGCTGGGGATCTATTTCGAGAAGGACTATTAGGGCGTTTCAGGGTCTCACGGAACCAGCCCAACGCCCAGCTACAATGTAGGATCTGCCATCCCGATTCCTCGCCGCTCAGAACCTTGCACGGTGCGACCAGCACCGGGCCGCGCCCGACCCACCCGAGGGGCGGGCGCGTTGCTGACACATGCTGAGAGCGGCCCGCTCGGATGCGACTGCGCCATAAAGCGATGTAGCAGAGGGGTCCGGACAGCGCCCACCCTGGGTCGGGCGCGGCCCGGTGCTGGTCGCACCGTGCGGAGGCTGAGCGGCGTCCCGGCGAGCGGGGTGGGATGGAGGTGGCGGGAGGCATCATTGCAGGTGGGCGTTGGGCTGGGTCCATCGCGCAGCCCGATCCGGAGCGACAGGCCGCTTTCTCAGGCGGTTTCCCTTTCCGCGAACTGGAGATCGTAGAGCGTGCGGAACAGTCCCGATTCCGCCAGCAATTCGTCATGGGTCCCGGTTTCCACAACCTGGCCGTCCTTGATCACCACGATCCGGTCGGCATTCCGCACCGTCGACAACCGATGCGCGATCACCAGCGCCGTCCGGCCCTCGCGCAGATGCTCGAGCGCCTCCTGCACCTTGGCCTCGCTTTCGGTATCCAGCGCCGAGGTCGCCTCGTCCAGCAGCAGGATCGGCGCATCCTTCAGGATCGCCCGCGCGATGGCCACCCGCTGCCTTTGACCACCGGACAGGCGTAGCCCCCCCTCGCCAATCACCGTATCGAACCCGTCGGGCATTTCCGAGACGAACTCGGTGACATTCGCCGCCGCCGCCGCCGCCTCCAGCTCGGCCGCGCTCGCTTCGGGCTTGCCGACGAGGATATTGTCGCGGATCGTGCCCGAGAACAGGAACGTGTCCTGATTTACCATCGAGATCGCCTTGCGCAGAGACCCCACGCTCATGTCGCGGATATCCCGCCCGTCGACCCGGATCGAGCCGTCATCGACGTCATAGAACCGGTTGATCAGCGCAAAGACCGTCGATTTCCCACCCCCCGAGGGACCCACCAGCGCCGTGACCTTGCCCGGTTCGGCCACGAAGGACATCTCTTCGATGGTCAGCACATCGTCATAGGAAAAGCTCACGTCCTCCAGCACGATCCCGCCATCGGTGACCTCGAAATCCTCCGCCTCTCCGGTCTCGATTTCCGATGGCGGTTCGTCGATGAGTTCGTAGAGCATCTGCACACCCACAAGATTGGTCTGCAGCTTGATATTGAACTGCGCCAGCCGCTTGGTGGGGTCATAGGCCATCATGAAGGCGGTGATGAAGGCAAAGAACGCGCCCGGGTCGCTGCCGCCCCCGATCACCGAATAGCCGCCGACCATGATGATCAGCCCGATCGAGACCCCGCCCAGCCCCTCCATCAGGGGCGACGAGATCGCCTTGATCCGTTCGGTCTTGTTGGCCCGCGCCTCCACCCGGCGAATGGCGTTGTGGAGGTCTGCGCGCATCCGCTCTTCGAGAGTGAAGGTCTTGACCACCCTTATCCCCCGCAGCATCTCGTTCATGGTCTGCACCATCTCGCCGACGAGATTGAACGATTGCCGCGCGATTTTCCTGACCTTGCGCACCAGGATCGCCACCCCGATGACCAGCGGCGGGCCGATCGCCAGCGTCACCAGAGCCAGCCGCCAGTCCTGCATCACCATCACCGTCACCAGGGCGATCACCGACAAGAGGT
This sequence comes from Paracoccaceae bacterium, assembly GCA_050299335.1. Classification (GTDB taxonomy): domain Bacteria; phylum Pseudomonadota; class Alphaproteobacteria; order Rhodobacterales; family Rhodobacteraceae; genus JBNKVT01. Next base: position 15,667 of record JBNKVT010000031.1, on the reverse strand, counting down.
CGCGCACCGCCGAGGTCGCCACGGTCTTGACGATATCCCGCGCCGAACCGGCGTTATTGGCCAGCCGCGAGGTCAGCTGGCCAATGGTGTTGCGGTCATGGAATTGCAGGTCATGGCTGAGGATCTTGTCGACGATGCGCCTTTGCATGTCGGCCACCACGCCGGTGCCTATCTTGGTCATGATCACCGAACTGCCATAGGCCGCCGCGCCCTTCAGGAGATAGACCGTGACGATGAACAGCGAGATCGGCAGGATCATCGCCTTGTTCCGGTCGACGAATATCTCGTTGACCACATCCTTCATGATCCAGGCCGCCGCCCCGGTGGTTACGGCACCGAGGACCATGCAGGAAATGGCGGCGGCAAAGCGGAACTTGTTCCGCGGCCAGGCATCGGCCATCAGCCGGCGGATCAGGTGGTATTTCTGTTGCTTTTCCAAAGCCCGGTGCGTCCCTTGCTGCGTCCGCCGTGCACTCTATCCAGTCCGGGCCGCCCCGAAAACCGCTTTCCAACCGGAACCGTCCGGGAGAGGCGACTATCCCCGACAGGGCTCGTCTTGCCAAGCCTCCCCACCTCACACGCCTGCAAGCAACCCCGCCAGCACCAGCCCCATCACCTTCGCCGCGTCAACCATATCGCCGACCCCCACCCATTCATCCGGCTGATGCGCGAGATCGAGGATGCCGGGCCCATAGGCGATGCAGTTCTTCATCCGCCCGATCCGGTCGATATGCTTCTGGTCATAGGTTCCCGGCGAGACCACGTAATCGGGATGCTCTCCCAGCACCTCGGCAATCGCCCGCGCGGTGGCCTGCACGACCGGCGCGCCTTCGCCGGTCATCGACGGGACGACCTCGTGCATGTCGCGGATCTCATACCGGAAGGACGGCCGCCGGGCCCTCACGGTTTCCAGCAGCGACGCGATTTCCGCCTTCACCGCGTCGAGTTTCTCCTCGATCAGGAAGCGCCGGTCGATGACGATCCGGCAGCTGTCGGCGACCACCGGGGCCGGGAAGCCGGTGAAGTCCGCCGCCAGCTCGGCCTGCCCGCCATGGATCGAGTTGATGTTCAGCGTCGAGGACCGCGCGCCTTCGGGGACCACCGGCATCCCGGTGCGTCTTGCGGCGAGTGCCGGGCGCAAAACGGTTTCGATCTCGGCCAACACGGCACCCATATGGTCGATGGCACTGTCACCCAGAAACGGCATCGAGCCGTGGCCGATCCGCCCCTTGGCCTCGATCTCGGCCCACCAGACGCCGCGATGGCCAAGACAGATACGGTTCTTGTTCAACGGTTCGGGGATGATGACATGATCCACCCGGTCCGGCGCAAAGATCCCCTGTTCCGCCAGCCAGGCCACGCCGCCATAACCGCCGGTCTCCTCATCGGCGGAGGCGGAGATTTCGACCGCGCCCGAGAAATCCGGGAAGGTGTCTACGAACGCCTCCGCCGCGATCACCGAGGCCGCCAGCCCGCCTTTCATGTCGCAGGCGCCGCGCCCATAGACCCGCCCGTCGCGGACCAGCCCCTCGAAGGGATCGACGCTCCAGCCTTCGCCGACCTCGACGACATCGATATGGGAGTTGAAATGCACGCAATCCCCGCCCCGTGCCCCTTCGCGCCGCGCGATCAGGTTCCAGCGCGGATAGCGGTCGCTGTCACCCCGCGCGCCTTCGGCCCTGAGCAGCTGCACCTCGAAGCCCCGCTTTTCAAGTCGGTCGGAGAGGTAGACGCAGATGGCGCGGTAATACTGACCCGGCGGGTTGACGGTCGGGAACCGGATCAGGTCGCGGGTCAGCGCCACCAGATCGTCCCTGGCGGCGTCGATGGATTTCATCAGCGCGTCGGTTCCGGCCAGCATGGGGGCTCCGTTCTGCGGCATCGGCTCCGACTGTCCCCGAGCCCCGGAGCCAAGTCAATCTCGCCCGGTCCGGCCTGGTGACGCGTCGCTGTGCCCGACGGTCACCGCAACCCTCCCCCGGGCGTTCCTCCTGACAAGGGGAGAAAGGTCCCTTCGGCGCGCAGTGGGTAAGGCCCGTGGTTGGGTCTGGATTGGGCGGGAGGCAGCGGTTGGCTCCGTGGCGCCCCGAAACACCCTAACGCGGCAGCGATCCGATATCGGCAACGATCCGGTCGAACAGCGCATCTAGTTCCGGGTCCGGCGTGAAAGTATCGGCAAAGGAAACCGGTCCCGCCAGCACTTCCGCCAGCGTGGGCACACAGGCAAAATCTCCAGCCACGGATTTGACCTTGGAATTGTCGAAATGCAGCGAGTGGCTCTTGTCGCCCAGAAGCCCGCCCTCCCAATCCGGATTGTAGCGGGCGAGGACCTCGGAGGGCACATGCACGTTGGTGACTTCGTGGCCCAGAAGCCGTCCCACCGTCTCGTGGATATCGTCGAAGGTGAAGGCGCGGTCCGAGGTGATGTGGAAGGCCTCGCCCAGGGCGGCATCCTTGCCGAACAGCCCCACGAAGGGCACCGCGAAATCCTCTGTCCGCGTTACCGTCCAGAAGGTTGTCCCGTCCCCATGCACCACCAGCGGCTTGCCGGCGCGGATGCGGTGGATGCAGGTGCCTGAGTCGCCAATCGCCATCGGCAGACGGTTGCGCACCGTGTGGCTGGGCCGGACAATCGTGTAGGCCAGCGCCTCCTGCCCGGTCAGAACCGCCTCGCAGGCGGCCTTGTCGCGGGAGTATTGCCAATGCGGGTTGATGAGCGGCACGTCCTCGGTGATCGGCGTGGCGCGGACCGGTTTGAGGTAGGCAGAGGCTGAGGAGATGAACACATACTGCGGCGTCCGCCCGGCAAACACCGCGATATCCTTCTCGATCTGATCGGGCTTGAAGGCGATGAACTGGCAGACCACGTCGAAATTCTCGTTTCCGAGCGCGTTATAAGTCGCGTCATTCATCTCGCCCCGGATGCGTCGCACCCCATCGGGCAGCCCGTCATCGGTCGAGCCACGGTTGAACACCGTCACCTCGATCCCGCGCTTCACAGCCTCATGCACACAGGAATGCGAAATCTGACCCGTGCCGCCGATAAAGAGAACTTTCATCTCCCGATCCTTATTTTCTTCATGGTTGTATTATCGTTCATACGGGCCACCATATAACCCCGCGCCCCCGGTGCCAAGCCTTGACATCCGGGGCGGGGCAGAGTGTATCGGCGCCTGACTTCTGCATGAGGAAATTCAATGCACGCCTATCGGTCTCACACTTGCGCTGACCTGACCAAAGCTAATGTCGGCGAGACGGTTCGCCTTTCGGGTTGGGCATACCGTGTCTACGATTTGGGGGGGCTACAGTTCATTCAGCTCCGGGACCATTATGGAATTACACAGATCTTTTGTGATCCGGATTCCGAGGTTTTCAGCAAAGTCGAGGAAGTTCGTTCGGAATGGTGTATCCGCATCGACGGCGAGGTGAAGGCCCGCACGCCTGATACAATCAACTCGAAACTGCCAACCGGCGAAATAGAAGTGTTCATTCGCGACATCGAAGTGCTTGGCCCTTCCGAAGAGTTGCCGCTGCCCGTGTTTAGCGAAACCACGTACCCTGAAGAAACCCGCCTGAAATACCGTTTCCTCGACCTCCGCCGCGAGAAACTGCACAACAACATCATGCTGCGCTCCAAGGTGGTCGCCGCCATGCGCAAGGCGATGTGGGACAAAGGTTTCACCGAGTTCCAGACGCCGATCATCACCGCCTCGTCCCCCGAGGGCGCCCGCGACTTCCTGGTGCCGAGCCGCCTCCATCCCGGCAAGTTCTACGCCCTGCCGCAGGCCCCCCAGCAGTTCAAGCAGCTGATCATGGTCTCGGGCTTCGACAAGTATTTCCAGATCGCCCCCTGCTTCCGCGACGAGGACCCCCGCGCCGACCGCAGCCCCACCGATTTCTACCAGCTCGACATGGAGATGAGTTTTGTAACTCAGGACGACATCTTCGCCGTCATGGAGCCGGTCCTCACCTCGATCTTCGAGGAATTCGGCGGCGGGCGCGAGGTGTCGAAAGACTGGCCCCGCATTCCCTACAAGGACTCGATGCTGAAATACGGCACCGACAAGCCCGACCTGCGCAACCCGATCGAGATGCAGGTGGTCTCCGAGCATTTCGCCGGGTCCGGCTTCGCCATCTTCGCCAAGATCCTCGAACAGGACGGCACCGAAATCCGCGCCATCCCCGCCCCCGGCGGCGGGAGCCGGAAATTCTGCGACCGGATGAATTCCTTCGCCCAGAAGGAAGGGCTTCCGGGGATGGGGTATATTTTCTGGCGCGATCAGGGTGAAGGCATTGAGGCCGCCGGCCCCCTCGCCAAGAACATCGGCCCCGAGCGCACCGAGGCGATCCGCCAGCAACTCGGCCTCGGCATCGGCGATGCGGCGTTCTTCCTCGGCGGCAAGCCTGCCAGTTTCGAGGCCGTCGCCGGACGTGCCCGCACCGAAATCGGCAAGGAACTGGGGCTGACCAAGGAAGACCGGTTCGAGTTCGCCTGGATCGTCGATTTCCCGATCTTCCAGAAGGACCCCGAGACCGGCAAAATCGATTTCGACCACAACCCGTTCTCGATGCCGCAAGGCGGCATGGCGGCGCTGGAAGACCCGCTCAAGGCGCGGGGCTTCCAGTACGACCTCGCCTGCAACGGCTACGAGTTGATCTCGGGCGCGATCCGCAACCACTCGCCCGAGCTCATGCTCAAGGCTTTCGAGATCGCGGGCTATCCCCGCGAAGAGGTCGAGAAACGCTTCCCCGGCATGCTCAACGCCTTCCGCTACGGCGCCCCGCCCCATGGCGGCTGTGCTGTCGGCATCGACCGTTGCGTGATGCTGCTGGCCAATGAGGAAAACATCCGCGAGGTCATCATGTTCCCGATGAACCAGCGCGCCGAGGACCTGATGATGGGGGCTCCGAACGAGCCGACCAACGAGCAGCTGCGCGAGCTTAACCTGAGGGTCATTCCGCAGGAGTAACGTGCGCGCCGCAGGAGCGGAGCAGATATCCATGTCGTGGTGGCGCAACTTGAAGAAACGGGTGGGGCTGGCCAGGCATGGCAGGCAGAAGCATCTGGTGATCTGCGGTTGCTCGCGCAGCGGCACCACTCTGCTTTACAACATGGTCAGGGCCTCGGCCGGAAAGCGCATCCACGCGCCCGACCGGGAGCGGCGCGCCGTTGCCACGGTGGACGCGGCGCATCCGTTCATCGTCACCAAGCGGCCCCTCGATCTTCTGTCGATCCCGCAGATCACCGAGACGTTGGGAGACGAACGGGACCTGTGGTTTCTCGCCTGCCTGCGGGACCCGCGCAGCCTGGTCTCGTCCATGCATGCCGCCGTACCGCACCAGTTCTTTCAGGGCTGGGACTACCAGTTTTTCATCAAGGGATCCGAAAAATCCTTTACCAACCCTGGGCTGGCCGACAGTTTTGTGGAGCTGGCCAGGCTGCGGGAAGAGCCGGATGCGCGGGTCAGTTTCGTGAAATACGAGGATCTGGTGCGCGACCCCGAGGCGCTGCGCGGGACGCTGACGAAGGCCACCGGATTGCCGCTGGACAGACCGTTTTCGGAGTTTCATACCGCTCCGATCCCCGAAGCCCTGAACATCGCGCTCAATGGGGTTCGTCCGGTGGAAGTCCCGGAGGCCCCCTCCTGGACGGCACCCGGGCGGTTGGAACGGACCCGTCGGCAGATAGCGCTTTTCCCCGAGATCGAGACCGTGGCCACCGACTGGGGCTATCCGCCCTTTGACGAGGTGCTGGCGAAGGCGGGAATTGCCCCGACCGATATAAAAGGCGAGCGCGGTACCATTGTCGCCTTCCACACAGACGACCCGCTCTACCGGGCGGAGGCGGCACGGTTCCTGAAATCGGTGGAACGTCTCGGCCTGCCCGTCGATCTGCAGGTGGTGCCGTCAAGGGACGACTGGGTGGCGAACTGCGCCATGAAACCGCGGATCATCGCCGATGCGCGGCGGCGGCTGTCGGGGCCGTTGCTTTATGTCGATGTGGATGCGGTGATCCATGCCGATCCCTGGCCGTATCTGTCGCTTTATGACGGTGATATGGCGGCGACGATCATGGCCAATGGCACCATGGCCAGCGGGACGATCTGGGTGGGCGACACGCCGGGGGCCCGGACCCTGATCGAGGCATGGGCCCGTCATCAGGCGGCGAACCCGAAACTGTGGGACCAGCAGTCGCTGCGCCAGGTGGTGGACAAGAGCGAGGCCGCGGCGGATGGCGCTTTCCGGTTCCAGCGCCTGCCGCACAATCTGTGCTATATCTTCGACCGCAAATATCCCCGGACCTATGGGCCGGTTCTTATCGAACATCTGCAGGCGAGCCGCGAAAGCGAGAGCAAATGGGGCGCGGATGCGACCCGCCGCAGCCGCGCCCGCAAGGCCAAGATCGCCAAGCTTGTGAAACTGCCGGATTAGGTCTCTGATTGCTGGCCCATGCCGCGTCGGATCGAATTTATCCGACTAGGGGGTAAGATGGGTGCTCCGCATCCATCTTACCTTCGCGGCTCTGCCAATCAGTCCTGCGCGGACGGCCAGTTTTTCCACGGAAACGGTTTCTCCTCCGTCCCGCCGGTCTGGAAATTGGCCACATCGCGCATCCAGCGGCCCAGCGAGGCACCGAAATCCCGCAGGAAGGCGTTGGGCTCCTTGGCGAAGAGCAGCCAGAAGAACTGGACCACCGCCATCAGGGCCAGCACTGTCTCGGCGATGCCGAATAGGATGATGAAGAGCAGCATGAAGAGGCCGCGAAGCCAGGTCTGCTTGCTCTCCGTCGAGGTTACTTCCGTCTGTGTCGTATCGCTCATTGTCCGATCTCCTTCATAGAGAGGCACTCAATGTGAATGCTATTAACATTAAGATGGGAGCGCTTAGTCCGGAATCAATGTCTGCAACAAATTTTTACTTCGAACGGTCCCCTTACACTGCGTCAGCGCGGCAATTTCCGGTGATAGGTCAGGGCGCGCAACATGAACTGGCCCAGCTTGTCGTCCTGAACCCCTTCGTCCGCCCGAAACAGCACTGACCGGTTGCCTACCGTGCGGAACGTCCCGGGGAACATCTCGTGCAACTCGTCGATCAGCGTCGTCTGGCAATGCACGAACAGCGCCGCCTCTCCGGTCTTGGCCACCCCCAACCGGAGCGTCGTCCCGATCCCCTTGCGCCCCGGCAGATAGGCCGGCTGCCCCCATTTCAGGGTCTCAATGAGCGGGGCGTCGATGCCGGTGGCGGTCCAGGTGTCGAGGATGAGGCTGCGGAGGCGCAGCAGCACTTTACGCTCCGGAGCCGGAACAGCCTCGATGGCATTCTTGACTTCGGCCGGTAAAACATAGCCTGGCAACGGCTTCTCCTTTTGCATGGAACTTCACCATGCCCCGAACCGATCTTACAGATATTGCTGTCCTACACAAAACCTACGCTGACGGGCTCAAGAGTGCTGCCTGGACATGGGGCATCGACCCGACGTCGCCAACTGGCACGGACCTGACTCCCCTCCCCCTGTCACTGGAGGGCAAATGCATTTGGGTCACCTGTCTCGGGAAACCCGCCTGAGGTTCGGTTTCTCCATTCGAGCCAACCCCCAATCCCGCCCCAAATCCATAGCCCCTCCGTCCCCATCCCTCCCCGCACCACACCCGCACGGTGCGACCAGCACCGGGCCAAGCCCGACCCATCCGAGGGGCGGGCGCGTTGCTGACACGTGCTGAGAGCGGCCCGCTCGGAAGCGACTGCGCCATAAAGTGGTCCGCAGAGGGGTCCGGACAGCGCCCACCCTGGGTCTGGCTTGGCCCTCATTTCGAAGTCCCGGCAGGGCAGGGCAGGTTTCCGGAAGGTGCAGGATCAGGGCGGGCAAAATGAACGCGAAGGACACCATAGTTTCATATGCGACTCCCCTCCCTGTCAGGGGGAAGGGCCGGGGGAGGGGGGTTGGGCCAGTCCACCCGAGCCGCCCGGTTTCATTTAATCACCATCAGCCTCTCTCTTGCCCCCCGCCGTCCTCTCGCCTAAGAGAAGCCCCGAATTGTCCTTTGGTCGAAGAGCCCGGTTTCCATGTCGCATCTGGTGATGAAATTCGGCGGAACCTCCGTCGCCGATCTCGAACGCATAAGTCATGCCGCCAAGAAGGTCGCGCGGGAGGTCGAGAAGGGTCATACCGTGACCGTGATCGTCTCGGCGATGGCGGGCGAGACCAACAAGCTGGTCGGCTGGGTGCGCGAGATTTCTCCGCTTTACGATGCGCGGGAATATGATGCCGTGGTCTCATCGGGCGAGAATGTCACCGCCGGGCTGATGGCGCTGACCCTGCAGCAGATGGGCGTCGATGCGCGGTCGTGGCAGGGCTGGCAGGTGGCCGTGCGGACCACCTCGGCACATGGGGCGGCGCGGATTTCCGAGATCGATACCGACAAGCTGGAGGCGAAGTTCGCCGACGGGATGAATGTGGCGGTGATCGCCGGGTTCCAGGGGGTCAGCCCCGAGGGGCGGGTGACGACGCTTGGTCGCGGCGGGTCGGACACGACGGCGGTGGCGTTTGCCGCCGCCCTTCAGGCCGACCGGTGCGACATCTATACCGATGTCGACGGGATCTATACCACCGACCCGCGCATTGCCTCGGGCGCGCGCAAGATGGACAGGATCGCCTATGAGGAAATGCTCGAATTGGCGTCACTTGGGGCGAAAGTGCTGCAAACCCGCTCGGTCGAGCTTGCAATGCGTTACAAAGTGCCGCTTCAGGTGCTAAGCACGTTCTCGGATGCGCCGGGAACACTCGTCTGTGATGAGGAGGAAATCGTGGAAAGCAATGTCGTTTCGGGAGTCGCCTATTCGCGCGACGAGGCCAAGGTCACGCTGCTCGGTGTCGCCGACAAGCCGGGCGTGGCCGCCGCGATCTTCGGGCCGCTGGCCGAGGCCGGGGTGAATGTGGACATGATCGTCCAGAATATCTCCGAAGACGGGCTGACCGACATGACCTTCTCCTGCCCGGTGGATGATGTCGCCAAGGCCAGGCAAGCCATCGAGCGGGCGCATGACGGCGGGGCCTACGAATATCAGAGCATCGATGTGGTCGATAATGTCGCCAAGGTGTCGATTGTCGGCATCGGGATGCGGTCCCATGCCGGGGTGGCGCAGCAGATGTTCTCGGCGCTGGCCGCTGAGGGTGTGAACATCAAGGTGATCACGACGTCGGAAATCCGCGTCTCGGTGCTGGTGGACCGCAAATACATGGAACTGGCCGTGCAGGCGCTACACGACGCGTTCGGGCTGGAAAAGGCGGCATAAGCGTGCGATGGGTGAGCCTCAGGCGGTAGAAAGCCGCGTCCTTCTCAAACGGCTGCGTGACAGTCTCGCCGAAATCGGCGAAGGGCAGGAGAGGCTTGACAAGGTGACCCAGCTGGTCGCCGAGGGGCTGGTGGCCGAGGTCTGCTCGATCTATCTGCGCCGCGATGACGATACGCTGGAACTGAGTGCGACGACCGGCCTGAACCCGCAGGCGGTGCATCAGACAAGGATGCGGGTGCGCGAGGGTCTGGTGGGGCGGATCGCCTCGACGGCGGATGCGGTCAAGACCTCGGACGCGCCGTCCGAGCGCGGGTTCCGATATTTTCCCGAGACCGGCGAGGAAATCTACGCCTCTTTCCTCGGGGTGCCGATCCAGCGGCTTGGCGAGGTGCAAGGTGTGCTGGTCATCCAGAACCGCGCTGCCCGCGACTATACAGATGACGAGATCTACGCCCTCGAAGTCGTCGCCATGGTTCTGGCCGAGATGGCCGAACTGGGCGCCTTCACCGGGCCGGGCGAGACCGATATCCCCGCCCCGCACCAGTTGCCATTCTTCGTGCGCGGGCTGGTCGGACAGGAAGGGGTCGCTGCCGGGGTGGTGTTGACCCATGACCCGCAAATCGTGGTCTCGAACCCGGTGGCCGACGATCCGGCAGAAGAGGCCAGGCGGTTGCACGAAGCGCTGGAGGCGTTGCGGCGCGAGATCGACGAGATGCTGTCCTCCGATATCGTCGCCGATGGTGGCGATCATCGTGACGTCCTGAACGCCTGGCGCATGTTCGCCCATGACAAGGGCTGGGTGCGGCGGATGGAAGCCTCGATCGAAAGCGGGCTGGCCGCCGTGGTGGCGGTCGAAAAGGAACAGACCGCGACCCGGTCGCGGATGAGCCGGGTGCAGGACCCGTATTTGCGCGAGCGGCTGCACGATCTCGACGATCTGTCGAACCGGCTGTTGCGGCATCTGACCGGGTTCGAAGGCGTTACCGAGGCTGACATCCCGGAAAACGCGGTGCTTGTGGCGCGAAATATCGGGCCGGGCGAGCTGATGGATTACGGACGGGCGCTGAAAGGTGTGGTGCTGGAGGAAGGCTCGGTCGGGTCCCATGCCGCCATCGTCGCCCGGGCCCTGGCGATCCCTCTGGTAATCCATGCCGAAAGGATCACCCGCGAGGCCATCAATGGTGACCGGATCCTCGTCGATGGCGATCAGGGTGTCGTGCATCTCCGCCCGCCCGAGAACGTGGTCGAGGCTTTCGCTGCCAAGCTGGAGATGCAGGAACAGGCCCAGGAGGCCTATTCGGCGATCCGTGATCTGCCGGCGGAGACCACGGACGGGGTGCGGGTCAACCTGTTGATGAATGCCGGATTGATGGCCGACCTGCCGAGCCTCAGGGGCTCGGGCGCCGAGGGCGTGGGGCTTTACCGGACCGAACTGCAATTCCTGATCCGCCGCTCGGTGCCGAAACGCCACGAGCTGGTGGCGCTCTACAAGCGCATCCTTGATTCGGCCCGCGGGCTGCCGGTGACCTTCCGCACCCTCGATATCGGCTCGGACAAGGTGCTGCCTTACATGAAGCGCGAGGTGGAACCGAATCCGGCACTCGGCTGGCGGGCGATACGGGTGGGGCTGGACCGGCCGGGTATCCTGAGGATGCAGTTGCAGGCGTTTCTCAGGGCCGCCGAGGGGCGCAAGCTGATGGTGATGTTCCCCTTCGTCGCCCAGTTCGACGAGTTCCGCACCGCGCGGCAGATTTTCCTGCATGTGATGGAAAGCGAACGCCGCCTTGGCCACCCGGTCTCGGACGAGATCGAGATCGGGGCGATGCTGGAAACCCCCAGCCTCGCCTTCGCGCCGGACCAGTTCTTCGAGCTGGCCGATTTCATCTCCATCGGCGGCAACGACCTGAAGCAGTTCTTCTTCGCCGCCGACCGCGAGAACGAGCGGGTGCGGCGGCGCTATGACACGCTGAACGTCTCGTATCTCAACTTCATCGAACAGGTGGCGCAGCGCTGCGACAGGCACAAGACCTATGTCTCCTTCTGCGGCGAGGATGCGGGGCGACCCATCGAGGCTCTGGCCTTCGTGGCGATGGGCCTGCGCATCCTGTCGATGCGCCCGGCCTCGGTCGGGCCGGTGAAGCTGCTCTTGCGCAGCGTCGATCTCGGCGAAGTGCGGCAGGTGATCGACACGGCGCGCTGCTCGGGCAACCAGTCGGTGCGCCCGGTTCTGTCCGCCTATCTCAGGGACAAGGGCGTGCAAGGAGCGCTGAGCTGAGGCGGGGCGACCGCCCTGCGCCCAATTCGATCCCGGATCCTGACGGCTGACCCTACGTCACTTCGTAGCGGTCTGTGTGGGGTTTCTCACAGAAATATTGAACCGTGTCGGCCATTGAGGCGTCAGTCCCTATGCGCGGCGGGGGGGCCGGGGGGCTGTTCCGGGACAGGCGCAAGGAGAGACCAGTCATGGAAAGCTCACCGGCGAAAGTCATCATCTTTCTGATCCTTCTGACCGTCCTGGCGATGTTTCAGGCCTGGCGGGCGGCGGCGGCGGTGGAAATGCCGGAGCCGGGGCGGATCGGCACGGCCCTGGTCGGGCTGGTCGGAGAGCTCGACGCGCTCGAGGGGAGCGGGCCGGAGCTGACGGTGGCGGCGCTGGATGCCCGCTGCGGCGCGGGCCAGTGGTCGGTGTGGTACGAGTTAGGCACCTCGGGGGATGTGGTGCCGGGGAGTATCGTGGTGACGTGTGAGTGAGGGGACCAGAGTTGCGTTAACCCCAAGAGTTGCTTGACGATTTCACCCCGGGGTCCCTGTACTCCGGGGGCTCCCTTCTTTCCCGCCGCGTCTTTTTCCACCAAGCGGAGCGCCTGACGGCGCAAGACTTCTGAGCCCGCCCCCGCGGGCGATTGGGACAGGGTGCGATGGTGGTGCCTTGCAGGAAGGACGGCGATGGTGGTCGGTTGCGAGAACCCATGCGTCCTGCGCAGTCCTTCGACCAAGAATGGCGCGCACCACCGCCTCACAGTCGCTTGTAGGCCTCAAGCGCCCGCATCCGTCCTTCGGCGAGCGATACGACCGGGTCCGGCCGGGGATCCGCGGCGCTCATCCCCCAGCCGTCCGGGACCGCACGCAGGAATTCCTCTGCGCCATCCCCGCCGAGATAGTGCCGCACATATGTGCCGTCGGGATCGAATTTCGCAGCCTGGGTATCGGGGTTGAACACCCGGAAGAAGGGTGCCGCGTCCGGTCCGCTGCCCGCCACCCATTGCCAGCCCATGGCGTTCGAAGCCGGGTCCCAGTCGATGAGCGTGTCTTCGAACCATTTCCGACCGATCCGCCAATCGGTCAGAAGGTGCTTGGTCAGATAGGAGGCGACAATCATCCGTATCCGGTTGTGCATGGTTCCGGTCACGTACAGCTCGCGCATCCCGGCATCGACGACATCCACCCCGGTCAGCCCGCGCCGCCAGCGCTCGGCTGCGTCGCTGTCGCCGCGCCAAGGGAACCTGTCCCAGCCGTCGCGCCAGTTCCTTGTGGCCAGATCCGGACTGTGCCACATCAGATGCCAGGCGAATTCGCGCCAGACCAGTTCCTTGCGGAAGCTCTCGGCCCCTTGCTTGGCCGCCGCCTCGGCGTTGAGTGTTGCATGCCAGACGGAGCGCGGCGAAATCTCGCCCCAGGTCAGATGCGCCGAGAGGCGCGATGTGGCGTCGAGGTCCGGGCGGTTGCGGTCCGCGCCGTATCCGGCCAGGCGATGGGCCGAGAACACGTCCAGCCGGCCAAGAGCCGCCGCTTCGCCTATTGCCGCGTGTTTTGCCACGATCCCGCCGCCCCGGTGCATCGCCGCCCCGAGCCGCCAGTCCTCAAGAGCGTCGGAGGAAGGCCAGTCGGCGGGTCCGGGAATGTCGCCCGGCACGTCCAGGGGCCGGGGAACATCACCTCCGGCGACATTGCGCCAATAGGGCGTGTAGACCGAATAGGGCCTGTCCTGTCCCGTCCGCACCTTCCAGGGCTCAAAGAGAAGATGGCCGCGAAAGCTGCGCGCCTCGGCACCGTCCTTCTTCAAGGCCGCCTTGATGCGGTTGTCCCGGGCGACATCGCGGGCATCGTAGAGACGCGACCAGAATACGGCGGATGCGCCGGTTTCCCCGATCAGCCTGCGCATCACCTCCAGCGCGTCCCCCCGCCGCAGGATCAGGCGCAGACCCTTGCCAGCCAGAGTCTCGGCAAAGCACCGGATCGCGGCCTCCAGCCGCCATTTCGGCGCCGCCCCCAGCGCCTCCGTTTCGGGATCGAGGACGAAGACCGGGATCACCGGCCGACCGCTGTCGACCGCCGCCGTCAGCGCTTCATGGTCATGCAACCGGAAATCCCGCCGCAGCCACAGAAGGACGGGGGGAGGAGAAGACTGGCTCATTCAGCACCCAAAGCCGGGGGCTTGCGCCATGGATCCCTTCTGCGCGCGCCCGACGCAGGAGGCCCTCTCCCCTAACCCCTCTCCCAGGGGGAGAGGGGGACTGCCGCCCCATTCAGGGTGCGTCGGTCCGCGCGGCGCGGGGTGACGCACCGACCCTCACAGACCGGGATAAATCGGGAATCGGCCGCAGAGCCCGGCGACCTTCTCCTTCACCGCCGCCTCGACCGCGCCATTGCCGTCCTCGCCATTGGCGGCCAGCCCGTCCACCACCTCGACGATCAGCGCGCCGATCTCGCGGAACTCGTCCTCGCCGAAGCCGCGCGTCGTCCCGGCAGGGGTCCCGAGACGGATGCCGGAGGTGATCGTCGGCTTTTCGTCGTCGAAGGGAATGCCGTTCTTGTTGCAGGTGATATGCGCCCGGCCCAGCGCCTTCTCGGTCGCGTTGCCCTTCACGCCCTTGGGGCGCAGATCGACCAGCATCACATGCGTATCCGTCCCGCCGGTGACGATATCGAGCCCGCCGCGCATCAGCGTATCGGCCAGCACTTTGGCGTTGCGTACCACTTGCCGCTGGTAATCGGCGAATTCGGGGCGCAACGCCTCGCCGAAGGCCACCGCCTTGGCGGCGATCACATGCATCAGCGGTCCGCCCTGCAGGCCGGGGAAGATCGCCGAGTTGAACTTTTTCGCCAGTTCCTCTTCGTTGGTCAGGATCAGCCCGCCCCGAGGCCCGCGCAGCGTCTTGTGGGTCGTGGAGGTCGCGACATGGGCATGGTCGAGCGGGTTCGGATGCGCCCCGCCGGCCACCAGACCGGCGAAATGCGCCATGTCGACCATCAGGTAGGCCCCGACCTCGTCAGCCACTGCCCGGAACCGGCGGAAATCGATCTGGCGCGGCACGGCCGAGCCGCCGGCGATGATCACCTTGGGTTTGTGTTCATGGGCCAGTTCCGCCATCTGGTCATAATCCAGCTGACTGTCCTGGCGCCGCACACCGTAGGAGACGCAGTTGAACCACTTGCCCGACTGGTTCGGCCTTGCGCCGTGGGTCAGGTGGCCCCCGGCGCTGAGATCCATGCCCAGGAAGGTGTCGCCAGGCTGCATCAGCGCCATGAACACCGCCTGATTGGCCTGGCTCCCCGAATGCGCCTGCACATTGGCGAAACGCGCATCGAACAGCTTGCAGGCCCGCTCGATTGCCAGCTCTTCGGCCACGTCCACCCACTGGCAGCCGCCATAATAGCGACGCCCGGGATAGCCCTCGGCATATTTGTTGGTCAGGACCGAGCCCTGGGCCTCCATCACCGCAGCGGAAACGATGTTTTCTGATGCGATCAGTTCGATTTCGTCGCGCTGGCGTCCAAGTTCATCGGAAATTGCCTTGAAAAGTTCCGGATCGCGGGACGACAGGGATTGCGAAAAAAACTGTTCGTTTCGCTGCAGGGCATTCATCGTGATCTCCTTTTTGTAGTTGACTAGCCGGTCCAACCGAGCCCCGCCGCAATGCAATTCATCGATTGCATCAGTGCCACGGAATCCGCTGTGTTCTTTGATTTGCGGATACTGCTCAGCAGCCCGACCTGCAGTGTGTGAATCTGATTTAGCTCGGACTGGACACGGTTGAACCTCGTTCGCATTTTCGGGAATCTCTCACCGGCGTCCTGACCATTGTTGAAAAACGCGACAGCGGCACGACTTGTGTCATGTTCGGCGTGGATAGCCCCGTAAATCCGGTCCCGGATGCCATCGTCGACAACCAGCGATGCATATTGTGCAGCGATCTTCATATCCGATTGAAACAGCGATTTTTCGACTTCGTCCACGATCAGGCGCCACATTCTACTCATGGCGCAGAAGATCTCCCTCAAAGACGTAGGTGCCAACGTGGCCCAGTTTCAGCCACGGCGCCGCGTAGACCTTGCCACCCATCTGCCGCCACTTCCGGCAAAAGAAGAAGTC